>JBKJNY010000208.1:0-2743 GCA_046593355.1 Pirellulaceae bacterium | reverse complement strand
CGACACCAACCCGAAGCGTTAGCGAGGAAAAACGACGTAAGCCATGGGCTCTTCCTCGCTTACGCTTCGGGTTAGTTTCGTCGAACACGATGCAGGTTGAAACACTGAGTAGCCCTGTGAGCGTGCCACCCATTCTTGACAACCGCGACAATCTTCGCGCAGCTCCTTGCTTCCGGCTGTAACGGTTGTGCCGCACCCTCGGCCCGTCTCCTAGAGGTCCGCTGTGCCTAACCGCATTTTGCCCGGCCAGAGTAAGGCTTGGGGGCTATGGTTCTTGTGGGCGTTCCGCTTGCGCCGCGGCGATCAAGCCGCGGGCGGCTCGCACTATCACAACCCGCATGGGTCAAAAACTCTGTGTCTTCCCAACCCGGCTGGACCTGGCAACTTGAGCAAAGTATTCCCAGCCGCACCGAGGCCGCGGAGCAGATCATCGATGCGCTGCTGTCTCGCCTGGAAGCCGAGCGGTGGAACTCCCAAGAGGTCTTCGGCGTCCACTTGGCGGTCGAGGAAGCCCTGGTCAACGCCATCATCCACGGCAACAAGAAAGACCCGTCCAAGTCCGTCCACGTCCTCGTGCAATCCAGCCCCGAGCAGTTGCGGGTGGAAATCGTGGACGAAGGAGCGGGTTTTGACCCTGGCCAGGTTCCCGACCCCACCAACCCCGACCGTCTGAACTTGCCGCACGGCCGCGGCCTGATGCTCATGCACAGCTTCATGACTCATGTGGAATACAAGGGTCGCGGGAACGAGCTGGTGATGGAGAAGGTCCGCCGCTAGCCCAGCACTGGAAGGCGGACGAACTCGAAAAACTGGGTCCGCCATTTTTCGTTCCAACGTCGTGATATCGACGGTCAAGGGCGAAGCACTTGGCAAGTCCTGCCTGTTGACACTTTCCCAGTCCATGAAAGTGTGTGACCGGAACCCGGCCATGCCTCTCCATTCACCCGTTCGCGCTGCTACGATGAAGAACCGCTTCACCACCGCCGCGCTGCCATGCCCGACGACCTTTCACCCATCGAATACACGCAGACGCAGTCGCCCGCGGATGAGGCGCGGTCCAAGGACCTGAGCCTGCATCGTACGAAGCCGCCGACGGAAGTGCCGGGATATCAGATGACGCGGTTCCTGGGGGCGGGGGCTTATGGCGAGGTCTGGGCGGCTCAGGACCGGAACACCGGACGCAAGGTGGCCATCAAGTTCTATGCCCATCGCCGCGGGGTGGACTGGTCGCTTCTTTCCCGCGAGGTGGAAAAGCTGGTCTTCCTTTCCGCCGACCGCTACGTCGTGCAATTGCTGCAGGTGGGCTGGGATGCGGACCCGCCGTTCTACGTGATGGAGTACGTGGAGAATGGCTCGCTGGAGGACATGCTCAGAGAGCGGGGGACGTTCTCCGCGGCTGAGGCGACGGAGATGTTCCGCGAAATCGGCGTCGGTCTGGTCCACGCGCACGGCCGCGGCGTCCTGCACTGCGACCTCAAGCCGGCCAACGTCCTGATTGACCAGGACGGCAAGCCGCGGCTGGCGGATTTTGGCCAGTCCCGCCTGTCGCACGAGCAGAAGCCGGCCCTGGGGACGCTGTTCTACATGGCCCCCGAGCAGGCGGACCTGACGGCACTGCCCGACGCCCGCTGGGATGTCTACGCCCTGGGGGCAATCTTCTACTGCCTGCTCATCGGCCGGCCGCCGCACCGGCATGACCACTCCGTCAGCCACATCGAAACAGCCACGGACTTGGAAGACCGGCTGGCCCGCTACCGGCAACTGATCCAGGAATCGCCGGTGCCGCAGGAACATCGGCGCATCCGCGGGGTGGATGGCCGCCTGGCGGAAGTCATTGAGCGGTGCCTGGCCCCGAACCCGGAGAATCGCTTTGCCAATGTGCAGGAAGTGCTCGACGCCCTGATCAATCGCGAACGGGCGGCGGCCCGCCAGAAACTGATGGCAGTCGGCCTCATCGGCCCGCTGCTCGTGCTTTTGGTCGCCGGCATTTTCAGTTGGCGTGGATATCAGCGAGCGGTGGGGGACACGGAGGTGGAATACCGGAGGTGGGCCAGCGAGAACAACGAGTTTGCCGCCCGCCTGGCTGCGGAAAAGGTCACCAGCGAAATCGGCAAGTATTTTATCATCGTTCGCAGCGAAGCGCTGGAGCCGGAGCTGCACGGCATGCTGGAGCCGCTGCTGAGGCCGCCGGGCTCCGCGGAGCTCTCGCAACTGATGCGGAAGTTGCGGGACCAAAAGGCCAGCGAGCTGGAGAAGCAGACGGCACGAAAGGAATTCCTTAGCCATCCGCAGCGGAAGGAGCTGAATCGCTACTTGCAGCTTCGGCTGGACATTTACCTGGCGGCGACGGAAGAGGACAGACACGCGCCGAAATTCGCCAGCGTGTTCGTGCTCGACCAGTGGGGGAATCAATTGGCCGTGGCGTTTGACGATCCTAAGACTCCGCCGACCAGTGTTGGTCTCAACGTCTCCCATCGCAGCTATTTCCACGGCGGCGGCGCCGACAGCGGCGAGCGCCCGGCTCCGCCCGAAGCAGGCGAGGTTCCCCCCATCCAGGACACCCAGCTTTCCGCCATCTTCAAAAGCAGCAGCCAGAAGACCTGGAAAGTAGCCGTTTCGACGCCGATCTATCGCGGCGAGAGACGGGAAGAATTCATCGGCGTCCTGGTCTATACCATCAACGTCGGCGATTTCGCCTTTTTCCGCAGCGAATATGAAATCGCCCAAGCCCATTATGCCGTGC
>JBKJNY010000102.1:0-156823 GCA_046593355.1 Pirellulaceae bacterium | reverse complement strand
CCAAGGTTCTTCAAGTCCCAAGATCTGCTGGTACAATTCGATATCTCGCATCGGCTCGCCCCCCTTTGGCCAGCCGTTTTAGCCCCCAATTCACCCACGGAAAAGCCGGAAGGATCTGCCTTCTTTACGTGCGGATACTTTGAAGTCACCAGGCCATTGCACGAGTCCGCGAGTGCAAGGCTAACCAGAAACCGGACTCAGAGTAGCCCGCTGCCGAATCAATTGATCAAGCCGATCAACCTCTTCTTCGCTGAGTCCCTCGTAGATATTCCACCAAGCCGGAACTTCGGACGGAGGAGCGGCTGGAGAATCAGCACACGGCGGGGTGGTTGGAGCCACGCTGATAATCACTCGCTGATCATCAGCGAGTGAGCGGCCGATGACGTGTTCAATCGCCTCGCGGTCGTGGGCGTCGATATCGGCAACATTGCGGGTAATCGTGTCCATTTGCCTATTGTATGCCAAAACCATGCGAAAGGCCCTCAGGACAAGCGAAAAATCGCCCGCCCAAAAGACCCCTCCTTTGCTTGCATTATCTTTGGGAACCGGTGATAATCAGAATCGCTGGCGGCAATCTTTGCCGTCGGACCCGCCTATGGATGGTCCTTTACTCCTTGCCCCGCCTGAGGAAAGGAAACACGATGCGACGATCGCTTCCCGCTGCTGTTGTATTTACAGCCGCACTCATCACCCCCGCCTTATGGATTGCCTCTCTTTCCGCCGCTGATGCCCCCGCGAAGCCCAAGGCCCCCGGCCTGGGCGACCCCGGCAAGCTGGTTTCGATTGCCCTGGATAGCGGCCGGACGAAGGATGGCTTGCTGATGCTTTCCGGCCGAGATGCCGTGCAGCAGTTGGTCATTACCGGCAACTACGACAGTGGCCAGACTCGCGACATGACCCGCAAGACCGTCTTTCAGGCGGAGCCGGCTGGGATCGTGAAGGTCGATGAAACGGGACTTATTTTGCCCATCGCCGAAGGGAAAGCAGTCGTCAAAGCGGTTGCTGCTCCTGGTGTGGAAGCGGTGGTGAGCGTGCAGGTGGCGAACCTCGTCACGGACCTGCCGATTAACTTTGCGAATCAGGTGACCCCCATCTTCACCAAGTATTCCTGCAACGGCGGCGGCTGCCACGGCAAGAGCGGCGGGCAAAACGGCTTCCGTTTGTCGTTGCTGGGCTTTGAGCCGAAGGAAGACTACGAGTTTTTGGTGAAGGAAGGGAAGGGCAGGCGTCTTTTCCCAGGTGCCCCGGATCAAAGCTTGCTGCTGCTCAAAGCTTCAGCCCGATTGCCTCACGGCGGCGGCCAGCGGATTGAATTTGATTCTCCCGCCTACCGGCTGATGCGCCGCTGGGTGGAACAGGGAATGCCCTACGGCAAAGAGACCGATCCAGCGGTCACGCATATTGAAGTCTTTCCGACCGAGCGGCTGATGGAGCGGGAAACGACGCAGCAAATCGTCGCTATCGCCCACTACAGCGACGGCTCGACCGAAGACGTCACCCGCACCACGACGTTTGACAGCAACGACACCGAAATGGCCGAAGTTAGCGTCACCGGCCTCGTCACCACCGGCCAATTGACGGGCTCGGTGGCGGTGATGGCCCGCTATCAGGGGAACGTCGGCGTTTATCGGGCGACGATTCCGCTGGGCGTGAAGATTGAAGGGCTGCCGGTCGCCAAGAATTATGTGGACGAGCAGGTCTTCAAAAAGCTCACCGCACTTGGCCTGCCATCCTCCATCATCTGTGATGACGCCACCTTCCTCCGCCGTGTCACCGTCGATCTCGCCGGACGGCTGCCATCGCTCGATGAGGCCGGCAATTTCCTGGCGGACCAGGATCCGAACAAACGGGCCAGGGTCATCAATCAATTGCTGGAAAGCACCGACTACGCCGATTACTTCGCCAATAAGTGGAATGCGATCCTTCGCAACAAGCGGCGGCAGGATAACGACAAGCCGGCCACGTTCGCGTTCCATGAATGGATTCGCCAGAGCCTGCACGAGAACAAGCCGTATGACCAATTTGTGCGGGAGATCGTGACCGCCAGTGGCGAAGCGGGGAAGAACGCCCCCGTCGCCTGGTATCGCGAGGTCAAGGACCAGTCGGCGCAAGTGGAAGATACGGCCCAGCTCTTCCTAGGGCTGCGGATTCAGTGTGCCCGCTGCCATCACCATCCGTTCGAGCGCTGGAGCCAGCAGGACTATTACGGCTTCTCGGCATTCTTCGCCCAGGTTGGGCGGAAGAAGGGAGTGATGCAGGGGGACGAGCGGATCTTCCATCGTCGCGGCATCGCTGCCGCTCAGAATCCGAAGACCGGCCAGGGCGTAAAGCCGACGGGCCTGGGTGCAAAGCCGCTGGATATCCCCGCCGACAACGACCCTCGCGAGGAACTGGCGAACTGGCTGGGGCAGAAGGATAACCCGTTCTTCTCCCGCTCGCTCGTCAATCGCTATTGGAAGCACTTCTTTGGCCGCGGCCTGGTGGATCCGGAGGACGACATGCGGGTGACCAACCCGGCGTCGAACCCCGATCTGCTGGCAGCTCTCGCGAAAGACTTCTCCGATCACAATTTCGATCTGAAGAACCTCTGCCGCACGATTTGCAACTCCACGGTCTACCAACTCAGCGCGGAGCCCAACCAGTGGAACCAGGACGACAAGCAGAACTTCTCCCGCTACTATCCCAAGCGGCTGAATGCGGAAGTGCTGCTCGACGCGATTGACCAAGTGACCGGCTCGCAGACCTCCTTCGGGCCAATTCCCGCCGGCACTCGGGCCGTGCAACTGCCGGACAACGGCTTCAACTCGTACTTTCTGACGGTCTTTGGCCGGCCGGAAGCTTCGAGCGCCTGCGAATGCGAGCGGTCCAGCGAGGCGAACCTCGCCCAGAGCTTGCATCTTCTTAATTCTGGCGAAATCCAAGGCAAGCTGACTGCCGCTAGCGGCAAGGCAGCGGCCTTGGCCAACGACAAGGCTCGGCCGAATGACGTGAAGATCCGCGAACTTTACCTACTGGCCTTCGCCCGCCAGCCGACGCCGGACGAGCTGAACATCGCCCTGGCACATATTGAGAAGAACAAGGACGCCCCGCAGCGAGCCTACGAAGACATCGTTTGGGCGCTGATTAATACGAAGGAGTTCTTGTTTAACCATTAAACGTCCCTGGTTCCCAAGCTCTGCTTGGGAACCCAAGGGCGGAAGCTCCGCTTCCCGTAGCGGCGAAGCAGAGCTTCAAAGACGTGCGTTCCCAAGCAGAGCTTGGGAACGAGTAGTTCGCAAACAGCTTGCTTCCCTCACCGGAGCGAAGCAAACTGAGAAGTAAGTATTCCCGCCCCTCCCTCCTACCTGACTCCAGTACGGATTCACGCTCACGCCAAGCCGTGGGCGTGCCACCCAAGTCCGTCCACCAGCCTCAACCTCCCACCTAGACCCCTTTGGAGGCGATTCCATGAAGGACTTCTTCGCCCTGCGCGGCTTTTTTAGCGCGCTTGCATTGAGCCTTTGCGTTACATCCATCAGCCTCGCCCAACTGCCGGCGACCCAGCTTACCTCGATATTTCCGCCAGGCGGCAAGCCGGGAACGGCGGTGGAAATGACCATCGCGGGGCTGGACCAGGACGATGCCGGCAAGCTCATATTCAGTCATCCGGGCATTACCGCCGTGGGCAAGATGACCATGTCCACGGAGCTGGAAAAGGTGGCCAAGCCGGTGGCCGGCGCGTTCACCGTGACGATTGCCGCCGACGTTCCGCCGGAAGCGTACGAGGTTCGCACGGTAGGCCGCTTCGGGCAGTCGAATCCACGAGTCTTCACCGTCAGCGCCTTGAATGAGTTAATCGATGCGGGCACGAACGGCGCGCCGGACAAGGCGGTGGATGTGCCGGTTGGCAGCGTGTTCAGCGGGCGAGTCGATGCGAATACGTATGACCATCTCAAAGTGCCGCTGAAGGCGGGGGAGCGGGTAATCATCGACTGCTCGGCCCAGCGGATTCAATCGCGGCTGAACGCGACGATGGTGCTGATGAATCCAGCCGGCAAGGAACTGGTCCGGGCCAAGGACACCATCGGCAGTGATCCGGTGCTCGACTTCACCGCGCCCGCAGAAGGTTTTTACGTGCTCAAAGTCTTTGACAATGTATATGGTGGCGGGCCGGACTACTTTTATCGTCTCAGCGTCACGCCGTCGGCCTATGTGGATTTTGTATTTCCGCCGTCGGCTCCGGCGGGCTCCAACAATCCGTTCACGATCTACGGGCGCAACCTGCCCGGCGGCCAACCCGCGGACGGTCTGACCATCGGTGGGGCGGCTTTGCAGAAGCTTGTCGTCAATATTCAAATGCCGGCCGATGAAGTGGCCAAGGCTTCACTGGCGTCCAGCTCCACCACGCCGGTGCGCAGCGCCTGGCAAGATGGAATTGAGTATCGTCTTCCCACTCCCGCGGGCCCGGCCAATCCCGTCACCGTGTATTTCGCCCGCGGAGCGGTCATCGTCGAGGCGGAGCCGAACGATCTTCCGGCCCAGGCGCAGAAGATCACGCTCCCCTGCGAATACGTCGGCCAATTCAGTCCGCAGCGGGATGGGGACTGGGTGCAGTTTGACGCCAAAAAGGGTGAGAATTGGTTCATCGAGGTTGCCTCGCATCAGCTGGGCCTGGAGAGCGACCCGTTCTTCGCCTTGTACCGCGTGACCAAGAACGAAAAAGGGGAAGAGGTCGTCAGCGACATTACCCAGGTCGATGACACGCAAGAGCGGCAGGCCAAGATCGGCACCGATTTCGACACCAGCACGGACGATCCCTCCTTCAAGTTCTCGGTCCCCGAGGACGGCACCTACCGTCTCTTCCTCAGGGATCAGGTCGGCAGCGGGCGGAAGAATCCGTCGTTTGTCTACCGCCTGATGATTCACGCGGCCGAGCCCGACTTCCGCATGTTGGCCCAGGCGATTGTTCCGGGGAATCCGCAGCAGAACCAAAACACTCCGCTGCTTCCCAATGTGGTTCGCAAAGGGGGGACGACGGCGGTAGGTGTGCTGATCGACCGCCGCGATGAATTCACCGGGGACATCGCCATCACCGTGGAAGGTTTGCCCGCCGGTGTCACCTGCCCGGGCGCGATCGTTGGCGGAGATGTGAATACCGCCGTGCTCGTCTTCAGCGCGGCCGAAGCAGCCGTTGCCGCGGCAGGACCGATCAAGATTGTTGGCAAGGCTCTGATCGCCGGCAAGGAAGTGGTTCGCGAGGCCCGCTATGCCCAGATTGTGTGGGGGACGGCGAACCGCCAGGTGCAGAACCCCGAATTCCAGCTGACGCGATCGTTCCAACTCGCGATCATCGACAAGGACTTGCAGCCGGCCTTCGTGCAGATTGGCGAAGACAAGATTTGGGAAACATCGATTGGCGGCAATATCGAGATTCCCGTCACCGTCACTCGCCGGGGCGACTACAAAGAAGCCCTCAAGCTTGTCGCCAGCGGCTTGCCCGATCCGATCAAGCCCAAGGAAATCAATCTCGACGGTAACACGGCAGCGGGGAAGTTCGAGCTGGCCATCAACCAGGCGAACATCAAGCCGGGCGTGTACACCTTTTACATGCGGGCGGACACCAAGCAGAAGCACATTCGCAATCCCGAAGCTCAAGTCGCCATCGAGGCCGAGCAGAAGCAGCTCGACGAAACGATTACGGCTTTCGGCGAGGTGGTGAAGACCGCGACCACGGCCAAGGATCTGGCTACGAAAGAAGCCACGGACACCAAGACTGCCGCCACGACGGCAGAGCAGGCCAAGAACACCGCGGCGACTGTCGCTAAACAGAAAGTCGACGCGGCCAAGGTCGCGGCGGACAATCTGGCCAAGGCCATCGAAGCGGCAGCCAAGGACGCCGCTAACCAAGGACTCAAGGATGCTCAAGCGGCGGCGCAAAAGGCTTCCGACGAAGCAGCCGCCCAGGCCAAGGCCGCTGCCGAGGAACAAGTCAAAGCGGAGAAGGTGCTCGCGGATGCTCTGGCGCTCGCCAAGACCAAGGAGGATGCTCGCGTCGCTTCCGAGGCGGCTCTCAAAGCGGCTACGGACAAGGTCACCGCGGCCAACCAGTTCAAGCCGCAGTTCGACGCGCGGGTCAATGCGATCAAGCAGGCCAACCAACCGAAGGATGTAAACTTCTCGCTGATTTCCACGCCGATCAAGCTCCGCATTGTCGCCACGCCGATTACTTTCAACTCCGCAGCGGTCGGTGGAGCAGTCAAGCAGGGAGAGAAGCAGGCTCTCACCGCCAACATCAACCGGCTTTATGCCTTCGCCGATGCCGTCGAGATTTCCTTCGAGCCGCCGCCAGGCGTGCAGGGTCTCACGGCGGCCAAAGTGAGCATTCCCAATGGCCAGGCGGAAGGGAAGCTGGAGATCGTCGCTGCCGCCAACGCCACGCCGGGGGACCACAACGTGGTGGTCCGGGCCAAGGGGAAGTTCAACAACGTGGACGTGCAGGCCGTAACGAATGTGGTGGTGAAGGTGGAAGAGGTTAAGAAGTAGATAGTACTCTTCACGCTCCGCGTGAAGATTCCTCACGCGGAGAGTGAGGAGTACTTTGTTGGAACAATTAACTCGCAGTCCGAGGTTATCCCTATGTCGATCGCACGAAGCACCATCCTCCGCTCACTCCTATTCGCCGCCGCTTTGCCGCTGGCATTTGCCGCTCGCCAAGCGTCGGCCGAGCCCATCGCCATCACGGAAGTGAAGCATGAAGGGCCGGTCGATTACGAGAAGGAAATCCTGCCGATCTTCCGCCGCAACTGCCTGGCCTGCCACAGCGCCACGGAGGCGGAGAGCGATCTGGTCCTCGAGACTCCGCTGACAATCCTCAAGGGGGGCAGCGAAGGGCCCTCCGTCGTCGCCGGCAAGAGCGCGGAGAGCCTGCTTCTGAAGATGGCGGCCCGGCAAAAGGAACCCTTCATGCCGCCGCCGGACAACGATGTGAAGGCCAAGGCGCTCACGCCGGACGAGCTCGGTCTTATCAAGCTTTGGATCGATCAGGGAGCGAAGGGCGAAGTCAAGGGTGGCGGCGGACCCATCGCTTGGCAACCGCTGCCGCCCGGTGTGAACCCGATCTTCGCGGTCGCAATTTCGCCCGATGGCCAGTACGCCGCCGCCGGCCGGGCGAACCAGATTTTCCTCTACCACATTCCCAGCAAACGCGAGCTCGGCCGGCTGACCGATCCGGCACTCCTGGCGCAAGGAATCTACAAACAGGCGGGCGTGGCGGACTTGGACCTGATCCAGTCGCTGTCTTTCAGTCCCGATGGCGAGCTGCTCGCCTCCGGCGGCTTTCGCACGATCAAGTTCTGGCGCAAGCCCAAGAATGTGAAGAAGCTGGACCTGGCGGCGCTCGAGGGCCCGCCGCGGTCGATCGCGATTTCCGTGGACGGCAAGTTTGCCGCGATCGGCGAAGAGACCGGCAAAATCAAAGTCTATGATTTGGCCACGGGACAGATCGTTAAGACGCTGGCCGGCCACACCGGACCCGTAACCGGCGTCACCTTTACAGCCGACGCCGCCAAGGTGGTCAGCGGCTCGCAGGACAAAACTTTCCGCGTGTGGAATATGGCGGACGGGATGCAAATCGCCTCGGTGGAAACGCCCGCACCGGTCAACGCCGTCGCGCTTGTCCTGGCCGACGCTCAAGTCGCCACCGGCGGCGCGGACAATAATCTGCGGCTGTGGGCGCTCCCCGCTGCCGCCGTCACGGAGCCCCCCAAGCCTGTCAAGGAAATCGCCGGCCACGGCCAGCCGATTACGAGCCTTGTGTCATTGCCAGGAGGGGCGCAGATTCTCACAGGCTGCAAGGACGGCGTCGTCCGCGTGATTGACATCGCCGGCGGCAACGTGGTCAAGCAGATGAACCACGGCGCTCCGGTGGATGCCATCGCCATTCGGGCCGACGGCAAGCGGATTGCCTCGGTTGGGGCCAACAACATCGCCAAGCTCTGGAATGCCGAGAACCAGCAGTTGGTTGTCGATCTGAAGGGGGACTACCGCACCGGTCTTCGCGTGGGGGAAGCGACTCGGTCGGTGAACCTGGCCAAGAAGCAGGTGGAGCTCGCCAAGGCGGACCAGACCGAAGCGGGCAAGCGAAAGACAGCCGAAGAGGAGAACCAGAAAAAGTCCACGGAGGCCCAGACCGCCGCCGATGCCGAGTTCAAGAAGAAGGATGAAGCCGCCAAGCAGCCGGTCGTCGACAAGGATGCGGCGGACAAGGCTCTCGCCGACGGGACCGTGAACAAGACCAAGGCCGACGAGGCAAAAAAAGTCACCGATGCCGCTGCGGTCACGGCGAACGAAGCACTCGTTGCCGCCAACAAAGGGAAGGACGAAGCGGTCAAGGCGGCTACAGATGCCGCCACGGCGGCTACGGCGGCGCTGACTGCCTTCAACCTGGCCAAGGAAGCACTGGCCAAGGACGTGAACAATCAGGGCCTCAAAGATGCCGCCGCTGCTGCCGAAAAGGTCTCCGTGGATGCGGAGGCCAAAAAGAAGGCTGCCGATGAAGTGAAAGTCGTCAAGGAAAAGGCCGCTGTCGATGCCGACACGGCGAAGAAGACCGCCGACACCAATAAGCAGACCGGCGACAAGGGAGCTGCGGACGCTTTAGCCGCCTTCAACACGGCAGACCAGAAGGTCAAGCAGGTCACGCCGATTGCCATGAAAGCCGTGGAAGAGAAAATGGCTGCCGACCGGGCTCTCAAAGCGGCGATGCGCAGCGTCGAGCGGGCTGCCGAGTCCGTGAAGAAGGCAACGGAAGCCCTTCCCGCTTTTGATGTGACCGTGAAGACGTTTGAAGCCCAGGTCGTCCAGCGGGACGCCGAGTTGGTGGTCGTCACGAAGACCATCGTTGACAGCGAGAAGCCGCTGAAGAGCGTCTCGTTCTCGCCGAATGGCCAGACGCTGGCCACGGTCGGCGACGATCAACTCCTCCACTCCTGGGATGCCGAAACCGGCGCTCCCGTCGATATTTATACCGGCCAGAATGCGGCCTTGTCGCTGGTTGCCTTCACCAAGGAAGGGAACGCCATCAGCCTGGCGGCGAACAATACCGGCATGGTCTGGGACTTTGCCACCGAGTGGAAATTGGAGCGGACCATCGGCACGCCGGATTCGTCCGAAATGCTGGTGGACCGCGTCACGGCCCTCGACTTCAGCCCCGACGGCAAACGACTGGCCAGCGGCGGCGGAGAACCTTCAAGAAGCGGCGAGATCAAGATTTGGAACGTGGAGAATGGCCAACTGCTGCTAGGCTTCAAGGAGCCGCATAGCGATACGGTTTTCGGGCTTGATTTCTCGCCCGACGGCCTGACCCTGGCGAGCTGCGCGGCGGATCGGTTCGTGAAAGTCTGGAACGCGGCGGACGCCAAGTTCATCCGCTCGTTCGAAGGACACACGCACCACGTCCTCGGCGTTTCCTGGCGGGCGGACGGGCGGCTGCTCGCTTCCAGCGGGGCGGACGCGGCCATCAAGGTCTGGGACGCCCGCACGGGCGACCAGGCCCGTACCATTGCGGGCTACACCAAGGAAGTAACTGCCGTCCATTTCGTTGGCGATCAGGACATCATCATCGTCTGTAGCGGCGACAAGATCGTTCGCTTCGTCAACGCGGCCAACGGCGGCAACGTCCGCGACTTCCCCGGCGGCGCTGACTACATGTACGCCTCCGGCGCGTCCAACGACGGTAAGATCATTATCGCCGGCGGCGCCGATAGCGTCCTCCGGGTCTGGAACGAAAACGCCCAGCCGGTCAGCAGCTTCGAGGCCCCGAAACAGGATCCGATGACGGCAGCGAAGTAGGACGCGGAGCGTCGAAGAAGTGCGTTCCTACGCGGAGCGTGGGAACGAAGACCTTTGAGGGCTACAACTTCTCATCCACTGCTTTGAGAACTTCCTTCGCTGACAGCCGCGCGATCACTTGCTTCGGGCGGAACAGGGAGCGGACGGTCCCCTGCTTGTCGATGAAAAACGTAGTCGGTGCGGCAATATCTACTCCTTGCGGTCCCGCGCCCTGGTGCAATACTTCGACTGCCTTGACTAGCGACCCCTCGGAATCGGCCACGACGATCAGGTGCGGAAAATCCCGCTGCGTCAGTTTCGCATCGTCCTGTCCTTCCAGGGACGCGACCACGACCCGCACATTTCTCATCTCGAATTCGGCATGATTTCTTTCGAGCTCACCTAGCTCGATCATGCAGACCGGTCACCACCGCCCACGGAAAAAGAGCAGGATGGTGTCCTTGTCCCCGCGCAAGTCTCCTTGCGCGAAGGAGCCTCCGCCGGCCAGCTTCGTTTCAAAGCTCGGAAAGGCCTGACCCACCGTCGCCGGGCCGCTGTAGGGGGGCATGGCAAAGCCCACGAGCATCATCAGCCAGATCAGGCCCGAAAACAGCGTCGCCATCCCTACGGCTCCCCACCGCCAGAGGGTGCGGCTCAGGACCAAGGACCAGGCAATGAGCAGCGCTCCCAGCGTGGCCAGGACGGGAACATACCAGGGAGCCAGCAAGGACTTACTGAGCACCTGGAGGGTGTATATCACCGGTCCCGCCACGGCCGCCAGCAGGCCCAGCCAAAGAAACAATCGGCCGGGATAGCGCCGCTTCTCCGCGGGTGCCGTCATTTGGTCGTTCATGATCGTCCCTTTCCTAAGGAAGTTTGCATCTCCATCCGCCCTATCCGGGCGTCTCGACCCTCGGAACTCCCCGGGGACGAATGCGGGTTATTCCGGTTTTACCGCGCGATTGCCCCAGTACCGGTGAACTTCACTCGACACGGATGTTCTTGACCTAGGATTTCTTGGCTCAAACACTAGAACCCCAAGGTGAGATATCGAAGATGAGCGTTCAGACTTTAGCGGTCAAGACCCCGCGCCCCAAAACGGGACAAACGCTGACCGAGCAGCGGAACGGCCGCCGCCATGTATACCGCTGCCTCCAATTGGTCGCCCCCTTCGACGGCAGCCGCCTGCCGCGGCAGGATGAGTTCGGGTGGGCGAGGTTCAAAGACGTCTCCAAGTCCGGCATTTCCTTCCTGGCCGAAACCAGGCCGGCGACCAAGCAGCTCGTCGTGGCCGTCGGCCCCGCGCCTTTCACATTTCTCGTCGTGGAAGTCGTGCGAGCCTCAAAACGTAGCGACCTCAAGAACCGCCCCTACCACGTCGCCTGCCGGATCCTCCGTGAGCTGATGGAGTAGGGTTTACCACGGGCCGGCATATTCGGTCTTGAAGGGGGCCGCTTCGCGGTTCAGATATTCCCAGTGCAGCTTGGACAGTTGGCGGACGTGCAGAAAATCGTGCGCGGCCCAGGAGGCGAGGATGTCGCCGGCCTGAATCGGCCCATGCGGAAGTTGATGCGATTGCTCCCAGTTCGGATTGTTGAGATCGCGCAGCCATTGCAGTGACATCCGCCGCGCTTCCAGGAAGCGGCCGAGCGACTCCTGCATGTCTCTTTCGTTGTATTTCCGCTCGATCGCCCACCGCGGCGGATCAATCGGCGGTAGCGGCTGGCCGGGATGGTGCAGTATGCCGTCCAGCCGAGTGCGGAAATCTTCGCACTCCTCGTCGTGTAAGTGGTTTACCACCTCCAGGATCGACCACCGGTCCGCGGCCGGCTTCCAGCGCGATTGTTGCGGCGACACGCCTTCCACCAGGCTGCTGATGACGGCCGGGGTATGCGATAAGCGGTCCATGTAAAACTGCAGATTCATGGGCACGATCACCCTCGCCGGCTGGGTCGCTTACTCATGGTGGTGCAAACGTCGGCGACTTTGCCGGACTCTTCCAGCGCGACATGAAACCGCTGCTCCCCCTCCAGCCGATGCACGGTCATGTGATAGGCCTGGCTGACCGCGGCCAGGTATGGCCGCTCCTCTGGTCGCTTGGGTGCCCGCAATTGCCCCCAAGAGCCGTCACCGAGATAGAGCACGCCATTCTTGTCCTTGAGACCGCCGGTCAACGGGTGCGTGCGTTTGAAGGTGTGATCGTGATGCTCCAGCACCAGGTCCACTTTGTATTTCTCGAACAGCGGCGACCAGTGTTTGCGATTCTCCTCGCCCGTTCCCAGCGAGCCGAGCTTTCCTTCCGGAGCACGGTACGACGGATAGGCCGGAACGTGATTGGCGACGATCAGATGCGGCCGCTCCTGCCGGTCGGCCAGAGTCTTTTCCAGCCACTGGGCCTGCTCACCGCCAATCGGCGCAATGTGCCCGGTGTCGAGCAGCACCAGACTCAAATAGTCGCCAATATCGAGCACGCCAAACGTCTGCTCCGCAAACAACCCGTCGAAGACGCTCAGGTAGTGCGGCGATTTCTCTCTTGTTGCCTTGTAACCGCCATTCACCTCATGATTTCCGATGCAGGTAATCATGGGAATCAACCGCCCCTGCCGGTCCACCATGTGCTGGCTGTAGTTTTTCAGGAACCCCAGAAAGGTCTGCGGGGACTTGCCGTTGTCATACGCCAGGTCGCCCCCGATCAGGGCAAACCGCGGCTCTTGTTTAGCGGCGATGATGTTGGTGCCGACCGCGTGCGCGTTCACGCCGCAATCGCCGCCGGAAACGAACTGAATCACATCGGTCGCCTGCGCCGGCATCGTACGAAAACGAAACAGGGGATTAGACGTGCCAATTTGGAACTTGTATTCCGTCCCCGGCGTCAGCCCCGTTAGCTCGCAGCGATGCACTTTCAAGTCAGTGTCCGGGAACGGCCTGAGAATCGTCTTTTCACGCCGCCACTCGCCGGCAGTTACTGGCGCGAATTGAATGGAGGTATCGGCGGCCCCCTCCGGCCCCACCCACTGGACGGTCATCGTGGTGGTGGGGTCGGTCTGCCAGGTGAGAAAGAGGGACTCGGGGCCTTTGATTCCGGGCGGCGAATCTTCGGCGAGCATCGGCTCGCCCCCCAGCGACATCGCCGCCAGCCCACCCAGCGAAGAACTCAGGAAATCTCGTCGACTGAAAACAGGCATGTTGTCACCTTCGACTTGCCAAGGGTAACTTCTAATAGCGTAATGCCGGCAGCGCGGATATCAAAGTCCAGGCAATTCCTTGCAGAGGAACGGGTCACGTTCAGTTCTTGCGATCGAGATCGTGAACCTCGGCGGCGGTCCCTAATCTCAATCGCAACCGGCCGGCGGGTGTTTCTCGAAGAAGACCTCTGCGGGAGTTCGGAAGGCGAGGCATAGGCGGGGGCGGTTGTTTAACCGATTTTCCACACGGCGCACCTCCTCATGGGTGATGTCTCGAAAGTCTGTTCCTTTGGGAAAATACTGGCGGATTAAGCCATTGGTGTTTTCGTTCGGGCCGCGCTGATACGGACAGCCCGGATCAGCAAAGGTTAGCTTCAGGCCGAGGTGCTTTTCCAGCCGGTGGCAACGCGCGAATTCGGTGCCGTTGTCGAAGGTGCTTGAGCGGCGATGTTCCTCGTCCAACTCGCGGAGACGCTCTTTGAGTTTTTGATGCACATGGTTGGCGTCCTTGGATTGGATCTTGACGACGATCGTGTACCGCGATTTGCGGTCGACCAAGGTCGCCAGGCCGCCGGTGCCTGGCAGACCGAGCACGGTGTCGCCTTCGAAGTCGCCGAGCCGGAGTCGCTGCTCGATGACTTCGGGCCGGTTGTGAATGCGGGTGCCGAGGCCGGTTTCGGGCTTTTTCCGGCGGCAGGCCCGTTTGCCGCGACGCCGCAGAAAGGACCGCCAATGCGGGCGATGCTGGTCCCGTTCGATCCAGGTGTAGATTGTTTGGGCCGAGACGCGGCGCTGCGGAGAATCGGGATGTTCCTGCTCGAGCCGACCCGCGATTTGCTCCGGAGACCACTCCTGGGTCAGGCAAGTACGAACGGTTTCGTTGAGTTGGGGATCATCCATCTTGCGGGCCAGGGGACGCTCCCGCCGCCGCTCCGCTTGCCGCTGAGCTTGGGCGACATAGTAGCTGTCCTCCGCGGCGTTGCGTCGCAACTTCGCGGCTGATCGTCCCTCGGGAACGCCCGAGGGCCACGGCAATCTCCTTCTGCTCTGACCCGCCAGGCCGAAGTTCGGCTATGCGATCCCGCTCTTCCAACGTAAGATGATTTGCCATCGCTGAAACTCCACTCCCAAGGGAAAAGTTTGCCAGACTTCACCCCTTGGAAAGTTCCAGCGATGTTTTCTCCTAGATCATTTTTCCCGGCCCGATTTGCGGAGCCTCGATTGCATTTGAGTCTTGAGACCGCCGATCAACCATCATGAAACACATTGGCCACTTCCTCGTCTATCTGCTGCTGCGGGTCCTGGTTTCCATCATTCAGGCCGTCAGTATGGAAACCTGCGCCGGGGTTGTCCGCCTGCTCGCGTATGTGCTCTGCGACGTGGTCAAATTCCGGGCTAAAACCATCGAGGACAACCTCAAGATTGCCCTGCCGGAATCCACCGCCGAGGAGCGGCACAAGATAGCCCGCCGCATGTGGCGGCACTTGCTGTTGATGGTGATCGAGGTCATTCACGCCCCGCGGAAAATCCATGACACCAATTGGCGGAAATTCGTCGAGGTGAAGAGCCGCCGCGCCATCGTCACCGGCATGCTTCTGACCCGCCCGAAGATCATCGTCACGGCCCACTTCGGCAACTTCGAGATTGCGGGCTACCTCACCGGAGTCCTCGGGTTCCGGGCCCATACCGTCGCTCGCAGGATCGAAAACCCGTTTATCGACGCCTACGTCAATCGCTTCCGCGAAGCCAAGGGGCAGTACATCTTACCCAAGCATGGCAGCGCTCCGCAGGCGGGCATCGTGCTGGCCACCGGCGGAATGCTGGTGCTTTTGGGAGACCAGCACGCCGGGGTCAGGGGCGTCTGGGTCGATTTCATGGGACGGCCATCGTCGTGTCACAAAGCCCTGGCCCTGTTCACCCTCGTGAGCAAGGCTCCCATGATTGCGGTCTATTGCAAGCGAACCAGCGGCCCAATGCGCTTTGAGCTAGGCTTGGCCGGCTTGATGGACCCCAACGTCCCCACGCCCGAGCTGGCTGGGGTGAAGCCTTTGACCCAGTGGTATAACCAGGCGCTGGAGCGGGAAATCCGCAAGGACATTCATCAATATTGGTGGGTTCACCGCAAGTGGCGGGATGAGCCGCGGCGGAAGAAGGAGGCAGCGGCGGAGCTGGCGGCAGGAGTGAAAGCGGCGGCGTGAGTTAGAGAAGGAGAGAAGGAGAGAAGGAGAGACAAGGGTCAAGGAAGATCATGACGTCCAATTTCACGATCAAACACGTTATCACCATCCTGCTCGTAAGCAGCGCGGTCATGCTCACCGGCTTGGGCGCGCCGCGACTTTGGGATCGTGATGAGCCGCGGAATGCCGGTTGCGCACGAGACATGTGGGAAGGCAACGAGTGGATTGTGCCGACCTTCAATGGCGAGCTGCGGGCGCATAAGCCGGTGCTGCTCTACTGGTGCATGATGGCGGCCTATGCGCTGGGAGGTGTGAACGAGTTCACAGCGCGTCTGCCGTCGGCGCTGTGCGCGATGGGTTCGGCGCTCGCAACTTACGGCATCGGCCGGCGGCTGTTCCATCCGACGGTTGGCTTGTGGAGCGGCATCATTCTGTCGACGAGCCTGATGTTCGGCGTTGCCGGGCGGGCGGCGACGCCCGATTCGCTGCTCATTTTCTGCGTCACGCTGACGATGCTCGTCTATGTGCTGTTTGCCTTTCCCAGCAAAGACGGCTCCTACCTTCCCCAGCCGCTGTGGCAGGCGGCGCTGTTGTACGGCGCGATGGGTCTGGCCGTGCTTGCGAAGGGTCCGGTCGGCCTCGTTCTGCCGACCGCCGTCATCGGCATGTTCCTGCTCATCCAGCGGCTGCCAGCGAGCGAGCCGTCCACTCATCGCGCCCGCGTTCTGGTCAACATGTTACGCCCCTTTGCGCCATCACACTTCCTGCGAACTTGTCTGGCCATGCGGCCGCTCCTGGCCATCGGCATGGTGCTGCTCGTCGCCGCTCCGTGGTACATCGCCGTGGGCATAAAAACCGACGGGGCATTCCTTCGCGAATTCTTCCTCACGCATAATCTCGATCGCGCGACGGGCTCCATGGAAGGACATCGCGGCGGACCGTGGTACTATCCGGTGGCGATGCTCGTGGGCTTCTTCCCCTGGTCCATCTTCGCTGTACCGCTTGTCATCGAAACTTTCCACCGCTTGCGGTTTCGCGACAAGAACTCCGATGGCTATCTGTTTGTGACTTGCTGGATCTGCGTCTGGGTCGGCATCTTCTCCATCGCCCGGACCAAGCTCCCGAGCTATGTCACGCCTTGCTATCCCGCGATTGCGATCTTGGCCGGTTGCTTCGTCCATCACCTTCAGCAGGGAACATTGCATGTTCACCGCTATTGGCTACCCGCTTCTATGGCGACATTGGCCGTGGTGGGTATAGGCGTTCTCATTGGCGTCCCCATTGCCGCTGAAAAGTTTCTGCCGGGCGAAGGCTGGCTCGGCATTCTTGGCATCATCCCACTGAGTGCAGCCGTCATCGCGTCGCTGGGTTGGTACTGGAACCGAAAATCGTGGCCGGCCCCGCTGGTGGCTACGGTCGGTGGACTGGTCGTCGTCGGCATTCTCGCGCTCGGAGCCTCGCGCGCGGACCTCCAGCGCCACGACCAGCAGATGGTCGTGCAGTGGGCGAAAACTTCCACGAACAAGAGTCCTCTCGCCTCCTACCGGGTTCTCGAGCCCAGTTGGGTCTACTATTCCCATCAGGCGATACCGGAACTGTCCGGTACACCCGCCGCGGCGGCTCGGCTGCTGGAAGAGCACCCCGGCGCTGCCCTCGTGACCAAAGAACAACTGGTTCCCGCCATCCGCCGCGAGTTCGACGGAGAGGTACTTATCGTCGAATCTGCTCCGCATTTCTTGCGGAACGAACGTCTGGTCATCCTCCGGCGGAAAATATCGGCCCGTACTGCAAACGCATCGCAAGGGAAGAATCTCTAACATTAACCGTCGCTGGAATCTACGAGTGGCTTCGATCGGCCCCGATGATTGCGGATTTCGCGCCCGCAACTGGTTTCGCGGTAAGACTTTAGAAAAATAATTCGCGGGTATGGTTTACCCGGAACTTTTTTTGCCCAAAATGGTTTAACTCCGGACTGGGGGGTCGCCCGGTCTGTTCGTTCTGAACTGTCTTTTCAAGAACGGGCATTCCGAAGCAAGCCGGCGACCATACTCAAAGCGCTTGGGCCGGTGGTACCCGCGAGAAAGCTGGGCGGCGGCGCACAACAATTTTCCGTGATGAAGGAGTGGTTTATGAAAAGCTGGTTTCGTTTCAGTCTGGCGGTCGGCCTGATGGTCTGCTCCGTCAGCGTGGCGTTTGCTCAGCCGGGCGGCCGTGGCGGCTTCGGCGGCGGTGGTGGCCGCGGCGGTTTTGGTGGTGGTGGAGGGGGCTTCGGCGGCGGCGGCGGGCTGATGCTCCTCGGGGATGAGAACGTCAAGAAGGACCTCGGCATCACCGACGACCAGGTCAAGAAGATGGAAGAATTCCAAACCAAAATGCGGGACGAAATGGGCCAGGTGTTCCAGGGCCTGCGCGACCTCTCCCAGGAAGAGCGGACCGCGAAGTTCCAGGAAATCCAGAAGAAAATGACCGATATGTCGGACGCTGCCCAGAAGGAAATCCTCCTTCCCAAGCAGATTGAGCGGCTCAAGCAAATCAGCTACCAGTCGCAACTCAATCGGGGTGGCACGTTCGAAGCTCTGACCAACGGCGACATCGCCAAGGATCTCGGCATCACCGACGCCCAGAAAGAAGCGTTGAAAAAGGCCTCGGACGACGCCTCTGCCGAAATGCAGGAAGAGATGACCAAGCTTCGTGACAAAGCCCGGCAGAAGATCCTGAATGTCCTCACTTCGGAGCAGCAGGCCAAGCTCAAGAAGCTAACCGGCGAAACCATCACGTTTGCCCCTCGCCAATTCGGCGGACCTGGCGGACCTGCTGGCGGTGGACTTGGCGGAGCCGGCGGCCGTCCCGGTGGCGGACGCCCCCTCAGCCGTCCGGCCGAAGGTGACTAATCCGAAGCATTTGTTAGAATGAAACCAGCGGCCCGCTCCGCGGGAGAATGTTCCGCGGAGTGCGGCCGGTTTTGAGGGGTTCGGATTCGATTCTGAACTGGTTTTTCCGCACGGGTTTCTGCACTTGGGGAGGTGCAAGTGCTTGAGGCATCGGGGTTTAACACCTCTCCCGAAACTTCATTCACACCATTCGGGTATTACTGACTACAGTAAAGACTGGAGGAGGCCCCGCCTTTTCTCCTCCGGCCCGACTGGATCCCCACCTTACCCCCTACCCACCTCCTTCAGCCTTGCGCGGTAAGCACGAATGGAAGCCGGCGAAATCCTAATTCAGAGCGGACTGCTCAGCCGCCAGCAGCTCGAGCGCTCCCGCAGCCAGGCCAACGGCCATTGCGACGGGCTCCGCCTCATCGAATCGGCCGTAAATCTGGGCTTCGTTTCCGAAGAACAAGCGCTCAAAGCGGTCGGCACCGCGGTCGGCTTGGAATACATCGACCTGGCGGAAGCTACCGTCGATCTTTCGCTCCTCAAAATCTTTCCGCAGAAGCTGATTCACCGGCAGACGCTGTTTCCCATCGCGCGGAACAACGGTCAGCTTGTCGTCGCCACCAGCGACCCCTTCGATCTCTACCCGCTGGACGAAGTCAGCGCGGCCACCGGCCTGTCGGTGCTGCCCGTTCTCGCGGGCCGGGCCGACATCGCCAAGCTCATCAAGCGGCACCTCGGCGTCGGCAGCGAAACGGTCGATGGCCTCGTCGCCGCCGCGGGTGAAGAGGAGAAAGGGGTCGAGCTTCTCAGCGATATCGAAACCGATGGTTCGGAACTTTCCGAAATGGCGCAGGAAGCGTCCGTTGTTCGCCTGGTGAACGAAATCCTGCTGGAAGCCATTGAGTCGCGGGCCAGCGACGTGCATGTGGAGTCCCAGCTCTCCGGCATCGCCATCCGCTACCGCATCGACGGCATGTTGCAACCCCAGCCCGTCCCCGCGGAGATCAACCGTTTCCAGGCCGCCATCATCAGCCGCATGAAAATCATGTCGCGGCTGAACATCGCGGAGAAGCGCTTGCCGCAAGACGGCCGGATGAAGCTCCGCGTTGCCGGCCGCGAAGTCGATGTCCGCGTTTCCATCATCCCCATGATCCACGGCGAAGGGCTCGTCCTGCGTATCCTCGATAAAGGGGCGATGATCTTCGATCTCCGCAAGATCGGGATGGAAGAGGACATTTACAACACCTACCGCCAGCTCATCGACATGCCCCACGGCATTCTCCTGGTGACCGGGCCGACCGGCTCCGGCAAAACGACCACTCTGTACGCCTCCCTGATCGAGATTAACAAGCCGGACGTCAAGATCATCACGACGGAAGATCCTGTCGAGTATCAGCTCGAAGGGATTAATCAAATCCAGGTGCATGCCAAGATCGGCCTCACCTTTGGCCATTCCCTCCGCAGCATTCTGCGCCACGATCCGGACATCGTCCTGGTTGGCGAAATCCGCGATCTGGAAACGGCCGAGAATGCCATTCAGGCCTCCCTCACCGGTCACCTCGTCTTCAGCACCTTGCACACTAACGACGCCTCCAGCGCCTACACGCGGTTGGTCGATATGGGGGTCGAGCCCTTTCTCGTCGCCAGCACGGTGGAAGGGGTGATGTCGCAGCGGCTTGTCCGCCGCCTGTGCGAGCACTGCAAGCAGGCGTTTACGCCGCAAACCGACAACGTCCCCGGCGATTTCCCCTGGGATCAGCTCGACGGGCGTCCCATCTACAAGGCCGCCGGCTGCCGCGATTGCCGCAACACGGGCTATCGGGGGCGACTGGGCATCTACGAGTTGATGGTGACGACGAATGAAATTCGCCAGCTCGCCCACGACCGCGTCAGCAGTTGGAAGATGATGCAGTGCGCGGTGGAGCAGGGGATGCTCTCGTTGCGTCAAGACGGGTGGCGCAAAGTCCTGCGGGGGACGACCAGCGTGGCCGAGGTGGTCCGCTCCGCCAAGGCGGACCATAATCTACTGCTCAAGAAGAAGTAGCCGCCGCCCTAGGTGGGGTGGGCTTCCAGCCTGCCCAATAAAAGAGTTGCCTTTGTATTTCGCCCCATGCCTGATTTCGCCTTCACCGCCCGCGACCTGACCGGCCAAAAAATCACCGGCCTCATTTCCGCCACGTCCGACCGGGAAGTCCTCTCGGTGCTGGAAGGACGTTCCCTCTTCCCCGTCGAAATCAAAGCCGGCAAAACCGCCATTGCTCCCGGCGCATCGCTGCGCGTCAAAGGCCAGACGATGGCGCTGGTTTTTTCGCAGTTGGCGTCGCTCCTGCGTAGCGGCGTGCCGCTCTTACGTTCGCTGACGGTGCTCCGCGAGCAGACGTCCAACAAGAACCTGAAAGTCATTTTGGAAGACGTGGGCCGCCGCGTGGAAGACGGCACCGCGCTCGGAGAGGCGATGGCTCGCTTTCCGCGGACCTTTAGTGAGATGGCCGTGAACATGGTCCGCGCGGGTGCGGAAGGGGGCTTTCTCGAAGATGCGCTGGAGCGCGTGGCGATTTTCACCGAGACTGCCGAGGATCTGAAGGGTCGGACGCTAAGTGCAATGGCTTACCCGATGATCCTGGGGGTCGTTGGCACCACAGTCGTCACAGTCCTGATTGTGTTCTTCGTTCCCAAATTCGCCATCATGTTCGAGCGCCTGCGGGATCGGGGCGAGCTTCCCTGGGTTACCGATTGGCTGCTGGCGGTCAGCGACATAGGGCAGCGTTACGGCCTGTTCATCGTGGCCGGCCTGGCGGCGTTGGGAACGTGGCTTTACTTCCAGGTCCAGACGCCCGCAGGACGGCGAAGGTTTGACTGGGTAAAGATCAAGCTGCCGCTGGCAGGGCCCATCTTCTTGAGCTTTGCCGTGGCCCGCTTCTGCCGCGTTCTCGGCACGCTGCTCCACAACGGCGTCCCCATCCTCAAGGCCCTGGAAATCAGCCGCGAGGCGGCTGGCAACAAGGTCCTGTCGGAGGCGATTGCCGAGGCCTCCGAGAACATTTCCTCGGGACAATCGCTGGCGCGGCCCTTGGCAGCCAGCGGGCATTTTCCGAAAATGGTCGTGGAAATGATTTCCGTCGCCGAGGAATCCAATACACTGGACAAAGTCCTGGTCGAGCTCGCCGATGGGCTGGAAAAACGCACCACGCGGCAGCTCGACCTGATGGTCCGCCTGCTGGAACCGCTGATGCTTGTCATCCTGGCGGGGGTCATCCTGGTCGTCGTCATCGCCCTGCTGGTGCCGGTCATCAAGATGAGCCAGACGCTGGGATAGAAAGATACACCAGACAACACACGACAACTTGTTCCCAAGCTCTGCTTGGGAACACCAGTCCCGAAGCTCCGCTTCGAGTTACATGAGACGGGAAGCAGAGCTTCCAGAAGCGCGTTCCCAAGCAGAGCTTGGGAACAAGGAAGTCGTAAACCCCTGGTTTTCCGCAGAACAATTCCCCCAATATCCTGTTGAATTAGAATAACCCGCGACCATTCAAATCACTGTTTCGATCAGGGAGTCAACCATGCAAAAGAGAACTCATCGTCGCCGCCGTCGCGGCTTTACCCTGATGGAAATCCTGCTGGTGCTGGCGATCCTGGTGGTCCTGGGGTCGCTCGTGACGGTCGGCTACGTCCAGGTCCAGAAAAACGCCTACATGAATGCCGCCCGAACCCAAATCAAGATGCTCGACGATGCCGTTGAGCTCTACCGACTCGGAGTGGGAAAATACCCTTCCGGCGAACAAGGGCTCGAGGCGCTTCGCATCCAGCCGCCGGATGCTCCGGCCGGCAAATGGCAAGGCCCGTACCTCAAGTCGGACGTTGCCGCGGATCCGTGGGGTAATGCCTATATCTATGAAGAGGTGCAGGACCAGTATGGAGAGCCCTCGTTTCAAATCACGTCGCTCGGCCCGGACGGCACGAACGGCACGCCCGACGACATCCGGCCGGTGAAGTAACATCCGCTTAGCCGCCGCGTCCACGCGGCGTAGTTTGGCCGCGAATCCAGGCACCGCGTGGACGCGGCGGCTAAGCTCGAGAACGCAATGCAAATCTGGGGCAGCCCATCTCGTTCTCGTTCGCCGCGTGCCGTCACGCTGATGGAGATGATTCTCGTTCTGGCCGTGCTCGTGGTGATCGCCGCGGTTGCCATGCCCGCCTTCTATGGATCCCTTCGCAGCGCCACTCTCCGCAGCGCGGCGGAGCAGGTGCGGACCGAGTGGAACAGGGCCCATATCAAGGCCATGAAAAGCGGGCGAATTTACGTATTTCGCTTCCAGCCTGGCGGGCGTAAGTTCCAGATTGAGCCCTACCAGGCCGCCGATGACGCGCTGAATGCGGCGGCCGGCGTCAACACCTTCGCTCCGCCCCCCCCCGCAAGCGACGACAAAGGCGCTGAAAGCGGCACCCAGTTGCCAGAGGGGATCAAGTTCCTGGAAGGGATGACGGCCGAGGAGGAGCGGGCCAAGGCAGTCGAAGAGGCGATGGGGATGGGGGGAGGGGGGGGAGAATGGTCAAGACCGATTCTTTTCTACCCGGACGGGGTTAGTTCTGATGCCTGGCTCGTTGTCGCCGACGAGCATGAGTCGGCCATCCGTGTCGAATTGCGGGGGCTGACCGGCCTGGCCGTCGTGGGAGACTCGACCACTCCGGAAGAGGCCCAGGGAGCTTCCGATTAGAATATATGGGGTGGCACGCCCACGGCTTTGCGTGGGCGTGGAATCCGAACCACCCCGCAATAACACGATGCCCAATTCCACCCCAATCCGCCGCGGTCTGACCCTCCTGGAGGTCATGCTGGCCATTGCCATCTTCGGCCTGGCTCTGGTGGCCATCGGCGAATTGATCCGGATCGGCTCCGTCAGCGCGGCGGCGGCGCGGGATCTGACCGACGCCCAGAGGCTGTGCAACAACGTGATGGCGGAAGTGGGAGCGGGAATCATCGCGCCCGATCCCGTCAGCGACACGCCGGTGGAGTCCGCCGAGGACTGGCTTTATTCGATTGAATCCGAGCCGCTCACTGAGCAGGAGGGAATGCTCTGGGTATCGGTCACCGTGCGGCAAGACCCGGCCCAATACAACAAGCCGGCCGAGTTCACTCTCGTCCGCTGGATGACGGATCCGGCTGTGGCGGCAGAGGCCAAGGCCGCAGCAGAAGCGGCAGCGACCGAAGGCTCGTCCAGCACCGGCACGACCACGAGCGGAAGTGCAACCGGCGGCAGCAGCGCCAGCCCCACGGGCGGCAGCTCCGGCGGGACCAGCGGCACGACGACAGGAGGCACCAGTGGTAGCTAAGGATTCCAATTTGAGATTTGAGATTTCAGATTTGAGATCTACGATTTCAAATCTTCGATTTGAGGATTTAGAATTCACCCGTGGGAGTTTGGACCTTGGGTTTCAAGTCTCAAATCTCAAATCTCAAATCTCAAATCGTCACGCGCAACCACGCCGCCGCGGCCTCACCCTGCTCGAGCTGATCCTCTCTCTCGGCCTGTCCGTTATCCTGTTGTCGGCGGTCGGGATGGCGTTGCGGCTCTACTGGCGGTCGTTTGACGTGAAACGGACCAACGTGGAGCAGGCGCATCTGGCCCGCGCGCTGTTGCGGCGGATCGAGGACGACATCCGCAGCGCGGTGCAATTCACACCGGTGGACCTGAGCGGGCTGGAATCCATGACGGCGAGCACGGCCAGTCTCGCCAGCGCGCTGGGCGGAGTAACCGGCGGCGGCTCCGCGGGCGCGGCGGCCGGTGGAAGTTCCGCGGGAGGAGCGGGAGCGACCGGCAGCGCTCCTGCCTCCGAAACTTCAAAATCAGGTGCGCCTTCCGCCGGCGGCGCTTCGTCCATCGGCGGAGCCGCTTCCGGCCAACCAGCCGAAGGCGAAACCGCCGCGACCGACACGACCGAGGGCACCCCACCCGCCGTGGTCGGCCTGTATGGCAGCGAATTCCAGTTGCAGTTCGATGTCAGCCGCCTGCCGCGCGTCGATGAATATGCCGGTGGCTCGCCAACCAGCATGGTGCAGATTCCCAGCGATATCAAAACGGTCACCTACTACGTGCGCAGTGACTCCTCCGCGGGGGGCGGCCAGGCCCTGGGAGGCCAGGCTCCAGCCGGCTCGATGGAGCCCAGCACGACCGGCCAAGGCCGCGGCCTGGTGCGCCTGGAGATGGACCGGGCCGTGAACGCCTTTGAGGATGTCAGCAGCGGAACTTCCATCGGTTCGGACAACGCCCGCCTGCTGGCGGAAGAGGTGACGAGCATCGCATTTCGGTATTGGAATGGCACGGAGTGGGCGACCGATTGGAACTCGGACGAGATGGGGGGCCTGCCGCTGGCCATTGAAGTGGTGATGACCCTGGCCAACCCCAATGCCGTCGTCCCCAGCGACCCGCCGGTGCAGAACTTTGCCGCTCCCGAGGCCGCGAGCACCGACACCTCCTACCGGATCGTAGTCAACCTTCCCACCGCCAGCCTGCCGCCTCCCGCGGAAGAGCCGGCGACGGAAGGGGACGCGGCCGCCACCGCCTCCGGCGAGTCCGCCGCGAGCGGCACCACCGGTTCCAGCGGCGGGGCAACCTCGGGCACCAGCGGCGGCAGCCCGACAGGAGCTTCCAAATGACTCGCCGCCGCGGAATGGTTCTGATCATCGTGCTGATCGTCGTCGCGCTGCTCTCGCTCGGCGCTTATTCGTTCTCGGACCTGATGCTCACGCATCACGAGGCTGCACAGCTCAGCGGAACGCAGTTGCAGACGCGGCTGTTGGTGGATTCCGGCGTCGATTTCGCCAAGGCCTTCCTGGCCCAGGACAAAGCGACCCGCACCGACGCCGGAGGAATCTTCGAGAACCCCGACATGTTCCGCGCGCGGACGGTCCTCGAGGACGAAAACCCCGAGCTGCGCGGCAGCTTTACGATCCTTTCGCCCAACCTGGACGATGAAGGAAACCTCGGCGGAGTCCGCTACGGTTTTGAAAACGAGTCCACGCGTCTGAACCTCAGTACGCTGATGACTTTGGAGACCCTTCCCGGCACGGGCAAAAATCTGCTCATGGCCCTGCCGGAAATGACGGAGGAAATCGCGGACGCGATCCTGGACTGGCTGGACGAGGATGATGAGGCCCGCGAGCTCGGGGCCGAGGTCGCCCATTACTCGGGCCTCTCGCCTCCTTACGCTCCCAAAAACGGACCGATGGAAACGGTCGAAGAGTTGCTGCTGGTCCGCGGGGTCACGCCGCAACTGTTGTTCGGCATGGACACCAACCGCAACGGAATGATCGACCCGCATGAGGCGACCGGCGAAGGAGCCGCGGGGCAGTCCACTTCGGCCGGCGAGGGCGAAAGAGGCTGGTCCACTTATTTGACGCTGTTCAGTTTGGAAACCAACAGGAATGCCCTGGGTGAGGCCAGGGTGTTCCTCAACGGCGACGATCTAACACAGCTCAATACGCAATTGACCGATGCCCAACTGCCGCCGGAGTGGGTGACGTTCATTATTGCCTATCGCCAGAACGGCCCGTACACCGGCACCAACCAGGCGCAGACTGGAGTCACGGGCGAGCTCGATCTGACAAAAAAGGGAAACACCAAGGTTGCTCAACTGCTGGATCTGATCGGCGCGAAAGTGCAGGTAACTTTCGTCGGCGACCGTCAGGCCACGGTGATCGACTCGCCGTTTCCCAACGAGATTGGGGCGATGCATTTGTACTTGCCGGGACTGATGGACAAGGTGACGATCAACGAGGCCACGACCATTCCAGGAAGGATCAACATCAACCAGGCTTCCGCCACGATCCTCAAGGGCATTCCCGGAATGACGCCCGACATGGTCAGCGAAATCCTCAGCCGCCGCGAGCTGGAGCCGGAAGAGGAGGAGCTCAACAAGAAGCACGAAACCTGGATTATGGCGGAGGGCATCGTGACCCTGGAGGAAATGCGGCTCTTGATGCCGTATGTCTGCGGCGGCGGCGACGTTTACCGGGCCCAAGTGGTGGGATATTTCCAGGGGGGACAGGCAGCTTCTCGAGCGGAAGTGATATTTGACGCTTCAACCCCGGCCACCCGCGTATTATTCTGGAGAGATACCAGCCACCTGGGCCGGGGCTTCGCCCTGGAAACCCTGGGGGTGGAGTTCTCGGAAACGTCGCCTTGATTCCATGATCGGCCAGGAAGTGTAGCCACGGATAGAACACGGATAGGTCAAATATTTGTTTTGAATCCGTGTTTAATCCGTGTTCAATCCGTTGCTAAGAATTGAATTGTTCCATGCCCCGTTTGTTCGCTATTGAGTGGGATGCCGCCGAGGCCCGTGTGGCCACGGGGCGTCCGCGCGCCGGGGGGGGGCTGATTCTCGAACAGGCTTTCACCGTCGAATTGCCGCAAGGGGCGGCTGGAGAGCCGGAACCGGGTGCCAAGGAAATTGGCGAGCGGATTGCCAAAGCCTTGACGGATCGAGGGCTGTCCCGCGGGGATGCCCTCGTCGCCGTTGGCCGCACCAGCATCGAGCTGCGGTTTCTGACTCTCCCGCCGATGCCACCGGAAGAACTGCCGGATGCGGTGCGGCTGCAGGCGGTGCGGCAGTTCAGCACGCTGGGGGACGACTGGCCGCTGGATTTCGTACAACTGGACGCCAACAAGGATGGCGGCACCAACGTGCTGGCGGCCGCGATTTCGCCGGAGTTGGTGAAGCAAACGCAAGAGACCTGCGCCGCTGCCGGGCTGACTTTTTCCCGCCTTGTGCTGCGGCCTTTTGCCGCGGCGGCTCTGGTTAAGAAGCTGGCGGCTGATGGGAAGTGCCGCCTGACGATTGACTTTCTCGGTGAAGAAGCCGACCTGAGCGTACTGGCCGGCGAAAGGCTGGTGTTTCCCCGCACGGTGCGATTGCCATCGGGGGCAGGCCCGGATGTTCTGGCCCGCGCGCTCGTGGCCGAAGTTCGCCGCACGGTGGTTGCCGCACAGAATCAACTGGGTGGCCGGAGGGTGGAGCAGGTCGTCATTTTCGGCGACAGCGCCCATCACGAATCCCTTCGCGCACTGCTCCAACAAGAGCTTTCGCTGGATGGCGGCGTGGAGCTCCTGGATCCCATTTCCGAGGTGGAGCAGTCGCGGGAACTGCAAGCCCGCCCGCCGCGAAATCCCGGCACCTTCGCCCCCGTGCTGGGCATGCTGCTGGATGAAGCCGCGGGAGCCGCGCCGGGGATCGACTTCCTGCATCCCCGCAGGCGTCCGGCTCCGGAGGACCGCCGCCGCTTCTACATCGGCCTGGGCGCAGCCGCCGCGGCCATCCTATTGCTCTGTGCCGGCTATCTCGTGTTTGACCTGCGGCAGCTCGATGCCCGGATCACGACCCTGCAAAAAGAGAAGACGGCGATTCTGGAGAAGAACAAGAAGGGCAAGACGATTCGCGAACAGGCGGCCAAGGTCGATCCGTTCGTCGCCGCGGACATCGTCTGGCTGGACGAGCTGCGGGTGATCTCCGAAAAGGCCCCACCCCCCGAAAAGGCCCGCGTCGAACGATTCCTGGCCGGCAGCCGTCCGAAGGCCGGCGGAGGCCTGTTACTGGATGCCGTCACCGACGGGCCGGACGTGGTGCCGGATTTTGAGCGCGCGCTGCGGGATGACCGTCACATTGTGTCCGGATCGGGGGGGAAGCGGGATGAAAAGGCGGTCGGCCTGAACTACCGGATCCTGGAGGACATTGTGATCGCGCCCCATGACCCGCTCGCTCCCGCCCGCTCCGCCAAGCAGGCGGCAGGCGCGAAGTCACCCGCGGCGAGCAGAACTCCCGCCAAGGCAGCTCCGGCGAAGGCAGCTCCGATGAAAGCAGCACCGGCCAAAGCCGCGGCGAAAGGGGGGGGCTCATGAACTCGCGCGAACGTATCCTGGCGGTTTCCGTCGGCTCCGCGCTGGTCCTGCTCATCGCGTTTTGGGGCTGGACGCGAATCAGCGACATGTACGCCTTCCGCCAGACGGCAATAACGAATCTGGAGAAGGAACTCGCCGATCAGCGCAAGGTGGAACGGCAGACCACCGCGGCCCAGTTCCGAATGCGGAACTATCAAGAGCGCTCGCTGCCGCCCAGTCCGACCGAAGCCCGTTCCCTCTATCAAACCTGGCTCTTCGACCTTTTCGGGAAGGCCGGGATGAGCCACCCGCAAGTGACGATGGGGAAGGGGAAGGAAGAGCGGAAGCTGTTTACCTCCCAAGTCTTCAGCGCCCAGGGCAAGGGGACGCTGCCGCAGGTCGTCCAACTGCTGCACGGTTTTTACAGCGCGGACTACATGCATCGGATTACCAAACTCCACATCAAGCCGATCAAAGACTCGAAAGACCTGGAGCTGAACGTGGATTTTGAGACCCTCTCCCTGGAACGGGCTCCTGCCACCACCACGCTTCAAGAGCGGCCGGCGGATCGTTTGGCGCTCCCCAAGCTGGAAGACTACATCCGCATCATTAGCGAACGCAACCTGTTCGGGCCGCCCAATCGAGCACCGCAAATCTCCGGCCTGGGGAACCAGAAGGCGGTCCGCGGCCGCGGCGTGGACATTGCCGCCCGTGGCAGCGATCCGGATAAACTCGACAAGCTTTCGTACAAAATTGTCAAATCCGGCGCGAACGATGCCCGGCTGGACTCCAGCAGCGGCAAGCTTACCTGGACGCCGCGGACCAACGGCAAATACGAATTTCTCGTGCGGGCCACCGACGACGGTTGGCCGGCGAAATCCACGAAGGATGAGCTGCTGGTGGTCACGGTGGAAGACCCTCCCGTGCCGCCGCCCGAGCCACCGCGCAAGCTGGCTTTTGACGACGCCAAGTTCACCTTCCTCAGCGCGGTCATCGACGTCAGCGGCACGGGGCAAATCTGGCTAAGCATCCGGCCCAAGGGGCAAACGCTCAAGCTCGCGGTCGGGGACACGTTTGAAATCGGCTCCGTGAAAGGGACGATAATCTCGATTGGCGAAGGGGATTTCACTTTCGAGAGCGATGGCAAGGAGCACAAGCTGTCGAAGGGGGGCAATTTGGAAGAAGCGGTTTCGGTGGAGCAGTAGGGGAAGAAAGCGGAAGTCGGAAAGCGGAAAGCGGCGTGGACCTCGGCTTTCCGCTTTCCGACTTCCGCTTTCCTCCGGCTTTCTTCCCGCTCTATCCCCTTACCTGTCAACGGTTTTCGCTTTTTTTTGACACTACGGAAATCTGCCGTTTGTATTCAGGTGGGTGGCAAGATTTGCCGATTATTCCACGTAAGCAGTTTTTTCCGGCGCGACTGCGCGCCCGAAATGCATTCACTGCACGGGGGAATTCGCGGATGACAACGTCACTCTCTCTTAGGCTCACAACGGGCAAGACGCGGCTCTTCGCCGGACTAGCTCTGGCCGCTGCCGCGGGGATTTTCGCCGAGGGAACACTCAGCGCCCAGCAGCGCCAGCCACAGCCGGCCAGGCCCAGTGCGCAGCCCGCAGTCAAAAACACTGCGCGGCAGTTCCGCTTTCAGGAGCAACTGGAGGTCGCCCAGGCGGAGCCGGAACCCGAGAACGCGCCCGAAGCCGAGCCCAGCGAGATGCAGGCCTATCCGATTCCTCCGGACCGCTTGCAGGAAGTCGCGCTGGAATTGCAGAAAAAGTACATCGGCCGCAAAGACGTCCGCATCACGCCCAACAAACGGGTAAACCAGATTTTCGTCAACGCCCCGGTTCAGGTGCTCAATGAGATTGCGGCATTCCTCGTCCCGGAAGCTCCCGAGGAAAAGGCGCTTCCCGCCCCCAAGCCGGTGGATCAGCGGACCATGCCGCCGGCCGCCCAGCGGATCCGGGGGACGCATCCGCTCAAGAATGTCTCGGCCCACGATTTTGAGCTGGCCTTGGCCCGCATCTGGTACAAGCGGGCGAGCTTCACCACGAGCCAAGACCGGCGGACGACGCAGGTCAAAGTCCCTTTCGGGGAAGAGGGGCTGGTGGCGATCACCATCGATCATGAGCGGGATCTGGTGAGCATCGACATGCCCAAGAGTGCCCAGGATTCCTGGCGGCAGGTGCTGCGGGCGATCGACGCGCCGCAGCGACCCGGGGGCACCCAGTCGGAACTGGTCGCACTCAACCGGGCGGAGCCGGATAAGGTCAAGAAGGCGCTGGAATTGATCCGCGCCGTGACGCGTCCCTTCGCCCATGCCGACGGCCCCAAGCGGCACATCGGCCAGTTTGTATCCACGATCTTCCAGCAGGAGCAGCCCGCGGGCGGAGCACAACCGGCGGAAGCTCAGCCGCCCCCCGTGGAGGGACAGCCCGCGCCGGGCGTCCCGCCGGGGATCGCGCGGGCCGCGGAAGCAGGCGAGCTGTCGGACGAGGAAGGGAAGATTGGTCCCGTCGACATCCAGTACATCGAAGGTCTCGACGTCCTCATCATCAAAGGCAAAAAGCGGGACGTGGAGCGGGTGCAGCGGATCATCGCCCAGATCGAGGCGGAGAGCGAAAAGACCCGGCCCGAGGTTGAAATCTACATGATGGAGCACGTCGACGACCAGGCGATGGCCACCATGATCAATCAGATTTACACGCCGGCCCTCGGCGCGCGGCAGGGGACGGTGACCGTGGTGCCGCTGGTCAAGCCCAACGCGCTGCTCCTCATTGGCCGCCGGCAGGGGATTGATTCGGTGATCGAGCTGATCAAGAAGATCGATCAGCCCGTCGCGCCGGATAGGACGCTGCGGATATTCAAGCTGAAGTATCTGTCGGCCATTGATGCGGAAACGAAGCTGCGGATGTTCTTTACGGATCGGCCCGGGTATGGGACCACATTGCGCACAGGGTTAGGAACGCGGGCGCTGATCGTTGCCGACTACCGGAGCAACTCGATCATCATCCAGGCCAGCCCGCGGGACATGGAAGAGGCGGCCCATATTCTGGACGAGCTCGACCAGGATTCCGGCCCCGTGAAAATGGAAGTGCGGATTTTTCGCCTGAAAAACTCGCTGGCGGATGAGATCATCCAGGTCTTGCAGGAGGCCATTTACGCCCAGCAAGCGCAGGCCCAGATTTCGCAAGCTGCGGGCGGCGGCGGCGGCCAGAACCTTCTGCAACAGCAGGGCGGGGGACAACAGCAAGGTGCTGGAGGAGGCGCCGGAACGCCGACTCGGGCTGTCTCCACACCCAAGCCGACGAAGCTTATCTTCCAGACCACCAATAAGACCGGCGTGGTGGAATTGCTGGAATCCGGCATTTTGTCGGACGTGCGCCTGTCCTCGGACCCGAGATCGAACTCCCTGATGGTGACCGGCCCGGCGTCCAGCATGGAGCTGATGGCGGCTTTGATTGAGCAACTCGACGGCCTGCCGGCGGTGTCGGCCCAGGTCAAGATCTTCCTCCTGGAGGATGCCGACGCAACTCAGATGGCCACGATGCTGCAAACTTTGTTCGGCCAGCAGACGAACCAGCAGCAAGGAGCGCAGGGTCTGCAATCGGCGACCGGCGCCGGTGAAAATACGTTGGTGCCTCTAAGGTTCTCGGTCGATACCCGCACCAACAGCATCATTGCCTCCGGCAACGCCGGCGATCTGGCGGTGGTGAAAGCGATTTTGGGGGGGCTGGATCAGAGTGAACTGCGGGGCCGCTTGACCAGCGTTTACATGCTCAAGAACACGACTGCCGAAACGGTGGCCACGGCGATCAACCAGTATTTGACAAACCGGCAAACGCTCAATACACAGGCTCCCCTCCTGAACAGCCCGGTAACGATCTGGGACCAAGCCATCATCGTCGTCCCGGAGCCGATCACGAACAGCTTGATTGTGAACGCCTCGCCGCGTTATGCCGAGGAGATCAAGCTGATCATCAAGCAGCTTGACCAGCGCAGGAACATGGTCGCCATTCAGGTGCTGATTGCCGAGGTCAAGCTCAGCGACGTGGAACAGTTCGGCATTGAGCTCGGCATCCAGGATTCGCTGCTGTTTGACCGTGGCATCGGCACGGTCGGGTTCCCGTTCAATCAGGCGACCGTCGGAAATGCTACGACTGCTGCCTCGCTGGCGACGCGGAATGCGGCTGCTTCGCAAGGACTTTCCAACCTGGGAATGGGCAGGACCGATGCCACGCTCGGCTACGGCGGGCTGGTCCTTTCCGCAAGCAGCGATTCCGTCAACGTGCTGGTTCGAGCGTTGCAACACTCAAACCGGCTGCAAGTCCTCAGCCGCCCGCAAGTCCAGACGCTCGACAACCAGCAGGCCAACGTTCAGGTGGGGGCGGAGGTGCGGATGATCTCTGGAACGACCATCACCAACGGCATCGCGCAGAATACCGTCCTGCCGGTGGACGTTGGCATCATCCTTCAGGTTACACCCAGGACCAACGCGGATGGGAATATCATCATGTTCGTGGATGTCACGAAGTCCGAGCTGGGACCCGAATCCGAGGGAACGGCGTTTCAGAGCGCGGGCGCGGCGACGGGGGCGATCCGCATTCCACAAATCAAGAAGACCGTAGCGAGCACTACCGTCAACACGCGGAGCGGACAGACGGTCATCCTGGGGGGCCTGATTACCCGTAGTCAAATTGAGACCACGCGGCGGGTGCCTTATCTGGCTGACATACCGGTTTTGGGTCGGCTCTTCAGGTTTGACTCCATGCAAGTGGACCGGACCGAGCTGCTGGTCATCATGACTCCGTACATCATTCAGACCGACGAGCAAGAGAATTGGTTCAATCAGCGGGAGTCGGAACGGATGAGTTGGTGCCTGGCGGATGTGGCCAACGTGCATGGGGAAGTCCCGTACATCACCGGCAACGCCGGTGTGAACGCCCATTCCTCGCCTCTCATTTTCCCCGACGATAATCCGTCGGTGCCGGAGGAAGTTCCGCCGCCCCCGTTCCCAGGCATCGCCCCGCCGCCGATGGGACCGCTGCCGGATATTTTGCCGTCCACCAGCCGGCGGAGCGGCCCGCAACTGCAACCGATCGGAGTCGCGCCGGAGGGCGCTTTTCGGACGCCCCCGCGAGGGATTTCGCCGCCGCTGGGAGCCGGAAATATCGGCACCGCCAATCCGCCGCCAACTCCCCGGTCCGAGCCGGCGTCAGCGCCGCCCATGGACAGCGGCTACGATTCGGCCAAGACGCGCACCATCCCCAAGAGCAAGCCGCTGGCGTGGCCCTGGGAAAACCAGGTGGGGCGACTGCCGCCACCGCCGAGATTTTCCTCGCCGGCTGCCTCCGAAGTGGAACCGGCGGGGTATGCCGATCCTGGACAAGCAGCAGAACAACCCGTTGAGCCGGCGATCTATCGGTAGTTTTTGTGTGACAGAAAAATGGAAGACAGAAAAATGGGGAAGGGAATTCTTGGAAGCGCGACCGCATCGCCGAATTGTGATTTTATTTTTCTGTCTTCCATTTTTCTGTCACACTCGCCTTCGATTCCCCCGTTTTTTGAGCAAACCGCACGGAAGCTGAGCCATGAGAAAATGCTTTTCCTGGATGTTATTGACCCTCGGCGTGGGACTGGCGAGCGGCTGCGCGGGAACGACGAAAAGTCTGTCCTCGGCGATGCCCTGGGGCGGGAAGCAGTCCACGATTGCCGAGGGAAAATATCAAGCGCCGGTGAAGATGGTAGCGCTCTGGTCGCCGGCGATGTACAACGCCCCCGGCAAGCCGGCGACACGCGGGTTTGGCGGACGGCTCTATTTCTATAACGCCAAAAACGAAGCGGTCCCCGTGCAGGGCCAGCTTGTCGTTTACTGTTTCGACGACACGAGCAAATCGAGCGATCACAAGCAAGCGGATCGTCGAGTAGCCTTCACGCCGGAGCAGTTCAGCGGACATTTCAGTCCCACCGAGCTTGGCGCTTCGTATAGCGTGTGGGTGCCGTGGGATGCCATCGGCAATTCACAAGCGGAAATCAGCCTGGTGCCCATCTTCACGGCCGCGACCGGCCAGGTCATTGTGGGACAGCAGTCCTTGGGCCTCCTGCCGGGCCCCGAGACTCCCGTTCAGGAAAAGCGTGTTGAACAACAAGTGCTCTCGGCCAAGACGACGCACGATGGAGACGTCACGCGAGTTGGGTTTGATGAGGAAATCACCGCGGCCGGGATTCGCCAAAGCCGCATCAAGTCGATGTCGATCACGCTGCCGCAGAACCTGGCCGAACGAGTGGCGGCCAGCCGGAATCAGGAGCCGCGGATACTGCCGCAGTTGCCGGAACGCGGGGAAGGCAATCCTCTGCCTCAGCCCGCCAACTCGACATCGCCTGACAAGACAATGGATGCTTCAGGCGAAGGTGGCACCGAGAACCTATCTCCAAACCCTCACCGCAGCCCTCTCACACAGGGAGAGGGGGCAGGCGCTAAGGAATATTCGACGGAGAATTCAGCCCTTCCGCGGCAGCCTGGACCGTTAGCTCATTCCGAACGGTCTCGACCTCGGGCTCCAGTAATGCAATCCCCTCGGCCAATTGCCGGTCCTGTTCCGATGCAACCACCCCTGTCAGAACGGCCGTCGAGCCATCCATAGTCACACGGATGGGGCCAATCGCGGAAATGGCGGGCAGCTTGGCAAGCCGGCTTTCAAATTTGGCGATGAACAGCGGGGCGGAGATCGGCTTGGGAGTGAAGCCGAGCCTCAGCGGGATGCGGATGGTGGAGCGAGCGGCATTGCGTCCCCCTTGCTGGTTGAAGTTCCCTCCCTGGTTCATCGAGCGGCCGATCTGGGAGAACAAGTTGGCGAACTGATTGCTGTTGCCGGACGGCTGGCCACCGATGATGTCGGGGTTGGAGTTAATCAGGTACGCACCTGTGGAATTGCGCTCTATCGGTGCGCCGCGCGTGATGGGTGTGGCGGACCCAATCTGCCCGGTCTGAATTGAGGTTTCCGACACGCCCGATCCGGTGCCGGCTGAGCCGCTGCCACTGGTACTTCCGCCACTGCTCGTGCTGCCGCTGGAATTAAACAAAGAGCTACTGCTGCTGCCGCTGCTTCCCGAGTTAAACAAAGAACTGCTGCTGCCGCCCGTGTTGCCGCTAGAGCCAGTGCTTATGCCGTTAAAAGAGCCTCCCGAACCACCCATCCCCCCGCCAGAAGGCGCGCCGCCACGGCCCTGGGCAAAGACGCTCGAGGCACCAATCCCGGCGAGGAACGCCCAGCCAATCGCAAGGAAAACGAATCTCGGGCATTTCTTCATAGGGCACCGGCTAACAGGATAATCGCTTTACGCGGACAGTCAGGACTCTTCACCGTCAATCGTCACCACCGCGCCGTGCGGCACATAGTCTCGCCGGAAGGCCGGTTGTACCGCTCAGCGAACTCTTTCATTGTGGGGGAATTCTTTGGCCAGGGCAACTGCGGAGGGGGCCAGTGTCGCCGGGTTACTGCACACTTAGTTAGTACTGGCAGTTTGGTATAATGGTTTCGCGGATTGGCTCTTCGTGGAGGAAGGTGCCCCCTCGCGGGATTAAACATCCAGCGGTGGCAAAGGTTCCCTTGCCCCCTCAACCGGGGAGGGTGGTTGTGAAAATGATCCGACAGACATCGCTGTAACCGCATATCACGACAAGACTTATGATTAATCAACGGCGGACAATTTCACCACCCTGCCCTGGACAACCCGCAGCACATTTCTCCACTCCATGAAACAAACACCAGCCGGAACGGGTACTTTCGTGCAATCCGCAGCCTCATTCCGCGGTCGTAATTCTCCTGGGGGGTATCTCGTGAACAAGCAATTCTGGCTAGCACGCAATTGGAAAGTCATCGTCCTGCCGCTGGTTCTGGTGGCCACCCTGGCATCCCTCGCGCGAGCGGAGCGCGCCGTAGCACCGAAAATCCTGCCGGAGGGGACGCTGGCGTATGTGCGGATTTCGGATGTGCAGGATCTGGTGGCCAAATTCAAGGAGACCGCCACGGGGCGGATGTTCCAGGACCAGAACATCGCGCCGCTGGTGACGCAACTCTATGGGTCGGTGGAAGAACAGTGGAAACAGATTGAGGATCAGGTCGGGTTGCCGCTCGGCGAGCTTCTGAAGATTCCGCAAGGGGAAGTTTGCTTCGCCGTGGTGCCGCAAGGGGACGGGCCACCGGCAATTCTGCTCCTGGTGGATGTGAAGGACAAAATCATCAGCGTCAACAAGCTCCTAGAGAAGGGGGAGGCTCTGCTGACCGAAAACGGCGGCACCAAGACCAGCGAAGTCATCGAGGACGTGAAGGTCAATATCTACACCGGCCCCGGCGGGCAGTCCGCGGTGCAGTTCGACAAGGACGGCACCGTGGTCATCACGACGAGCAAGGATCTCGTCAAGCCGCTCTTGTTGGCGTGGACCGGCAACTCGGAGGTAAAGTCCCTCGCCGACAACGCCAAATTCAACTCCATCATGAGCCGCTGCGGCGGTTCCAAGGACGAGCGGCCGCAAGTGACGTTTTACGCGGACCCGGTGGAGATCGCCCGCAAAGTGCTCGCGAGCGGCCCCGCCTCTCTGGCCCTGGCCTTCTTTCAGCCGCTCGGTCTGGACGGCGTGAAGGGAGTGGGAGGAAGCTTGATTTATGGCGCCGGCGAGTTCGACGACGTGATGCACTTCCACCTGCTGCTGGATAACCCTCGTGCCGGAGTGGTGGAGCTTTTGGCGATGGGTTCCGGCGATTCCACGCCGGAGGCTTGGGTGCCCAATGACGTGACCAGTTATATGACACTGCACTGGCGGTTCGAGGACATGTACAAGAACGGCAACAAGCTGTGGGACAGCCTGCAAGGGGAAGGGAACTTCAAGGCCTTCGTCAAGGAGCGGCTGTCGGACAGGATCGAGATCGACGTGGAGGCGGAAATCGTTCCCGCCCTCGATGGCCGTATCACGCTGGCTCAGTGGGTGGAGAAGCCGGTCACCTTGAATAGCCAGGTGAATATCGTGGGAGTCAAGCTCAAGGATGCGAAAGCCTTCCAAACCTCCATCGTGGAGAAGCTGGTGGCGAAATACCCCGAGGCCGTGGAAAAGAAGGCATTTGGCGGGGTGACGTACTGGGCGATTAAAATGCCGGAGCGTCGCGAAGGCGCGCCGGAACTCCCCGCTGGAATCCGTCTGCCGACGCCGGCCGTGGCCATCATTGGGGACTACCTGGTTGCGAGCGGCAGCACGGCCGCGCTGCACCACTGCATCACGACGACCAGCGACGCGACCCGCGGTCTGGCCGGCGACCTGGAATACAAGCTGATTGCCGGCAAGATCAAGCGGCAGGTGGGGGGCGATGCTCCTGGCATGGTGCAGTTCACGCGGCCCGAAGAGGCGCTGCGGTTCGTCTACGAGCTGATCCGCGCCGAGAACACGCAGAAGGGCTTGGCATCCGCGGCGGAAGGCAATCCCTTCCTGAAGAACGTGGACAAGGCCCTCAAGGACAATCCGCTGCCGGCGTTCTCCGTTTTGGCCAAATACTTCGCCCCCGGCGGCGGCATGATGGTGAACGACGAGACCGGGTTTCACTACATGGCGTTCACGCTGCGGAGGAAGCAGTAAAGTAGTCCGCTCACTCCTTGAGCGGACGCCTGCACACGGAGTGTGCAGGCTACCTAGCTCGGCGTCAGGGCCTGATTCTGCGGCCATTCATGCAGAGCCAGGCTCCGGAACAGTCACTGTTTCCGAACTTGCTTGCAAAGGCGCTTCATCCTCGTCGACTTCCACTTCCTCAGTTACAGTTTGTTCGGAAGCGCCGTCAGTCTTGGTGACCTTTTTCTTTTTCTCCTTTTTCTTCGTCATGTTGATGTCCCCAGCCTCTAACAAGGCTGCCTTGGACAGGGCATCACGAACGGCGCTAAAAACGTCCTCAATTTCCAATCCCGCCGTGAGATTGCCCCTTCAAGAAAAGGGGAATCAATCACTTCAGCAAAACATCCGATCTGAGCACGCTCCCGATGATCTGCCGCAACTTGGGCTGGGCGACGCCGGCAACTTCGACGACTTCGTCGGAGGTGACGACCTGCGGGGCGTCGGGATTGGCCACGTTGGTGACGGTGGAGAGGCCGAGGACTCGCATTCCCAAGGACCGCGCGGCCAGAACTTCCGGAATCGTGCTCATGCCGACGACATCCCCGCAGCGACGGAAGGCGCGATATTCGGCACGGGTTTCGTAATTGGGCCCCTTCACGCCGACGTACACGCCGCGGCGGCAAGCGAAATTGCCCTGGCGAGCGGCGGAGAGGGCGGCGGCGATGAGAGAGGGACAATAGGTGGGGTAGGCTTCCAGCCTGCCCAGGGTCTGCGCCGTGCTGGGTTCGTTTTTTTGGGCAGGCTGGAAGCCTACCCCACCTTCGACATCCACCGTCAAGCCCTGCGGGCACGCGGCGAAACCCATGAGGTTGATATGATCCTCGATTACCATCACATCGCCCGGCTCAAACCGCGGATTCAGGCCGCCGGCGGCGTTGGTGATGATGAGCGTCCGAATGCCGAAAGCGTGCATCACGCGGATCGGAAGCTGCAGGTCGGCGACGGAGTAGCCTTCGTACAGATGGCAGCGGCCGGCCATGGTGAGAACCTTCACGCCGGCCATTTCGCAGCCGAGGAGTGCTCCTTTGTGGGCCATCGCTGTCGAGCGGGGAAAATACGGGATATTGCCGTAGGGGATCTCCGCTTCCACCTGCATGGCGTCGGTCAGTCCGCCCAGACCCGTTCCCAGGATCAGGCCCACCTGGGGACCGCAATTCCACTGCGAGCGAATGGCGGCGACGGCTTGGGAGAGTTCTGCGTCCATGAGAACGGGCCTGTAGGGTGCATAGGCGAATCGCCATGCACGCGTGAAAGAGGACATTGGCAGAGTGGCTCAACACAAGGGAAGGCGTCACTCCCGCGTGCATTTCGCTTCACTCATGCACCCTACGCCGCTTTCTCCCCCGCCAGAACACCCAGGACCAATTTCGTCAACTTGGGCTCCGCTGCATTGGCGGTGGCGATGATTTTTGGAACGTCGGCGGGCTCCAGGGCGTCGGGGAGGCACATGTCGGTGACAATCGAGAAGCCGACGACTTTGAGGCCGCAGTGAACGGCGACGAGGACTTCGGGGACGGTGCTCATCCCCACGACGTCGGCACCCATCATCCGCAGGAAGCGATATTCGGCCCGCGTTTCCAGGTTTGGTCCGGCGACGGCGACGAAGACCCCTTGGTGGGCGATGATGTTCTCGCGCCGAGCCACTTCCAGCGCCCGCTGAATGAGCTGGTGGTCGTACGGTTCGCACATGTCCGGGAAGCGGGGGCCGAGGCGGTCGTCGTTGATCCCTATCAGCGGGTTAGCCCCCATCAAATTGATGTGGTCCTCAATAAGCATGATGTCCCCGCCGCGGTAATAGGGGTTCATGCCGCCGCAGGCGTTGCTGACGACGAGCAGCTTGGCCCCGAGCTCCCGCATGACGCGGACGGGGAGCGTGATCTGGTCGAGCGGATACCCCTCGTACATATGGAAGCGGCCTTCCATCGCCATCACCGGCAGCCCGCCGAGCGTGCCGCAAACAAGGCGGCCGCGGTGGCTGGTGGCGGTGGAGCGGAGGAAGTTCGGAATTTCCTCGTAGTCGAGAGCCGCCTCTTCCTGGATATGCTGCACCAGATTGCCCAGCCCAGTCCCCAGGATGATGCCGGCGTGGGGCTGGCGCTTCCAAACGGAGCGGATTTTGGCGGCAGCGGCTTGGACTTTGTCGTAGAGACCGAGCATGGGAGGAGTCGGCAGAAGGCAGTGGGCGGTAAGCAGTACAGTGGAAAGAGTAGTGTAGTGAGACGGAAGCCGGCAAGTGGACGAGGTTTACTTGAAAGTCGGGGCGAGGGGAATTAGGGTGAGAGAGTTGAATCGGTTCCGAGGGGAGAATGACAATGCTGCTCAGGTTGACCCATTTCGCGTTCGTTCTAGCCGCCGTTTTGACGCCCGTACTTGCGGCGCAGGAATCATTGCCGATCCCTAAGAGAGGGGTGCCCGCGGCGAAAGGTTCCCCGCGGATAACAGCGATTGAGGAGTCCGAGGAGCCAGTGGTGGTCGGAAATATGGAGCACCAGGGGTGGGTGCTTTCCGGGCCGCGGGGGCGACACTATTTCTTTGGCGGCCTGGCAGTGGCGGATTACGTGGTTCAAGGGGAGCGGCGGATCGTCACCCTCCAACAGGAGGAGCCGACGCTGCTGCCCAAGCCCGACGCCCATTTCCTCTATTACAGGGAATTGCAAAGCCGCCATCGGTGGGCCGTCGCCCGCGAGCCGCTGTCGGATGGGAAGTACGTCATCTTCCACCAGCGGAAAGGGACAGATCAATCGACGGACCCCAAGAAAGCCTGGCAGGAGTTCCAGCGGGCAAATCTCGAATGGAAAAAGAATGACGCCGCTTGGAAGTCAAAATGATTGCCGCCTGACGGACGAGGGAAAACGCTGTACACTTCGCGTCCGGCGCGGGATACTGGCAAGCTCTGCATGAGCAATCTTTGGCCCGCGCGACGAACCCGCCATGACCCAGTCCGATTCCCGCATCGCCGTCTACACGGGCTCGTTTGACCCCATCACGCTGGGGCACCTCAACGTCATTCAGCGTAGCTCCCGCCTCGTCGACAAGCTGTATGTCGGCATCGGCCTCAATGTGGAGAAGTCCGCTCTGTTCTCACCTGAAGAGAAACTGGACCTGGTGACGAGGGCGACCTCGCAATTCAAGAATGTGGAGGTGCGGGTGTTTTCCGGCCTGGCGGTGCAGTTTGTGCGGGACTGCGGCGCGCGGGTGATGATTCGCGGCGTCCGCCCCCTCACCGATCTGGCGGCTGAGTTCACGATGATGATGGCCAACCGCCACCTCGACCCCGGCATTGAAACGGTCTTTCTGATGGCGGATGAGGAGTTCGCCCACGTCAGCAGCACGCTCATTAGGCAAATCGCCGCGCTCGCCAGTGACGAAATGCTCGCGCGGTTCGTGCCGCGGGAGATCATTCCGGCGCTTCGAAGCCATTTGCCGAAGTAACGATAGTACTCATCTCGCTCCGCGAGATGAATCCTCACGCGGAGCGTGAGGAGTACTCTATTCAAACCAGCTCTTCAGCTTGAGGACGTGCTTCTCAAAGAGGTGCCAACTGGCGACGGCGGCAGCGATCGTGAGGGCGGACATCAGCGTGAGGTACGTGAGTTTCGCCAGGAGCTGGCTGCCGAGTTGCTGCTGGAGGATATCCACGCTCAGCCAGGAGGCGACAACGGGGATGAGCAGGTTCTGAAAGACGTACATCCCGTAGCTGTATTTGCCGAAGAAGCGCAGCAGCGACGAGTTCCAGAGCCTGCCCCACCAGCCTTCTTTGGAGGCGGTTAAGGCAAGCAGAATCACGCCAGCGAAGAAGGCGGCAAAGAGCAACTCTGGAATGGCCAGCAGCCGTTTGTGCATAAGCGAGATGGGAAGCAGCAGGGTCGCCAGAAAGAGGACTCCGGCAATCGCCCAGGGATAAAGAGCCTTCACTCCGCCGGAACCGCGAACGGCCAGAGCCAGCAGTCCTCCCATGGCGAGCGCGTCCATCCGCAGCAGCGTGAATGTCTCCGCGGCCACGTCGTTTCCGCCGCCTAGTAGCCAGAGGGTGCGAACAACTGCCGCAATGCCCACCACGCTGCCGCAGGCAATCATCGCCGTCCGCCGCGAGCAAACGTAAATGACGAGCGGCCAGAAGAGATAGAAATGCTCTTCCACCGCGAGCGACCAGAAGTGATTGAACGAGCCGAGGCACCACTCGCCGCGGAGCGACTGCAGCACGTTGGCGCCATAGAGCCAGAGCCAGGCCTGGTCCTGATGCGCCTCTGGAAAGAGCCGCGAGGTGCTCCAGCCGGCGAGCGGCAGAAGAACAAGCGTGACGGCCAGGACCGCGTAGTACAGCGGGAAGATCCGCAGCGTCCGCCGCATGTAGAAGTTGCGGAAGTAGTGCGGCTTGACTTTGGCGTCAAACAGGATGCCGGTGATCAAAAAGCCGGAGAGGACGAAGAACAAATCGACGCCGCGAAAGCCCAGGCTGAAGAAGTGTGATAACGTGTCGCCCGGCACGGTCTCTCCCACCGGCCGTTCCCAGAAGCGGTAGCCGGTGACGAGCAGGATGGCCAGGCCGCGGATGGCATCGAGGGCCGGAACATGCCCTTTGAGGTTCGGCTCCGCGCGCAGCGTGGCCAGGGCGATGAGTCGGGCCGGGACGTAGCGAGATAGCCGGAGGAGCGCGGGGAGCATCCGCAAGCATAGGTTCCCGCGGGAAGGGGTCGGGAGGAGTTTTTCGCGTCGCGTGACGTATAGAGACTGCCAGACGCAAGGCCGCGAAAAACCCCTCCCGACCCCGTCAACCCGCTTAACCCTCAAGCCCCGAAATGGCCTCTAAATCCTGCTTCAGCGACCGATATAGCTGCTGGTAGAGCGGAAAGCCGCGGTCGTAGAATTTGGCCGCCGTCTTATCGAGCGGCGTGGTCTTGACGGGAAAGATGGTCGCTTCGCAGGCCTCCTCGATCGTCTTAAACGAGCCCGCCCCGACGGCGGCCAAGAGAGCGACGCCGTAGGCGGGGCCTTGTTCGGCATTGATGGTGACGACGTCTTGGCCAAAAACATCCGCCTGGATTTGCCGCCACAACTGCGATTTTGAACCGCCGCCGGAGGCCCGAATTTCGTGTACCGGGACGCCGAGCGACTGGATGATCGCCAGGCTGTCCCGCATCGCGTAGCCGACCCCTTCCATGACGGAGCGGGCCAAGTGGCCGCGGGCGTGTTTCAGTGTCAGGCCGATGAAGCAGCCGCGGGCGTGGGGGTCGGCGTGCGGCGTCCGCTCGCCTGCCAGGTAAGGCAGGAAGAAGAGTCCCTCGCTCCCCGTGGGAACGGCACCGGCTTCCTTCGTGAGCGCGTTGAAGGAGTTTTTCTTGCTCTTGGCGAAGAGATCGGCGCAGACCTTCTCGGTGAACCATTGCAGGGCACCGCCGCCGGTCAGGCTGACACCCATCATGTGCCACTTGCCATGCACCGCGTGGCAAAATGTGTGCAACCGGCCGAGCGGATCGATCTGCATGTCGTCGCTATGCACGAACATGATGCCGCTGGTGCCGATGGAAGTGGAGAGCACGCCCGTTTTGACGACGCCAGTTCCCACCGCATTCGCCGCGCAATCGCCTGCCCCGCCGACGACGACGCAACTTGTGGAAAGTCCCAGTTCCGCAGCCGCCTCTCTCGTCAGATTGCCGGTGATCTCTTCCGATTCATAGCATTTTGCCAACAGGTCTTCATCCAGCTCCAGCGCGGAGAGAAGCTTCTTCGACCAGGTCCGCTTGGCCACGTCCAGGAGCAACATGCCGCTGGCGTCGCTGACGTCCGTGGCGAACTCGCCCGTCATCCGCCTGCGAACATCGTCCTTGGGCAGCAGCACTTTCTTCAGCTTGTCGAAATTCTTGGGCTCCTTATTCCGCAGCCAGAGTATCTTGGGCGCGGTAAAGCCGGTCAGCGCCGGATTGGCGACCATCTGGATGAGCTTCTCGCGGCCGCCGGCGCGGCGTTCAATTTCCTGGCACTCGGCCTCGGTCCGCTGGTCGTTCCAGAGCAGAGCGGGGCGGATGACCTGGTTCTTTTTGTCGAGAAAGACCGAGCCGTGCATCTGGCCGGAGAGGCCGATGGCTTTCACGTCCGCCGCTTTCAGCTTGGCCTTCCTCACGACCGACCGCACGGTGGCGACGGTCGCTTTCCACCAGTCCTCCGGATCCTGCTCGGTCCAGAGGGGCTTGGGGGAATGCAGCGGATAATTCCGCGTGGCCTCTGCCAGAATCTTGCCTGCTGCGTTCATGACCAGCGTTTTCGTGCCTGAAGTGCCGACATCAATGCCGAGGAAGTAGGTCATGGGGAGTGGGGAGTGCAAAGTGTAGAGTGTAAAGTGCAGAGTGTACCTGTTTTGCCCGTCACTTTGCACTCTACACTTTGCACTTTACACTTCTTCCCGCATGGCCACTTCCCGCCTTCCCCGCAGTCCGGAACTGATGAACCGGGACGATACCGCGCTCTTGGTCGTCGATATGCAGGAGAAGCTGGTGCAGCTCATTCGGAGGCATGAGGCGCTCGTTTGGAATGTCGGTCGGCTAATTGACGGGGCGAAGATTCTGGGGCTGCCGGTGCTGGCGACGGAGCAGTACCCCAAGGGGCTGGGTCCGACCTCAGCGGAGTTGGCGGCAAAGCTCGGCACCATCTCCGCCAAGCTCGCCTTTAGCTGCGGGGAATGTGGCGAGCTGTTTGAAGAGTTGGGGCAGAAGGGAATTCACCGCATCCTGGTTTGCGGCATCGAGACCCATGTCTGCGTGCAGCAAACGGTGCATGACCTGCTGGCGGCGGGATTTCGGGTTTACCTGGCCGTTGATGCCGTCGGCGCTCGGGGACAACTTGACTACGAGATAGCCCTGCGGCGGATGGACTCGGCGGGGGCGACATTGACCACCGTCGAAGCGGCCTTGTTCGAGTGGTGCGACGTGGCCGGCACGCCGGAGTTCAAGCAGATCAGCAACCTCGTCAAGCAGTCGCCGCCCGCGACAGACTAGCCGAGGGTGCAAGCTGCTCAGCCGTCACTCCTTCTTTTCTTCCACCGCGGGAGGTTCGGAAACCGGAGCGATCTCCGGCGGAGGCACGTCGGGAGGTGCGTCGGGGAACTTGATCCCTTCGATTTCCTGACGAATCTTCTCCTTTGCCTCTTGCATTTCGTTGCTGGACTTCTCAAAGTCCTGCCGCGCGCGGTCTTGCACCTCCATCTCCTCCATTCGCATCTCCTGGGCCGCCGATCGCGCGAAGAACCAGCCGCCCCCGAGCAGCACCACGCCGCCGCAGCAGGGAACTAGCAACACCACGGCGACGATGCCAATCACCAACAGTGTCGTGCCGCTGCCGGATGACTCACGATTTTCTTCGCCCATGTTCGGCTCCTGTGAAGGGAAACATCGCTAAACTGTTGACGCCCCGTTCGCTTATTCCTTGGTCTCTTTCAGCGCGGGAGCAGGGGGTAGACTATCTTTTCCCGGCGCTTTCAGCCCCGGCAGGACGTCGGGCACCTCTCCGAAATTGCCTGGATCGCCGCGCACCGGCACGGATTGGTCGTCAGGCAGGATCTTGAGGGGCTCCAATTCCTTGGTCATTTCCTCCATTTGCATCTGGACAGCCGGCGGTGAAGCGACGGGAGCAAACTGTTGCGGTGCTGGTCGGGACAAGAAGCGCCCGCCCCCCAGGCCCAATACCACAAGGCCCAATACCACAAGGCCGCCGCAACATCCCAGCAGCAGCAAACCGCCGAGAATGGCGACAACAAACATGGCGGTGTCGCTGCCGGATGACCCGCGATTTTCCTCGCCCATAATTAGCTCCTGACAAACGGGCTTCCGCCACAGAAACGAACGCCGCTCATTCTGTTTCAGCCGACTTGGGCGCAGGCGGAGAGTCATCCGGCTCCGCGATCAACCGCTGCCCGGTTGCTGCCGGTGGCGCTTCGTCTTTGACCTCGACGGCTTGGAACATCAACGCCCCCCCCGCCAAGCACGACAACACCGCCGCAACAGCCAAGCAGCAGAATGCCGCCCAGAATGGCCACCACGATCATCACCGTGCTGCTGCCGGAAGAACTACGATTTTCTTCGCCCATGTTCTGCTCCTTGAAAGGTCCTGCGATATCTGTTCGCGCGAATCAGGAATGTCCGCTCAGGGAGTGAGCGCACTACTTTGGCGAACTTCTAACAGGCACGTCAATTACCTGCGTTCGCTTGGGTTCCTTGCCGGCGTCGAGCAGCTTGACGATCTCCTTGGTGTGGCAATCGATGACGGCCACCTGCTGCTTGCTCCGCACGCTGACAAAGCCCCACTTGCTGTCGGGGCTGAAGGTCACCCAGTAAATTCGCCCTGGCATTTTAATGCGGGCAGTCTCGTCATAGTTGCCGCTCGTCATTTCGTGAACGTGCAAGCTCTCGTGCTCCACGTTGCAGGACCAAATCTCCTTCTGGTCGGGCCGCACGCACAGCCCGTGGCTGCGTGTCGGCACGTCCTTCTTGTCGTCCGCCATCTTTTCCGCGACCGTTTTGATCACTTTGCGGCTGACGATGTCGGCGACCTGAAAACCCACCAGCCCATCAATGTTCTGAAAGAACAGCTTCTCATCCTGGGAAATCGCCGGCGGGCGGACGCTGTTATCAAACGGGATTTCGCCGATCACCTTGTGCCCAGCCTCCACATCCACAATCGTGACCTTCTTTGGCGCGCCCATTGGCGAGAGGTACATCCGCTTGCCGTCAGCGCTAATCGTCGTGTTGTGCGGCCGGCCGCCGGTCATGATCTTCGCCACTACCTTCTTGTGTTCGCCGTCCACCACCCAATATTGGCCATCCTCGCAAGGCACGTAAATCCACTTCCCATCCGGCGTGCATTCATTCTCGTTGGGCTTGGGGCCGACTTTCACCCGCCCCTGGATGTCGCCGCTCACCGCGTCGAGCCACAGCAACTCTCCCTCCTTGCCGCCGAAGTTCTCCAGCGCGATATGCACGGTCTTCCCGTCCGCCGTCGCGGAAATGCCGTGGGGATTCGGCCCCACCTTGATCGTCTTCAGCAGCTTCCAGGTGCCCACTTCAAACACATGCACGTCGTCGCCAAAAGCATTCGTCACCCATAATTGCCGCTGCGTATCGGCGGCGTTTGTGGAAGAGAGCAGAATCGCAAAAGCTCCTATGAGCGCATGGAGCGAGGAGATACGGAATAGCATGACAGCGCCTCCGGAAAGGGCGGAAAATGGACCCTGGCATTAGAACACGCCTTCTCCGAAATTCCTATTAGGACAACAACTCCCTAAACTCATCCGGCTAGAATCAAAGAGCACCCCCTTCCCCCGGACCTCCTGATGGACGACCTGCTCCCCGAAATCTTCTACACCCTCTGGCCCTACCTATTCGCCGTCCTCAACACGGGACTGGCCATCGGCGCGTCGTGCCACGTCGTCCTCACCAAGCGGGACAACCGCAGCGCTCTGGGCTGGGTGGGCATCATCTGGCTGACGCCTTTCTTCGGCACGCTCTTGTACGTGATGTTCGGCGTCAACCGAATTCACCGCAAGGCCCGCCGCCTGATGAAGTATCAGCAGAAGCCGGCCTCGCCGCCGCGGGAGTACAGCACCGATGAAGACCTACACCGGGAGCTCGGCCCCGACTACGACCGCCTCAGCCGCCTGGTCCAATTCGTCGACAAAGCCTCCAAGATCCCATTGCTCGACGGCAACCGCCTGACGCCGCTGGCCAAGGGGGACGATGCCTACGCGGAAATGCTCGCCGCCATCGATGGGGCCAACAAATCCGTCAGCCTGCAAACCTATATTTTTGATAACGACGAAGCGGGGCGAAAGTTTGTCCACGCGCTGGCTCGTGCCAAGGACCGAGGCGTGGAGGTGCGGGTGCTGATTGACGACGTGGGCACCCGTTACACCTGGCCGTCCATCAAGGGGCATCTCCGTGGGGCAGGCATCAGTTTCGATACCTTCCTCCCCACTCTGATTCCCTGGAAATTTCACTACAGCAATTTGCGAAGCCACCGCAAAATCATGGTAGTGGACGGCCGCGTCGGCTTCACCGGCGGTATGAACATCCGCCAAGGGAGCTGCGAGAGCAATCCTGGCAAACACCCGCTGCATGACCTGCATTTCAAGGTCGAAGGGCCGGTCGTCACTCATTTGCAAGAGACGTTCGCGGACGACTGGGAGTTCTGCACGGACGAACGCCTGGCCGGCGATGCCTGGTTCCCCGCCGTGGAGCAGATCGGCACCTGCCTGGCTCGCGGAATTGAGGATGGGCCGGACGTGGAGTACGACAAAATCCGCCTGACGATCCTCGGCGCGATCGGCTGCGCGAGCAGGTCGCTGAACATCATCACCCCGTATTTTCTGCCGGACCAGGCACTGATTACAGCCCTCAACGTGGCCGCCATGCGCGGTGTGGACGTGAATATCATCGTGCCGCAAAAGAACAACCTGCGGCTGGTGCAGTGGGCCTGCACGGCGCAGCTTTGGCAGGTGCTGCAGCGGGGCTGCAAGGTCTGGCTGTCGCCTCCCCCGTTCGACCACACCAAGCTGATGGTGGTGGACGACGTGTGGAGCTTCGTCGGCAGCGCGAACTGGGACGCGCGAAGCCTCCGCCTGAACTTTGAATTCAACGTAGAATGCTACGACCGGATTTTAGCCGCGCAGCTCAATGAAATCGTCCGTCACAGAATCAGCGTCTCCCACCAGACCAGCCTGGAAGAAGTTGACAGCCGCACGATTCCCGTCCGCCTGCGCGACGGGATCGCAAGGCTGGCGATGCCGTATCTGTAGGTTCCCAAAGTAGGCCGTCTTTCCAAGACGGTCGGGTGTTGAGGTAGCCTGACGCGAGAGGGTATTTCGTGAAAGCACTTTTCACGAAGGGCGGCGTCCACGCCAGGCCGTCTCGGAGAGACAGCCTACTACGGCGCGAGCAGCAGGCGACCCGGCGCCCTCAGATAATCAATCACATCGTTGAGAAACCGAGCCGCAGCGCCGCCATCGACCAGGCGATGGTCGTAGGAGAGGCTCAGTGGCATCATCAGGCGGATTTGCACCTGGTCATCGACGACGACGGGCATTTTTCGCGAGCGGCCGACGAGGAGGATGGCGACCTCGGGCGTGTTGATGATGGGCGTGCTGTAGGTGCCGCCGATGGCCCCCAGGTTGCTGATGCTGAAGGTGCTGCCGGCGAGGTCGGCGGGGTTGATCCGCCCCTCCCGCATGTTCTCGGAGATGGTGGCCAGGCCGCGGGCGATGTCCGAGATGCTCAAGTCGTCGGCGTTGCGGAGGCTGGGGACGACGAGGCCGCGGTCGGTATCCACGGCGATGCCGATGTTGACGTAGTCTTTGTAGATAATCTGCTCGCTCTCCAAATCCAGCGAGGCGTTGATGATGGGATGGGAGCGGAGGGCCATCGCCACCGCTTTGACCACAAACGGCAGGCTGGTGAGCTTGATCCCCTTCTTGGCGTAATCGTCCTTGCTCGTCAGGCGGATTTTTTCGAGTTCCGTCACGTCGGCATCGTCGAAATTGGTGACGCGGGGGACGGTGGTGCCGGACTCCGCCATTTTCGCCGCAATGGTCTTGCGGATTTTGGTCATCTTCTCGGCATGGATGGGCCCCCAATTGTCCCGCTGGGAAGCCTTCCCCGCGCCGTTCGCGCCAGCGGCTTGGCTCGACTGACGGACGACCGTCAATACATCCTCTCGACTGATGCGCCCGCCGGGGCCGCTGCCGGTGACGCGATTCAGGTCCACGCCGACTTCGCGGGCAAATCGCCGGACCGCGGGGCCGGCGGCAATCTCACCGCCATTTTCGGCCGGCTCGGGAACCGGCTCGGCTGGGGCTTCCACAGCGACAGGAGCAAGCTCCGGAGGCGGAGCGGCCGGAGCAGGCGATGGTGACTTTGGGGCTGAGGGCTTGGGAGCCGACTTAGCGGCCGGCGCAGCGGCAGCGGGTGGCGGCGCTTTTGCGGCGGGCGCGGCCGGTGCTTTGGCCACAGCTTCTTTGGCAGCAGCTTCGAGCGTCAGCAGGACCGCGCCCGGCTTGACCGTTTGGCCCGCGGCGACGTGTACCTTGGTCACCTTGCCGGCAAAGGTGGAAGGGACCTGCAGCGTGGCCTTGCCGGTTTCGATTTCAATGATTCCCTGATCCTTGGCAACCTGATCCCCCGCTTTCACGAGGACATCCAGGATGTCGCCGGAATCAATGCCGTCGCCAAGGTTGGGGAGTGTGACTTCTGTGGGCATGGTTGTTTCTGGGCAGGCTAGAAGCCTACCCCACGGGTTAGGCAAAATACGGGTCGGCTTTTTCGGGGTCTATCCCCAGGTCCTTGATCGCCTTCGTCACGATCGCGGCGTCAAGCTCGCCTCGCTTTAACAGCCGGTACAGCGTGGCGTAGGCGATGCACTCGGCATCCACCTCGAAGTGGCGACGGAGAGTTTCGCGGGTTTCGCTGCGCCCCATGCCGTCGGTGCCGAGGGCAAACAGCTCGCCGGGAACCCAGCGGGAAATCTGCTCGGGCAAGGCTCGCACGTAGTCGCTGGCGGCAATGAACAGCCCCTTCTCGCCGGCGAGCGTTTCTTCCACGTAGCTCTTCCGCGGCGTGTCGGCGGGGTGGAACATGTTCCAGCGCTCGCAAGTGTGGCAGTCCCGCCGTAACTGGGTGTAGCTGGTGACGCTCCAGACATTGCTGCTGATGCCATACTTTTCGGCGAGCAAATCAGCCGCCAAGAGCGTGTGCCGCAAAATGGCCCCGCTGCCGAAGAGATTGACCTTGAGCATGGATTTGTCCGCCTGCCTGGTCGCCAGCTTGTACATGCCGCGGACGATGCCATCTTCCACACCCGCGGGCATTTCGGGATGGACGTAGTTCTCATTGCCGGCCATCAGATAATACATGCCGGTCTCGCCGTCCTCGTAGAGCCGCTTCATGCCGTCGAGGACGATGACCGCCAGCTCGTAAGTGTACGCCGGGTCGTAGGCCCGCACGGTGGGGAAGGCGATGGCGTTGAGCAGGCTGTGGCCGTCCTGATGTTGCAGGCCTTCGCCGTTGAGGGTGGTCCGCCCCGCGGTGCCGCCGATCAGAAACCCCTTGGCCCGCATGTCCGCCGCGGCCCAAATCAGATCCCCAACCCGCTGGAAGCCGAACATCGAGTAATAGATGTAGAACGGCATCATGTTGACGCCGTGCGAGGAATAGGCGGTCCCCGCGGCATTGAAGCTGGACATGCTGCCCGCTTCGGTGATGCCTTCTTCCAGGATTTGCCCGTCGGTCGCTTCCTTGTATTTGGCAAGTAGGTGCGAATCGACCGGCTCATAGAGCTGGCCGATGTGCGAGTAGATGCCGATCTCGGAGAACATCCCCTCCATGCCGAAGGTCCGCGATTCGTCGGGCACAATCGGCACAACGTATTTGCCGATTTTCTTGTCGCGGCAGAGGCGCTGGAGCAGCCGGACGAAGCCCATCGTGGTGGACATCTCCTTCCCCTCGCTGCCGCCCAGAAAGGGCTTGTATGCATCGAGCCGCGGGACTTCGGTGCGGGGATGGTCCTTGGGCCGGCTGGGGATGGGACCGCCGAGGCCCACTCGCCGTTCGCGGAGGTATTTCATCTCCGTGCTTTCCGCCGGCGGCAAGTAGAACGGCGTTTTGGCAATCTGCTCGTCGGAAATCGGGATGCCGAAGCGGGTGCGGAACTCCACCAATTCCTGCTCGTTGAGCTTCTTGTTGTTGTGGGCGACGTTTTTCCCCTCGCCCGCTTCGCCCAGGCCGTAGCCCTTGATGGTCTTGGCCAGGATGACCGTCGGTTGCCCCTTGTGTTCGACAGCTGCTTTGTAAGCGGTGTAGACTTTTTCCGGGTCGTGGCCGCCGCGGCGGAGCTTCACCAGCTTTTCGTCCGAGTAACTTTCGACGAGCTTGAGCAGCTCTGGATATTTGCCGAAGAAGTTTTCGCGAACGTAGGAGCCCGGCATGACGGTGTATTTCTGATACTCGCCATCGACCACCTCCTCCATCCGCTTGGCGAGCAGTCCTGTTTCGTCTCGTTCCAGAAGCTGATCCCAGTCGTCTCCCCAAATGACTTTGATCACGTTCCAGCCGGCTCCGCGGAACAGCCCTTCCAGCTCCTGAATGATTTTGCCATTGCCGCGCACCGGGCCATCCAGCCGCTGCAAGTTACAGTTGACCACGAAAATCAAGTTGTCGAGCTTTTCGCGGCCGGCCAGCGTGATCGCGCCGAGCGATTCCGGCTCATCGCATTCGCCGTCACCGAGGAACGCCCAGACCTTTTTCTGGCTGGTGTCGCTGATACCGCGATCCTGAAGGTAGAGGTTGAAGCGGGCCTGGTAGATGGCCATGATCGGGCCCAGGCCCATCGAGACCGTGGGGAATTCCCAAAACGTCGGCATTAGCCAGGGGTGCGGATACGACGACAGGCCGCCGTGCGGCTGCAACTCGCGGCGGAAGTTATCGAGGTGCTTCTCGGTCAGCCGGCCTTCGAGGAAAGCCCGCGAGTAAATGCCGGGAGAAGCGTGCCCCTGGATATAAATCTGGTCCCCGTCGTAGCCGCTTTCGCCCCGGCCGCGGAAGAAGTGGTTGAAGCCGACTTCGTAGAGGGTCGCGGAGGAGGCGAAAGTGGAAATATGTCCGCCCAGCCCGTCGTCCTTCTTGTTGGCCCGGTGCACCATCGCCATCGCGTTCCAGCGGATGATGCTCTTGATCCGCCGCTCGATTTCGCGGTTGCCGGGGTAGCGCGCCTGGGCGCTATGCGGAATCGTGTTGATGTACGGCGTGTTGAGCGGGTGCGGCAGCTCCACCCCCTTTTCGGTGGCCTCGCTTTCCAGCACGGAGAGCAGATACTTGGCCCGCTCGGTCCCTTTAGTTTTCAGGACATATTCGAGCGATTCCAGCCATTCCTGCGTCTCCGCGGGGTCGATGTCGTGGACCTGAACTACATAGGGCTCCGTCGGGGGTGCTTCGGCCTGAGCCAGCGTTTTCGTATCAGACATCGACCAGCCTTTTTCTAGGAACCTGCGCTACCGCAAAGACCGTGCTATCCATAGCAAACGGGGCCACAACGAGGCAAGTGAGGAAAACGGGGGTATTTGTCTTTATTGTCCCGCTGAATGCCGTTGTCGTAAAGGGTCTGCGGCGAATACTAGCCCGACGCGCAAGAGAGGGAGCGACGATGCCGTACGCGATTTCCGACGGTTTCGACAGCGCTGAATTTGCTCTCCCTCACTTGCGCGTCGGGCTAGTGCCGAGCAGTCCTGCCTAAACAAGCTCCATCAGAAAGTTGATCACGAAAAACAGAACCGTGGCGTCCATCGCCAGGGAGCTGAAGACCCCCAGCGCCCCCATCCAGAAGGCCGTTTGCGTCAGATTCTGCCCCTTGGGGTCCATTGCCCCCATGCGCATGGCTCGCAAATCTTGCCAACCGAGTCCCAGCGCGCAGCCCGCGGGAACAATCGCCAGGAACGAAGGGATCCAGCCCAGCACCCACCAACCCGCCAGGGAGCTCACTCCGCAGAGAGAGAAAATCAGTCCCGTACACGCCAGCACCATCAGCAGCGTGCCGCGATGTCTCTGGCTCACTTCATACCGCGGCTGGTAGGGAGTGCTTTCCACGGAGCCGCTGTAGACGTTTTCGTCCGGGACGGTGGAGCCGTCGGGTTGTACCGCAGCGGCTGCGGCGACTTCGTTCCCCTTGCCCTCTGCGAATATGTTCTTCCCCTGGGCATCAAGCAGGTTCGGCTTGGTGAACCGTGGGTCATTCGGTCGCAGGAGCGGGTTGGACATTTAGGTGAGTTTAACGGAAAGGGGTCGGGAGGTGTTTTCGCGCCTGCCAATCCTATCTCGCCGGAAAACACTGCCGCGAAAACTCCTCCTGACCCCGAGGCACCGTTACGGCAGAATATCGGGTTCCACCTGGTAGCCATCGGCCAGGGCGTTGGTGGAGTTGAAGAGGGCCACAATACCCAAGATTTCCCCCAGTGCGGCGTCATCCACCCCCTGCTTTTTGAGCGCGGCGGTGTGCGAATTGACGCAGTACCGGCAGCCGTTGGTGGCGGAGACGGCAAGGGCGATGACTTCCCGCGTCCTGGCATCCAGCGGGCTGGTCCGCCCGGCAGCTTCGGGGTGCATCAGCGCCTTGAGCCGAGTCCAGATAAGCTCAAGCTGATCCGGGCTGGTCGCCAGGACCCGCCAGAGGTTCGGAACGAAGTCGATGTTCTTCGTCCGCTTGATGTCGGCGAATATTTTCGCGACCTTGCCGGTGGCGGCTGATTCGGCGACGGGGGTAACGGTGGCGAGACGGGAAGTCATGGGGAACGTCCGGCTGGGTTTGAGCGAGTGAGGGGGTCGGGAGTCTTTGGCGTCATAGACTGTTCTGTTGGCAATGACCGCTGACGCCAAAGACTCCCGACCCCTTGATCTGGCAGCTCCAATAAACTTAGCAAAAAATCTTCTGGAAGTCATTGACGGTGCCAACCAGAATGTATACAATTGTTTCATTACGAAGCGCCAATGGGAAACTGCCCGCCTGCCGAACGGATGCTTGTCGGACTCCGAGGAAGTATCGGTACGCACCGAGATACTCCAGGACTGCTAAAATATGACCGTCGATACTGATGGAACGTCAGGGGGCCCTAGAGTCTTTGGCCGCCGCGCGTAATGACAATCGGTCGTCCTTTGACGCCAAAGACTCCCGACCCCGAATCAAAAAACCACTTATAAAACCACCCGGTTAGGGAAGTATAATGAGAGGCCATTATTCACCGCAATTTAGCACTTAAGTCCTTTGTATATATAGTCTTATGGAGGCAACTAATTCCAAAAAAACCTGAATAAAACCGCCTTATCACCCCTTATCGCTTTCTAATCACCAGCCATGACCTCGAATTTCACCAAGCCGGCTGCTCTAGTCACTGGTGCCTCCCGCGGCATCGGTCGAGCAATCGCCCTGCGCTTGGCGAAAGAAGGGTTCGGCGTAGCTGTGAACTATGTCCGCAGTCGCGACAAGGCTGAGGAGGAGGTTGCCGAGATTGAGTCCGGCGGCGGGTCGGCGGTGGCTATTCAGGCGGATGTGGGAAACGGTGCCGACCGCCAGAGACTGGTGGAATCGACGCTAGCGAAGTTCGGGCGGCTGGACGTGCTGGTGAACAACGCGGGCATTACGTCGCCGGGACGGCGTGACATTCTGGAGGCGACGGAGGAAGGGTGGGACGAAGTTTTTGCCACGAACTTGAAGGGGCCGTTCTTTCTGGCTCAGGCGGCGGCTAACGAAATGCTGCGGCTGATCGAGGCCAAGACGATGGAGCGGGGGACGATTGTGAATATCTCCTCCATCTCGGCGCTGGCGGTTTCCGTGAATCGGGCGGACTACTGCATCGCCAAATCGGCCCTGCAGATGATGACCTGGCTCTTCGCGGAACGCCTGGCCCCCCACAACGTCAACGTGTTTGAGGTCTGTCCCGGCATTATCGCCAGCGACATGACCGAGCCGGTCAAGCAGAAATACGACGAATTGATTGCCGGCGGCTTGACCCCCATTCGCCGCTGGGGACAACCCGAAGACGTTGCGGCGGCGGTGGCGGCTCTGGTGCGCGGCGAAATACCGTTCTGCACCGGTGAGCGGATTCATGTCGACGGCGGTTTTCATATTCGGAGGTTGTAGGGTGCATAAGCGAAGCGCCATGCACGCGTGAATGATGCCGCAAGCAGGTTGGGTCAACCCGGCCATCGAATATCGCTCCCGCGTTCATTTCGCTGGCGCTCATGCACCCTACAGAAAATCATGAAACTGGCACTCCTCGGCTGCGACGACGAAACGCTGGCTTTGGTCCAAGGGGCCATTGCTGACGGGGACCATGCGCTCGTCGCCGCCTATGACACGGCGGAGTTCCAGTCGCAGGTCCAGGCGCTCGCCCCCAGCGCCCGGCTCGACGAGGACTGGGAGACGCTGCTGCTCGGCAATCTGGCGGACGTGGTCATCGTCTCCCGCGGCCGGCTCGATCCTTCCCGCAGCACCGGCTTTGCGGCGGACGAACGGCGGAACGACCAGCTTCGCAAGCTGGTGCAGGAAGCGGTGCCGCTGGTGGTGATTCATCCGGGCTGCGAGGCGCTGGTGGGTTTTGAGCTCGACATGATTCGCGGCGACAGCAAAGGCATCATCCTGCCGTTCATTCCCGGGCAGAATCGCGCTGCCCTGGAAGCGCTGGCGAACCTTGTCCTCACTAGTGACACCTCCCCGATAGGTTCCGTGGAGCAAATCCTGTTCGAGCGAGAAATGACCAGTCGCAGTCGCCCGAGGGTGCTGGCGCAGCTTGCCCGCGATGTATCTCTGGCGCGAGAGTTCTTAGGACCCATTCACAAGATGAGCGCCACCGGTGCCGCGGTGGGAGAAACGGTCGATCCTCTGGGGCCGCGCTCCAAGACGCTCCCGCCCTTGGAGAACCTCGCGGTCCATTTATCGGGCGAGGTGCCATTCGCGGCCCGCTGGATGGTTATGCCCGCGGCGCACGCGGAAAAACTACAAGTCACCGTCATGGGCGCTCGCGGTCGCGCCGTGCTTTCGCAGTCCAGCGGCGTATCGCCTTCCGCGGTGGTGAAAGTGTCTGGTGGGGGCTCGTCGGAAATGGCAACATCGGAGTTTCCATCGCAAAACGAATTCAGCGCGGCCCTTAACATCGTCAGCCAAAAGCTCGCGGGGCATGACCAGCAAGAGTCTTCGTGGCTGGCCGCCTGCCGCGACGTGGAAGTGGCCGAAAGCGTGGATCGCAGCCTGGCGCGCGGACGGGCGGTGGAGTTTTTCGGCGAAGAGCATTCCGAAGAGCAGTCGTTCAAAGGAGTCATGGCCGTTGGCGGCTGCCTGATGCTTTCCGGTACCTTCGTGGCGGTCCTCGTTGCCGCTGCCGTCGAGGGCTTGCAACTGCCGCTCCGCGAGTCGGCGTTCTGGCGGGCCTGGCCGTTCTATTTGTTGGTGCCGATTGTCCTGTTCCTGCTGTTGCAGCTTTTGCAGGGAGTGGCCAAGCGGCCGGAGAAGCAAAGTCAAAACGAAGAAGCCAGGCAGAATTTGCCGGCTCGGTAAAGTGTGCGGTGGGGAGGGCCGATAATGATGACACTTCGTCAGGATAATCTCGATGCCTTCCCTTCGGCTTTCGTCGACGCTAGCGGTCCGCTGTTGCAGCGGCCTGTTGCTGGCTACGCTAGCGGGCTGCTGCTGCGGGCCGGTTTGCCCAGAAGGGGACGGTTCCTTTGTGAGTGGTGGCGGTCGTCCCGGCCATCCCAAAGTTCTCCGCCGAGGATCGTTGTCCCCGCCCGTGCCCGCACCCGCGGTGGCTTCGCCGATTCCCCGATATCACCCGCTGCCGACTCATCCGGTGTTCGAAACGCAGCCTCAGTATCCGGCGATACTGCCGGTCGCTGTCGATCCGTCGCTGCTAGCACCGGGCATGGGTGGCACGCCCACTGCTTTGAGTGGGAGTGTTCACGGCGTCCCTTCACGCCCACGCAAAGCAGTGGGCGTGCCACCCGTGGATTCAGAAACCGACGGCGAGCCCACGCCAGCGCTGCTTCCGGTCGAGCCAGCCAAGTAAGCCTTGGAACTCTTTGCCAGCATCTGCCGCAAATCCCGCGGGCGGCAATCTTTCCGCTTCCCAGCCCGCAAAGTTTATCAGGCTCTGTGAAGGTAGAGCGAGTCTGCGGGCGACGCCCCCTCTCGTCAAGCAGTCAATTCGGCGGGACCGATGAGCCTTGTGGATTCCTCGCCCACGCCACTTCTCCGCGCCAGTACCCGTGGCGCTGGATGGCGGTCCGCAGGCCTGACTGCCCCAGCCTTGACGAGCCCCTCATGCCCGATCATCGCCTCCGCTCCGCATCCCGCCGCTGGCTCTCCGGCCTGTCTCTCGCGTGCGCGGCGGTGGCTTCGTCGCCATTCATGCCGGTGCTCGCTTATCCCGCCGCAAAGGCCAGCGAGCTGCGCCGATCCCCCATCGTGCGGGCCGTCGCCGATGCCAGGCCCTCCATCGTGAACATCCACGGGCGGAAGACGGTCCGTGGCGAGTCGCAAGATGCCAAGCAAGTCAACGGCATGGGGACGGGCATCATCATTGATCCCCGCGGCTACATCGTGACCAACTACCACGTCGTGGAAGGGGTCACCCAGATCCAGGTGTCGCTCCACGACGAACGGGAGGTGGTTGCCAAGCTGATTGCCCATGATCCGAAGACGGATCTGGCCGTCATCAAGGTCGATGTGAAGGAAGAATTGCGGCCGATCAAGTTCGGCACTTCGTGCGACCTGATGGTGGGCGAGGATGTCATTGCCATCGGCAACGCCTATGGCTACCCGCACACGACAACCATCGGCCACATCAGCGCCCTCACGCGCACGGTACAGGTCAGCGACGACCAGAAATACTTCAACCTAATCCAGACCGATGCCGCGATTAATCCCGGCAACTCCGGCGGTCCGCTGATCAACATCGATGGCGAAACGATCGCCATCAATGTGGCCGTGCGGGTCGGCGCCCAGGGCATCGGCTTTGCCATACCGATCGATGACGCCCTGGAAGTGGCCGCCCGGCTGATGAGCACCGAGAAGCTGGAGCAAAGCTCGCACGGCATCGTCGGCAAGTCCATCGTCGAGCCGGACCGGCGAGCCTTCGCCGTGAGCAGCGTCAAGAAAGACAGCCCCGCGGACAAAGCCGGCCTGCAAGCGGGGGATATCGTCACCGAGGTCAACGGACGGAAGATTGAGCGGGCCTTGGATATTGAGTTCGCGTTTCTCGGCCAGCGTGCCGGCGAAGAGCTGGCCGTCACGGCGGTGCGGAAAGACTCTCCTATTACCGGCAAGCTGGCCATGGTTTCCAGCGCCCGGCCTGGCAAGCCGGGACTGAACGAACGGGTGTGGGGAACACTGGGCATCAAGCTTTCGCCGATGAACGACAACGATTTCAAGCAGCTCAATTCGCGTTACCACGGCGGGCTGCGAGTGCTGGACGTCCGCAAGAGCAGCCCGGCCTGGCAGCAGGGAATTCGCACCGGCGACGTGCTGGTCGGCATGCACATCTGGGAAACCACTTCCCTGGAGAACATCGCCTACATTCTGGAGCGCGAAGAAATCTCCAAGGAGGAGCCGGTCGTGTTCTACATCATCCGCGGGACCGAGACCTTGCAGGGGCAAATCCGGCTGGCGGAACGGACGCGGCCCTAGGTGGTAGAATGACTGGGTGCCACGCTCACGGCTTTGCGTGAGCGTGTTTACGCATCCCTCACGCCCACACAAAGCTGTGGGCGTGCCACCCAATGTTCCAGCTACGTCTCATGCGACTCGGCATCTTCGGCGGCTCGTTTGACCCCGTGCATTACGGCCATTTGCTCCTGGCCGAAAGCTGCCGCGAGCAGTGCCGGCTGAGCGAAGTGTGGTTTCTGCCCGCAGCCGCTCCGCCCCACAAGTTGGGGTTTGAGTTGGCTCCCGCGAAGGCGCGCGTGGAGATGCTGGAATTGGCGACCTCGGGAAACGAGTGCTTCCGGGTGTCGCCGCTCGAGATTGACCGCGGAGGAGTGAGCTATACGGTGGAGACACTTCGCGCCATTTCCGCGCAAAAACCGCAAGCGGAGCTATTCTTGCTGATGGGGGCCGATTCGCTGCGGGACTTGCCTACTTGGCGCGAGCCGGCGGAGATCCTGACGCTCGCCATCCCCGTCGTGGTGCGGCGGGCGGGTTCACCCGAGCCGGACTTCGCTCCGCTGATGGGGCTGGTAACGGAGTCCAGACTCGAAACCATGAAGGCCAGTCAGGTGGAGATGCCGCTCATCGAGCTGAGCAGCACGGAGCTTCGGCAGCGGGCGGCGGGGGGCCGGACATTGCGGTATCGCACTCCACGGGCCGTCGAGAAGTATATTGAAACGCAAGGGCTGTACCGCAGTTGGTGAGGGTGGCACGTCCACGGCTTTCGGTGGGCGTGCGGAGTTCAACATATTCACGCCCACGCAAGGCCGTGGGCGTGCCACCCGGCGAACCACAGCCGGCGTAATGGGAGTCCAGCGGATCGATAACCATGGCGGAACGGCGTGATAAACCCGATGGACGCGACACAGCCGATGAGTTCGGCACGCTTGACCTTGCGCCCCCGCTGCGACCTGAAGCGATGGAGACGATCGCGCCTTCCTCGCCAGCCGGGACTACTCCGGGGGACACGCCCCCCGCTGATATCTATGCCACGATGGCCCGCGAGATTCCTGCCGGTGACGCGGGCGCTACGATCGCCAACATGCCTCCCGCGCCAGCCGTGGCGGGGCTGCCGTTTGATCGAGTCGGCGAGTACGACATCCTCGACAAGATCGGGCATGGCGGCATGGGCCTGGTGCTCAAGGCCCGGTCGCGGCGGCTGAAGCGGATTGTGGCCCTGAAGTTGATCAAGGTGGGGCAGCTCGCGGAAGAGCAGGAGGTGGCCCGCTTCATGGTGGAGGCTCGGGCCGCCGCGCATTTGGAGCACCCCAACATCGTCGGCGTCTACGACGTCGGCGAGCACGCCGGATCGCCGTTCTTTACGATGGAGTACGTCGAGGGGCAAAGCCTGCACAAGCTCATCAGCGAGCGGCCTCTCCAACCGCAGCGGGCGGCCATCATCATTCGCAAGCTGGCGCTCGCCGTCGACTATGCCCACAACGCCGGCATTCTCCACCGCGACCTCAAGCCGCAGAACATCCTGCTGGACAAGTACGAAGAGCCGAAGATCACGGACTTTGGCCTGGCGACCAACGCCCAGGAGAACTCGCAACTGACGGCGACGGGGACGGTGCTCGGCACGCCCAGCTACATGCCGCCGGAGCAGGCCCGGGGCAAGCATGAAGAGATGGGGAAATGGAGCGACGTGTATTCCCTTGGAGCCACCCTCTACGAAACACTCGTCGGCCGACCTCCCTTCACAGCCGCCACCCTGGGCGAGACGCTGCAACAGGTGATGACCGTCGACCCGGTCTCCCCGCGGCGGCTGAACCCGGCGATCCCGCGCGACGTCGAAACCATCTGCCTCAAGTGCCTGGAAAAGTCCCCCGCCCGCCGCTATCAAACCGCGGGCGAGCTGGCCGAAGAGCTACAAAGGTTTCTCGAAGATCGCCCCATCCTCGCCCGCCCCACCGCGACCTGGGAAAAAGTCATCCGCTGGTGCCGGCGCAACCCCGCGTGGGCAGGCTCCATCGCGATCGTTTCCGTGGCACTCATGGTGTCATTCGTCGGCTTGTGGGTCGGAAGGAACCAGGCCCTGGAGGGAGAAAGGAAGGCCACCGCCGCCTTACATGAAGCCGACGAAACGAATCAGGCAGCGATGAAGATGGTGGATCAGCTTCTGGTGCGCATTAGTGAAGAAACACTTTTCAATCAGCCAGGCATGCAGCCGATCACAGCCGACATCTATGGCAAGGCGCTCAAGGAATACGAGCAGCTGCTTCCCAAATTGGAGAAGAATCAGCGATTGCCAATAGATATCGCAATGGTTCGTTTCCAGATGGGCTTCGTCACCAAGAATCTGGGGAAGCCAAAAGAAGCTCTCTCGCTCATGGAAACGGCTGCGGAATCGCTGGATAAACTCTACCAGGCGGATCCGCAGAATATCCAGTTGCTGGAAGAGCTTTCCAAAATGAAAACGCAGATCGGCACCTTGCACTTCGAGCAGCAGCGATTCCCAGAGGCGGCAGGGCCACTGCAAGATGCGAGCACTTTGCGACGCTTGCTCGTGGAACTGAAGCCGCGGGATATCGTCGCCGGGCAATTGCTGGCCAACTCGGAGATGAACCTTGGTCTGCTGGAAGAATCGCTTGGGCATTCCCCAATGGCGCTAGAGCAGTATCAAGCTGCCCAGCGGCGCCGGAATGGGTTGTTGCAAAGAGAACCGGCGAATGTCGGCGTACAGCGAGATCTTGCCAAAGGCTTCGATAACCTGGGGGTCTTCTTTCTTTCGCAGCGGAAGCTCGTTGAAGCCGAAACGGCCGCAGGTCAGGCCCGCGATGTTTTTTTACTGCTTACTCAGCGGAAAGGGCGCAGTCTCGACGATCTCTATGCTTTGGCAATGTGTTGGCAACGGCTGGGGGATATCGCGTTCGTTCGGAATGGAGATAAAGATTTGGCGCTTGCGGGAGAGCGTTACTATGAGGGGCTAAGGGTTTCCGACGAACTTGTTGTCGGGAATGTCGGTGTCGTCGAATATCGAGGCACTATGGCCGGGATGCAGCTCAACCTTGCGAGGGTCCGGGAGCTGCAAAAGGAATCGGCGGAAGCGTTTGACTACCTCATTTCCGCATTTTATGAGTTTCAGGCCCTGCAGTCGGTAAAAATCAGTCATCAGCGAGATTACGTCATGACCTTTCGTGAGCTATTGCGCCTGCGGCAGTGGAAAAAGCTCAGCGAGCAAGAGCTAAAGCAAATGAATGTTTGCCTCACGGCGGCCGCCAAAGACTACGGCCAACCGTGGGTGGATACGCTGATCGAACAAGCGGCGGCAGCCCCCGAATTTCCGGCGATTCCCAAGCCGGAGGAGATCGGCGTGTCCCGAGGCGGAAAATCTCAATGACCACAATCTACCCAGTGGGTGCTTGCATCGCCTCGGTCCGAGCAGGCCTGTGGAATCGTAAAAACCGTATCCCTAGTAGAATCCGGCTCACACGCCCGCATCGTCATGTCCGATACGATGTGAACGGAGGGATATCTATATGCGCGCGAAGCTCGAAGTTTCAGTGTGGTCAATCTCCCGACAGATGCCAGCCTGTTGCCGATGGGCCATCGCTCTTGCCAGCGTGCTAGCGTCCACGCTTTTGCTAGGAAGCGAGGTTGACGTAACGGACGATGTGGTCGACGAGAGTACCCATTCCCCCTTCACGGAAAGCGCGGAGGGCTACTTCGCAGACTCCGACGTTGATTTGGTAATGTTCCAGCAGCCGGGTACTACCACACGCCCTGGCACTGCTCCGCGGCGTCCCACGCGGCGCCCGGCCACGGAAGGGCAGAACTTGGCTCCTCCTTCGACAAGCGACACCGGTGATTACCTCGCCAGCGCCCCGCGCATGTTCGGCCATTACTACGGGGCGAGCGGGCAATTGCTGGCACGAGCGACGGATTTCAATGGAGTCCCGCAAAAGCCCATGGTGACCGACATCCCGATGGGAGGCGGGGCAGGACCTCTGCAGATTTCGGATAACAATACGCCCGTGCCGCAGAGCCGTTCCTTCTTCAATTTCAACCATTTTGAAAATGCGATCCAGACGCGGGACGGCAATCGGCAGATCTTTTCGCCGGTGGACCAGTACACGCTCGGGACCGAGCAGACGTTCATGGATGGAATCTCGTCCTGGCAATTGCAGTTGCCGCTGACGAGCGGATTTGACTTTGCCGGCAATCCGGGAGCCTCGTCGGGCGGGTTCGGCAACCTGGGCTTGATCTCCAAGACGGCCATTTGGCGGAGCGACTATGCCATTCTCTCCGGTGGCCTGGGGCTGGAGTTGCCGACGGGTTCCAGCGTGCAGGGCCGAGGGCCATTCACCCGGTATCAACTTCGCAACAGCTCCACCACAGTGCTCCCGTTTATTGGCGTCATGGCTCTGCCGACGGATGCCACGTTCTTTCAGGGCTTCATCACCGCCAGCGTGCCGGCCAGCGGCAACCAGTTTGTGGTGGGTTCACCGGGCGGACCGGATGTGACCATCGGCGTCTACACTCCCCAAACGCGGATGCACCTGGATTTGGCGGGGGGAGCGTGGTTCTATCAGAATCCCGGAGGTGGCGGGATCACGGGAATGGCTTTCGTCGGGGAAGTGCATTACGTTGCCGCGACGCAGACCGGCGACTTCGTGAATGCCACCCACATTGGCCCCGCAGGACCGAACTTCTATCAGCTCGGCAATCTGTCCAACCAGCAGACGGCGACCAATCTCACCGTCGGCATCCACACCATCTGGAACGACCGCTTCCAGTTCCGCATCGGCGGCGCGTTTCCGCTGGCGCAGCGGCCCAATCGCGGGTTTGATGCCGAGGTCATCGCCCAGGTGAACTTCATTCCGTAGCATTTCCCCCTCTCCCTTTGGGAGAGGGCCGGGGTGAGGGTCTAGGATTTGCCTTTCATCCCTGCTGCGTTTTCCAGGCTATCCAGCCAGCGGTTCGAGCGTAGTCGGCTGGTCGTCACGATGCCCACGAGTGTGCCTACGGCTGCTCCGGCGAACACGTCGCTGAGGTAATGCTCGCGGGCGTACATTCTTTGCAGCGCGGTCAGCATGGCCAGCAAAATGAACAGCCAAGTGCCTCGAGGGTAAAAAAATGCCAGTCCACATGCCAGTCCCGTCGCCGTCGCCGTGTGAGCCGACGGAAAGGACTGGGTGAGGTGAATATGCTGGTGGGCGTCCCAGGTTGTGAACGTCTGCATCGCAGTCTCGGCTAAGAACTTCCCATCCAGCGGTCGATGGCGGCCAATGGGGAGCTTTATCAGGTCCGCCAGAAGTCCAGCTCCATAAGAGGCAATCGCCAGCCGCGGCAGCACCCGCCAGCCGCGAGGATCGAGAAGCGCGGCGGCCAACAGGATGAAAGCGACGGTGCCGGCGTAGCCGAAGGCTTCGCAGAGCATGACCATCTTGGCCAGGTCGCCGCCCCACGGCTTGCCCGCGAAGAAATGGGAAAAAGACATGTCCAGCCAGAAGGCAGGAACAACCAATACCGCCAGGACCGCCGGCAGGAGCAGCCGTTTCCCTAGCGGCCGAGAGGTTGGCAATAAGTTATCGGGCTGCTCTCCCATGCCAGCGATGCTATCGCGCCTTGGCCAACTGACATAGGCCGAAGCGTCGAGAGCCGATAAAATCCCGCCCGTGATAGCACGACACTCGGAGAAGCCACGGATGGTCATAAGAAACCGATTCCTCATTCGCGTGGCTGGGTGGCTGCTCGCACAAGTTTGCCGCCTCTGGCTATGGACTTTGAAGATTCACTGCGAGCATGTGCAGCCGGAAAACAATCCCCACCAAGGCGGCAACCGGGGACGGATGTTCTGTTTGTGGCATGAGGACATGTTGACGCTGGGTTACTACTTCAGCGGCAGCGGCATGTACGTCCTCATCAGCCGCAGTCGCGACGGCGAGCTGATCAGCCAGGTGATTGAGACGCTCGGCTATCGCACGGTTCGCGGCTCGACGAGCCAGGGTGGAGCCTCCGCTGCCAGGGAGATCATCAACGGTCTGGAAGGCGTCAGCGCCGCCATCACGCCTGACGGCCCCCGCGGTCCAAGGCGGGAATTTCAGGCCGGCGCGGTGTTCCTCGCTTCCCGCACGGGCATGCCGCTGGTCCCCATGTGCGTTGCCTACGATCGGCCATGGCGAATGGAGAGCTGGGACAAGCTCGCCATCCCACGCCCTTTTTCCCGCGTCGTCATTTGCTTGACGCAGGCGCTGCCCGTGCCGGACAAAGCGAACAAAGAATCGCTGCACGAGCATCGTTTGAAGATCGCAGCTCACATGCAAGAATCAACCGAGCGAGCTGAATCCCTCCTTCGCCGCTGGCGCCAAGGAGAGAAGCTGCCGCTGGTTTCGCCGGAGGCGAGAGCTCTCCAGGCAGCTCCCATGCGGAAGTCGGCATAGCAGGCGACGATTACATCGCCTGCAGTCCAAGGATCACCAGCTCCAAAAATTCTCTCGCACGTTTGGCGCAAGTGTCAATGTCCTCCGGCGTCGTTGATTTCACACCTGGGATCGAGATGTTCTCGCAGCATAGCGGCATCGCCAGACCAGTGAATGCGACGTGGTGCAGCAGGCGGTAGTGGTCGATCTCGCCGAGCCCTGGCCCGCAATCCTGGTTGACCGGGAACAGCCGATGGTCCTTGATGCAGAAGCTGCGGATGTTCGCGGCACATGTCTTGATGTCCTCCAGTGGATTGATCTTCCCCTTCGTGTAGTCCATGACGTTGCCGGCGTCATAATTCACCAGGACATTTTTGTCATCGACCTCGCGGACGATTTCGCCGGTCACTTCTCCCGTCTCTCCATGTTGTTTCACCACCAGTAGCACTCCGTGGTCGCGGGCGATTGGCCCCAGCTCCTTGAACCGCTCCACCCACAATTTGCGGTTGGGGCCCTTGGTATGCCCGAACGTCAGAACTTGCGGCATTCCCGCCGCTTCCGCTTGCCGGATGCGGCTTTTGAAGACGTCCATTGCCTGCGGATCCTCGGGATAGATGCCGCTGAACAGCATGAGCGGCTTCAGGCCAAGATCGCGACAGCGCTGTCCCAGCTCCTTGGCCTTTGCCGGAGCCGCATCCGCGGGTATCACGGGGACACCCTTGGATTCCCCCTCTTCCTTATGCGTGGTCCCCCAAGCGACGAACTTGTAGCCCGCCTCTTGAATGCCCGCCAGCGCGCGAGCCAGCGGATACTGGCTGTAAGGGAGGGTCATGCAGGCGATTTGAAAGCGGGTTGGTTGTTCCTTCGCGTCTGCTTTTTCTTCGCATGCGCCGAAGCCGATCGACCGAAGCGCCAGGCTTCCCACACCGAAGGCGGCAGCTCTGACAAGAGTTCGGCGTCGCAGGTGCAATGGCATATCTTCATCCTTTCGGTACATCGCGGTTCGAAGATGTGGCGAGCGCCGCCAGGGCGAGTCCCGTCGCAATCAGCGGATCATTTTCGCGCATCCGGTCGCTCTCATTCAAAAAGCTGCCGTCGGTACGTTGCAGCTTGAGCAGCATTTCAAGGAGACTCTTTCGCCGCGAGGCAACATCGGCAGGGGGAAGCGTCGGCAGAACCTTGGCCAGCGAGGCGTAGTAGTAGAACCGCAGCCCCCGTTGCCAGCCGAGCTCCGGCGGTAGTCCTTCAAATCCGGGAACTAGCTCGAGGCTGGGGCGCTCCGCCAGCCAGGCGGCGGCCTTAGTGACGCGCTTGTCATCGGCCTGGACTCCGCAGGCCAATAGTGCGCGAATGCCGTCACACGTGGCGGTGCCGTAAGCCCGCGGCTCACGGCGGGCATCGTCCTGGAAATCGGCCTTATTGTTCAGCGACATCGGCTCGGGGGTGAAGCAAAAGCCGCCGTCCAGTTGCTGACAATGGCTTGTCCAGACGATGGCATGACGGAGCGCGGTTTGAATCTCGCGGGCCTGTTTGATGTTTGGTTCGCGGCGGAACTCTTCGGCCAGCGCCTCCAGCACCAAGCAGGTCACCGAGACATTCGTCCCCGTCGTGACGCCATGAGCATCTCCCTGCCCCAAAAAATCCCAGCCGCCGAAGCTGGAATTCTCTTTTTCAAAACCTCGTCCTTTCGCGCACTGAGCTCCCAGCAGATAATTGAGCAAATCGGCCCGAGCTTGTTCTTCTCCAGCAACCCCCAGCCGCCTCCGACTGAGGAGCCATAGCGCGGCGCCGTAGGTCGGATGATCGAGCGAGCCGTCGGGGCAGGCGATGGTTCCCCTTCTGACAAAACCCGCTCGCAGGAATTCGTACCCTCGCGCGATGGCCTCCGCATGCTTCTTTCGCCACTCTTCCGGCGCATGGCTAAGGGCGTCCAGCACAAAGGTCGTCAGTGCCGCCCCTCCCTTCAGTTGACCGTACGTCTTTGAATGCCAGCCGCCGTCGTTGCTCTGCGACTTCGCCAAATACGCCAGAGACCTTTCCAATGCCATACCTGCGTTAGCGCGCAGATCGTCCTGAGTGTTGTCACTCGCAGAATTGGCAGCAAGTCGCATAAGTGGACTCCCAAGCGTCTATCCTACCCGGCGGAAAGAACCCTGGGGGAGAGACGAGGGCAGGCAGCCCAAGTTGCAAGAGGTCTACTTGCGCTCCACCAGCCGGATGGCGTAGCCGCGCCAGAGAACCCGCAGCGTCTCTTCATCCCATTGCTCGCGGGAGAGCTCCTGCGTGGGATCGGCAATGACCGCGCTGCCGTAACTGGTGAAGCCGTGCAGAATGACCGAATGGTTCACGCCCGGGATCCAGCCGAATTCCCGCGTAAATTCGGTGTCGCGCGCGGCGGTCGATTCGAGGCCCACGCTGATGATCATCGGCCCAGGCAACCGCGGCAAGTCCTGGCGGGAGCAGGCGACCACCCGCACGTCCCACTTCGTTCCCGCGGTCTTGAGCTTGAGGCCGCGGTAAAGTCCCTGCCAACTGGTGCCGTGGCGAGTCAGACAAAGCTCCGCCATTTCTTGCTCGCTGGCCTGAATGCCGTGAGCCTTCAGGAGAGTCGCGGCGCTCGCGGCTGAACAGGTGTAGTCGGTAGTTTGCAGGCAGTTCCCCATCCAGTCCCAGCGGTTATCGCACCTGGGCGCCGCGCCGAGAATCGGATAAAGCAAAGCGTACAAAGCCGTGCAGCCCAGCGCCCCGGCAGAGCCAAACCGCCGCCATGTGCAGCCGCGAGTCTTTTCCCAGGTGACCCCGGCCAGCATCGCGGCGAGCAGCGGCAGCCAGTTTCCCACCACAATCAGGTTGGAAAACGGCAGCCAGTTCGCGAGGCGGACGTCATACCAGACGGAGCGGATATAGAGGAGTAGCGCCCCGACCACGAGGACGGCGAGTCCGCTGAGAGCCGATGGCGAAAGTCGCCGCGCCACTGCCGCCGTGGCCAGAAACGACACCACCGCCAGCGCTGCGATGAGCACAAATCCCCACACCAGATCGAGCGTCATTTCGAGCCTCCCTTGCTCGCGGCAAAGAGGACCGTTCCAGCCCGTAAACCGTGTGAAGCCAGCTTTTTTCCCTGTTCGACATCCCGGCCATTCAGCCGATTTCTGTGAAGAAATGGTGAAGGAGAAGAGAAAATTTTCTGACCTTGGCAATCATACATCATCGGGTGGCGCGCGTCCAATAGTAAACTTTGGCAAGCGAAAGGCCGCGAGTCGAACTGTGGCTATCGGACCAGACGGGCACCGAGCCAGTTGGCGTGGTCCCACTCGTCGCCCCGGTCGGAGAATTCGACCAGTAGAGCGAGGCGGCGCGCGCCCTTCAGGGAAATTGAAAGAGTGAGGGGAGTATCGCCGCCGCGGATGACGGGGCTTTCCCAGGCCGCCGCCCATTGGCCCGGCTCCGTTTCCAGCAGCACCTTCCCGATCACGCTGCCGCGACTCTTTGACCGATCGTCGAGGGCGAACTGGGCCTCGAATCGCTGCTCCCCCTTGAGGTCGAAGGCGACTCGTGAAGCGCTGTGCATTCCGAGCCCACGAAGATGGACTCTTTCGCCGCATCGCAATCGGCCGCCGAGGACGTTGCGGTCGATTCCCAGCGGCCATTCCAGCGAAGAGAACGGAACCTGCTTGTAAGACGGGGCAGGCAGTTCGGAGAGGTAGGCGACGCTCGGCGAACTGGTTTGCAGCAGCGTCACCTGGTCCCAAAACGTGGGCGCGGCATCGTCACCCGTCTCTTGGAAGGCCTTCAGCACGCCGCCGCCGTAGAGCTCCACCGTCACCTGGTCCTTATCGGTGCCTATTTTTCTCGCCGCGAGGAGAGAACCGTCCTTCGTACCCAGTCGGGCCGCAGGTCTCGATTTTACCGCCGGGCTTTGCGCGGAACTGAGCACGAGCGCCGTGACCCTGGCCAAGGGAATCGAGAGCGGCTCCAGGATCCCACGACGGGCGAGCTTCAAGACTTCGGCCTGAGGCGGCGGAGCCGGCGGCAGGAAGCGGCCGTAATGCGGCAGCGAAACGATACGGCCGCTGATGACCTCGCCGCTGGTGAGCCAGACCTGGTCCTCCTTGCGTTCGCCGGAGGTCAGCCTGACCAGTTGCTTGTCCCGCTCCAGCGGATCGGCGGAGGGCTGGTAGAGAATGGCCGTCAACTGCTTGAGCGGAATCGACGACTCGTTCCACATGACGCGGCCGAGGCCGGAGGCGTCGCCGATCACGACATTCTCCGCGCCCCGATCGAGCACGTCCGCCGCCACCACGCTGCCGTCGGCCAGCAGGAGTTGCGGGCCGGTGGAAGCGTCGCGGTATTGTCCCCAGAGAGCCAGGTCCGCCAAAGCCAGCACCCGCTCTTTCCCCTCGGTCGCCAGGCTGACGTTCCACTCCGGGTCAATGCCCGCCAGCTTGCCGGCGAAGGGCTCGCCGCGAACAGGGTACGCTAGAGGTGGCAGCTCTTCCGCGATCGCCAACATCGGCAGAAACGCAGCGACCACAAACGACAGCAGGAAGGAGGTTCTCATCACCGCTGGAAAATCGGCAGGTAGTTATTGGGCATCTGCAGAATGATGCAGGACATCGCGGTGCCATATTCGGAGCAAATCAGATCCTGCCACGAGCCGTCCGGCTGCTGCTGGCGGACGAGGACGTCCTGGATGACGGGATACCACTTTTTCCAATTCTCGCCGCCGGCCTGCCACATCGCCTGCACGGCGTAGTAGTGGCCATACATGGCGTGCGTGTCGCGGCTGAAGTCCTCGGCCCGGGGCAAGTTCAGCAGCAGATAGTCGAGCCCTTTGCGGATTTCGTCCCCTTCGTAGATCCCCGCACTATACAGGGCCACCACGCCCGCAGCCGACCGCGGAAAGCGGCTCGGCCCGCCGGAAAGCTGGTACATGAAGCCGCCGTCGGAATTCTGAGCCCGCTTGACGTAATCGATGCAACGGTCGATGGTCTCGTTCGGGACATAGATGCCGGCGTTGCGGGCTGCTCGCAGGGCCATCACCTGGCAGATGGTGACGGAAACATCCGCCTCGAACGGCTTGGGCTGGTAGCGCCAGCCGCCTTCCATATTCTGCGTGACGCAGATGAGCTTGACCGCGCTCTCCAGCTTCTGCCGGACTTCGGAATCAGGGGACATGCCGTAGACTTCCGCCAGGAACAGCGTGGCGAAGCCATGGTCGTACATCGGCCCGTGGCTGGTGTATTCGCGGAGGGAGACAAAGCCGCTGTCATCCGCCGCCTTGAGGATGTAGCCGATGCAGCGATTGACGTGCTGGCCATATTCGCCCCGGCCGGGCGTGTTGCCGCCGGCCAGAAACGCCATGCCGGAAAGAGCCACCACCGCCGCATTGCGGCCAAAACCGGTGCTCTTGAAGGAGCCATCTTCCACCTGACGCCCGCCGAGCCAGGCCAGTCCGCGGTCAATCGTCTGTTGCGTCGCCGGCTTGAGCAGTTCGGCGGCAATGCGGTCCTGGTCGCTGGAGCCTTGGGCGTAGAGTAGGCGGGGGAGAACCAGAGCGGATCCGGCGGCCAGAGTTGTTTGGGCGATGAACCGGCGACGGCTAACAAAATTCATGTGGTGCGCTCCGGCCAAATACTGCCGCCTGTTCGAGCAATACTACTTATCCCCTCGCTCCTCCGCCAGCCGCTTGTAATACTCTTCAATCAACTTCTCGTATTTCGGCAGGAACTGCTCGCTGAGCTGGGCCTGCATCTGCTCACGCACCTTCTCGGGGAGGTAGCCCCAAATGCGGCGGAGAACGTCTTTGACGTCGGCGGTCTGGGTATCTTCCGGCTCGCTCTTGCCGACCCGGTCGGTCGCTTCGCGCGCCTGGCCGAGACGAGCATCGCCGGTCCCGGCTCCGGTCTGAGCGGACGACTTGCCACTGCCCGGTTTGCCATTCCCGCCGGCATTGCATTGCTTCTTGGTCTGCTCAATCAGTTTGGCGAGCTCCGAAAGGATTTCCTTCTGGCCGGTTTGCGTTTCCGCCGAAGTGTCCTTACCGGCGATCCGCTCCTGGGACGACCGCATCTTCTGGCCGATGCGGATGAGCGGATTTTCCGGGGGCAAACCGACGTCTTCGCCCCCTTCGAGGTCTTGCAGGAGCTTTTTCTCCGCCTCATCCTTCGCTGCCGGCCTGGTGGTTTTGCCCTTGGCAGGCGTTTCCGGCCTGGCCTTGGGCAGATCCTTCAGCAGGTCGTCAACGAACTCGTCTTCCAGACTGGGCTTGGCGGACTGGCCGATAAGCGTTGAGGGCCAGTGCGCGAGCGAGGCAAATGCCAGCAGGAGAGTCACTTGGGACAGGATTTTCATCGGCAACCTCAATTTTCCTTTTCCAGCTCGTGGAGGAGGTCATCCTCCAGCGGGTTCTTCTTGGCGGGGTCCGGCTTTGTCCCACCTTTCTTATTATCCGCATCCTCCGCTCTCTTGTCGCCAGAAATCGGCAGATTTCCCAAATCGTCCTCCGGTCGCTCGGCCGCGGCCTGGATCATTTCCAGCACCCGGTCCGCGAGTTGGCCCTGTTCTTGCGCCAAGGACTCAACCTCGCGGTCTTGTTCCTCAGTAAGCTGCCCCGATTTGCGGCGAGCTTCTTCCAGTTCCGCGGTTTGCTTGTTAATCGCCTCCTGCATGAGTTTCAGCAGCTTCAGTTCCGCCAGGTTTTGCAGCGTCGGTTGATTCCCCTGATCCTGTCCGCCCGCGCCGCCCGGGGGATCTTGGGGCTCCATCGGCGAACCTTCCTCCGGTTGGAGCGCCGCCAGAAGTTGCTCCAGCCGGGCGAGAGCGGCACCAGCGGATTTGACGGTGGCGGATCCCGTTTCACCTTTCTCCAGGGAATCGGCAGCCAGAAGCATGGCCCGCTGGGCGGCGTCGAGCGTCAGGACAAAAGCTTTGGCGGATGCGAGCGACTGGCCGACGTTCGCGGTTTCTTCCGCAAGCGAGCGCTGTTCGCTCGCCGTTTGCTTGAGGCTCGCTTGCTGAGGTCGCGTCAGTTGGCCGGTCTTCCTATCGCGGAGCCTTTCCAATCGCCCGATTTCGGCGAGCACTCCTTTCTGTCTCACCACCAATCCTTGAATGAGCTGCTCCATCCGGGCCAGCTCCTCCCGCTGCAAATCCTGCTGGGCCTGCTTGATCTGCTGCTGCAGCTCCTGCCTGGCTTCCTCCAAAAGGTCTTTCGCCTGTTGTGATTGCCGTTGGGCGTCTTCTGCATCGCCCCCTTCCGCCGCCGCGCCAGCCTGGCCGAGTGAATTGCCCGCCTGCTTTCCCGCCTCCGCGGCCCGCCGCGCCCGCAGCCGTTCCAGCTTGCGAGAAAGCTCTTCGATCTCCGCCGCGAGCTTTTTGAGCTCTGGGGTCAGTCGCTCAAGCTTTCGCTTTTTTTCGTCGGCGGACTTCTCTTTCACGGCGGCGCTGAGCTCGTTATGCAGTTGCCTTTGGCGCTCGGACAATGCATTCAATTCGCTGGCGGTTTCGCCCAAAGACTTCACACCCCTCGCTAGTTCCTTATCCCGCCGACTCGCCAAAAGGTCCACCAGCTCTTTGAGGTTGTCGAGGATCTCGATCTGCGTTTGTGCGGCCTGCCCCAATCGCTGCTCGCCAAGCTCTCCCGCCACGCTGCGCATCTGGCCTCCGATCGCGAACCTGCGCCCCGCATCGAGCGCGTCCGCCAACGTCGCCGCCACGAGCGGATCGGTGGCGCGCAGCCTCGTCAGCAAGTCTTCCATGCGCGTCTGCAATTTGTCGAACCGGCGGGCGAGCTCCAATTGCCGCTGCGAAAGCTGACGGGCGGCGGCCCGATTGCCGGCCGCGTCGGGATTTGTCGCGGCAGCCGCGTTGAGCTGCAAGGCTTCGGTGTCGCGAGTCAGTTTCTCTTCGTCCACCCGGATCTGGCTCACCTCCCGCGCCAGGCGGCTGAAGTTGTCCCATTGCGAAAGCTCGCCCAGCAGCGATTCCAGCCGAGCGACGACGTCGTCTTGCTGCTTGCCAGCCGCATCAAGGTAGCGGGACGTATCGGCGGCATTGTCTTCGCACTGTTTCTCGTTGCCGGAACTTTCCACGGCTGCCCGCGCGGACTTCACCGCGGCGGTAAGCTCCTGCGAGATGGCGGGCAACGGCTGGCGGTTGATCTCGCGGACCTTGACGAGCAGGTCGTTCATGCGGCGGGCGGCGGCCTGGTCCGCCAGGCGATTGCTGTCGAGCTCCGCCAAGAGCTCCACAAGCTGTGCTTCCACGCCGCTTTGCGGGTCAATCATTTGCCGCTGCACATTTCGCTGATTCAGCTCCGCCGCTTCTAGCTGCGTCAATTCCTGGGCGGAAACCTTGCCGGTCTCCTTAAGCTGGATTTCCAAAGCGGCGGTCTGTGTCCGCGCTTCGCGCTGCAACTTGAGCACCTCGGCCAGCTGCTCCAGGATCGCGGTCTGCTTCTGCGTGACGCGGTTTTCCAGCTCTTCGTCCGAAATGATGGTGATCCGCCGCACCGCCGTCGTCGCTTCCTGCGGCTTATAGTCTGAAGCCGTAATGCGAACGGCCAGGACGCTTCCCACGGCAAGCCCCGGAATCAGCGCGAGGTCCAAGGACTTCTCGATGAGCCGCGATTCGCCGCCGCGATCCTCATCTTTCGCGGGCGGCTGGGCTTTCGCCGGTCCGTTGTAAAGCGAGACGACCAGCTCGCCTTGATCCGTCGCATCCGGCCGCAAGTACTTGAGCTGGATCGAGCGGACGGCGAGGTCGTCCTTGACCAGGCATTTCACGGGAACAAGAGCCCGCGGCGTGACGAAGGCATGATCCGTGGGCGTATCCCAAGCGATGCCCGGCGGCAAATCGGGCGAGACCTGCACCTCCAGACGAAAATCCCTGCCGCTGGGTAGCTCTTCTTCGCCGACGATTTCAAACCAGTAGATGCCGGACTTCTCTGCATGCCAGGCAGCAGCGCCCTGGACGGGTACGGCAAAGGTGAGGCCGTCCTCGGCAACTTGGACCGCTGGCAGCTTTCCTCCCGTCGCTTCGCTGCGAAGAGTGGCGGATTTGATCGGCTTGTCCGTTTTTCCTTGCACAACCAGCGTCGAGCCGGCGAGGACTCGCAGCAGCTTGCCGCCTGTTTCCGACCGCTTACCCGTATACGCCGGCGGCTGGACCCGGGCCGTAAGCTCCACGACCTTGGGGGGCGTGAAAACGCGCAGGGTCTGCCAGGGCATCGACTGGTCGTCGCCCCCGATGGCCCGATATTCGAAGGGCTGCGTCACGTTGTCGAGGCGAAATGTCATGCGGTCGCCGAGCGGCTTCATTTCCTTGGTTTCGATCCGGTTGCGGCCGTCGATTTCCCGCCGCAATTGAATTTGCACCACATCCGGCAGCGCGCCGTTGCGGTCCAGGACGGCGACCTCGAAATTGTCTCCGGTCGCCAGCTTGTCGGGCGAATTTTCAAAAGCGAGGACGTGTCGCGCGGGCCATTCCCGATCCTGCCAGGGAAGGACAAGCCGCGCCAGGGCGATTCGACTGGCGCTGGAGAAGAAAACGGCAATCGCCAGCAGCGAGATCCCAATGACAGCCAGAACCTGCATCACCCGCCGCGGCTGACCGGCGTCCACAGCCTGCTGAAAGTCGATGTCCGTGGTGAGCGACTCCGCCTCCGCCACCACGGTCCGCCGCAGATCCGCCGAGCCGGCAAAAACGTCCTTCTCCCCCTGGCCAAGAAACGCAACCGCGCTCGACAGCCGCTCCCCGAGTTCGGGAAACCGCCGCTCAATTCGCTGTGCGACCTGCACCAAAGTGAGAGCGCTCGTTCGATTCGTCAGTACCAGCCGGCTGAATAGCCAGCCGAGAAGAGCCAACACCACCAGCGAAACGATGACGCGAATCCCTGGGTCGTGAGCACGCAGAAAATAGTCCACCACGCACGCGGCAAAGATCACGAGCAAGCCGACAATCGCGAAACGGCCCCAGGCATACAGCCACGCCAGACGGCTCACACGCCAGGCGACCTGCTGCACACGCAATTCGAGGGGATGGGGCATGAATGGTTTCCGGCGGAACCTGAATTATAGCAGTCCGCACCGCTTTCTCAGCATCCATTCCGTCCCCAGCAGCACCACGAACAGCCCGGCCAAGAGCGGGGCATTCCATAGCGGCCGCGGAGGCATGGAAGCAATCCGCACCTGCCGCCCCTTGGGAAGGTCGGCGGAGAGCTTGTCGGCATCGGCGAATGTATAGAACTTGCCGCCGGAGGCCTTGGCCGCTTGCCGCATGTCGGCGGAATCCATCTGTGTGCGGGCCAACTCGCCGGGTGGCGCGACGATGGTGAAGCTGGTGGACGGCGGTTGGCCTTCGAGAGTCGGGGAGGCGATCCAGCAGCGGTACTTTCCGTCGGACAGGTTGCCGAGAGTGACTTCGAACAACCCGCGGCTGCCGGCGCCTCTGCGCATGCGGACGTTTTTCCGCTGGCTCCCTTCGTGCTCCAGGACGATGCTTACGCCGTCGTCCTGCGGCGGGGCCAGCCGGTCGTCGAAGAACCGGGCCCGCAACCGCACCATGTCGCCGCGGCGGTACTCGTCCCGATCCGCGGACAGTTCCGCCGCCCGGCTCTTGCCGAGCAGGCGGGCGCGGGCCAGGTAGCGGATGGTCTGCACCCAGTAGCGGGAGAAGTAGACGTCGCCGGCCCGGAACCGCCAGCGGTGCGTCTCGTCGGTGGCGTGGAACACGACTTTCCCCGAGCCGACAAACTGCAGCGTGATGAGCGGCAGTGCCTTTCCGCCGTTCCCTTTCTTCGTGGGATGCTCCGCCAGCACCCGCACGCCGGGGCGCAGGTCTGGCGCGGTCACATGCCACCGCAGCGTCTGCAACTGCTCATTCCACAGTTTGATATTTCCGCTCGGCGTATCGGCGATCTGCATCTGTGGGCTGGAAAGACCGAGCGCTGTTAGCCGCGGACGGAACTCTTCGGTGACGACCGCGTCGGCGTCGGGGACTTGCACGGTATCAAGGTCGAGCGGAAAGAGCGGAGCGAGCGCAGTATCCCGATAGGAGAGGGGTGTGTACTTTGGACCGGAGATTAGAATCAGTCCGCCGCCGCGGGTGGTCACGAATTCATAGATGTTGCTCATCACCGATGGGCTGAGGAACGCCGGATTCGCGTCTCCAAAGATGAGCACATCGTACTTGAACAGTTCCTCGCGGCTGACGGGAAAGACCCTGTCCGCCGACTTGTCGGTTTCGACGTAAGCCGGGTCAGCTTCCTGCAGGATGGTGCGAAAGCCGCGATCCTTCGAGTCCTTCGGCTCATTCCGGTTGAGTTCCCGTTCCAGCATCGTTTTGAGGGAGCGGAATTCCCAACTCGGGCCGGACTGGACGAAAAGGACTCGAATCGTCTCCTCCGTCACGCGGACTGTCCGCGTCAGCCGGTTGTCCTGCTTGCTGGTCTCCCCCTCTTTCACGTCGGTTTCGATGGTGTACTCAAACTCCCCCTTCTTGTCGGGCCGATGCGAAAGGCGCAGAGACTGACTGCTGCTTCCTTTGGGAATTTTCACGGTCTGTTGCACGAGTGCGGCGGCGTCCCCCTTGCGCTTGAGCCGGATGATGACTGGGCCTTCGTAGCCCTCTGCAGTGAGCTTGAAATCGAAGTTTACAAGGTCGTTCACGAACGCCACGTCGTCCACCAGCACGTCGCTGACCCGAAGGTTGCGGGCGGGTAGGTCGCTGCCAAGGCCGATGAAGAATAGCGGAACTCCCTTGCGGCGTGCGTAATCGGCGATTTCCGAGAGCGGCTTCCCTTCGGACGTGATGCCGTCGGTGAGCATGATGACCGCGGCGGTGGGGCGGCCGCGCTGGGCTTCCAAGACATCCCGCAGCGATTTACCAAGGCGGCTGGCGGGCTCTTTGGGTTCCAGCGATTTGAGCCTGGCCGTTAGGGAGTCCTTGTCGTCCGTCTGTGCTCGTGCCGAACTGCCCGCCAGATAGAACTTGAGGTGATACTTCTGCGCGAGGTCCGCCAGCAGCGCCCCTTTCTTTTCCAGCAGCAGCGTCTTGGCCAGATTCAGCCGCGTCGGCTCCGTCAACTTCACCGCCGACAGCCGCCGCTGCATTTCCTTCTGCCAGCGCGGGTCGGACTGGGCATCCGTCAGGCCCATGCTTTGGGAATCATCCACAATCACCACCACATCCGGTAGATCCGTCCGATGCCGCTGGATGGTCCAGCCGAGCAGCATCATTGCCAGTACGGCAGCAATTGCCAGTCGTATCGCGGCGAGGCCGGTCTTGGCGAACTTCCCCGCGCTATTCCGCTCGCGGACGTAAACGAAAATCACAATCGCCACAAATACCAAGAGCAGGGCCAGCAGCACCCACGGCGGCCAGGGCCAGGTCTGGCGGATGCTCGTCTCCACGCCGGCAGTTTCGTCGGACAGGTTCTCGCCGATGAAAATCTGCTCGACTTGGCTCCAGAGGTTGTTCATGCGATCCCCCTTCCCATCCGCCACGCCAGAATGGATTCGCAGGCCAGGAGAATAAGCACGCCCAGCAACAGCTCGCGGAAGAAGGATTCGCTGGTGCCCGGCAGGATCGCGGGCGCGCCGCTATCTCCCTGGACATCGAGGTTAAACTGGCTCGGCAGCAGGTCCGCCGGCAGCCGCTGGAGGTCGCTTTCGCGTGTGTTGACGTTCAGGGCGAACTTTTGCGCCGCTTTGGTGGGAGTGCCGAGTCGCGCCTCGTACGCGCCGCTGAGGACGCCCCCCGAGTAGCTCCACAGCGATTCATCCCCCTTCGCCGTCAGTGACAGCCGCTCGTTGCGTCCGTCCGGCAGCAGCATCGTCAGCGGCGTCTGCGGCGGAGCCGCCGGAAACACGCCAACCAGGTCGTCTCCCACTTGAAGACTCCGTCCTTCGTCCCGCCGACTTATGGCGTACTGCTGCATCTCTTGCACGAGGGGAATGAAGCTGGGCCAGGAGGAGATTTCCGTCCACTGCGATTCCGGTGAGGCGGCCGAAGCAAAGACGATGCTCCTCCCCTTTTGCAGCTTCTCCTCCACAATTGCCGCATCTCCGCCGCGAAAAGCAAGTGCCGTCTTGGCATCGGGAAACGGCTTCAGCTCGATGTACTTCCAAATCGGCGTCGTCAGCAGTCCGGCATTTTTGAACCCTTCAAACGGCGCGACAATTGGATGCTTGAAGTTAAGCGAGTCGAACTGGTATTCCGCTGCCTTCGAGATTGCCCCCAGTTTCGCGGGCAAGACCCGTTTGGTCGGATCATCGCTCGCCAGTTCCCGGTTGTAGTTCTCGCTTTGCACCTGGTCGCCCAGAAAGAAAACCAGTCCGCCGCCGGAATGCAAGTAGCTGCGCAGGATCTGGGCCTCGTCGCGGCTGAAGCGGCCGACGTTGCAGAGGAAGATACAGTCGTATTGCTTCAGGTCCGCTTCGAGAAGCGTGCTTTCCGGTGCCTGCTCCACGCGGATGCGTGGCTTGTTGTCCTTATGCGGTTCGAGGGCGAGCGCCACAAATTTCGTCTCCCCCGGCTTGCCGTGAATGCAGAGCACCCGAATCGACTCCCGCACGGGCACGCTGAGCCAGCGGTGGTTATCGAGTGCGAGCCGATCTCCCGCCAAACGGCCTTCGACCACGTGTTCCCCCGCCGTTTTGAATTTGTAAGTGAAAGTCGCTCCCGCCCGCCCACCGGCAGCGAGGTCCACTGTCTGCTCGGCGACCCGCACGCCATCCACAAAAAACTCCACCGACTGCCGCGGCTGGTCCTGGCTGCTGAAGCTTTGAATCTCGGCGCGGAACGTGGTCTCGCTCGCCAGCGTGGAAATCGGCTGGTCGGCTTCGAGGCGCGTGATTGCCAGGTTCTCTTCTCCCGGCTCGCCAAGGTCCACCAGCGACAATCTCGCCAACTCGGCAATCCGCCCCAATCGCTCGCGGCAATCGGCGGAGTTGGCGTCACCCCAAGTGGTCTTGCCGAGGTCCGTGAAGACAATCACCTGTCGCTGCGTCAGTCGCGGCTCCCTTTCCTTGGCCTGGCGGAGGATGGTTTCCACTTCCGCCAGCGATGCGGAGAGATTCGCGCCGGCATGAGGAAGCTGCAAGGCGGCTAGTTCTTCCTGCACGTCCTGCGGGTCAAAGGCTGGCTCACCGATGATGGTCCGCGGCGGCTCACCCATGAGCAGCAGCGTGTAGCCGTCCCCTTGGCGTCCCTGCGAAATCATTTGAGCCGCCATTTCCTTGCTAGCGTCAAACAACGATTTGTCTCCCTTCCGGTAGTCCATCGAGTATGAGCCGTCGAGCACGAAAAGGATGTGCGATTGCCCGCCGCTGGGGCCTCCCGTCCAGGAAGAGATAAGGGAAAGCGCGGGATCGGCCAGAGCGAGGGCGAACAGGATTATGATCAGCGTCCGCACGGCGAGCAGCAGCCACTGCTCCAGTTGAATCCGCCGGGCATTGCGGCGCATTGCCGCCAGCACGAATTCCATCGCCGCCCACGGCACCTGTTGATAACGGCGGCGGCTCCAGAGGTGAATCAGGATCGGCAGCGCAGCGGCGAGCCCCCACAGGAGCATCCAACCGCTCCCGAGTTGCCACATCGCCAGTAAATGCACGCCCGCCATCATTTCATCCTTGCCATGCGTCCGGCCAGGAAGCTCCGCAGCGCGGCATCCAGCGGCCGGTCGGTCCGCATCAATTCATAATCCATGTTCATTGTGCGGCAGCCTTCTCGCAGGGCCTGCTGAAAGGCTCCCAGTTCCTTCAAATACGCTCGCCGCAGGGCCTGCGGGTCGGTCATCACGTCGGGAAACTCCTCGAGCCCCTGAAACTGCGTCGGCCGCTGAAAGGGAAAGTCGAGCTCCGCCGGATCGAGCACGTGGAGCAGCACGACGTCGTGCCGCCGGTGATGAAAATGCTTGAGACCCGCGAGGAGCGATTTCACGTTGTCAAAGAAATCGCTCAGGATCATCACCACCCCGCGCTTTTTCAGCCGCTCGGCCAGTTCGTGAAAAATCGGCCCGGCAGCGGTTTTCTTGCCGGGAATAACGGTTTCCATCACCTGAATCATCTGCTTGAGGTGCGACGAATTGCTCGCCGGCCGCAGCAGCGTGCGGATCTGGCTATCGAAGGTCACGAGCCCGGTTGCGTCCTGCTGCTCCAGCACCAGCCACGCCACCGAAGCCGCCAGTGCCTGGGCGTATTCGAGCTTGGACAGGGCCACCGGGTTGCTGCGATACGTCATGCTCTCGCTGACATCAAGGACAAGGTAACAGAGGAGGTTCGTCTCGTCTTCGTACTGCTTGAGGTAGAACTTGTCGGTGCGGCCGAAGACCTTCCAGTCCACATAGCGCAGGTCGTCCCCCGGCGCGTACTCGCGGTGCTCGGCGAATTCGATGGAGAAGCCGTGATAGGGGCTGCGATGCAGGCCGCTGACATATCCTTCCACGATATGCCTGGCCCGCAGGTGCAGCCCCTTGAGCTTAGCCAGCGTCCGCGGATCTAAAGAGCTGGGGCTTTCCACCTTCGGCCTCGCCTGGGATGACTGGGACGCGCTCAATCAGCTGGCGGATGAGATCATCGGCAGTGATCCCCTCGGCATCCGCGTTGAAGTTGGTCTTGATGCGGTGCCGCAGCACCGGCGGGGCGATGGCCTGGATGTCCTCGTGCGTGACGAACATCCGTCCCATCAGCACCGCGTGGGCCTTGGCCCCCAGCACCAGGTATTGGCTCGCCCGCGGGCCCGCCCCCCACAGCACATTCGCCTTGATGAAGTCCGGCGCTTCCGGCTCATTCCGTCGCGTCAGCCGGGCCAGTTGCAGGGCGTACTTGGCGACGTGATCCGCGATGGGAACCTTGCGGATGATCCGCGTGAGCGCAGCGATTTGCTCAGCGTGGAGGATGGGGACGATTTTCACCTCCAGATCGGCCGTCGTTCGCTTGACGATTTCCAGCTCTTCTTCTTCACTGGGATAATCGACCCAAACGTGGAACATGAACCGGTCGAGCTGGGCCTCGGGAAGCGGGTAGGTTCCTTCCTGTTCGATGGGATTTTGCGTGGCGAGGACGAAAAACGGGTCCGGCAGAACATGCCGCTGGCCGCCGACCGTGACTTGCTGCTCCTGCATCGCTTCCAGCAGCGCGGCCTGAGTCTTCGGCGGCGTGCGGTTGATTTCGTCGGCCAGAATCACGTTGCCAAAGATGGGGCCGGGAAGGAAACGGAAGGATCGGTTGCCGGTCGCCTTGTCCTCTTGAATGACCTCCGTGCCGGTGATGTCGGACGGCATCAAGTCCGGCGTGAACTGGATGCGGTTGAACTTGAGAGCCAGCGCCTCCGCCAGAGTGCGGATGGTGAGCGTCTTGGCCAGCCCCGGCACGCCAACGAGCAGGCAATGCCCGCGCGCGAAGAGCGAAACCAACAGCTCCTTGATGACTTGCTTCTGGCCGACGATGACGCGTCCCAGCTCGGTGGTGAGGTGGCGGTAGGCTTCGTTCAGGCGATGTACCGCCTGGATATCAGCATCGGATTCCATAAGTTGTCTATCTCTGTAGGGTGCAAGTGACGCCTTTCGCTCCGCGAAAGAACGTGCTTTCGCGGAGCGAAAGGCGACGATCAAGTTGTCCTGGCTATTTGCTCTCCGGGGTCGTCTTCTCTTCCTTCTCTGTCGCTTTGGCAGGCGGGGTCATCTCCCCAAAGGCAAAAAGCTTGTCGCCGGTGGCTAACAACAGTTTACCCTCCGCAATGACCAGATTGCCGCCGACGGCCCCACGCGGAAAGAGCGGAATTTCCTTAACTCCCTGGGGAGCGTACCCGGCGTCGGTTTTGCGGGGAGCCTGGCGGAAAACCAGGATATTCTCGCGCGTCGGCCAGTAAACATGTTCGCCCGCCAAAATTCCTCGACCCAGACCGCGAGGAGAAGGAGCAGCAAACATCGGCCCTTCCGCGCCACCGGCTGGATATTGCACCTGGACCGAGCCGGTCTGCATGTCCAGCCAATACAAATAGTCGCCGCTGCAAATCAGGCTGTTTCCGTCGCAACCGAGCAAATGCTGAACATCGGCAGCCACGCCCGGCGCGGTGGTCCAGGCCAGGCTTCCGGTGCCGCGGCGGAGGGCGAAGATCCGGTCGCAATCGCTAGGGGCAACCACGAGCAGGTCGCCAGCGACCAGGCAGGGATTGAGGTCGCGAAAAAAGTGCCCTTCGTTCTTGTCGGGGTCGCCGCTGCGGAATGCGGCCCGGGGATATTTCACCACCCAGGCAATCCGGCCGTCGTCGGCGGAGACCGCGGCCACGGCTCCGAGGTTGGTGTTGCAGTACAACATGCCGGAATCGAGCGAGAGCAGGACGTGGCTAATCTCGTCGATGTCGCCGGCTCCGAGGGTCGTGCCGCTGCATAGTTTTGTTCGCCATTTCAGCCGGCCGGTGTTGCGGAAGTTCTCGTCGGCGCCGGAAGGGACGCCAAGCGGCGTGGTCGGCAAGTCGAAGCAGGCGATGTGCATCTGACAGCGGCCTTGCTCAATTCGCCGCATAGCAACGTACAGGTGGGATTCATCCGCCACCGGAGTTCCCTCGAACGACCAACTCGTGGATTCCGGTTGGAGCGGGAAACCATCGAGGGGCTTGCCCTGCGTCCGCAGGTCTAGCCCCATGATCCAGCCCTGATCCTTCAGCGTTTGCTTTTCCAACCGGCGGGCCGAAGGGCTGGTGACCGGCGATCCGATGCGGGCAAAGAGCTTGTGCCCCTGCACGGTGAGTGTGTACCGGGCCACGCCCAGGTGCCGTGTAAGTCCAGCGTGGGCATCGCTAACATCGAGCGGCCCATTCACTTCCTTTTCTTCCTGTTCCGCCGCTCCTCTGAGAGGCGGACCGCGCGATTCCTCGACTTGCCATACGACCTCGCCCGTCTTGGCGCTGAGCGACGTGATATACGAATTGCCGCGGGCATCCAGCCGCAGAAGTACCTGGCCACCATACACGGCGGGATGGTAGGACAGCAGGCCCTTCATATCCTCCGCGATGCGCAGGCGTCCCGCGCCGATCCATTCCCGATCCGAGTGCAGCCGTGGCAGAGCGAATGTCCAGAGTGGCTTTCCGGCAATATCGACATCGCCGTTGGCGATTCCAGAGCGAGCCTGGTTGCCGCCAAATGTTGGCCAATCGTCAGTCGATTTTGGCGCAGGCCAGGAAGAGGATTGAGCCAACAGCGCGGCAAGTGTGTCCGCCAGATTGCCTGATTTTCCCGCGATGTGGCCAGTAGCATCCGTAAACTGTTCTTGGAACTGTGCGAGTTCCTTGGCTGCCCGCTCCACGGTGCCTTCCAGTAGGGAAACAAGCACCAGGCGGGCGCGAATCTCCGCCACCGGCAGGTCCGAATCGGGATACGCGCCGCTGAGTCCCTTCGCTTCCGTCCCGTCAATTCTTTCCAAATAATAACGACTCACGGCGAATTCGCCGCGCTCCAAAGCGGCGTCGGACAGGCGAAACAGGGCCTCGTCCCCGCTGCTACTGGCAAAAGCCTGCTGAATGACTCGTCGCAGCAACTTTTCGTCACGTTTTGCGGTTCCCTCTGCCAGCCATTTTTCCGCGAGTGGGTCCACGAGCTTACGATAATGAGCGAGCGCTTCCGGCGTTTCCTCCGCGAGCGCCGACAGCCGCCACTGGCAGTACTCGCGGGCGGGAATCAGCCGTTCAAAACCCTCCGGCAGCCGACGGCCTGCGAGGATCTTCACCAGCCGTCCGGCGTCGGCTTCCATCACGCGGCGAATGGCGTCGACCGCTTCTTCCCACTGTTTCTCGGCGAGAAACCGCTGGGCGCTCTCCAAGTGCGTAGCTGCCGCGCTATCCAGCAGGTCCACTTCCGCGGGAGACAACATGCTCGGCCGTTCAAAGACCTGGCCGTTTGCCGGCGTCGCCGCAAATCCGACGACAATCGCCGCCAAGACTACGGCGAAAAATGAGGCGGCATGTTTCACCGGGCGTACCCCTCCATGATTCTGCCCAGGCCGAATAGCGCCGCGCCGAAGGCGAGAAGAATGAGCATCACGCTGAGGTTCGTGACCTCCGTCGTCGCTCGCATCTCCTTCGATAATTGAATGACCATCGCCACTGGCAGGATAATGAGGGCCAAGAGTTGCAGGAGCTTGCCGAAGGAACGCAGCATTCGTTCATCTTAACCCGCCGCGCAAACAAGGGACAACCCGATTGCAGGAATCCGCCGGCTGTCTAAGATTCCCCCATGAGTCGATTTCTTAAACTCGTCGGCCGCGCTCTGCTTCTCCGCTGCCCCGTCTGCGGCAAAGGGAAGCTATTTTCGGGGATCTACCGCGTGCCTGACAACTGCCCGGTCTGCGGCGCGCCCTATGCCCGCGAGGCGGGGTTCTTTCTAGGTTCCATCTACATCAACTACGGGCTGACTTCGCTCATTGCCGCCGTCGTCTATCCGATTCTGATGTTCAACAAGCTCGTGCCGGAACCGTATCTGACCACTGGTTCGCTGGCCTTCGTCGTAATATTCCCACTCCTCTTTTTTCGCCACGCGCGCAGCCTGTGGATCGGCTTTGACCAGTGGTACGATCCACGGGAGGGAGAACTGTAGAATGGCCTTCCCAGGCCGTCCGTTCGTTAGGCCTGAACCAACCGGCCATCGAGCAAGTCGTCGTTGTCGAGATGCCCTTCCGCGGCGGCTTTGGCTTGCAGTGCGCGGGCCTTGCGGACTTCGTAATAGAAGTAGAGCGAGAGCCCGGAGAGAATCAGCGGCGGCATCGAGAGCATGAACAGGATGCTAAAGAAATAGCCCCGGACGATATTTGCCGCTTCGGGGTCGCCCGCCAGGTTTTCTTTGCAAGTGGGGCAGGCCAATGCGGAGTCGGCGATGACGAGAAGCAGCGCCACCACGAGAGCGATGGGCAGTGACCGAATCAGTCTGGAAATGAGCCTCTTCATCACAACTCTATCTTACAATCTTACCCGCGCGGCGGATAGATCTGATAGAGCATCAGGTACACGATGACACCCGTGACGGAAACATACAGCCAGATCGGAAAGGTCCATTTCGCCAGCCGTTGGTGCGCTCGCCGCTTGTCGGCCAGGCCGAGGTAGATCGTGCCGATGGCCAGGAAGGGGACGGTGATGGCCAGGATGATGTGCGAAATCAGGATGGAGTAGTAAACGTAGGCGGCGCTCGGATATTCATCCAAGGGAAACTTCTTGAGTCGTAGGCCAATATTGAAATGGTAGGTCAAATAGCTGGCCAGAAAGATCGCGGAGACGCCGAAGCAGGCCAGCATCACCCATTTGTGTGCCTTCTCTTGTCGCCGTTTGATCAGCACGTAACCGGCGACAAGCAAGACCGTCGCGAGCGCATTGAGCGAGGCATTGACATGGGGCAAAAAAGGCACGATGTCGGACAAGTGGCTGGCCGTCTCCTTCCTCGAACGTGCTCTATGAATCTCTTATCTTCTTGCCAACCATTTTCTTGCCAATTGCTTCCTTAAGACACGGGTGGCAAGAAAATGGTTGCAGGAAGATAAGAATGCGGGTCAGTTCTTTTCCTCAGAGTCATCGTCAGGTTTCTTGACTTCCGTTGTCGGAGCCGGTTCAGCCGGCGGCGGACTTTTCTCCGTCAGAAGCTTGTCGAGCAGGGTTTTCATGTCGGTCATTTGCTCGGGCTTGCCCCAGTGGAATTGGCCCCGGAGGTTGCCCCATTTGTCGGTGACGAGGAACCGCTCGGTGTGGGTCTGGCGGTCGAGGGGAACCTGGAACATTTCGCCGGCAATCCGCTGGATGTAGAGCAAGTCGCCCGTGAGGAACCACCAACTGTCCCCCTTGATGGTGAACTTCTGGGCATAACTTCGCAGCCGGCCGGGATCGTCGACTTCCGGGTCGCAGGAGATGCTGAGAAACTGTACTCCTCGCTCGCCGTACTGAAGCTGGATTTCCTCGAATTTCTTGTTCTGCGTCAGGCAGGGGCCGGGGCAGGTGGAAAAGAAGAAGTTCGTGACGTGGACTTTGCCCCTGAGTTCCTCGGTGCCGACCTTTCGGCCGCTCCGCTCGGTGAGCGTGAACGATTTGAGCCACTTGGCACTGGCCGACGACGGCACTTGCCGGTAGTCGGGTTCGGAGGAGGAGCCAGACTTGCCCGCTTGCGACGCTCGCCAGCCCAGAGCGAGGCCGATGGACCCCATCACGATCACCATCAGGGCCAGCCAGCCGAGTAGTGCTTTGCTCATAACAAATCCCCTTGTGTCCGCTGGCCGGCTATCCAAGTGGCCGCGGCAAAGGCGGATACCGCGAAGAGCAGTGTTACGCCCCAGCACCACGCCAGGTCCGGTGTGAAGGCCGCGGACATTGGCTTCGCCTCTTCCAGCAGTTGCCGCGTGCCGGCGACGGCATAGGTCAGCGGATTCGCCCGCATGGTCCAGTGCAAAGCCCGGTCGGTCCAGGTGGCGCCGTCCGTCATCGCGGGAATCGGGAAGAAGCCCCCGGACAACAACCACAAAGGCATCAGCACGAGATTCATGATGGCGTGAAAGCCCTGCGAGGAGTCCATCCGCCAGGCGATGAAAAATCCCAGCGACGTCAGTGCCAGCGATGTGAGCGCCAACAGACCGACGAGTTGTACGACCGCGAGCGGCTGCCACTCTATCGGTAAGGTTAGCGCCAGGAGCAGGAAAATCAACCCTTGAAACAGGGCGATGCACGAGCCGCCCAAGATTTTTCCCAGTACAATTGACCAGCGGGGAATGGGGGCGACAAGTACCCCTTGCAGGAAGCCCTCGCGGCGGTCCTCGATGATGGAAATGGACGTGAAAATCGAAGTGAATAGCAAGATCAGCACCAGACTGCCGGCGAAGTAGTACTCCAGAAAGCTTGTTCCGCTTTGCCCGGCGGCGGAGAGGCTGAAGGAATTCTTGAGTCCCGTGCCAAACAGCAGCCAAAACAGGACCGGCGTGCCGATGGAGCCGACGATGCGGTTGGGCTGGCGAAAGAAGCGAAGGATTTCACGCCAGGCGAGCGAAGCGGAGGCCCGGAGTGGCTGCGGATGGAGCGGCTGGGCAGGGCGAGACTCGCGCTTGTGAATAAATGCCTTGGAGCACGATTCTTCCAAGTGAACCACCGTATTTTCAGGCATGGACTGCCTCCTGCCGCTCCCGCCAGAAGCGATGGCCGGTGCGGGCGATGAAGACGTCCTCAAGGGTCGGCTTGCCGAGGCGAATCGCTCCGATGTGGCCGGGGAACTCCTCGACAATCCGCGCCACCCACTGATGTCCTTCCGGAGTTTCCAGCCGCACCGTCCCTTCGACGACTTTAGCCGGCAGCGATAGGCGACTGCGAAGCCCGGCGGCCAGTTCCTCGGCGACGGGAGATTCAATCACAATCGAATCGCCGCCGACGCTGCTCCGCAGGGCATCGGGCGTATCCAACGCGACGAGCTGGCCCTCGTTCAAAATGGCTATCCGATCCGCCTTGTCGGCTTCCTCCAGAAGGTGCGTGGTCAGCACAATCGTGACGCCGCTTTCCAGCCGCGCACGATGCAAATATTCCCACAAATCGGCGCGAGCGCCCGGGTCCAGGCCGGTACTCGGTTCATCGAGCAGCAGCAATTCCGGATGGTGAATCATCCCCTTGGCCAGTTCCACGCGCCGCCGCAAGCCGCCCGAGAGTTTCTCCACTCGCTCCGAGACACGGTCCTTGAGATCGAACTGATCGAGCAGCTCATCCCGGCGGCGGCGAAGTTCCGCTCCGAACAGACCATACAAGGCCGCCTGCTGGTGGATGTTCTCGGCGACGGTCAATTTGCGGTCGAGGCTGGGGGCCTGGAACACGACGCCGATGCGACGGCGGATTTCCATCGTCGCGACGCCGAGCTTCAGCCCCAGGATTTCCGCCGTTCCGGCTTGCTGTGGAATCAGCGTGGAAAGAACGCGAAACAGCGTGGTCTTTCCGCCGCCGTTGGGACCGAGAAAGACGAAAATCTCCCCGGAGAGGATTTCTAACGACAACTCGCACAGCGCTTGCCGCCGGCCGTAGCTGTGCGAAAGGTTCTCAAGGCGGATCGCAGCCGGGGGATTCATGGGAAACCGTCAGTGCTTCGCTTTTGGAGTTTTCTTCTCGAAGATGTTTCCCTCATCTCCCGTGGCCTCCGCGTCCCCGTCGTGCGCCACTTCGTGGCCAGCGTGCTTCTCCACCGGCGGAGGAGCGTAAAGCCAGCGTTCTTCGGCATACCAGCGGGTCCGCAACCCAATATCGGGAATGAGCATGAGCATCAGGAAGATGCTCATGATGCTGGCGGGGACCGTGAGGACGTATTTCCAGTTTGCTTCCCACTTGAGATGCATGAAGAACAGGATGACGAGCGAAGCCTTGGCGCAGGAAACGGCCATCATCATGGCCCACATGATGCCGGGGGTCTTCTCGCGGAGCGTCGCCGAATTGCCGACGAGGTAGGAAATGAGCGTCAGACCGCACAGGGCGAAAAAGACGGCGATGTACTTGCCCACGCCGCCATGGCCACCGGCCTCATGCCCCTGGCCGTCATCTGGCTCGTGGCCGTGTTCGTCGTTGTGGCCGTGGTCGTGTTTGCTGTCCATGATTGATATCCGATTTAAGCGGCGAAAACGATTCGGCCGCTGATAAACGTCCTAGAACAAGTACAGCAGAGGGAAGAGGAAAATCCAAACCAGGTCGACGAAGTGCCAGTACAGGCCGATGTTCTCGATGACGTGGGCTCGCCGCTTACCCAGATGCATGGGAAGCACAAGGGCAAACGCAATCAGCCCCACCAAAACGTGGACTGCATGGAAGCCGGTCATCAAGAAATAGGTGCTGGCCCACATGTTGCCGCTGGGAATCTTCATCGGCAGCCTGAGGGAGGCGAAGTCGGGGTGGTCATTCAGGCCGTGCTGGATGTGCTCTTTTTCGGTATCGTCCGAAGGAATAAGGATTTCGTGGAAGGCCAGGCGGCCGTCAATGGCGGCCAGGCGGGTATTGTCGGCAGTCACTTCGGCAGCCATTTTTTCGATATTCGCTTTCGCGGCCGTGACTTGCGCTGTGAGCTTTGCCTTTTCGTCGGCGTTCTGCTCGGCTCCTTCCTGTTTTTCGAGAGCGGGAAGCCTTTCCTTGAGAGCGGTCTGCTCACTTTTCTTGCCGGATATGAGCTTCTGCAAATCCGTTTTTTCGTTGAGCAGCTCGGCCTCTTCCGCGGCGAGATAATCGACGAGATGCTCGTAGGAATTCGCCGTGTGCTGCCGCGGATAGATGGCCGACGCCACGATTTCCATCGCCCGCTGCTGGCGGAGGACGTCGGTGGAGTTGGCGGCGGACTGCTCCGAAAACTTGACCAGGTTGTTGAGGACGTTCTCGCAGTCGAGCAGCGGCCGGAGCTGCTCTTCCAGCGGCCGTAGCTGCTCGCGCTCGCCATCAGTCATGTTGCTGCCGCCATCGGTGCTCGGTCCGGCAAACCCAGTCTTCTTCGCTTCATATTCCTGCTTCTGGGCCTGGTACTCGTCGGTCAGCGACTTTTGAATCCCTTCCAGCCGCTGGCGGCAGGCCTGCAGATAGTAGAGGTCGGCCTTGTCGTAAATGGAGCTGTGCGGCTTGGCGGGATAGATGCCGTGGCGGAATTTTTCCTTGTACTCGTAGGCTTTCACGCCGAGAAAGATGGAACCGAGGATGAAGGTGGCCACCATCCAGGCTTTGGCCGAGCCGGCATTGTTGTTGCGGGACGATTCGAGGGCCAACACGATCGTCACCGAGGACATCAGGAGCACGAAGGTGTTGATGGCCCCGATCAGCTCGACGAGATGCACGTCGTGCGGGGCGGGCCAGGTGCCCGGCGGAGCTCCGAAGCGGAGCACGATGTACGTGCCGATGAGCCCCGCGAAGAACATGATCTCCGTCGAGAGGAAGAGCCACAGGCAGAGCTTGCCGTTCCCTATCGGGAGCGACGGCTGGTACTGCAGCTTGATGGCGGCGTGGTGAGCGTCGTGCGACATGATCGGGTTAGCGTATCCAAGGAATAATGACGAGCAGACCCAGCAGAATCGGCAAGTAAATCAGCGACATCCTCAGCAGACGGCGGGCGGCTTCGCGGTTCATCTGAGCGAGAAACAGAGCGGCCACTAGCAACTGGGCGAGGCCCAACAGCGTGACAATAACCAGGTACAGCGGGCCGCCCCAGCCGGGAGCGGCGAGGGCGGGAATGGCACTGACCGGAATGAGAGCGGCGGCGGAAAGCACGGCCTGCACCCCGGCACGGCGACCGGAAGGATCCACGACCGGCAGCATCTTGTATCCGCCGCGGGCGTAATCCTCGCGGTACAGCCAGGCGATGGCCATGAAATGCGGGAACTGCCAGAGATAGAGCGTCAGGAACAGGGCGACCGCGCGGATATCCAGGGATTCACTCACCGCCGACCAGCCGATGAAGACGGGCAGGGCACCAGCGACAGCGCCGACGGCCGTGTTGGCGGACGTGAGCGGCTTGAGCGGCGTGTAGACCGCAACGTAGAGCAGCCAGGTGAGAGCGGCCCAGAGCGTTGATGAAAAGGGGAGCGCGAGCGCGAGGTAAATGAGTCCCACAGACAGCGTGAACGCGGCAAACACTAGCGCGCCGAATGACGAAATTCTGCCGGCCGGCAAGGGACGACCAGCAGTGCGGTTCATGCGGGCATCGCGGCGGACTTCCAGCCACTGGTTGGCGGCGCTCGCGCTGCCGGCCACAAGCAGGGTTCCCACGCAGGCGTGCAGCACTGCCCAACTGCTGATCGGCAAGGCGTTTGTCCACGCGGCCATCACGGCGCTGGCGACCACGACGACCAGCACCAGCACGGCGATACGGGGCTTGGTGAGCTCCACGTAGTCGAGCGCGAGGGAGAAAACCGAGGTCCGTGGACGGCAAGTGGCCAAGGTGCTGGTGCTCATGCGGCGGCCCTCACCAGCGCGAGGTTTGATCCCAGTTCCGCCGCCGTCTTTGCCGCATACAGCCGCGAAGCCCGGAGGGAAAGCGTGGTGAGGGCAGCGAGAATCAGCGAGCCACAGACAACATGCTCGGTGACAATGAGCGATTGCGACAAAGTCCGCTCCTGCACCACGTAACTGGCCGCGAAGCCGAAGCGGCCCATCCAGGCGGGCCAGGAATACTTCATGACGTACGTGGAAATGCCGAGCACCACCTGGCAGAGCACCAGCAAGCTCAGGCAAACGGCCGGTGTTCTCAACGACGGATGGCCAACAGCGCCCCGCATCGCGGCAAACGCCAGCATCACCAGCAGCACCGCCAGCACCCCCGCAAAGACCAAATGAAACAGGAGCGCCGCGCGAAAGACTTGCGGCGGGGCATCGAGCGGGATATGCCGCAACAGCGCGCCGACCGTGAGTTGCAAATAGGCCAGGCAAGCGGCCAGGCTGGCGCCGCGAGCAAAACGCCTTCCTGCCGGTATGTTCTGCACGGTTGCCGGCTGACGCCAACTGCGGGAGGTCATTTCGACCAGGCACATGGACAGAGCGAAAAACAGCGGTCCCGTGCAACCATGCACCAGGGCCATCATCCGCTCATCCAGCAGCACTCGCAGCCCGCCCAGGACTCCCTGAAAAATGACAAGCCCCAGCGCCGCCAGCGAAGCGTCTCGCATCCAGCGGCGGCTGTCGCCCAGCCACACCGCGATGACGAGACCGATGGTGAGAAGTCCGGCGAGCGCCCCGAGCAAGCGATGGCCATGCTCGACAAACAGGTTCCACGGTCCGGACCACCAGGTGCTCAGAGGATAGAGAAAAAGGTTGTACCCGAAAGTCCCCGGCCAATCGGGCACGGCCATGCCAGCGTCATACGTCGTCACCAGACCGCCCACGCCAATCAGCGGCAGCGTAACAAGCGCAAGCGCCACCGCCAGGCGGTGCGGCCAGGGGTTGCATTTCGCGTTTGCTAACTGCTCATTCATTCGTCATTCGACATTCTGGCTTCGTCATTTCCCCTAATGCTGTTCCGGCTTGTGTATCCGTTTGGGGTCGGTCGGCGGCGGCTGGGTCTGGGGGTAAAAGTCGGTATCCACCTCGGGCGAGCCGTACTCATACGGGCCGCGGTAGACAATCGGCTGGAAATCGAAATTGCCGTGGCCGGGCGGGCTGGGAGCCGTCCATTCCAGGCTGTTCGCCCCCCACGGATTGCGGCCGACCGGCGCGCCGTAAAACATGCTGTAGAGGAAGTTGAAGGCGAAGATAATCTGCGAGGCGACCATGCAAATGGCGCAGATCGACATGAACTGGTTCATCGGCAGCAGGTGGCGGAAGGTTTCGTAGTCATACGGATCGGCCAGACGGCGCGGAAAACCGACCGCTCCCAGGATATGCATGGTGTAGAACGTGCCGTTCAAAAAGATGAACGTGAGGAAGAAGTGAACCTTGCCCAGATCCTCGTTCATCATGCGGCCGAACATCTTGGGATACCAGAAGTAGATCGCTCCGAACACCGCCATCGCCGTCCCCGCGAAGAGGACGTAATGGAAATGGGCCACGATGAAATACGTGTCGTGAATGAAGATGTCCACCGGCGTCGCCGCCATGAAGATGCCGGAGAGGCCGCCGATGATGAACATCGACACAAAAGACAAAGCAAAGAGCATGGGAGTGGTGAACTGCACCTTGCCTCCCCAGACCGTTCCAATCCAGTTGAAGACCTTCACCGCGCTGGGCAGGGCGATCATCATCGTGGAAACCATGAACGTCATGCCCAGCATCGGGTTCATGCCCGAAACGAACATGTGATGCCCCCACACGATAAAGCCCAGGCCGGCGATGCCGGAAATCGAGTAGACCATCGGCTTGTAACCGAAGATCGGCTTGCGGGAGAAACAGGCAATGATGTCGGAGACCATGCCCATCGCCGGGAGAATCATGATGTACACGGCGGGATGCGAATAAAACCAAAACAGGTGCTGCCACAGAATCGGCTGGCCGCCTCCGGAGGCGGGCAACGAATTATTGACGCTCAGCCCTTCCGGCAGGAAAAAGCCCGTTCCCAGCACGCGGTCCATCAGCTGCATGAAGCCGGCCGCGGTGAGAACCGGCAAAGCGAATGCCTGCAAGATGGCCGTGATGAACATGGCCCAGATTGTGAGCGGCAGGCGGAACATCGTCATGCCTGGCGCCCGCATCTGAATGATCGTCGTCAGGTAGTTCACCGAGCCGAGCATCGACGACACTCCGACGCACGTAATCCCCACCAGCCACCAGGTCTGGGCCCAGTCGCTGCCCGGAGCGGCTTCGCGCACGACCGAGAGCGGCGGATACGAAGTCCAACCCGCGCCGGCCCCGTAAGGGGGCGTGAAGAAACTCAGGCCGACGAAGAAAAACGCCGGCCACATGAACCAATAGCTGAGCATGTTAAGCGTGGGGAACGCCATGTCGTCCGCACCGATCATCAGCGGAATCAGGAAATTGCCGAAAGCCCCGGCCAGGATCGGGATGATGACGAAGAAAATCATCACCGTGGCATGCATGGTGAAGAGCGTGGTGTAAAACTCGGGCGAAATCTGGCCCCCTTCCGCCGAAAACAACATGCGGCCGATGACCGGCATGTCGCTCCAAGGCCAGGCGAGCTGCCAACGGATACCCAGGGCCAAGAGGCCTCCGACCAAAAACCACAGCAGCGTCGAGAACAGAAACTGCAGGCCGATGATCTTGTGGTCGAGCGAAAAAACGTAAGTGCGGATAAACGTGCCGACGGACATGCCGGTGGCGTGCCCGTGAGCAGATGTATCGTGAGTATCCAGTATGGTCGTGCTCATTCGGCCTCTCCCGTGGTCGGGGTAAACTCCGCGCGATTCTGTTCCCTCGACTGCAAATCCAGCCAGCGATTGAAGTCATCCCGGCTTTCAACGGTCAATCGGCCGCGCATCTTGTAATGCCCCCAGCCGCAGAGTTCCGCGCATACGATGTCAAACACACCCGTGCGATTGGCTTTGAACCAGACATGCTGCTTCATCCCGGGGACCACGTCCTGCTTGATGCGCAGGTTGGGAAGAAAGAAGCTGTGCAGCACGTCCTGGCTCTTGATTTTCAGGACCACTTCTTCATGGGCGGGGACGTGCAACTCGTTGGCAATAATCACGTCGTCCTCGTTGCCCAGGATGCCGTCCTGGGCGGCATAGCGAATTCGCCATTCGAACTGCCGGCCGGTCACTTCAGCCAGTGGCGGCATGAGCAAATCGTCCGATGTTCCGACCTTGCCGTCCACGCCGGGGAGCGTGGGGCGGCGCATCTTGGCGTCGGCCCAGGCGTTCATCTGATAAATGGCGATGAACAGCAGCACGGCGGCGGGAAGGATGGACCAGACCACTTCCAGCGTGTGGCTGCCGTGCGAGTATTTCACGGGGTCGGCATTCTGACTGGCGTCGTATCTCCACAGGAACCAGAACAACACAACTCCGGTGATGACGAAAATGGCCCCCGTCAGATACAGGATGAACATGAACAGGCTGTCGATGATTTCGCCTTGCGGATTGATGTTCTCCGGCAGCCAGTGGCCTTGCATGGGCCAGAGGTCGGCCATCGCCCACACGAAAACCCCGACGCCGAAGATCGGCACCATCAGGAATAACAGACTCCAAAACCGTCCCACAATAATTCTCCTCGTCGCTCTTTCGGGCCTGACCCGCTAATTCATCACGCGGAGCGTGATGAGTACTATTCTTGAATTCAAATCAGTTCCGTTCGCGGCGGTTTTCCGGCACCGCCTCGTACGGGTTGCTGATTGGCTCGTAGGGGAGCGACTGGACATAGTTGACCAGGTGCCAGATATCCTCCGGCTTGAGCTTGTCGTTGCCGGGCATCGGCGTCCCTTCCATGCCGTTGCGGACTCGCCAATACAAGTCGAGCGGCCGCATCCCGCCGCGATAAACGCCTTGCCGCAGGTTGCGGGGGCGGATGTTGCGGGGCTGGGGCATGCCGTAGGACACGTATTCGTCAATGAGTTCCTGGGTGGGAGTTTTGGTGACGAGCTCGACGGTCCATTGGTCGTAATCGCCAAGCTGCCCATCCCCGAGCGCCGTCGGTCCGTGGCACGAGAAGCAGTTGGCGATAGGCCCATAAAAAAGCTTGCGGCCGCGCTGCCGGGATTCGACGAGCACCGACTCGTCGGTGAGCTTGGTGTCTTCGGTGGCTGCCGCGGTTAATTCGTCCCGCAAGGCCCGCATCGCGTCGTTACGGCTGGCGACTTTGGCGGTGTCCTGGGTCATCAGGTCAACGGCCTCCAGCCACTTGGTAAACACGTTTTCCGTGTAGCCTTTGATGGCCTCAATTCTTTCCTTGCTAACCTCCGCCACTTTGTCCGCGATTTCTTGGGACGTCGGCACCTTGGGTTTGTTGGCTTCCGTGAGTTCGGCGGTGACTACGTCGGGGTTCGCTTTGCTGAGAAAGTCCGTCTCGGAAATATCGTCCTTGAGGGCATTGTAGAACTGGCGCTCGGTTTCGCCGCGGATGGCGAGGTACTTCACATACTCGACGAGAGCTTCGATCTCCTGGTCCGAAAGGAGGCGAAAGGAAGGCATGGCGGTGCCGGGAATTCCTTCAATGACGATCTTCTTCAAATCGTCATGCAGCGGCCGATAGCCGATAGGGGTGGACTTGAATTTGAAGAGGCCCGCCCGGTAGTCACGCGGATACGGGTTGAGAAAGCTGGCCGTGGGGCCGTTGCCGTCGCCGGTGATGCCGTGGCAGTGGGCGCAGTGCTCGCGGTAGAGGCCACGTGGGCGGCCGGTGCTGTCGCTGACGACGCGGCCGGCCGCGAGGTTCAGCTTGGATTGGTCCAAAAGCTTGGAGACATCCACATTGGCAAGCGCGGGGAGGCTGGGTGCATCGGGAGTGCCGTACAAAGCGGCCAGCACATTATCCACGTCCTGCTTTTGCTGCCTGGTAAATCCGTTTTCGTACCCTGCCCCTTTTTCGGAGAGGTGAGCGAAGGTGCTGTAGCGCACGAACTTTGCATCCGGCGAGCCGCAACCGAACGTGCCGGACATAAATAACGCCAACAGCGCCGCCAGGCACAGCCGCCAATTCCGACACGCACTCATGTTCTCGTCCATTTGCACAATTGCCGCGGCTTGGAAAAATGCGACTGCCTATCTTGCGAAAAGTGATGCGTCCACCGTCACCTCGAGCGTCAGCGGTTTGCCCGGTTCGAGCACATCCTTGCCCTTGAGCGTCATTTTTCCCTTGGGCCATTTGGCGACCGTTCCGTTGACCTTGGCGGTTTGAATAAACTTGGAGGATTCCTGCCAGACTTTGAATTCCAACGGAACGCCGGTAGGAACATGCTTGATTTCGAAGGAGCCGTCGGGCTTCGTGACCGCGAACAGAGAGTTGTCACGAGTGAGCATCTTGGCGGACATCCAAGGATGGATGCTGCAAGTAACGTCGAAGGGCTCGGGAGATTCGCCGCCAGCTACGTAATTGGAGCTGGCACCCGTTGGAATCAGGCTGTTAGCACTTAGGGCCTTACCTTTGGCGACAATGTTCGCATTGTGCCCTTTCGTATCGCTGTTTTTGAGCACGATGGTTTGGCTACTGCGGGCGACCAGCATATGCGTGAGGAAGACGCAGTTCTTCTGGTCGAAGATCAGCGGCTGGGTTTTGGCGACCGCGTAGTCGGGATGTTCCCACTTGGGGTCGTCCTTCGGCATCTTCGTGATGCAATAAATGACCACATCCTTGATGCCGCCATTGGCATCGACCACCAGCTCTTCGGCGAGCGCCGCTTTGCCGCCCGGCATGCAGATGTCCTGGTCCTTGTTTACGGTCAGAACCTTTCGCGGCGGCGGAGCGCCGTCCATTTTGAAGGTGCCCCTAATCGTCGCAAAACCGGTGGGCTCGGCAGCCGTGGCGGCGACATCCGCTTTGCCAGCAGCCCCTTCGCCCAGCGCTTTGCGAAGCTGGGCCACTTCCCCCTGGTCAGTCCAGACCGCTGTCCCCGAAGACCGCGCGCAGCCGGCGGCGCAGGCCGCGCCTAGTGCGGCGAGGAAGAGCAGGCGTTGGTGAAGTGGGCTGTTCATAAAGCGACCGTTTCGACGGGCCACGAAAACCTTACTTGTTGGGCTTAGGTTTGTTGAGGATAGCGACGGGGATTTTGAATTCACCCAGGTTGTTGTCCCCCTTCTTGATTTCGAAGTCGATTCTTCCCTTGGCCCACTTTTCGGCCTTGCCATTCCGCGAGCCGCTGGTGACAAATCCACAGCCCTCATGCCAGATGGCGAACGTCCACTTACCGGCGGGAATGTTTTCGATGGTCAACTCCCCTTTTTCATTGCTGACCGCCGCATAGGGGTCCTCGCGGACGAGAATCCTGGCCGACATCCATTGATGGCTGCCGCAGGTCAGCGGCATGGGAGCGCTCTCGGTCTTGGTCAGGGTCTTGGTAATTTTTCCTCCCCCCGGAATCTGATCATTGAAGGAAATATTTTCAAAGAAATTCGCATTGGTGTTGTGGCCGACCGGGTCGGAGTTTTTGATGACCAGCTTTTGTGCGGTATAGATAGTGAAGACATGGGGCGTAAAGCGGCAATTATGGTTGTCGAGCACTACGTCCGCGGGAGCCTTGTCAAAATCGGGATGAATCTTGGGCTTCGGAGAGCCGGACTTAGGCGAGAGAAAAATCACGATGTTTTGAATCGCGCCGGTTTCCGCATTGACCTTGAAGGTTTCGTCAACAATTTTGTGCTTGAGGCACAGCTCAATGTCCTTGTCGACTTTCGCCTTTTCAGAAGTCGGGGCCTTTCCGTCCAGGATGAACCTGGCCTTGAGGCTCCCCCAGTCCTGCGCCTGCGCGGCGGACGTGGCAAGCAGCAAGATGGCAAACGTGAATTTCAATTTCGATTTCACTTCTTTACTCCTCGGCGCTAAGCTCTCGCGTTCTTGGAGAGCCCTGCGATTGAAAGCCGTCAGAATCCCTGCCGGGCGGCGGTAAGGTGGGTCTTGTCAGTATAAGGGTGGGTCGAAAAACGGGCCATGAGTGCTGCAGCGAATGAAACCGCTGAAGCGGTTACTACAACCTACTTCTCTTCCTTCGTCTCCTCCGGTTTCGGTTCGGCAGGCGCTGCCGCGGGGGGCGGCTTAACCTGCTTGCTGATTTCCGTGTTCGATTTTGCGTACTGGTCAAAGTTCGTGAGCAGGTCCACGATGCCTTCCACCTGTTCTTCGGCGCTGCCGCGGAAGAGGTCCTGGCTGATGCCGCCGTGATGGGGCGCGGCCGCGTCGTAGGGAATGTTTACGGGCATCGAGGTGTAGGGCAGAATCATCTTGGGGTTGGCGATCCAGTCCCGCGTGTAATCCGGCCGCAAACGCCGATAGACGTCCGCCAGGTTCGGGGCCAGGGCTCGCGGGCTCCCCTGCGGAACAAAATCCGCCACCTGGTGGCACTTCACGCAGAAATTGTTGTCGGTGACGACCCGCATCGCGCTGTCGAATCGCACGCTCCGACCGGCGGCCTCGGGGTCGGCAGGTGGATTCAAAGCGCGGTACTCTTGCTCCTTGCGAGCGAGCTCGGAATTCTGCCGCGTCGGGGTCATTTCGTAGGGATACTTGGCGTTGTCATGCGCGGCAAAGTAGTTGACAAGGTCCGTGGCTTCACGGGAGGTCATGTTGAACTTGGGCATGCGCAGGAAGGCGGCTGGCCGGATGGGATACGGATCCAGCAGGAAGTCGTGCAGCCAACCGGGCTGGACCTTGGTTCCTTCGCCGACCAGCGGCGGCGGCACCCAGCCGAACGCTTCCGCCCCGGAGGCATTGGGGTTGGTCTGCTGCTCCACTTTCGTCACTCGCGGAATCAAATACCGCGCGAGCACGCCGCCGGTAGCGGGAACCTTCTCGTCCAAGGTGCGGCGGGCAACCATCACGGCGTTCTGACCTGTGATGTAGGATCCGCCGTCCACAAGGGTCGGTTTGTACAAGTCGAGGGCGTATTTGACCGCGGAAGGATCGTAGGGGCTGCCGTTTTCCACGGCTGTGCCGTCCGACTCGTCAATCACGATCGGCTGGCCATCGGCTTTGGCGAAAGCAGGCATGCCGCTTACCGTCGATCGCAGCTCGTTGCGATTATCCGGCGTGGCCTGCGCGGCCAGCTCTGGGGGGCTGTAATGCGGCAGCAAGAAGGGATAGGTGGAGTTGGTAGCCTGCGCTCCGAACTCGCCGGACGGGTAGCTGATTTTCCACTTCTCGGTTTCGAGCACGTGGCAGCCGCCGCAGTTGTATTTCTCCAGCACCTTCTTTCCGGCAATCAAAGCCGCGTCCCGCGCGGACGGCTTGTAGAGGTACTTGTCGCGCGGAGGCTCGGCCACGAGTCCCAGCACGAAGGTAATCACCGACTCCCGCTGCTCCGCCGTGAAAGGGAACTGAGGCATGCGGAGGCGCTCGTTGAAACGCTTGTTATGCGTCTTCTTGAAGTCGTAGCTGCGGGGCTCCTTGAGCTTCTGGTAGATAAAGCCAATCCGGTTGCCCGCCTCCAGTTGATGATGGAAGTACTCTTCCGTTTCCGCGACCTCGGTCGATTCCACCGCGGCAGCGTGGTCGTGCGGGGCGGCGGCGTTTTCTTTCTTATCATGGCTTACCGCGTGGCCGTGATGCTCCAAATACTCCGTGATATGCTCGAAGGCCAGCTTGCTCGGATCCTTGCGGCCCCAGTCGGCCAGGCCGGTGCCAATGGGCTTGGCGTCCTCGAATCCGGGGATATCGTGGCAGCCATAGCAGCCGTACTTGGAGATCGTTTTGCGGCCGATGTAGCGGAGCTTTTGCGGCAATCCTTCCTTCTCCTTGAAAACTTCCACACTGCTGCGTCTGACCAGTTCTTTCTCGGCTCCCTTCAGGTCCGCCTCGTAAACCGCTGGAATGCCCTCGAGCAAGAATTCGTCGGCCTGGGCCGGAAACGTCTCTTTGAGGTGTTCGAGCACCAAGTCATTCAGATCGTCTACTGCTCCTGGAATGTCCGTCAGCTTCTTCATGCTTTCCGGGACGGGCTTCCAGGTCAGGTTCTCGACCGTTTTTGCGGTCCCTTCCGGCGGAACGGGTGTCGCCAACAGGTATTCGACAATATCGGCCGCGGGGTCGAAGTAGCGGTCCGGCTCCAGCGGGTCGGTCTTGGGATGCACGTCGCGATTGAGGAACAGGTTCGGCATCACGGTGCGGGCGTGGTAACGGGTCGGCTCCTTGACCCAGCTATAGAGCCAGGTCCGTCCCTGCGGGTTGCGATCGGCGGCAAACTTGAGATGGATGTTCGACAGGTCCGGCCCCTGCACGATGTCCTCGACCTTGCGATATTTTGACACCTCAGGGAAATCGCCGTGCGTGTGGCACGCCAGGCAGCCGCGAGTCTCGAACATCAGCCTGCCGCGGACCAGCTTTTCCTCCACAGTGCCGGCGTCGATGTCCTCCGGCGGCTGGAGGGGCTCGAATTTCTGCTGGTTGTGCGTGAGATACGCCATAATGCCCCGGATCTCAATCGGCTCCATCTTTTGCGCGATGTGCAGCGATTCTTCTTCTTCCGGATCCTGCAAATGCTCGTGCAAGTTGAAGAACTTGGGCATCCGCGTGGTGGGACGGAAATGCGTGGGGTCATGGAGCCAGTCATAGAGGAACGGCTGGTCGAGCTTTTGACCGAGATATCGCAGAGCCGGACCTACTTTGCGGAGCGTGCCGGGAACTTCCACGTCCTTGAGCATGCCGGCAAAGCGATGTTCCTGGGGCGTGAGTGTCTGCCCAAGAGCGCCTTCTTTATTCAGGGCGTCTTCGTCCAGAATGCCGCGCAGCTCCGCGCGGGCCGCGGTGTCTTCAGGGTGATCGGTAAGCTGCCCGCTCAAATTGCGGATGCGGGCCAGCCGGTCACGATTCGCATGGATGGCGGAAAGCGTCTTGCGAACGGGCTCCAGCGTTTTGGCGAGCGCTTCCACTTTCTGCTTGGCCTTTTCCGCTGCTTCCGTGGCCTTGGCCAGCTTGGCGTCTTTATCGGGATCCGTGGAGGTTCCCAGGTCCGTCTTTTCCTTCTCGAATTGGAACTGCTCGCCGGCCGCGGCTTGAAATTCCTTCTGAATGTCCGCCACGGTGCTGCCGCCCAGCTTCTTGGCCAACTCCAGCTTCAGCAAGTCGTCAAACTTCTTTTCGCGGGAGGAGAGGCCGCGAGTTAGCTCCTGGGCGACCGCGAAATAATTGGGTTCCAGACGAAGGTCCGGCCCGACCCGCTTGGCGGGACCATCAAAGCCGTTCACTTCGTGGCAGCCGAAGCAGCCGTACTTGCGAATCAGCTGATAACCATGCACGACCTGGGGAGCCGGGGCGATGGGGTACTTCTCGCTGGCCTCCAGCTCCACGACTTCATGATGGCACTTGAGGCAGGTGCTCTCCGTGAACCGCTGGGCGTACATCGGAAAGATCCAGTGGGGGTTGTCGAACCAGCCCAGCTTTCCGGCCCACTCCTCCGCCTGGATCTGCGAGTTCGGCGTATGCGATGCCCATTTGAAATCCGTGGCGCTCCCTTGCCCTTCGTGACAGATGGTGCAAGCAAAAGTTTGCATGCGGTGCGGGCTGGAGTCGCTGATATAGAGGTCCAGACGCGGGTGCGAAGTAAACGGATTGGGAAGCCCGCGGCGAACATACAGGCGAATAGGCTGCCCCTCGGAGACGAGGTCCGCGAGGATGGCGGCCACGCGCTCCGGACTGCGGGTGCCGCCGAAGACGTCGTCGCCGTTCACTTTTTCAATCACGTCGCCGACGAGCAGGCCGGGAAGCCTGGGAAACAACGCTTCCTCCACGCTCGGCGCGCTGACGAAGGTCGCGGCCGCTTCGCGGATCACGGCTCCATCAATCTCTTGCTTTTCAGTTCCTGTCTCGCCTGGCGGAGTGATAACGGCGCGGGAGGCGGGAGATTTCGGGCGGACGAATTTGACCGTGATGTCGCCGTCTCTGATCAGGCCGGTCTCGGCGAAGCGGACGCCCAACAGCTCTTCCGCGGTGGCTGGCTCGGAATCGGCGGCCCGCTTGGGCAGCTCTTCGGCCTTGGGCGGAATGATGACGAGCTCGAACTGCTGCTCGTTCACATAGGCCGGCGAAGTGGGCTCGCCGGGGAGCGACTTTTGCATTCCCTGGTGGCAGGTGGTACAGCGGTCGAACCGGCGGACATTGCCGTAAGAGCCGTAACCAATCTCCAGGTCCTTGGACCACAAGTTGTCGATTTTTCGCGTGGTGCCAAAGGCGTCCAGAATCGGCCAATTCAAAATCTTCTTGCCGAGCCACGGGAACGACGAGGTGATGTAGGTCTCGCGTTTCTCGACGGTCGAGGTTTCCAGACGCACCAGATCTGCCTGGGCTGCTTCGGAGCCCTTCTTCGCCGCTTCCTCGTCCGCCGTGATCTCCTTGATGATCTTGTCGAGATCCTTGCGATGCGTGGTCGCGTGTAAATAGTCCTGGTTGAGCTTCACATATCCGTAGTCCGGGTCATCGTTCAACTTGTCCACGATGGCTTGAAAGCGGTCGATCTCTGCCTGCGATTTCTGGTCGCGGATGGCGATGTCCACATTGGCCTTGGCCGCGTCGATTTTGCCGTTGCGGACCTTGCGCTCGTTGAGCAGCTTGTCTTCCCGCGTTTTGGCGCTGTAGGACCAGGACTTGAGCTGGGCGATGACCCGTTGGCGCTGGGCGCGGGCGGCAGCGTCTTTTTTTTGCGAGTTGCGGAGGGCGTCGTCGGCCGCATCCTGTGCAGCCTCGGTGGGCGGGGTCTTTTCCGCTGCTTGGGACGCGACTTTTGCGGCTTTGCGGGCTTCCAACGCTTCGGCATGGAGGTCGTTGAGTTTCTCCGCGTCCCGCATCAGCTTGCTGGTGGAAACCGTTGTCGTGCGGTACGAGGCGTCCTCTCCCAGGAGAGTAATAAACTCGGCGATCAATCTGGTATCGATGCCGCCCGTTTCGGCTCGGCGGAGTTGTTCCTCGAAGACCGAATGGGACTGGTAAGCATCCGTCGCTTTCACCTGCTCCTCGCGCCACTGCGTCATCTTCTGTTCGACTTCCAGCGACTTGCGCTGGACGGGTTTCCAACTCCGGTAGTGGTCCTTGTAAAACATCCAGACCGTCGTCAGCGTGAGCAGCACGCCGCTCACGGCGAAGATTCGGTGGAGCAACGCTTGGTTACGCCAGGTGGATTCCGTTGCGGGCATGTGCCAGGCTTCTTTGACGTTAAAAATTGAGCATGTATTCGGGCATGGAAATGACGTACTTCAGGTTCACCGTCCAGCGGCTGAGCATTTTGAGCGGCAGCAGCAGCATCATCAGCAGCAGGTTGGCGAGCACCATGTAGCGAATGAAGCCCATGCGAATAAACAGGTCGCGGAAAAATTTACTGGCCACCACTAACAGCGGTGGAAGGATCAGAAGGTAGCCGATGACCAGGAAAATGCCGGGGAACTCGCGATAGATGGCATAGACGACTTTCTTCAATTCCGATGAGCCTTCCGGTGCTTTGGGACGACTCCAGCCGAGATTGAGCAGGTCGGGTGCGTCGATCCAGAAGAATTCGGACAGGTCGCGGTTGTTGAGCGCTTCCACCTTGTGGGCGTCCCAGATTTCATACGGACCGAAGAAGTTCCAGTTGGGGCCGCGCAGGAATGTGCCCATCACAATCAGCGTGACCCACAGCACCAAAAATCCGAACTGAAACGTGAGGTATGCGAACTTCCGCTGGTCGATAGTGTAGTAACCGTTTCCCGCCTTGTTGAAATCGATGTAAGGAATGGCCATCAGCCCGACAATCACCATGCTGGGGAGCACCACGCCCGCCATCCACGGATCGTAGTAGACGAGCATCTCTTGCAGACCCAGGAAGTACCACGGGGCCTTCGAAGGGTTGGGGGTTTTCACGCTGCTGGCCGGCTCTTCCAGCGGGGCTTGCAGGGCGATGCCCCACACGATGAGGAACGCCGTAAGGGCGACCATGCAGATTAGCTCGGTATAAACAAGGTCCGGCCAGACCAGAATCTTCTCGTCATCCAGCTTCTCCAGCGGACCCAGTCCCTGTTTCAGCCGCTGGTCGTTTCGCACCGCCTGGTAAGCGCTGAGCCATGTGAAAAAGCCGAGCAGGAACACCAGGCCAACGATCGGGACGTTGTCCGGCTTGGTGACAATGGCCGCGAAGTTGGGGTCCGTCAGCGACATGCCCATGAGCAGCGCGGACAGATTCAGCAGCCCCCAGGCCATCGGCGGTTGCACGACCCATTTGCGGAGGAAGAAGAGAATCAGCAAAAGGACCATCGACCCCACGGAATAAATCGTGGGATTCATCGCGCGGTTCACTCCGCTGCGCAGAAACTGCGGCAGCGAAATAATCCCCATCCAGTCCTTCTGGCCGCTGAAAGCAATCGGGGCCAGGATGGTGAAAAACATCGACACCAGCAGCCACGCCATCGAAGCGGTGAATGGCAGGTTGAAAATCGGCACGCGAAACAGGACCTTGTCCCGCCCGGATTGCCAGATAATCAGGGCGGCCACGCCATTCATCACCGCCAGGAACAGATAGTACGAGCCGAGAAAGCCCGCTATCTGGTGGAGAAAGGTTTCGTAGGGAACGTGTCCGTGCATGGGAAATAGTGTCTACGCGAGCCGAGTCATTGCAAAGTTTCGCCGTTACAAGGGTCCGCTGATGCCGCCGTCCTTGCGGATCCGCCAGAAGTGAATCGCCATAAGCAATGCCGCTGCCAAGGGAATCGCCACGCAGTGCAAAACGTAAAAGCGGTTGAGCGTTTCTTCGCCGACGAATCGCGCCCCGAGCAGCCCGAACCGCGCGTCCGAGGCGTTGGTAATCATGTCAATGCCGTCAATATTCAGAAGTTGATTGCCAGGGCCTTCATAACCCAGGAACGGCGTCGCGCGGGCCATGTTCGATCCGACCGTGATCGCCCAAATCGCCAACTGGTCCCACGGCAGCAGATAGCCCGTGAAGGAAAGCAGCAGCGTAAGCAGCAGCAGGATCACGCCGATCACCCAGTTGAATTCCCGCGGCGGTTTATAACTGCCGGTGAGAAACACGCGGTACATGTGCAGCCATACGGTGATGACCATGGCATGGGCCGCCCAGCGATGCAACTCGCGGAGAATGCCCATCGACGTCACGTCGCGGAGTGCCAGAATGTCGTTGAACGCCCATTCGAGAGTCGGGCGGTAATAGAACATCAACAGCACGCCGGTGATCGTCTCCACCAGGAACAGGAAGAACGTCACTCCCCCCATGCACCAAGTGAAGCTCAGGGCAATCCCCTGTTTCTTAATCGAAACCGGATGCAAATGCAGGAAGAAGTTGGTCAGCATCACCACGACGCGGTTGCGGCGGTCCACCGGCATGGGATGCCGGAAGATGCTCTTCCAAATTTGCGACTCGCGGATGATTTCGCTCAGGGAAGCCATGGTGTCTATCGGACAACTAAGAAAAAAGGTCGGTTTTTATGGGCAGGGATTGGCCGCGAAAAACGCAAAAAGTCGCAAAAAATACAATCCTAAATGCTGATCTTCTTCCTTCTTTTCTTTTTTTGTGTCTTTTCGTGTTTTTCGTGGCCATCCCGTCTTCGTTTTCATTACACCGGCACGAACGAGGCCGGGTCATTCCACTGGCCGAGCTCCTGGTTGAAGATACGGCTCTTGTCGACGAGGATCTGACCGTCATCGGCCAGGCTGATGGCGTAGCGTTCCAGCGGGCGGGGGGCCGGGCCTTCAAAATTGACGCCGTCCTTATAAAAGCCACTGCCGTGGCAGGGGCATTTGAATTTCTGTTCCGCCTCCAGCCAGTTCGGGGTGCAGCCGAGGTGCGTGCAGACCGACTTGAGAGCGTAAATCATCGGCTGGCCTTCGACGTCGTAGCGGACAATCCAGACGCCAAATTGCGGGATGAACTTTGTCTCCACCTGTCCCGGCGAGAACGCATCGGGAAAGCCGACTTTGAACCGCGTGGGGGGCTCAATGAGAATGTTCGGGAACATGAAGCGGGCCGTCCCCAGTAGCCACATCAGATGCGTGATGGCCAGTGACGAAAAGCCGATCGCGAGCGAAGAGCCGAACGCGAATCCGAACAGGCTGGCCATGAACGAGCGGCGAGTCGCCGTCACGGCAGCGGGTACTTTCGGTCGGGCATAATCCGGCTTGGCCGGCATCGGCGGCACATCGAGTTTCTTCTTTCCTTCGGCGATGGGCTGCCCCTTGGCGGCGGCCTCGGCTTTCGTCATCGGGCCGGGTTTAGCACCTTTGCGGGCAGCGGCGAGGATGCTGGCCGTGTCCTTCACAGGAGCAGCACTAGCGGCGGGCTTAGCCTCAGCGGCGACCTTGGGTGCTGCCGCTGGCTTTGGCGCTGCGGGCTTAGGAGCTTCCTTGGCCGCGGGAGCAGCGGCAGTTCCACCAGCCTTTCCGGCGCGAGCGGCAGCCAGAATATCAGCCATGCTCATCGGTCCGGCGGGCTTCTTCGCAGCAGGCTTCGCTTCCGCGGCGACAGCCGGAGCCTCCTCCGTCGCGGGAGCAGCGTCTTCCACGGCGGGGGGAGCTGAAGCTTCGGCTGAAGGACTAGGCGCACCGCCAGCCTTCTCGGCGCGAGCCGCCGCCATAATCTCGGCCACGGACATTTTCTTAGCCATAGGATGCCGCCTGGCGAGCAACCTCACCTAACTCGAACCCCATCAAAGGTTTAAATCGCCACGCTTCGTGCATCGGCGACTTTGTGATATTTTTCACGAACCCTCTTCTCAGTTGTACGCGCGCCGCAGAGATTGTCAACTACCCCGACTCGCCAATCTCGCAATTTCTTACGTACTTGTAAGAAATATCGTTAGACTTTCTTCCCGCCCCGCTGGCCCGCCAACACGCTCATCCGCTGTCAAAACGTCACAATGTAGCGTCAGTCTGCCGATATCGGCAAGTAGCCGTGATGCCTTCCCCAACTTTCTCGTTTTACTCCCTGCGCGTATATTCTTGTCATGGCAAAGATGAACATCCTGGTCGTCGGCAACGGGGGACGCGAGCACGCCCTGGCGTGGAAGCTGCGCCACAGCCCGCGCGCCGGCACCATCTTCGTCGCGCCGGGAAACGCCGGCACCGCAACGGATGCGGTGAACGTCGATATTCCCGCGGAGGATATTGCCGCTCTCATCCGCTTCGCCAAGCAGAATGCCGTTGAGCTGACCGTGGTCGGCCCGGAGGCTCCGCTGGTCGCCGGCATCGTGGATGCCTTCCAGGCCGAGAAGCTTCGCGTTTTCGGTCCGTCCAAAGGCGCGGCTCAACTCGAAGGGAGCAAGGTCTTTTGCAAGAACCTGCTGCAGACCGCCAACGTCGCCACGGCGGAGTACTATGTCTTTCGCGATGCCGAAAGTGCCACCCGCTTTGTCCTCGACCGCTTTCCCGACGAACATGAGAACGTACCGCTTGTCGTGAAGGCGGACGGCCTGGCGGCGGGCAAAGGCGTGATCGTCTGCTCCAACCGTCCGCAGGTCCTGGAGGCCATCGACCGCATTGCCCGTCAGATGGAATTCGGAGCCGCCGGCAAACAACTCGTGATTGAAGAGCGGCTGCATGGTCCGGAGGCGAGCGTGCTGGCCATCACCGACGGCCGGACCATCCTCACGCTGCCCCCCGCCCAGGACCACAAAGCGGCCTACGACGGGGACGAAGGGCCGAACACCGGCGGCATGGGGGCCGTCTGCCCCACGCCGCTCATCGACGATGCCACGCTCCGCAAAATCGAGGCGGAAATCCTCGTCCCCACCATCCACACCATGAAGCGGAGCCGCACGCCGTTCAAAGGGGTGCTCTACGCCGGCATCATCATGACCCACCAGGGCCCCAAAGTCCTGGAATACAACGTCCGCTTCGGCGACCCCGAATGCCAGCCCCTCCTCATGCGGCTGAAGTCGGACCTGGTGGAGGTGCTGGAAGCGACCATCGACGGCAAGCTGGACGAGATTCCGCCGCTGGCGTGGGACGACCGCCCCAGCGTCAGCGTCGTGATGGCCAGCGAAGGCTACCCCGGACCCTACGAAAAAGGCCGTCCCATCCGCGGGCTCGAAGAGGCGGCAGCCATACCCGACGTCAAGGTCTTTCATTCCGGCACCAAAATCGTGGATGGTCAAACTCTCACCAGCGGCGGCCGCGTCCTCGCCGTCACCGCCCTCGGCCCCTCGTTCTCCGCCGCCAAGCTCCAGGCCTACACCGCCGTCAAATGCATCCGCTGGCCTGGCGCCTGGTGTCGCAAGGACATCTCGGACAAAGCCCTCCATTTGCCGAAGCCGGAAGCGCGGAAAAAGTAGCGCCGCACCCAAGCCTACCCCACCTTTATCCGAGCAGTTCCGTCCTCACCTTCCCATCACCCGCAATCAGATGCGGCCGGCCGGAAAGGTCGGGCACGGTAGTTTCCGGGTCGATGCCAAGGAGGTGGAACGCCGTGGCGAGGATGTCCTTGGGCGAGACCGGGCAGTCCAGCACTTCGCCGCCGTCACGCGTGCTCTGGCCGACCACTTTCCCGCGCGGGATGCCGCCGCCGGCGAGCGCGACCGAGTAGGCCCGCGACCAGTGATCACGCCCAGCGCCCGGCTTGCGGGAATCGAGCCGCGGGGTGCGGCCGTGCTCGCTCATCCAGATGACTAGCGTTTCATCGAGCAGGCCGCGGCTGGAGAGGTCGCGAAGGAGAGCGGGGAAGGCCAGGTCGAAGCCGGGGAGGAGCAGCTCTTTCAGCCGCGGGTAGTGGTATTGGTGGGTGTCCCAGGCGGCGTTGGCGAACTGGCCGTAGCAGTCCCAAAACACCGTGACGAAGCGGCCCCCCGCCTCTACCAGCCGGCGAGCCGCCAGACAGGACTGGCCGAAGAGGGTCAGGCCGTACTCCTCTCGCAGAGCGCGCGGCTCCTGCCCGATGTCGAGCGCGCCCCGCAGTTTGCCGGAAGTGAGCAGCGACCAGGCGAGTTGCCGCTCGTGGTCCATCCCTTGCACCGCCGAACTTTCCTCCAGCCGCCGCCGGCTGTCGTCGAACTGGGCCAGGAGCGAACGGCGGAGCGAGAGGCGTTCGAGCGAGAGGTCGATTGGCGGCGATTTGGAAATGTCTCCGCCAGAAGACTGCGAGCTCGGAGAAAAGGTGAAGCGGCCGTCGAGCGTGGTGCCGCCGTTAGGATCCAGAAACTGCTTCGGCTGGCCTTCGGTGTTTTTCGGGGCGAGCTTCAGGCCGGGACCGTCGAAGTCGGTCCAGACCGGGTCATGCTTCCGGCCGAGGAAGGCGGCAAACGGCCCGGCGTTCACGGCGGGGTTATCGGTTTTGGAATTGACCAGCCACGGCAAGCCGATGTTCCGCGGAATCTCAGCCGCTCGTCCTTGTTGCTTCTGCTCCAAGTAATCGACCACCGATCCGATGAACGGCCAGTGGCGGCTGTCGCGGGCCTGGGTCTCCAGGTCGGGGGAGTACGTGGGAATGCCAGTGACGGCGTACGCCAGTCCATGCAGCGGATAAGGATGCGTCATCGAGCGGACCACCGTCACCTGGTCCATCACCTTGGCCGTGTTGGGCAGATGGTCGCAAATCGCCAGCCCCGGCACGTTCGTCGAGATCGCCTTCATCTCCCCCTGAATCTCCACAGCCGCCTCCGGCTTGGGATCGAAGGTCTCGTGCGACGACGGAGAGCCATAGGGGAACAGAAAGATGCAAGCCTTGGCCCGACCAAAGGATTTTTCGTGCGGCCCCTTTGACGAGGAAGCATTTGCCCCCGCCGACGAGGACGGCATCATCGAGCCCGCCAAACCCAGCCCCGCCAGTCCCCCAATCTGCAACAGATCCCGCCGGCTGATGCCGTCGCAGAGGGTTCGCCGTGTTCCCAGGATTCGGAGCATGAGGACTGTCCTTATTTTGAAAGCATTATACAGCGTAAGGCTGGTGTGCTTTGCGAATGACCCATGCGGGTAACGCGGCACGCGCAATGTGGTCTCACTTTATGGCGACTTCCTTATTACGTCAGTACCAAGTACTCAGTACCAAGTACTCTGCACTCAGTACTCTGCACTCTGCACTCTGAACACTGAACACTGAAAACTGAAAACTGAAAACTGAAAACTCTGGCCCTCACCACACCGTAATGACCTTCCGCGTGTCCCGCTCGGGCGGGCGCTGGCACTCCTGGCTGCGGTCGATGTAGATCATGTACGGATAACCCCGCTCCATCCATTGCTTGGGGGTCATGCTCTTGGGATCGGGAAGGCCGCTGACCTGTTCCATGTGCAGCCGCGGAATCCCGTGGATCATGCAGTGATAATCCAGCGCCTCTCGGCGCATCTCCTCGCACCACCGCGGCCGCTTTTCCTCGGGCGGGTCAAGAATCGTACTCATCTCGCTCCGCGAGATGACTTCCTCACGCGGAGCGTGAGGAGTACTTTTCTTGTCTTGATTCATGGATTCAGGCGCTTGCGAAATCGCCGCGGATGAATCAAGCGGCTGGTCGCAAACGACGGGCTGCGTGGCAGTTGCGACTTGGGCCGGCGACGGAACCTGATTCAAAACGGGACTGTTTTCCACCGGTTTTGATTCAAGAATAGTATTCATCTCGCTCCGCGAGATGACGTCCTCACGCGGAGCGTGAGGAGTACTTTGTGCCACTTTGGCTTCCAGCTCTGCCACCTTCCGCTTCAGCTCCTCGATGGTCGCGTCGCGGCTCTTCACCGCCCGGTCCCAGCGGTCGAGCTCGTCGCCGTCCATCACCTTGTCGCACGACAAGCTGCGAATCCCGAGATGCCCCCCCTCCAGCATCGTCAGCGCCAGCGACAGCTTCGTGGCGGCGTTGAAATGCGAGACCCGGGCCGCCTGAAACTTCTTCGACTCCTCGACCACGACTTCCTGCACCGGCTGGCCGTCCTTCTTCCGCCGCTTGGGATAAATCTTCGTCCGCGTCTTTTTCACCGGCACGCTCTGGCGGCTCCGCTCCCACTCCTCCATCGCCAGCCCCCGCTGATGCTCGAGAAAAATCCGGTGCTCCTCCAGCGCCACGCGAAACCGCGCGAACCCCGTCAGCGCCCCGCGATCCTCCGGCAGCGTCGTGCCGAACCAGCGGCGATATTGCTCAATGTCCCGGTGCACCGTCGATTGCGAGCACCGCAACTGCCTGGCAATCTGCCGCTGGTTCATCCCCTTGGCCTGCAAATCAAACGCCCGCTCCGCCCGCTGGGAGGGCCGCTCGGTCGCGCGGGGAAGAAGATCCGCCAGCGGCCCGACAAAAGCATCCGCCCGGTCGTTGGAGATCGGCACGGCATACCGCGGGCAGCGGGTCTTCTTGGCGTTGTTCTTTTGGCCTGTATTTTTCGAGGTGGTGGACATGGCATTGCTCCTGGGAAAAATGATGGACGCGGCCGTAACATGCCCAATTGTACACAGTTCAGGTTGGCACAGGCAAGCCCTTGAAGCCAAGAAAGTGGAAAATAAGTCATCAGTAATACCTGCACATATCCCCCCGTTTGGAGTGGCGGGAAGTGGGTGGGTAGAAGGTAGGACGCAGGAGGCGGAAAGCAGAAGGCGGTAGGCAGAGGGCAGAGGGCACTACTTCGGTACTCAGTATTCACCACTCACCACTCCTTCCTTCCCGCCACTTGTCGCGACTGCCGCGCAAGTTACGATGGGGACTCGGTTTTATCCGCAGTCGCCCCGAACCCACCCAGCCATGTACAGCAAATCCGCCCTGATGGCGATCATTCGGGAAAAGGCCCTGCAACTCGGCCAGTTCAAGCTGGCGTCGGGGAAGATGTCGCCGTTCTATCTCGACTGCCGCAAGGTGACATTGGATAGCGCGGGGGCGAATCAGATTGCTGACGGCATGCTGGAGGTGCTGGCTGCCGACTGGCCGGACGCGGTCGGCGGGATGGCGATCGGGGCCGATCCGATTACCGCGGCCATCATCACCGTGGCGGGGCGAAGCGGCAAATCGCTCAAGGGCTTCATCGTCCGCAAGGAAGCCAAGCAGCACGGCACCGGGCGGGACGTGGAAGGCCCGGTCAGCCCCGGTGAGCGGTGCGTCATCGTGGAGGACGTCGTCACCACCGGCGGCAGTTCCCTGGCCGCTATCGAAAAAGCCGAGGCCTTCGGCCTGAAAGTCCTCGGCGTCCTGGCCATCATCGACCGGCTGGAAGGGGGCGCGGCGGCGCTGGCCGCCAAGGGCTACAAGCTTCAGACGCTGCTGACGATCCGGGACTTTGGAATTGAGCCGGCGGGGTGAGCCAGTTCGTAGTAACCGGCTTTAGCCCGTTAACCCGCTCAGGGCTACTCAGTGTTTCATTCCGTGGCAAATGGTCTGGGTGGCACGCCCACGGCTTTGCGTGGGCGTGTGACCGCGGCAATTACGCAGACTAACGAAATGAGTAGCCCGGTTAACCCGCTGAAACGGGTTACTACGAACAGCCCGGTGCCGCTATACTGTTTGTACACGTAGCCGGCGAGATGCCGCCCGGCCGTGGACCACTCTGGAATCGCCCGCGCATGTCTCGAGAGCCCATTCTCACTTCCGCCCCCGCCAATCCCGAGGAGGACGATCGGGAACTCCGCCCCCAGCGGATGCGCGACATGGTCGGCCAGCGGGAAGTGATGGAGCGGCTGGACATTGCGGTCGATGCCGCCCGTAAGCGGGGGGAATCGCTGGGCCACATCCTCTTCGATGGACCGCCTGGCCTGGGCAAGACGACCTTCGCCACCTGCATCCCCCGCGAACTCAACGTACCGCTCGTCACCTCCAGCGGCCCCGCGCTCAAAGCGCCGAAGGATCTGATTCCTTATCTCACAAACTTGGAGGAGAACGCGGTTCTGTTCATCGATGAAATTCATCGCCTTCCCAAGCCCGTCGAAGAGTATCTCTACACGGCGATGGAGGACTTTCGGCTGGACATCGTGCTCGGCGAGGGAGTCAACGCCCGCACCATCAACCTCAAGCTCAAGAAGTTCACGCTCATCGGCGCTACCACCCGCGCGGGAATGCTCTCCGCGCCGCTGCGGGATCGGTTTCACATGCGCGAGCACCTCGGGTTTTATGGCCTGCCGGAAATGACGGAAATCCTGCGGCGGAGCGCCAAGAAGCTGAATGTTCGTTTGGCGGAGGATGCGGCACTGGAAATTGCCAAGCGTAGCCGAGCCACGCCGCGTATCGGTAACAATCGGCTCCGCTGGATACGCGATTTCGCGGACAGTAAAGCGGGTGGAAACGCCACGCTGGACGTGACTCGCGCGGCGCTGGAGATGGCGGGCATCGATACGATGGGCCTCGACACGCAGGACCGTGGATATCTGAAAACTCTCATTCGCGTGTTCGGCGGCGGTCCAGCGGGCGTGGAAGCTATCGCCCACACCATGAACCTGGCGACCGACACTCTGTCCGATGAGGTCGAGCCGTTTCTCTTGCGAAGCGAACTCGTCATCCGCTCGCCGCGCGGTCGCGTCGCCACCGCCAAGGCGTATGAACACCTCAAGCTCCCTCCGCCGCTGACCAGCGCGGAGGGACAAACGACACTCTTCTAATTCGACTGTTTGCGTTCTGCGAGATTTGCCACCGCTGGGCTTGCCCCCGCGGAAGCAAGTTTGGAAACCAGAAGATGCGCCAAACCAATGCCCCATCTTCTCCGCTGATTTTGCGGGCCGCCACCGGCGACCCGCAAAATCGGCGGAGAGGCGGAAGGTGGATGCCGTCGTTTCTGGTTTCCAAACATCGTTCCACCGGGGCGAGCCCGGGTGGTGACGAAGTTAAACAGTCGAGCTAAACACTACCAGCTGTAGTAGTAGCCGCCATACGGTTGTCCATATCCGTATCCGTAGCCACCGGAATAGCCCGTGTTGTAACCGCCGTAGCCGCGATTGTAGCCGCCATAGTAGCCCCGATATCCCCGGTTGTAGCCGCCGTAGTAGCTCCTGCTATATCCGCCGTTGTAGTAAGGCCGGTAAGCCGCGCGGTAGTACGGGCGGGAATAAACTCCGACCCGTACACGCGGCCGGGCTTCCGCGGTCGAGGACGCGACGGGAGTGACCCCGCTCGTGGCGGTGAAAGCGGCAGCGGCAACAAGCGCGAGTAGAATGTGTTTCATGGCAGGTTCTCCTGATTTCAGTTCCATGTTCAAAACTCCGACGCACTCCGCGACGGAGAATAGTCAATGATTTTGCAAGAGCAAGTATGATGCCAAGGCGCTGGTCCTCCTAAGTCGTTCACTGCGAAAGGGTTCCCGCTACCAAAATCTCGTCGTGACTTTCAGCAGCTGCAGCGGCTGGAGCCACGCTGCTGCTTGGAAGGCATGCGGTCTCCATCCTGGGCAATCCGCCGGGAGCGTGCTTCAATGAGGGGATGAAGCTCAAATGCACTCCGGATGATTTTGAAGTGGAGGAAAAAGTCTCCCTCGGGCCGACCGGTGGGCTCTTCGGGCTGTACCGGCTGACAAAGACATCGCTTGGGACGCCTGAGGCCATCGATGCCATTTTGCAGAAGTGGAATCTGGCGCGCTGGCAGGTGGCTTACGCGGGTCTCAAGGACAAGCACGCCCTAACGCGGCAATATCTGACCATCAAGGCCGGCCCGCGGCAGGGAATGCGGCAGACGAATTTGGAGCTGGAGTACCTTGGGCAAACGCCGGAGCCGATTCATGCCAAGGACATCCGCGCGAACGCATTCACCGTGGTTTTGCGCGACATGCCGCCAGCCGAAGTCGCCTCCGCCGCCACGGCAATGGAGCAAATCGGCCAGTTCGGCCTGCCGAATTACTTTGACGACCAGCGGTTTGGCTCGCTCGGCAAGTGTGGTGAGTTCATCGCCCGGCCCTGGTGTTTGGGAGATTACGAGCGGGCGCTCTGGCTGGCGCTCGCCGAGCCCAACGTCCATGATTCCCCCGACGAGCAACAGCAGAAAGCGATTCTCCGCGAACACTGGGGAAAATGGCCGGAGTGCAAAGCCGCACTTGCTCGCTCGCATCGCCGCAGCGTGATCACCTTTCTGGCCGATAAACCTGTGCAGCCTGATTTCAAGCGGGCCCTCGCGCTCATCCGGCAGGATTTGCGGAGCATCTACCTGGCGGCGTTTCAGAGCGACCTGTGGAATGGCATGTTGTCGGCCCTGCTGCAAAAACTTTGTCCGGCGGAAAGTCTCGTCGCTCGCAAAATCGGCAAGCGGGACCTGCCGTTCTACTCGGCCCTCGACGATAGCGCGAAGGCGATGCTCCGCGAAACAGTGCTGCCGCTCCCTTCGGCCCGGTTGCATCTGGAGGACGGCCGGGTCAAGCAACTGGTGGAGGAAGTGCTGGCCGCGGACGGGTTGGAATTGCGGCAGGTGCGGCTCAAATTTCCGCGAGATACGTTTTTCTCCAAAGGGGAGCGGCCGGCGATTTTCTTTCCCTCGGGCGTCTCCCACGACGTAGCGGATGACGACATTTACCGCGGCAAACAGAAGATGACGCTCCGTTTCGAGCTGCCGCGGGGTGCCTACGCAACGATTCTCGTCAAGCGCGTGACGGACATTCATGTGGAGGGGGAAGATTCTGAAAGTGAGCCAGCTTCACAAGTGGCAGCGTCGGTGGATTAAACTGGCACGTCACGGCGACTGCCGTCCTGACGGAAATATCCTGCCGATTCCCTTGGGGGGCCTGCCTGATGAGACTGCCGAAACTTGTGTCCGCATTCGCTCTCTTGTTGTTGGCGGGCATCTGCCAGGGACAAGCCCCCGTTCCTCCGCAGCTGCAGTTCCTGGAGGGACACCAGGGAGCAGTGCGGGACGTCGCTTTCACGGCGGATAACAAGCTGCTGCTAAGCGTTGGCCTGGATGGGACACTTCGCGTTTGGGATCGCGCTACAGGGCAGTTGGTACGGACCATCACCGCGAGCAGCCGGCCGAATCTCTGCTTGACGCTTACTCCCGATGGTCTGCAAGCCATCACCGGCGGCGTGGATGGCAGCCTGAAGTTCTTTGATGTGCCCCGTCCTTCGGCTCTGTTTGAAATTGCGGGCATTCCCGCCGCGCCCACTGCCATCGTCCCCTCCGCCGACGGAAAATTCGTCCTCACCGGCGATGCCGGCAACTATGTGCGGCTGTTCGATGCGACGACGAAGGCCCATGTGCGGGACTACCCTGGCAGCGTCGGCGGTGTGACCGGCGTTTCCGCCTTCCCCGAGCAGAAGCTGATTCTGGCGACCGGCGCGGATGGAGCGTTGCGAGGCTGGAATTTCGATACAGCCGCGCCAACGGGTGTGATTCAATTTCCATCGGCGACGGCTCTGGCCATGCACCAGCAGGGAAAGCTCATCGCTGTGGCGGGTGCCGATGGCGTGCTGCGGATGGCATCATGGCCGCCGACCGTGTCGCAGTCGCTGCCCGGGCATAGTGATCAGGTCACTGCCGTCGTCATGTCGGCGGACGGGAGCATCGTGGGAAGCGGCGGTCTGGATGCTCAGGTGCTACTGTTCAAGAAGGATGGCTCTCTATTGCGGCCTCTACCCGCCGGGCCGGGAAAGATTGCTTCTCTGGCGCTCCGTGCCGATTCCAAGCTCGCTGCGGCGGGAAGCGATACCGGCGCGATCAAGTTCTGGCTCACCGGCGACGGCGCGGACAAAGGAACGCTCGCCGGCCACGTCGGCGCAGCTACCTCGCTGGCCTTCCATCCGACCGAGCCGCGACTGGCTTCCACCGGAGCCGACGGCACCGTTCGCATCTGGCAATTGCCGAGCATCTCATCTCCGTGGCCCGGACACACGCAGCCTGTCACTGTTTTGGCGATTTCCAAAGATGGCAAAACGGCGGTTACAGCTGCGGCCGATAAGTCGGTCCGCATTTGGAACACGGCCACTGGCAAGCCGGCTCGCGTCCTCGAGAATCTGCCCCAGCCGATTATGGCGGCAGCCATCTCTTCCAGCGGCAAGCAAGTGGCGCTCGGAGACGCCGCCGGCGAAGTCACGGTGCAAAACACGGCGGACGGCAAAGGGGCGTTCACACTGGTCGCTCATGTCGGCGGCGTGACGGGTGTGGCCTGGCTCGACGACGAAAAAATCCTGGCTACCTGCGGCAACGACGGCCTGCTGAAGTATTGGCGATTTCCGCCAGTGCAGCCCATCAAGCTGGTCAATCAAGAAGCGGTGAAAGCAGTGGTCCTGTCCCTGGATGGCAAGACCATCGCGGCGACGAATTCCGATGGCAGCGTCCGCCTCGTCACCGTGGCCACCGGGAAAGAAGCCAAGAAGCTCCCCGCGTTCTCCACGGCCGTCACCACGCTCACGGCCAGCACCGACCGCACGATTCTGGCCGCGGCCAGCGTCAGCGGCCAGGTTCAGCTTTGGAATTTCGCCGATGGCACTCCTCGCGGCAGCATTGGCGGTCACACCGGCCCAGTGCCAGCCATTGCTCTGCATCCCAAGCTCCCGCAATTGGCAACCGGCGGCGATGACGGAACCATCCGGCTCTGGAACCTTCCTCAGCCGGCAGCGGAGATTGCTCATCACAAAGCTTCCGTTCGCGTCGTCGCCGTCTCGCCCGATGCCAAGACCGCGCTCACCGGCGACACCGCCGGCGCTGCTCAGCTCTGGTCGCTGCCCGACCTCAAACCCGCTGCCGCTCTCGCCGGCGGCGATGCTCCACTCTCCACGGCCGCTTTCCGCCGCGACAACCAGCAAGCGGCACTTGGTGACGCGGAGGGAATGGTGCGGCTGTATGGAACCGTTGACGGCGCGGCCGCTGGACTGCTGGGGGCACATGAAGGGAGCGTGACCGGTGTCGGCTTCCATCCGAATAACGTGCAAATGGCCACCAGCGGAGCCGACGGCACGCTGCGGCTCTGGCAACTTCCGATTGCTTCGCCCCAGCGACTCGCCAAGCATACGGCGGCAATCAACGCGGTCGCGGTAACGAGCGATGGCCTCCTCAGCCTCTCCGGCGGGAGCGACAAATTCGTACACGTCCTCGACCACGCCACCGGCAAGCCGCGATCCTCCCTGGAGTTGCCCGCTCCCATCACGGCCCTCGCTGCCGCCCCGGACAACAGCACCGCGGTTGCCGCCACAAACAGCGGCACTCTTCACTTTTTCACTTTGGCCGATGGCGCGGTCACCGCCCAAATCGGCGCGCATCCCGGCCCCGTCAGCGGCGTCGCCTTTAAGCCGCAAGGGGGCCAGCTCGCCACTTCTGGCTCCGACGGCAAAGTGCGATTGTGGGAAGTCCCTGCTCCGCTCAAGCTACTCAGCGATCACACCGCCAAGATTACCGTTGTCGCGCTCAGCCCCAATGGCCTGCTTCTCGCCACGGCAGCGGCGGACAAGAGCGTTCGCATCTGGAACGTGGCCGATGGCGCGGCGAGTTGGACCCTCGGTCACGCCGATTCCGTCACCGCGCTCGCGTGGAAAGCGGACAGCACGCAACTGGTCACCGCTTCGGCTGACAAAACCATCCGCGTCTGGAACATCGCCGATGGCATGCAAGCGGTGCTGCTGGAGAAGGCTTCTGCGATTACGAATGGCGTTGCATTCGCTCCCGACGGTGCGAGCATCTATGCCGCCGGAGCCGACAAGATCATTCGGCAGTGGAAACTCGCGGACGGCATGGAAATGCGCTCGCTCGGCACTCACGACAAGCCGATTACCGCGCTGCTCATGGCCAATGCAGGCGCGACGCTGATCACCGCCTCCGAAGATGGTGCGATTCGCACCTGGAGCACTTCCGACGGCAGCCGCGTGCTCAACATCGCGCACGGCGCTGCGCCGACCTGTCTGGCCCTCAGCGCGGACGGCAAGTTTCTCGCCGCCGGTGCCGCCGACAAGAGCGTGAAGCTCTACAACTTCGCCGACGGCTCGCTGGCGCAAACAATTGCCGGCCACGGCGGTGCGGTGAGCGCGGCCACCTTCAGTCCGGATAATCTCAGTCTTGCCACCGCCTCAGCCGACGGCAATGTCCGCGTCTGGAACCTGCAAGGCGTGCTGCAGGAATACATTCCCTCCACCGACAACCTCCCCACTGCCGTCGCCTTCCTTCCCGACAGCCGCGGCCTGGCGGTGGGTGGCGCGGCGAATCTGGTTCGGCTGGTAAGGCGAGCGCTGGTTCGGGTGATTGACGTCTCCCCAATGCCATTGGCCAACGTGGCCTACTCGGCGGACGGCAATTTCATCCTCACGGGCGGGGCGGATAAGACCGTCCGTCTCTGGAGCGCGGCGGACGGCAGCCAGGCGCGTATTTTCGCCGGCCAGTCGGAGGCGGTCACCTGCGTGTCGATTTCCAAGGATGGCACCAAGGTCTTTGCCGCCTCGGCTGACAAGACCGTGCGAGTTTGGAATTACAGCGACGCCGCCCTGCTGGCCACGCTGCTCCATCCGGCCGTGGTACGGACGCTCGGCTCGTCTCCCGACGGTTTGAAAATCGCCAGCGGCGGCGACGACCATCTGCTGCGCATCTGGGATCTGACCACGCAAAGGGTGGCCGAGCGATTCGTGGATTTCGCCAAACCCATCTCGGCCCTCGCCATGCTCCCCGACGGCAAGGCCGTTGTGGCTGGCGGCACGGAAGGATTCACTCGCAAGCTGGCCGTTTCCAATCTGGCCATCATCGTCGCCCACAATGGGGCGACCGGCGGCGTGACCTACAACAGCGACGGCCAGAAGCTCATCACCAGCGGTGCCGACAAGCTGGCCAAACAGTGGGACGCCGCCCTCAAGCCGCTTCCTCCGCTCCCGCCGAGTGACGCCGCGCTGGCCTGCGTGGCCCTGCGCGCCGACAACCTGCAAATTGCCTCGGGGGGCGAGGACAAAAATCTCTACCTCTGGCGGGCGGACACCAATCTGTTGGAAAAAAAGATTCCCACCCCCGCCGCGATCGTCGCCGTCGCTTACAGCGCCGACAACACTCGCCTGGCGGTGGCCGGGGCCGACCATCAAATCCGCATCTATAGTCCCGCGGATGGCATGTTGCTGGAGACGCTTTCGCAGAAGGGCCCGCTCACCTCGGTCGCCTTCGCCGGAACCAACGCCGCCTTGCTGACGGGTGGAACCGACAATTTGGCTCGGCTGCATTCGCTGGCTTTGCTCAAAGTCGTCCCTGGCCATCTCGGCGCGGTGACCGGCCTGGCCTACACCCCCGATGGAGCCGCCCTCATCTCCGGCGGAGTTGACAAAACGGTGCGGCACTGGAACAGCGTGGATGGTGCCGCCGTGAAAGCGTACGCCGGCGCAGTGGACATTATCACCGGTGTCGCCGTTTCGCCGGATGGCACGCGGGTAATTGCATCCAGCGCCGACAAAATAGTTCGGCTATGGAATTTCGCGGATGCCGCCGCGCTGCCGCCGATTACCCTCGCCGCGCCCCTCCGCTCGCTCACGCTCAGTCCCGACGGCACCCGCCTGGCCACGAGCGGCGACGACGGCCCCCTGCATGTCTTTGACCTGCCCAGCGGCAAGGAGCTCGAAACCCTGCCGACTCATGGCGGCGCGGCGACTTCCCTGTCGTTTGCGGCCGATAACCGCTCGCTGGCCTCCACGGGCCCGGACAAAATAGTCCGCATCGACTTGCTGACTGCCGAGCGAGTCGTCCCAGCCGACCCGATGAAGCTCCACGCGCTGGCGGTGATGCCCGATGGAATGCAGGTCGTCACTTCCGGCGACGACAAGCTGCTCAAGCTATGGAACCTGAAGGGCGTCATGGTGAAGCAGTTCGCCGGCAGCCCGCTTCCCTTGCGGAACATTTCGGTCCGCGGCGACGGCTTGCAAATCGCCGGGGCAGGGGATCCGACGCTGGCGCAGCCCAACTTGTTCGCCTGGAACGTCGCCGATGCCGTCCTCGCCGTCAACGTGCCGACCGGCGCGGGAGTGACGGCGATGAGCTATCTCGATGACGGTCGCATCGCGGTTGCCGGCGCGGACAAGCGTCTTCGCCTCTTCGCTGCTAAAGACGGTAAGCCGCTGGAGGACTCGCTCCTGGCGGCAGTGGCGAACCGTTTGGCATCCGCGGATGGGCTGAGTCTGCTCGCTGCCGGCGCGGATAACCAGATTCATCGCGCTGTGCCAGCGCTCGAGCAACTGCTCACCGGGCATGAGGGCGCGGTCTCGGCAGTGGTTTGGACGGGCGATGGCACGGGCCTCGTTACCGCCGGCGCGGACAAGACCGTGCGGCAGTGGAACTTGAAGGACGCCAAGCCCGAACGGACCTTCAGCGGCTCCGCGGGCGCGGTGCTGGGACTCGCCCTCTCGCCGGATGGCAATCGGCTGATGGCGGCCTGCGCGGACAACGCGGCGCGCGTGTGGGACTTCACCGCCAAACCGGCGGCCGGAACGATCGACGTTGCCCCGCTTCTCACGCTGGCCCATCCCGCCGCGGTCCGCAGCATCGCCGCCAGCCAGGACGGCAGCCGAAATGTGACGGCGGCGGATGACGGCCTGATTCGGCTGTGGGACGGCGTCAGCGGCAAAGAGCTGGAGCGATTGCCCGGCCATGCCGGCCTGGTGCATAGCGTGCGGCTCAGCAGCGATGGCAAGACGGTTCTCTCCGGCGGCGCGGACAAGACCGTCCGCCGCTGGACTGCAAGCGTCACCGCAGCCGTCCAAGCGCACGAAGGCCCTCTCGCCGACGTCGCCATTTCCGCCGATGGCCAGCATCTCTTCACCGCCGGCGCGGACAAGCTCGCTTGCGAGTGGTCCATTGCCGACCTCAAGCAAATCCGCAAGTTCGCAGGCGCGGGCGGCCCCCTTAAGGCCATCGCGGTCAGTGCCGACGGTAAAACCGTCGCTGCCGGTGGCGATGACCTGCAACTCCGCCTCTGGTCCACAACCGACGGCAAGCCGCTGGCCATTCTGGCGCTGCCGGCGGCGATTACTTCGCTCAAGCTTGGCCGGGACAACTCCAAGATTCTTGTCGGCACGGCGGACGGCGTCGTGCGAAATTACGCCCTGGCCACGGTGGACGGTAAATCCCAGCTCGTTCTCAATCACGAAGGGCGGGGCCATGCCGCCGGCCCCTTGCGGCTGGCCGTGACCGCCAATGACGACCGCGCGGTCTTCACAGCCGGAGCCGATCTGAAGGTAATGCGTTGGCACGGAGCCGACTACGCGGCGCGGCGGACGCTGGCGAGCGGCAAGCGGCCGCTGTACGACCTGGCGGTGAGCGCCGATGGCAAGCGGCTCGGCACCGCCAGCGGCGACGGCATCGCGCGGGTTTTCGACGTGGAGAAAGGGGAACTGCTTTTGGAGCTCAAGGGACATGCCCGCGCGGTTCAAGCGGTTGCCTTTCGGCCCGACGGCAAGGAGCTGGCCACCGCCGGCGCGGACGGTGCGATCCGCCTGTGGGATCCAGAAGGGAAAGAGGTTGCTGCGATTACCGCCAATCTCAGCGGTCCCGTCAGTGCGCTCGCCTGGGCCGCGGACAATCGCACGCTGCAAGTCGGCGGAACGAAGAAGCTCTGGCAAACCTACGACCGCACGACCCAGCAACAAACCCGCGCGGTGGAAGGGCACAACCATCCGCTGCGAGCCCTCCGCTACAACGCGACGCTCACCCGAATCGCCACGCTCGACGACAGCGGCAAGCTCTTTATCTGGGATGCGGCAGCGGGCGGCGCACTCTTCCACCAGCAGTTGCCCGTCGCCGCCGGCTATCGGCTGGCGTGGTCCGCCGACGGGAGCGAAATCGCCATCGCCGGCGCGGGCCCCAGAATCCTCCGTGTCACGGTCCCGGCAGGAGCCCGCTGATGAAACGCCGCAAAAAGGCGAGCGGGGGGCGTAAGCCCCCTGATAATAACTTCTATGTTTGTGATGCTTGTGGCGAAGAGATCGTCATCCCGCTCGACCCCTCCCAGGGGAGCGAGCAAGAATACGTCGAGGACTGCCCCGTCTGCTGCCGCCCGAATGTCATCCACGTCGAGTTCGACGAGCAGGGCGAAAGCCGCGTTTGGGCGGAGCGGGAATGATATGTTGTGCTGGGCAGGCTGGAAGCCTACCCCACTTATTCCTTCACTTTCTCCAGCACAAACCGCACTTCCGGGTTCGCCTCCGCGTTCGCCGCTTTCAGGAACTGCTTGACGTACCGCTGCGGCCCTTTCTCCTCGGGGACTTTGAAATTGTCCCCTTTTTGCAGAATGGGCCGCTCTTCATCCATCCAGCCGAAGATGTGGCCGTCGCCGGCGGCCTGGCAGGGGAACCAGGTGCCGCGCCCCTGGCTGTCCTGCAAGTAGAACTCGGGGTAGCAGTGTTCGGGAACCCACACGGCGCGAGCGGGAATCTTGTTGGCCCGGCAGAGGGCGATGAACAGGCTGGTCAGCTCCTCGCAATCTCCCTTGCCGGCCTTGAGAGCGTCGACCGCGGGATGGATTTCGGTCGAGAATTCGTACTTCACGTTCTCCTGCACGTAATCGAAAATCGCCTCCACTTTCTGCCAGGCGTCTTCCTTGTCCTTGATGATCGTCGGCGCAAGCTGCTTGATTCTCGGGTCGGTGCTTTCGATGTACGGGCTGGGGAGCAGGAACTTGCTTAGGTTCTTGGATGGCTTGACCGGCGGGGCCAACCCGCTGACGTCAGCGGGCCTTTCAATCTCGCTCTTGGTGATTTCGAATGTGACGATGGCGGAGGCTTCGTCTCCCGCTGCCACGCGGGGGATACTCACGACCATCTGCTTCACGCCGCCGAGATCCCGATAGCTGACCCTTTTCACCTGGGGCGACAACTCTTCCTTGACGATCTTGACCTTCTGCTCCGGAAAGTCCGACGGCACCGCCATCGTCGCCACAATCCCGTTCACAGCGCCGGCCGGCGCTTTCACCACCAGCCCGAATCGCCACTGAGAAGTCGTCTGCTCGCCCAGCTTGAGACGCGGCTGAGCGGAATCCTGGGCGCGCGCACAAGCAACGCAAAGTGAGTACCCGGCAAGAATCAGAAGGAACTTGACTCGAAGCATTCCAGCTAACCTTGAACTCTGAACCTGGAACTTTGAACTCTATTTCTCCTCCAACCTCCGCACAAACTCGACTTCCGGCGCTCCGCCGCCTCCCCCCTTGCCGGTCAGGAACTCATTGACGAACCGCATCGTCTCTTTCTTCTCCGGCACTTTGAAGTTATCACCTTTTTGCAAAATGGGCCGCTGGTCCGGCTGGGCGCCGAAGGATTTGTCGCCGGCGACCTGGCAGGGGAACCAGTAGCCCTTTCCCTTGGCGTCCTCCAGATAAAACTCCGCGTAGCACGAGTCGGGAATCCAGACCATCCGGGCCGGCACCTTATGCACGCGGCAGCAGGCGACGAACAGGGCGGTGAGGTCCTCCTGGTCGGCCTTGCCGTCGCGGAGGGCGGCCAGGGCTCCCTTAATCTTATCCTTGTCGAGCTTCACTTTCTCGCGGACGCCGTCGCACAGGCTCTCGATTTGGACCCAGGCCCCTTGCTTGCCGGTGACGAGTTCCTTGGTAAGGGCTTTGATCTTGGCGTTGCCGATTTCGATTTGCGGGCTGGGGCCGAGATATTTTCGCACTTCCCGCGGCGGGCTCTTGGGAATGACGTAGCCGGCGGTGTCCAGCGGAGCGAGCATCGCACGCTTGGTCACTTCAAAGGTGATGAGCGCCTTGGCCGTGTCGTTGGCCGGGATTTGGGGAATCTCAAACACCATCTGCCGAACGCCCCCGTCAATCATCCGGTACGTCACCGAGCCGACATGGGCCGAAACGTCCTCCGCCACCACCTTCACTTGCTGCTCCGGCCAATCGCAGGGGACAGGAATGGTGCCGAACAGCGCGCCGACGTTCCCACCGACGGCCCGCACTTTCACGCCTACCTGCCACTTTTTGGTCAGTCCCTTATCCAGTCGCGGCCCACCCCCGGTTTCTTCCTTGGGGCCGAATTGAGCAAGGGACGACGACGCGATGACGAGCAGAGCCGCGAGTGCGGCGAGCGAGCGAGAAAACACGGGAGAGGCTCCTGACTAAGCTCCCTCTCCCTTGGGGAGAGGGCCGGGGTGAGGGTCTTGGCAACGGCCCGCAACCGGCCGCATTCTTCCAGCTTAATCGGAGAGTTGGCCACGCCAACAAAAAGCGAGCGTCGCCATCGATTTGATTCGCCCGCGCAATCGTCGCTCCCCGCACAGGCGGAACAATGTCGACGGGCTAAACCGCCGGCGTCAACTGCCGTAATTCTCGCGGCAGAGGGAAGTGGACGTCTTCTTCCCGGATGCTGCGGCTTTCGACCGTCGCGGCGAAGCGGTCTTGCAAGTAGTTGATGCACTCCTGCACGACGGACTCGGGTGCGCTCGCGCCGGCGGTGATGAGGACGGTCCGCACGCCGTCAAACCAGGTTGCATCAATATCCTGCGCGCCGTCGATGAGGCGAGCGGGCACGCCGCTTTCCTGGGCCAGCTCTTTCAGCCTTTGGCTGTTGGAGCTGTTCTGGCTGCCGAGGACGAGGACCAGGTCGGCTTCGCGGGCGAGGAGGTGAATGGCTTCCTGCCGGTTCTGCGTGGCGTAGCAGATGTCGTCTTTGGGAGGGTTGGCGATTTGCGGAAAGCGGGCTCGCAGGCGGCTGATGATGTGATTGGCGTCATCAACGCTGAGGGTGGTCTGCGTCAGGTAGGCGAGCTTCGTGTTTGGCGGGAACTCGAGCTTGTCCGCTTCCTCGGCTGATTCGACCAGGACCATCGCCTGCGGTGCCTCGCCTATCGTGCCGATGACTTCATCGTGCCCTTCGTGCCCGATCAGCAGAATGGTATAGCCTTCCTTGGCGTAACGGATGGCTTCCAGATGGACCTTCGTCACCAGCGGACAAGTGGCGTCGATGGCGTAGAGCTTGCGCTCGCGGGCGAGGCGGCGAATCTCCGGCGAGACGCCGTGAGCGGAGAAGAGGAGCGTCGAGCCGACCGGAACCTCTTCGAGGGACTCCACGAAGGTGGCTCCCTTGGCCCGGAAAGCATCCACCACGTACTTGTTGTGGACAATCTCGTGATAGACGTAAACCGGCGTTCCAAAAGCGCGGATCGCCAAGTCCAGGCTTTCAATCGCCATATTCACACCGGCACAGAAACCGCGAGGAGCGGCGAGGAGAATCTTCATGGGGACAGGGGACAGAGGTCAGAGGTCAGAGGTCAGAGGTCAGAGTTTTGTCACACGTTCACCCCTCATCTTATCTTCTTGCCACCCATTTTCTTGCCACAGTCTTTCGGATCACCATGATTTTGCCAACCATCATTTTGCCTTTTCCTCTCCGCTTCTACCCGCATTCTGGCTATTATCGGTAACATTGCCCTTCCAGCCTCCCGCAATAATTTCCTTGACTTTTTGGCTGGCTGATTGACTCTTGACCCGCAATGCCGCAATAATGTACTCTCCGCCGCCAATCCATTTGGCAATTGAGGATTGTTCCACCTTTTTAGTGAGGGTTGTCACGATGAAAACACGTTTATTTGCAGCTCTGGGCATTGTCGCCCTGTTTGTCGCCACGGTCATTGCCGAAGACAAGACCGAAGTCAAGCTCGAAGGCATCAAGTGCCCGCTGAGCAACAAGGCCGCCACGGAAAACTCCGTCGATTACAAGGGCGGCAAGGTCTACTTCTGCTGCGACAAATGCCCCACGGCATTCGACGCCAAGAAGCACGGCACCAAGGCCAACGCCCAGTTGGTCGCGACCGGCCAGGCCAAGCAGGCCAAGTGCCCGCTCACCGGCGGAAAGCTCAATCCCGACACGGCCATCACCGTGGCCGGAGCCAAAGTTTGCTTCTGCTGTGAGAAGTGCCAAGGCAAGGTCAAGGACGCCACGGGTGATGACCAGATCACCATGGTGTTCGGCGACAAGGCCTTCGAGAAGGCCGGCTTCGCGGTCGAGAAGAAGAAGTAAGCTTCTTTTGCTTGAACTGCTTGAATAGACCATCGAAAGGCGCGTCCGTCAGGACTCGCCTTTTTCATTGCGCCGCTGGTGGCGGCTCCATGTCGGCGGCCAGAATCCGCAGCGCCCCCAGCAGCTCGTCCTTAAACAGCAGTCCGAGACTGTAGACGCCGGCATGGGGCAGGGCGAGGGCCGGAATAGGGAAGTGGACTTCCACCGTCTGCAGCGGATCCTTGCAGTCCACAGTAAAGCCGACTTTGAACAGGCCGGTGTTTTCCGCCAGGTCTGTCAGCTCCAGGATGAAGTCGCTTTTGCCGCGCAATTCCGTCAGCGCCAGGTACACAAACGGTGTGCTGGCCAGCCCCCCAGCCGGAATCGGCATCGGCCGCGGGGCCTCTCCTTCGGGGGGCTTGGGTGGCGGCTTCATCCGCTGCACGCGATTGAACACTCCGGCAATAATTTTCTTCCCCGTCGCCTGATCGCTGTAAACATGATCGGCGAGCAGCAGGGACTGCAACACGGGCTTCATAAAATGTCGCCATAAAAACTTGGGTCGGAACCATCTAATTCTCCCCTGATTCGCCTCGCGGGGAAAGCAGTCTGTTCACTCCAGCATCACCACCGTCTTGATCCCCTGCGCCTGACGGTGTTCGTAGTGCCAGAGGGATTCTTCGAGCTTTACGCGGGCGGTAAATAGGCTGGCAAGCTGTTTGGCGTAAGTCTGCTGCAATTGGGCCAGGTGCGAAAGAGCATCGCGGAAGTCTCGCGGCGCGGCATTGACCGTGCCGATGTGCAGGTGGTTGCGGATGAGGCCATCCCGCATCAGTCTGGCCACATTGCGGCTGGCCGGCTGCGGCAGGCGTGTGCTTCCCAGCCAGACCATGATGCCGCAGGAGCGAAGCGTGCCCGCAGCGGACAGCATGATATCATCGCTGCCGGTGCATTCCAGGCACAAGTCAAATCCATCTCGCTCGACATCCGCCGGCTCCCATTTCATCTTCTCGGCAGGGATGTAGGTCGGGCCGAGCTCTTTCGCCAGACCCGCCCGGAACGAGTCCGGTTCATCCCGGCCGACCATGCTCACCGGCCAGCCCCGGGCGACTGCCGCCAGCACTGCCGCGAATCCAATGGGCCCCATACCCGTGACCAGGACGCGCGGCGGATTGTCTCGCCAGATCTGCCCGCCCAAACGTGTACTTTGCAAGGCAAGAGCTTCATTCGCCCCTTTTTCCGCCACGGCCAACGGCTCGGCAAAGACAGCCAGCGAGGCAATCGCCGGCGGAACACGGTAAAGATGCTCCGGCCGGTCCAGCCAGCGGGGCACACTAAAGCCGTGCTCCGACCAGATACCCCGTTCGGTGAATTTCCCTAGCGGCAAATAATCCAGCCGGCGAGTCTCTCCCGGCTTGGGCCGCCTGACGGCAGGCACCACGAGGTCGCCGGGTCTGAACTCGCTCACTCCGGCACCCACCGCCAACACCTCCCCCAGACATTCATGCCCCAAGACCAAAAACTTCTCACCCGCCGGCACCCACGGATTGGCCGAATGCAAAATCTCCCGGTCGGTTCCGCAGACCCCCAGCTCCAGCGTGCGACAGAGAACCTCCCCTGGCCCCGGAGCGCAAGGCTCGGGCATGGCGACAATGCCAGGAAGCGTGGAGCCTGGAAAGGCGGCGATGGCGGAAAGCGGCATGAGCAGGAAATTCCTCAGGGACTGTTGATTGATACCATTCTAGCGGGCTGAGGGCGCCATCGGTCCCCTGGAATTTGCCCCTCCCCGCGATACAATTGCAGGTCGATTTCTCGCTCCTTGACATCCCGGCATCCGCGGAAGGCGGGCAGACGTTTGCCCGGCCTGGGGACGTGCTATCGCCCTGTTTCATTGGCTCTTTCACGGACGTCCTCGATGGCTGCACTGCTTCACACACCGCTGCATGACTGGCACGCCGCCCACGGTGCCCGGCTGGTGGACTTTGCCGGCTGGCAGATGCCGGTGCAGTACAAGTCCATTGTGGAAGAGCACAATGCCACGCGAACCGCAGCCGGCGTCTTCGATGTCTCGCATATGGGGCGGATTCGCTTTGATGGCCCAGGCGGCGCTCCGTTTCTCGACCGGCTGCTGACGCGGAAGGTCATCGGGATGGGTCCGGGGAAAATCCGTTATTCGCTGGTTTGCAATGAGGCAGGGGGCATTCTCGACGACGTGCTGGTCTATCATTTGCAGGAACATGGCGGCGGGCTGTATCACCTGTTGGTGGTGAACGCCAGCAACCGCGAGAAGATCCTGGGCTGGCTCGCTTCTCAAAAACAGCCGGCGGACGACGTGACTTTCACGGACCGCACGGTCGAGACCGCGATGATTGCCATCCAGGGGCCGAGCGCCCTGAGAATCATGGAGCCGCTCGTCGGGGCCGATGTCGGCGGCCTGGCCTATTACACGGGCCGCGAAACCACCATCTGCCGCCACCCTGGCATTGTCAGCCGCACCGGATACACGGGAGAAGACGGCTGCGAAATCATCGTTCCCGCGACTGCCGCGGCGGAGATTTGGGAGCGGATTTTTGCATCGGGCAAGGACCACGGGGTGGCTGCCGTGGGCCTCGGCGCGCGGGACACCCTGCGGCTGGAGGCGGCCATGCCCCTGTATGGGCATGAGCTTTCCGAACAAATCAATCCATTCCAGGCGGGCCTGGCCTTCGCCGTGAATCTCGAAGGCCGAGACTTCGTCGGCAAAGGGGCCATTGGTCCCAAAAAGGACGATCCGACGCAGCCGGTCCGCGTTGGCTTGGCGCTCTCCGGCAAGCGGGCCGCGCGGGAGCACTATAACGTCCTGTCAGCCGGCGAGAGAATCGGCGAAATCACCAGCGGAACATTTTCCCCCACCCTGCAACAGCCGATTGCCATGGCTTACGTGCCGCCGGCGAGCGCGCGGGTGGGAACCGAGCTTACCGTCGACATCCGCGGCACTCCCGAGCCGGCGAAAGTCGTCCCACTGCCGTTTTACAAACGCAAGTAACAGGGGTCGGGAGGAGTTTTCGCAGTCGTGGTCCAACCAGCTTGAATGAACTCCGCCTGCGAAAACCCCTCCCGACCCGGTCAACTATCCATCCCGAGGATCCCCATGAAACCCGAAGAGCTTCGTTATGCCGAAACGCACGAGTGGGTCGCCGTGAGCGATGAAAGGGGCCGCAAGGTCGGCACCGTCGGCATCACCGCCTTCGCCATCGAGCAGCTTACCGACCTTGTCCACATGGTGCTGCCGAAAGTCGGCAAGACCGTGCAGCAGGGGGCGGAATTCGGCGAGGTCGAATCGGTAAAGGCGGTCAGCTCTCTCTACAGCCCCGTCGACGGCGAGGTCATCGCCGTCAATATGGAACTACCGGGCCGACTGGAAACGCTCGGCAGCGACCCCTACGGTGAAGGCTGGATGATCAAAGTCGCCCTTACCGGGGATGGTGGAGCGGGCAAGCTGATGGACCACGCGGCCTATCAGAAGCAGTGCGCGGCGGAAGGGTAGCACCGTGGGGTAGGCTTCCAGCCTGCCCAGACCAGTTCTTCTTTTGGGCAGCCTGGAAGGCTACCCCACTTTCCATATGCCCTATTTCTACAACACGCCCGAAGACCAGCAAGCCATGCTCGCCGCCATCGGCGCTAGCAGCGTCGATGAGTTGTTTGATGTCATCCCCGCCGAGCATCGGCTCATGCGGCCGTTGGCGTTGCCTCCCGCCTTATCGGAGATGGAACTTGCGCAACAGCTAGGAGCGTTGGCGGCGAAGAATGATCATGCGGGGAGCAAAGTCTGCTTTCTCGGCGGGGGCAGTTACGACCACTTCGTGCCGGCGGTCGTCGATGCGCTCGCCAGCCGCGGCGAGTTCTATACCTCGTACACGCCTTATCAGCCGGAGGTGGCGCAGGGGAATTTGCAGGTGATGTTCGAGTACCAGACGCTGATTTGCGAGCTGACGGGAATGGATGTTTCCAACGCCAGCCTGTACGACGGCGGCAGTGCGGCTGCGGAAGGCGTGCTGCTGGCGATGAGCGTGACTGGGCGGCCGAAGAAGGTAGTCGTGGCCGGCAGCGTGAACCCGGAGTATCGACAGATTCTGGAGACGTACTTTGAGTCCATTGGCGCGCACCTCGTCACCGTGCCGGCACTCGCGGGTGCCGTCAAACCGGCTGACGTAGCCGCGGCGGTGGATGGCGAGACGGCCTGCGTGCTGATTCAGCATCCGAATTTCTTCGGCTGCCTGGAGGACGTCACCGCGATCAGCAAAATCGCCCATGACGCCGGAGCATTGCTTGTTCAGTCGTTCGATCCGATCAGCCTGGGCCTGCTCAAGCGTCCGGCGGACTTGGGGGCGGACGTGGCGGTGGCGGAAGGGCAATCGCTGGGCACGCCGATGCTCTACGGCGGGCCATACCTCGGCATCATGGCCTGCAAAGAAGCCTTCGTCCGCCGCATGCCGGGGCGCATCGCGGGGCAAACCATCGACCGCCGCGGCCGCCGCTGCTGGGTTCTGACGCTGCAAACCCGCGAGCAGCACATCCGCCGCGAGAAAGCGACCAGCAACATCTGCACCAACCAAGGCCTTTTCGCCCTCCGCGCCGCCATTTACCTGGCGCAGATGGGGCCGCAAGGTCTGAAAGAAACAGCAGAACTATGCGTTCAGAAAGCGGCCTACACGAAGCAGCAGATCACCGCCGGCTCGCGTTTCTCCTCGGCCTTCTCTCAGCCGACGTTCAAAGAGTTTGTTATTCGGGACAAGCGGAATCGCGTGGCCGACCTATTGAAATCCGCCTCCACCGCCGGCTACCTCGCCGGCATCCCGCTGGGGAAATGGTATCCAAAACTCGACGATTGCTTCCTCGTAACGGTGACGGAGAAGAGGACGAAAGAAGAAATCGAGGGGCTTTCCAAAACCCTAGAGAACGGATAGGTAGCGAGTAGTTGCAGAATGATGGAAGCAGAATGATGGGGATTTGAAGTAAGTTGATTTGGTGCTGAAATGTCGGTATTGCTCCAAAATCCGATTCGCAGACTGAGCCAGGAGGATTTCCACGGTCTTGACTATCGAGTGATGGACATTGTTTTCAAGATGCATAACGAACTGGGGCGGCACTTGGATGAGAAAATCTATGAGCGAGAGTTGGCATATCGACTCAGTGCTGCGGGCATCCAGGCGCAAATGCAAGTACCCTTGGGCCTTTATTTTGAAGACTATAAGACGACGCTATTTGTCGATTTGCTTGTCGAGGGAAGCACCATTTACGAGCTGAAAGCTGGCTCTGCACTAGCTCCAGCACATCGCGCTCAGGCCCTGAGTTACCTGTTCCTCACAGACACCCGCCACGGCAAGCTGGTGAATCTTGGAACTCCGCGGGTAGAGCATGAGTTTGTGTCGACGTCTTTGTCATTCGACGACCGCCGCCAATTCGAAATTGTTGACCGAAAGTGGATCGCCTCAGGAAATGCCGGCCGATTACGAGAGTTCATCATTGCGCTGGCACGAGACTGGGGCGTCTTTCTCGAATGCTCTATTTATCGCAACGCAGTCGTGCATTGTTTTGAGGGCGAGCAGAAAGTTCATTTGCCAGTCGAACTGTTTTATGAAGGCAGAAGTCTGGGCGCACAGGAGATGGATCTGATCGACGCCGATTCCCTATTCGCGATCACGGCGTTCAAGGAGGATCTGGGCGGAATCCGAGCCCATTTTGTACGCACTCTTCATCTAGCCAGGCTTCGCTGTCTTCACTGGATAAACTTCAACAAGCGTTCTCTTGAGTTTGAATCACTCATAGATACTTAATTCCTGCTGCCTTTTATCATTCTGCTTCCATCATTCTGCTTTTCGCCATTTTTCCAGGTCATTGTCTATGCGCAACCTCAAGACCTCGACCCTCCTCTTCGAACTCTCCAAACCCGGCCGCCGCGCTGCCACGCTGCCGCCGTGCGACGTCCCAGTGCAAGCAATCGAAAAGCTGCTGCCGAAGGAGGCACTGGCGGAAAGGCTTCTGCCGCTGCCGGAGGTTGCGGAGCCGGAAGTGGTGCGGCACTTCACCAACCTCTCGACCCTCAACATGTCGGTCGATACGCACTTCTATCCGCTCGGCTCCTGCACGATGAAGTACAACAGCAAGCGGAACGAGCGGATGGCCGCGCTTCCCGGCATTGCCGACCTGCATCCGCATCAACCGGATGACACCATCCAAGGCATGCTGGAGCTGCTCTACGAGGTGCAGCAGATGCTGGCGGAAATCTCCGGCCTGCCCGCCGTCTCGCTGCAACCGGCCGCGGGGGCTCATGGAGAACTGGCCGCGCTCATGGTCGCGGCGGCGTACTTCCGTGATCAGAAGCTCATCCGCACCAAAGTCCTGGCTCCCGATAGCGCCCACGGCACGAACCCCGCCAGCGCGCGGATGGCGGGGTTCGAGTTTGTCACCGTCCGCAGCAATGCCGCCGGCTTTGTGGACATGGAGGATTTGAAGGCGAAGCTGGACGACCAGATTGCCGTGTTCATGATCACCAATCCCAGCACGCTGGGAATCTTTGACAAGCAGGTTTCGCAGATTGCCGAACTGGTGCATGAGCGAGGCGGGCTGATCTATCTGGACGGCGCGAACATGAACGCCATCCTGGGGATCACGCGGCCGGGCGATTTTGGCGCGGACATGATGCACTACAACCCGCACAAAACCTTCAGCGGCCCGCACGGCGGCGGCGGCCCGGGAGCGGGACCGATCTGCGTGACCGAGAAGCTTAGTCCCTATCTCCCTTCGCCAGTGGTGGAAAAGGTTGAGGGCAAATTCCGACTGGCTTATGATCGGCCCAAATCCATTGGCCGCGTGCGGAGCTTCTTCGGCAACGTCGGCGTGCTGGTGCGAGCCTGGTGTTACATCCGCACGCATGGGCCGGACGGGCTGAAGGCCGTCGCCGAGAACGCGGTGCTGAACGCCAACTATCTTCTCAGCCGCGTGAAGCACATCCTGCCGGTGCCGCAGGGAGACCGCTGCATGCACGAATTCGTGGCGAGCGCCGCGGCCCTCAAGAAAAAGACCGGGGTCTCCGCGATGGACCTGGCCAAACGGCTGCTCGACTATGGTTTTCACGCGCCGACTGTCTATTTCCCGCTGACCGTGCCCGAGGCGATGATGATCGAGCCGACGGAGACGGAGAGCAAGGAGACGATGGACGCCTTCGCCGAAATCCTGTTTCGCATCACGGAAGAGTCGCCCGAGCTGTTGCACGAAGCCCCGCACAGCACCATCATCAGCCGGCCCGACGAAGTCCGAGCGGCGCGCCAGCCGATGCTGCGGTGGAAGGAAAGTAGTCCGCTCACTCCGTGAGCGCCTGGGTCACAACATCTATGTCAACGGCGCGGCTGATCGTCGATCGCGGCAGCGGCCCCATGAACATGGCGGTCGACGAGGCGCTGCTCTTGTCCGCGCCGCGCTCCGGCCCCACGCTGCGCTTCTATCAGTGGGAACAGCCGACACTTTCGCTGGGGTACTTTCAAAATGCGGATGAGCGCTGGCGGCATGAGGCCAGCTCCGGCTGCCCCATGGTGCGGCGCTCGACCGGTGGCGGCGCCATTCTCCACGACCAGGAGCTGACGTACAGCTTCGTCATGCCCGTGAGTCAGCAGGATAAGAGCGCCGCCCAGCCGCTGTACTTTGCGTTCCATGAAACGCTGATTCAAGCGCTCGCGGATTTGAACGTCGAGGCCACTCTCGTTCCCCAACAGCCGCTCCAGCGGATCGGCCCGATTGAGCCCTTTCTCTGTTTCCAAAGGCGGTCGGCTGGAGATGTGCTCACAGCCGGTTCCAAGATTTGCGGGAGTGCGCAGCGGCGGCAAAAGGAAGCCTTGTTGCAGCATGGCAGCGTGCTGCTTAGGCGGAGCAGTTTTGCGCCTGAATTGCCGGGAATCGCGGACCTTGCCGCCACGAGCTCCTCCGCGGAGGAACTGGCGGAAATCTGGCTTCCCCTGCTGGAAAGGCAGCTGGATATTCGCTTCCAGGCAGGTAGTCTGAACCCTGCTGAACACGCCACTGCCAAGCGGCTGGCGGAGGACCGGTTCGGCGCGGACTCGTGGTCATCAAAGAGGTGACGCGCGCGAAAACGCGATGGGGAGCAGGGCGGCCCCAGACAGAATCAATACCTTTTTCCAAAATTCCCTCGCTTATACGGTTGCAAAGGGGTTTAACTTATGGCGATAATGAGCGTGGGTTGAGACAGCGGCAGGTTTTGGTCGATTTCGTCCTGGGTACAGCTAGCTGGAAGGGTGTCATGCGGGAAGCGTGACGCTTGCCCTGTTTTTTTGGCCCTTTAATAATATTCGTGTTGGTTGGCCGGCTTCGCCCGAATTCGCAACGAGTAGTTCCTATCCGCAATCATTTTTCGTGGTTTCAGGCAAATCTGCCTGACTCGAAACTTGCGAAGGAAAGGCGAAATATGCAGGTCCGTCTCAAAGTCTTACAGGGATCGAAGACTGGTAAGGAAATCAAGCTACCCACGCCGCAGTGCCTGGTCGGCCGCAGTGAAGAGTGTCATCTGCGCCCGCAGACCGACGCCATCAGCCGGCGGCATTGCCTGATCATGACGACCGAAAACGAGGTCGTGGTGCGGGATCTCAAGAGCCGCAACGGCACCTTCGTCAATGGCGAGAAAGTGGTCGAAGAGGCGGTGCTTTTGTCCGGCGACCAGTTGCGGATTGGCCCGCTGGCCTTCGAGGTCGTGATCGAGACGTCCAAGGCCAAGCGGCCGATGGTCCATGACATCAAGGGCGTGGCGGCCCGCACCGCGGAGGGGGGAGAGTCCAACCTCACCACCGAGCTCGATAACATCGATCAATGGCTGTCCGAAGCCGACGTCGAAGATCTTGCCAAGCGGCAGAGCGATCCGGAAACTCGCCAATTCCGTCTGGACGACACGTCCGCTCCCGCGGGTGGCGAAGCAATACCCATCACGGCGGATGGCGAAACGAAGACTCTTGATTCCTCCAAAAGGCCCGCGAAAAAAGGCCCTGGCAAGCTGCCGCCTCGGCCAGCGGCCGATGCCAGGGACTCGCGAGAAGCCGCTTCCGACATGCTCAAGAAATTCTTCAACCGGCGCTAAAGTTGCCTGCCACGCAACTTTTTCAAGGCAGGCCCGCTCCCAGCGGGCTTTTTTTGCTCAAAAAACCGCCTGGAATCCAAGATTCGGCCGTTACAATGGAATAACCGCCGCGGGGATCAAAGTCGGCTTTTTGCCTGCAGGAAGCCGGGCGGCGTGAAACCGGATGCCCAGGTGCAAGGTATTTCCTCGGAACAGCGGCATGATGACTACCGACTCGGCTGACGACCTCCGGCCGCTCATTTGCCGCTGTTTGACCGGCGATCAGGGAGCCATGCTCGCCTTGGTGGAGCGGTTCCGCGGCCAGGTCTTCGGGCTGTGCTTCCGCATGTTGGGGCAGCGGCAGGACGCCGAGGACGTGGCTCAGGAGACGTTTGTCCGAGTGCTCAAAAACCTGCACCGCTGGGACGCGGCCCGCGACTTTGAGCCGTGGCTGTTTGCGATTGCCGGCAACCGCTGCCGGACGGCGCTTTCCACGCGAAAACGCCGGCCCTCGGCGGAGATTTTGCCGGAGCAGATTTCCGACGGGTTGCCGGACATGCAAGCCGCCAAGAACCTGGCGGAGGAAGTGACGTTGGCCCTGGCGGGAATCCGCGAGGATTATCGCCAGGCGTTTGTTTTGTTTCACGAACACGAGCTGAGCTATGGTGATATTGCCGAGGCGATGAATGTCCCGCTGGGGACCGTCAAAACCTGGGTGCATCGGGCCCGGCGGGAGTTGATCGACCAGTTACAGAGGCGGGGAGTCGTGGCGGAGCGAGGTTCCGCCGCCGCAGGTCCGCAACATGTCGAGGAACAGCAACATGCAGTGCCGCGAATTTGACGACCGAATGAACGACGTGCTGGACCGCCGGCAGGTGCCGGAACGGGACGCGCTCCTGCTGCGCCATGCGGGTGAATGTCTGCCGTGCCGTCAAACGCTGCATGGCCAAGCCGCTCTGCTGGCCGGGCTTGAGCTGGGAGAAATACCGCAGCCTTCCAACCAGTTCGCCGCGGCCGTGCTCGCTCAGGCCAGCGTGATTCCCGTCGCTACGATTGTGGACACGCGGCGCGGCGGAAAGAAATGGGCGGGGGCCATCGCTGCCTTCGTTTCCCTGGCGGCAGTCGTAATCGTCGCGGTCTTGATCAACCTCTCTCGGCAGCAGGGCCCGGCTCGTCCGACCGCCAACAAGCCGGCTTCGCCCTTGGTCGCGCCCAAGCCTGTTGAGGTCGCGCGGAGTCTGCCGGAGTCGAAGGAAACGGCTCCTGATGCCATCGCCCAGGCTGTCACCACTCCAGGCGTAGAGCCCACCGCTCCGGAAAAGGCAAACTACCAAGAATATCGGGACGCGCTCAACTCGTTCACCGCCCAGTTGCCCAGCGCGGTGGAGAAGATCGACGAGGTGCAGCAAGCGACCCCGGCCATCCGCCCGATTCGGGCGTCGTTCTCCCTGGCCATCGGCACGCTGCAGCGGACCATCCCCAGTCGCACCAAGCGGGATACTCGGCCCATCAAGCCGGACAGTGGCTTCTACGGCCAACACCAGGATGTCGTGGTCTAGGGCCGGTCCAACTCGCGCCATCCCTACAGCCCGCACGGCCGGCACTCCTTGCCCGCCAGGACTCCCTTACGGCAGTCATCTTTGCGCCAGCGGTCATATCCGCACAAGCCGTAAAATTTCGCGCAGCCGCACATTTTACCCTGGCGGTGCATCTTCGCGCGGCTGCCGGCCGATTCAGACTACCATCGCCGGTCTCTTGTCCCACCAGCAGCAACCAAGCCAGGGGTGAATGTCGTGGCCAAAGCGAACAAAGCGGAACAAATCATGGACCGTCGCACGGATCGAGAGGAACGCCGCAAGGAGAGCCAGCCCATCGTTCCGGAGCGGCGGGCCAAAGTTCAACGCCGGCGGCAGATCGATCCGACCACCTGCGAGCGCGAATATTCGGACGACGAAATCCAGTTCATGCATGCTCTCGACGCCTATAAGCGGACCAGCGGCCGGATGTTCCCCACCTGCAGCGAAATCTTGGAGGTCATCCGGAACCTGGGCTATGTCCGCGTCACCTCCGCTCCTGGCGAAACACTGAACCTGGTCGGCGAGATTGCCGGCACGACGGCCTCCTAACGTATTTCAACCAGTAAGTTCCCCTGGACCCACAGCCAGGAACCGGGACGAGCCGCTTTGGGGCGGCTCGTCCCTTTTTCGTTTTTTCGCAACTCCAGATGTTTTGGCCTTGCTTCCGCAAACGCCGGCTACTATCTTCCGCGGCGATTTGTGAAGACATGCGCGCCGGCGTTGACTGCCTCGGCCTCGGCGCAGGAGCATCTGCCGCTTTGTTCTCATCCCTGCCATTCCGATTGCTGATGATCGCGCTGCTCACATCAGCCGTCAGTGGCTGCGGCATGGTCGCGCAGAACCGCAATGCCGACGGCCTCCGCTACTTCAACCGCGGCCAATTGGCGGTGGCCCAGGCCCGGTTCGAGGCGGCCAAGCAGGCGAATCCGCGGAATGCCGATGCCTATTACAACCTGGGCGCGGTGGCCCACCTGCAGGGCTTTCAGACCCGCAACACAGCCCAGCTTGGACAGGCCGAATCACTCTATCGGCAGTGTTTGGCGTATAACCCCAACCATGTCGATTGCCACCGCGGTCTGGCCGTGCTGCTGGCGCAGACGCAGCGGGTCGATCAGGCATTTGAGCTGATGAAAAACTGGAGCGTGACCAGCCCGCAGTCGGCGGATGCCCGCGTGGAGCTCGCTCGCCTCTACGAAGAATACGGCGATCTTCGAACCGCCGAACTGCAGCTTCAACAAGCCTTGCAGCTCGACCTGAGTAACTCCCGCGTCCACGCCTCTCTGGGTAGCGTGAAGGAAAAGATGGGTGACCTGCCGCAGGCTCTCGCCAATTACCAACGGTCGTATTCGCTCAACACTTTCCAGCCGGACCTGCCCACTCGAATTGCCTCCCTCCAGCAGCGCGTCGGCTCAGCGCCGGCCACCAATCTTTCGCCCGCCGGCACCGGCCCGCTCCGCAGCGCGGGAGCTGCGGGCTTCACGAACCGGAATTATTAGCCCGCTCGCTGACGAGCTCTGATTCGGACCTCTTCCCAGTTTTCTCCAGCGCTTCCGCTGCGCTGATACGCCTCCCACCGCTCATCAAGCTCCTCACGGGTGAGAGATGCAAAGTTAATTCCCAAGGGCGCTACTGACGGGAGTAGCGCTTCAACGAGTTGCGAACGCTCCAGGTCCGATAACTTCATCGCGGCCTGAAGCACCACAGCAAGAGAGGCCATTGCAAGCTCCTTGGAAGACACATGGTTCCGCGGCTACTTCTTCCGCGTGTACTCAATCGTAAACATCTCTTCGTCCTTGCCCCCCACGCCGATCATGAACATCTTGAACGTGTGATGGTCCTTGTCCTTGGAACTGGACTGGGTCTTCCACTTCGCCAGCTTGCCGTCGGGGCCGGGATGTTCGGTGGTCATCGTCAGGACCTTGGTCTTCTCATCGCGCGTCCCTTCAAAAAACATCGGCGTGCTGCTCATCGAATCGACCCAAACCCCCGTGTACTTCTTCTTGAACTGGTCATAGCCGTCGATGCCGCGGCCTTCAAACTTCGCGCCGGCAAATTCTCCGTCAAAGGTGCTGGTGAGCCACAGCCCGCCGCATTCCATTTTATAGACGGACTTCGCCTTGCTGGCGGGTGCATCCTTCGTCGTGCCGGGCATGAGCATCACCGCATCCCAAATCCCGACCATCTCCTTCAGAATGTCATGTTCGGGTCCGGGCTTGGCGGAGGGAGGCTGTTCCTGGGAAAATGTGACTTGAGTGAGCACGGTGAAAGCAAAAACCGCGGCAAGAAAGAAAAAGCGTTTCATGGCAGCACCTCCAGAGTGAAAATGGGATTTGCCGAATTGGCGACCATAATTTAACGCCGTATGAACAAAAGTCAAGCTGGCGTCCAAAGTCTAAATGCCGATTCTACTCCTACCGCATTTTTCCCCTTCCCCGTACAATCGAACCTTCGCTGAACCTTAACCGGTTCACGCATGTCTTACCCCCCAAATGGCTGTTTTCCCGCCACTTCCCCCCTCGGAAATACAGAGAATGCCCGCGACCATGACCGCCACGGACCGCGTCTTCAATTTTTCCCCCGGCCCCGCCGTGTTGCCGCTGCCGGTGCTGCAGCAGGCCCAGCGGGAGCTGGTTTGCCTCCCCGGTTACGGGATGAGCGTGCTGGAAATGAGCCACCGGGCTCCCGGCTTTCTCGATGTCCTCGCCTCCGCCAAATCGCTGCTTAAAGAACTGCTCGCCATCCCGGACAACTACCAGATTGTCTTCCTCCAAGGGGGCTCCCGCTTGCAGTTCTCGATGGTGCCCATGAACCTACTCCGCGGCCAGAGCGAACCCGCTGATTATGTGGTGACCGGCTCTTGGAGCAGGTACGCCATCGACGAAGCCAGGCGGGAAGGCAAAGTCAACCTTGCCTGGGACGGCAAAGCCACCAACTACGACCGCCTGCCGAAACAAAGCGAGCTCAAGCTCAATCCCAATGCCGCATACGTCTACACCTGCTCCAACGAAACCATTCAAGGGGTGCAGTTCGCCGCTGACCCCGACACCGGCAGCGTCCCCCTCGTTTGCGACTGCTCCTCCGATTTTCTTCACCGTCCGATTCCCGTCAACAAATACGGACTGATCTACGCCTGTGCCCAGAAAAACGCCGGCCCTGCGGGAGTCACAGCCGTCATCATCCGCGACGACCTCCTCAAGCGCAGCCCCGAAAACCTCCCCGGCTACCTTAACTACAACAACCACGTCAAGGAAGACTCGCTCTACAACACGCCTCCGACGTTCGCCATTTACCTGATGAACCTGGTCCTGCACTGGCTCAAGAACGACATCGGCGGTCTGGCCAAGATGCACGCCCTTAACAAAACCAAGGCCAAAATCCTCTACGACCTCATCGACGCCAGCGGTGGCTTCTACAAAGGACACGCCCAGCCGGCGGACCGCTCGCTCATGAACGTCACCTTCCGCCTTCCATCCGAAGAACTTGAGAAGGAATTCTGCAAGCTCGGCGAAGACCGCGGCCTCGACGGCCTCAAAGGCCACCGCAGCGTCGGCGGCATCCGCGCTAGCATCTACAACGCCATGCCGGTGGCGGGAGTGGAGGCGCTGGCGGAGTTTATGAAGGAATTCAAGAAGAGTGCAGAGTGCAAAGTGTAGAGTGCAAAGTAAAAAGCCGCTCCATTTCTTCACTCTACACTCTGCACTTTACACTCTACACTTTCCCCATGCCCCGCATCCTCATCCTCGACTCCATCGCTAAAGAAGGCCTCGAAATGCTCGCCGCCGCCCCCGGCATCGAGTACGAGGTCCGCACCGGCCTCAAGGGAGACGCTCTCAAAGCGGCTCTCACCGAATTCGACGGCGCGATCTGCCGCAGCGGCGTGACCATCACCGGCGAATCGCTGGCGGGGAACCATCGCCTGCGGGCCATCGCCCGGGCCGGGGTCGGCACTGACAACATCGATAAGGAGGTCGCTACCCGCCAGGGAATCGTCGTGATGAACACGCCGACCGGCAACACCCTCAGCACCGCGGAGCACACCTTCGCCCTGCTGCTCGCCCTTTCCCGCTCCGTCGCCCCCGCTTATCACAGCCTCCTCGCCGGCAAGTGGGATCGCAAATCGTACATGGGGACGCAGCTCGCCGACAAAACGCTCGGCATCGTCGGCCTCGGCCGCATCGGGCAGGAAGTCGCCAAACGGGCCATCGCCTTTCAAATGCGGGTGCTCGGCTTCGATCCGTTCCTTTCCACCGAGCAAGCCGCCAAGCTCGGCATCCAGCGGGTCGAGAAAGTGCGGGACATGCTGCCGCACGTCGATTACCTCACCGTCCATACCCCGCTCACGCCGGAAACCACCAACCTCATCGGCCTCCCCGAGCTCGAAATCCTCAAGCCCGGCGTCCGCCTCATCAACTGCGCCCGCGGCGGCATCTACAACGAGGCGGCTTTGGTCGAAGGGCTGAAAAGCGGCAAAATCGGCGGCGTGGCTCTCGATGTCTTTGTCGAAGAGCCTTGCACGAACAGCCCCCTCTTCGGGATGCCGAACGTCGTCTGCACGCCCCACCTCGGGGCCAGCACCGAAGAGGCTCAGACCCAAGTCGCCATCGAAGCGGTGCAGCTCCTGATCAACTTTTTCACCACGGGGGAAGTCCGCCACGCCGTCAACATGGCCGCGGTCGACCCCAAGACCCTGCAAGCCATCAAGGGATATCTCGACCTCGCCTGGCGTCTGGGCCTCCTCGCCAGCCAGTGGCAAACAGCCGGGGCTTCCGCCTGCCACCTCACCTATCGCGGCGAAGTGACCAGCAAGAATACGAAACTCCTCACAGCCGCCTTCTGCGCGGGGCTCTTGGAGCGGGCCTTGGAGGAAGAGGTCAACGTCGTCAATGCGGAAGTCCTCCTCCGCGAGCGAGGCATCAAGCTTACCGAGGAATCCCGCAGCGACATGGGGGCCTTCACCTCCTCCCTCACCGCGGAAGTCACTGCGGACGGCCAGCCGTTCACGGTCGCCGGCACCCTGTTCGGCAACAACATGCCCCGCCTCATCCGCCTGGGGGACTACCGCCTGGAAGCCTACCTGGACGGCATCATGCTGGTCTTCACCCACAACGACGTCCCCGGCATCATCGGCACGGTCGGCACCATCTTCGGCAACCACAAGGTCAACATCGCCCAAATGTCCGTCGGCCGCACCACCCCCGGCGGCGGCGCGATCGGCGTCCTCAACCTCGACGGCCACCCGCCTCAAGCCGCGCTGGAAGAAGTCCGCACGCACCCCGCCATCACCAGCGCCCGCATCCTCGAACTCCCCGCCGCGGGGAATCTACCGCCGTGGCTGAGGTGGTGACGAATCTACTCTCCGGTGAGCGCCTTCTTGATCTTTCCGTTCACATCGTAGACGTAGACGGCACCGGCGTTTGCCTTATTGGCTTCGATGGATACAACGTCTTTCCCGAATGAGTTGCCCACAATCAGATAGCCTCGTCGATCATCTGATACGTGCATGCTAACGGCTTCCTGCGGAACAGAGCGTGCGATTTCGTCCGGGGAGACTTCCGCGCCAGTAGCCAGCTTCCGGTTAATGCGATCTTGCTCCTTTATCTGAGATACGGATCGCCGAGATAAGGAAATCGAATATGGCTTTAGCTTTGCGGTGCTTTCACCGTCTCCGAGCGATAGCGACGTACCGCCGGTGAGCGAAGACAAAGCTGCGAATCGGTCGCTTGGTCCCATCCTCAGCATTACCTCCCCAGGACCTATTTCGCCAAAAAAGCCAGCAACCTTGCCTCCATTGTCGACAATCTCGAACCGCTGTGCGCGAATTACAGTCGCATCCTTCTTTTCCTGTGCTTCCGCAAACGACAGATGATTCCCACGCCAGCCCAATGCGCCGGCCGTTACAAGCACTGTCAGGATGATGCACAACCTCAAGTTTCGATTGGCTTTTTCCAGGCGGGTGATTCGCTGCTCAATAGACATAGTTGGACCTTTGAAATGAAGTAACCTTTCTTCCGGGCATGTGGCCACCGGCGATGAGCCGAAGTTCTCATTGCCCAAATTCTGAATCTCGCAGGCAACGCCAGACGAACGTCATTTGGACGCCTCGACTACTTGACGATTCTGTTGCAAATATTCCAATGCCAAGTTGCGAGAATCAAACAGCTTGGCGAAGTTCGTTTGAGCTGCCCACTTTTCGCCGGTCCAACACCCTCCGTGTGTGATGCGGCCTGGAGATTGTGACAGCGTCCCGTTAATGCTTGGATTAGGGATTTCGCCGGGATTCCGAGCGATGATCCACTTGTCGCCAACCTGAAATGCGCTAACCATTTGCGGTGCTCCTACTCGCGGGTGTTATTGAGTTGGATGCGACTCAAAATCATAAGTCGCAACGTAACCGTCATTCTAACGGGGATCGGCAGTGGGCTGCTAGGTATTTTTGATTCACGAAGTGCATTCGCCGAAGGGTCGGAGGAATTCTCTGAGGGTGAACGGTGGTTCGGACTCACTTAGCTATCCTGCTTCGCCGCGCAGAGGCGGCACTTGTGGCCGGGTGGCGTCCGCCCCCGGAAGGCGTCTCGCGAGTGTCCAATCAGCGAGCACGGACCGGTGGTAAGTTTCGCCGCTGGCGCGCCTTCCATGTTCCGGCGGAGTTTACGGGTTCCTCTTCTCTCCCCCGCGCTCGGAAATCAGAGAAGAGGAACCCGTAATTCCTGGGAACACCAGCTTGCGCCAGGGCGAGGTAGATGCCCCCGGGCTCGTCCCGGGGGAGGTTCACCTTGAGCCTAGAAAAACCAACAGCACATCACCAAATGCCCCTGGGCTTGTCCCAGGGGATCGTTACTTCCCGCCTTCTTGCGGGCGGCGCGCCGAGGAAAGAGGGTGAGCCTCCCGCCCGAACAAGCCGGGGGGCATCCTGGGTTTCGTTCGATTCTTTTCTAGGTGGATGGTGACACTCCACCGGGATGAACCCGGCGGCATCTTCTTCGCCGTGCGGCGGAGCTTCGTTGCCGCGCCTTCCATGTTCCGGCGGAGTCTACGGGTTCCTCTTCTCTGCTCGCGCTCGGAAAGTAGGCCGCGAGTCCTCTCGCGAGCCAGCAGAGTGGAGCTAGAACTGCCAAAGAATTTGTTGCCGCTTCGACGTTGACCCTGATGGCTCGCCACGGGAGTGGCGGCCTACTTTTCTTGCCCAAGTAGGCCGCGAGTCGTCGCGGGGGGCCAGCAGAGTTCGGGCGAAATTGCCGCTCCGCGTTTTCTCCGATGCGAAGTCAAGTCTGGGGCTCGCCAGGGGGGGAGCCGCCAAAGGGTGAGCGTTTTAGCGATTCCCCGGTCAGGTGCCTTTGTTTTGCCGTAAGTCTTGATAAAATGGAAGAATAGATGCTTTACGCCCGCCCGACGGGGGTGTAACCTTTTCTGGTCTGGCCTCATTTGGTTTTTCGGTTTCCCGCATCCTCGCTCGCCTGCCGACCAATGGCAGGCGGGGTAGCGCCCGATGGTTGAGGATGCTGATGGTTCACCGGCAGGAGCGCGGCCGGCATCCGGGGAGAACGTTGACCGTGATGCGATTCACAGACCCGCGGGGATTCCCGCGCGGGGCGGCGGATTTGGCACGGGGTCCAGCTCTCGCGATATGGCAAAACTAAGCGCCGAAAACTTCATCGACTACGTGGAGCGCAGCAGGCTGGTCGCCGAGGACCAGTTGCAGACGTCGCTCGACGCCCTCAAAGCGCAGCATGGGGGGAACCTCCCGGAAGATTCCGAGGTGGTTGCCAATCACCTCATCAACGCCAATCTGATTACCCAGTGGCACGCCGATAAAATCCAGGACCGCAAGTACAAAGGCTTCCGCCTCGGCCAATACAAGCTGCTGCGGCTCATCGGCACCGGGGGCATGAGCAGCGTTTACCTGGCCGAGCACGTGCTCATGAAGCAGAAGCGGGCGGTCAAGGTGCTGCCCAAGTCGCGGGTGAATGACTCGTCCTACCTGGCCAGGTTTCATCTCGAAGCTCAGGCCACGGCGTCGCTCGACCATCCGAACATCGTGCGGGCCTACGACGTCGATAACGAAGGCGACCAGCACTTTCTGGTGATGGAGTATATCGACGGCAAGGACATGCAGAACATCGTCAAGCAGGAAGGCCCGCTGCCGCTGGAGTTGGCCTGCAACTACATCGCCCAGACGGCGGAGGGAATGGCCTACGCCCACGCCAACAATCTGATCCATCGCGACATCAAGCCGGCCAACCTGTTGATTGATGACAAGGGCATTGTCCGCATTTTGGACCTGGGATTGGCGCTTTACTCGGATGGTGCCAAAGCCTCGCTGACCATCGCCCATAACGAGAACGTGCTGGGCACCGCCGACTATCTTTCGCCCGAGCAGGCGGTCAACAGCCACAAGGTGGATCTGCGGACCGACATCTACAGCTTGGGCTGCACGCTCTATTTCCTGCTGACCGGTCATCCGCCGTTCACGGACGGCACGCTGGCCCAGCGCATCGCCAAGCATCAGACGACCATGCCCGAGGACGTCCGCAAGGACCGGCCCGAGTGCCCGCGCGACCTCGTGGATATCTGCGTCAAGATGATGCAGAAAAAAGCGGATAAACGGTTTCAAAATATGCAGCAAGTGGCGAAAGCCCTAGAGACCTGGCTCGTCAACCATAGTTACAAGTTCGAGCCCGGCAGCGACGATGCCGCCATGAAGGCGACTGCTCTCAATGCGGGAGTGCGTAAGATGGCCCGCGTGGGGGGCGGCTCGTCCGGCGGCTATGGCGGCATTGGCGGCGGAAGCGCGGGCGGCGGCAGCAAATCGGGTTCTAGCGGCAGTGGCAAGCGGCTGCTCAGCGGAAAGAAGGACGACACGGCAGACGCTGCTCGGGGGGCTACTCAGAAGGGAAGCGACGCGAAGAAACGCAGCTCCGATTCCAGTCGCGGCAAAGTGCCCATCAAGGGGGAGAAATCGCTACCCGTCGCCAAAGCCATCGGAAGTCCGACCAAGGCCAGCGATGGCGGCTCCGACAAGGCCATGATTTTCCCCAAGCTGAACACTGGCGCGGCGAGCGGAAACACCCTCAGCGGCGGCATGAAGAAAATCGAGCCTCCCAGTGCAACGAGCGGCAGCGGCAAGATGCCCATCCCGCTGCCGCAGCCGACCAACGAGTTGGTAAAGCCGATTGCCACGGGGAAGGCCAAGGGAAAGGCCAAGGAAATTCCCCCGTGGTTCTGGATCGCCGCCGCCGCGGTAGTTTTGGTGCTGCTGGCGGTCATTGCGTATTTGGTCGTGCAGAACAATGTGAGCAAGCCCAAGTCTTCGATTACTGATACCAGCAGACTGGAGCTGCCGGCTGCAATGCCGAGCGCAGCAAACGTGACGTAAGGCCGGACAGCGACAGGGGGTCGGGAGTCTTTGGCGAGCAAAGCTCCACAACACGGAGAGTCGTTTGTCGCCAAAGACTCCCGACCCCGGTTCTCACTTCACTTCCAGCATCCGCTCCAGCGCCGCCAGGCTTTGCTGGGCGGTCAACTCATCGACTTTGATGGCGTTGACCGGGTCTCCCGCAGCCAGGCTTTCCAGCGCCCAGCAGAGATGGGCCAGGTCGATGCGGTACATGGTGGCGCACATGCAGACGACGGGGGAGAGGAAGTGAATCTCCTGGTCCGGGTGCTCCTTCTTGAGGCGATTCACCAGGTGCAGCTCCGTGCCAATGGCCCATTTGGTACCCGGCGGAGCTTCTTCCACGGTCTTCATGATTTTGCTCGTGGAGCCGCTCACATCGGCCAGGTCATTCACCTCCTGCGGACACTCGGGATGGACGAGAATCTTGATGCCGGGGAATTTTTTACGAAACTGCTCCACATGCTCCTTGCGAAACATCTGATGCACGCTGCAGTGCCCTTTCCATAACACGACCTTGCTATTGGTGATGGCCTCGGGGGTGTTTCCGCCGAGGTCATCCGCGTAGGGGTCGAAGACCGGCATCTGCTCGTTGGTGATCCCCATCTTCAAGGCCGTGTTCCGTCCCAAATGCTGGTCCGGGAAGAAGAAGACGCGGCTCGTCCGCTTAAAGGACCATTCGAGAACCGCTTTGGCGTTGCTGCTGGTGCAGACGATGCCGCCGTGCCGGCCGCAGAACGCTTTGAGGCTGGCGGCCGAGTTGATGTAGGTGACCGGCGTGATGTCCTTGGTGTCGATGACCTCGCCAAGGTCGGCCCAAGCTCCTTCCACCTGGTCGATGCCGGCCATGTCCGCCATCGAGCACCCCGCGGCCAGATCCGGCAGGATGACCGTCACCCGTTCGCCGCCGCGCTCCGCCAGCTTCTCCGGGCGGTTGGCCAGGATGTCCGCGGTTTCCGCCATGAAATGCACGCCGCAAAACACGATGAACCGGCAATCGCGGCTGGAAGCGGCCATCTGGCTGAGCTGATAGCTGTCGCCCCGCAAATCGCTATGGGCGATTACCTCATCTTGTTGATAATGATGCCCCAGGATCATCAGCCGGCTCCCCAGGTCGCGGCGAACCGCCTCAATCCGCTCGGCCAACACTTCGTTGGAAAGCGATTTGTAAGGCTTGAGCTCCAGGGCAGGGGGGGGCGTGAGGGTGAGCATGGAAATCTCGCAAGGTGTTTGTGTCGATAGTCAATTATAGGGTGGTGAGTGGTGAGTGGTGAGTGGTATTTACTCACCACTCACCACTCACCACTCACTCCGCCCCATGGAAACTTCTCTCCACCGCCAGCTCAAAGCGATGTACGCCGGCGAAGAGGCGCGGACCGAGGAGCGGTTGGAGGGATTTCGCATCGATGCCATCCGCGGCAAACAGCTCATTGAGATTCAGCACGGCTCGCTGGCGGCGATCCGCACCAAAATCAGCCGGCTGCTCGAGAAGCACCGCGTGCTCATCGTCAAGCCGCTCATCCTGCAAAAGACTCTCGTCCGGCTGGATGCCAGGGGAGGCTCGGTCCTCAGCCGCCGGCGCAGCCCGAAGGTAGAAACGGTGTTGAGCTTGTTCGATGAGCTGATCTACTTCACCGGCGTTTTCCCGCACCGCAACCTGGTTCTGGAAACGCCGCTGGTGGAAGTGGAAGAATTCCGCTACCCCGGCCACGGCCGCCGCCGCCGCTGGCGGGAAAACGACTTCCTCATCGAAGACCAGCGGCTCGTCGCCATCCGCGAGACGCACCGTTTCAAAACCAACCAGGATCTGCTCGCCCTCCTGCCGCCGACACTCCCGCAGCCGTTCCACACCGGCCATCTCGCACTGGGTCTCGACGTCCGGCGCTGGATCGCCCAGCGGATTGCTTACGTCCTGCGGAAATGCGGCGCGGCGACCGAATGCGGCAAGGCCGGAAATGCCCGACTTTATGAACTGGTCCCGCGGCCGGCCAAGAAGAAGCGGGCGTGATGCTGGAGTCGGGAAGGGTTTTCGCGGACTGGAAAGCTGTGATTGGCGTGCGACGACGACCGCGAAAACTTTTCTAGCCCGTCTTTCTCACCGCGCCATGCGAGCTCAGCCGCGGAAGGAAATCTGCAATCAGCAGCGGTTTCGCCGGGTCAGAAACCCGCGGCGAACGAAGCGGTGAAGTTCAGGGCAGGCTGGAAGCCTACCCCACCTCAGGCGGTGATCTTGCTGATCTTCACGCGGGTGAATTTTTGGCGGTGTCCAGTGCGGCGGCGGTAGTTTTTTCGGCGGCGCATCTTCTGGATGAAGATTTTCTCTCCCTTTTCGAGCGGGGAGATGACTTCCGCCGTCACGACCGCGCCCGCCAGGGTCGGCTTGCCGAGCTTGATGCTGGTGCCGTCGGAGACGACGAGCACCTGGTCGAAGGTGATGGTGGCTCCGCCTTCGATTTCGTCGCGGAAATCAACCTGGATTTCCTGGCCTTCTTCGACCTTATACTGCCGCCCGTCCGCGGCGATGATGGCATACGTGTTCATGGAAAGTCCCGGTCCGGCTGCGAAATGGAGGCAGTTGAAACGCTCGATTTTAGCGACTGGCGGGAGGGTCGTCGAGGGCCGCGCCAGCGGATCGTGGGCCATGGTGTTGAAAATCGCGCGGAAACTAGCCCGCAGTGCCAGCGAAGCTCTACCGCCGTTTCGCTCGCTGCGAGTTGGGATGCCGCTAGCCTCCCCTTCTGCGATTCCAAGGGGACCGGCATAATCTTATTTGTGGCAGCGAAGCCGCAGATTAACGCTCAATTGGGGGACATTTTGTGCCGCGAGGGCCAAAGGAGAAACTATGTATCGCAACTTAAATCCATACGTACTAAGCATTTCCGGTCGTCAGGGAGAACTGCTCGAAATCGCCCTGACGCATCGATTTCAAGGTTTGACCATCGACATTCGGGAGGTCGCGGAGAAGGCGAAGACTCTGGGAATGGAGGCGGCCACCAAATACTTGCTGAGTGCCGGCGTGAAGATTGGCGGGTTTGAATTGCCGGTTCGATTTGCCGGTCCGGTGGCCGACTTCAAGGCCGACCTGGCGGGACTGAAGCCGGTCTTGGATGTGGCCACGGCACTGGCTGCCAATCGCTGCTATCTCACCATTCAGCCGACCAGCGACGAGTTGCCGTTCCATGAGAATTTTAAGTTCCTGGCGGCGCGTCTGCAGGAGGTTGCGGCGGTTTTAGCGGAGCGCGGAATCAAGCTCGGCCTGCGGCTCTTGGCGGCGGAATCGCACCGCAACAACGGCGGCTATCAGTTCATCCACCAGGCCGATCCGCTGCTGATGTTTATCCAGTCCGTGGGAGCGGAAAATGTCGGTCTGTGGCTGGACGCCTGGAATTGGCACGTCGGCGGCGGCTCCCCCGAGAAACTGCGGGCCCTGCGCGGCGAGCAGATCATCGCGGCGGAACTGTCCGACATTCCAGCCGGCGCGGACCTGGCGAGCATCACCGAGGAGCAACGCCTGCTGCCGGGCGAAGAGGGCCAGATTGATTCCGCCGCCTACTTCGCAATACTGCAAGAGCTTGGCTTTGACGGACCGCTTTCGGCCGCGGTGCATTCCTCCGCGGTAACGGGGACCAAGCGAGAGGCCCTGGTGAAGAAAGCCGCCGAGGCGCTCGACGTCGCGATGCAAGCTGCCGGCATCGGCGGCGGCGCGACGCTGGCGGGTGCGAAGTAGAAGGAGTAGGGTGCATGAGCGCCAGCGAAATGCACGTGAAGGACTTCCGCGTGCATTTCGTGATACTCATGCACCCTACAAAACTACAAACATGTTCCACTACGACCGCGGGCTGAAGCTGACCAGCATCGATCTCGCGGTCGATTTTCGCCGCCGCCAGCCGCGAGGCTTCATCTCGCACGCGCATACGGACCATATGGCCAAGCATGAGTTGGCCTTCTGCACGCCGGCGACGGCGGCACTGTACCAGTTTCGCTTTGGCATGAGGCCGGTTCGCGCCATGCAGTTCGACGTCGCGGAAAAATGGAACGAAATGGAGCTGACCGCGCTTCCCGCAGGCCATGTCCTTGGCTCCGCGATGCTGCTCGCCTCCGATGGTAACGAGCGGCTACTCTACACGGGGGACTTCAAGCTCGGGCCTTCGGCGACTTCGGAAGAAGCCAGTCCGCCGAAGGCCGACGTGCTGGTGATGGAAAGCACCTTCGGCGATCCCAAGTATCGACTGCCACCGCGAGACGAAGTCATCGCCGAGCTGTTGCGGATTGTGACCGAGGCTTTGGGCCGCGGCTGCACGCCAGTCATCCAGGCGTATGTGTTGGGGAAGGCCCAGGAGGTGACGAAGATTCTGACGAGCGCCGGCATCCGCGTGCTGCAACATCCGCTGGTCTACCGCGTGAGCCAGATTTATGAAAAGCACAACTGCTGGCTCGGCGATCATGCCGAGTATTGCGACGAAGTCGGCCCTGGACAGTGTGCCGTCGTCGTGCCCCCGATGACGCAAAAGGCCGCACGGCTGCGAGGAATCGACAACCCGACGACCATCGCCGTCACCGGCTGGGCAATGGACCCTGGGGCGAGATTCCGGCTGCGAGTAGATTGCGCCGTCCCCCTCTCCGACCATGCGGATTACGACGACCTCCTCGCCTGCGTCGAGCTCGTCCAGCCGCACATCATCTACTGCACCCACGGGCCAGAAAGCTTCGTCGGCCGGCTGCAGAAGCTGGGGCACAACGCCCATCTGCTTTCCGCCGGGCGGCAGCAGTGGCTCAAGTTTGCGTAAGCTGTAGCAATTGTGCGGCGCTCCTGGCGGATATGCCGGATGTGTGGCGGCCATTGCCAACCGTTGCCGCTATCACCGGTCGTTTCGCTGCAAGCGATCCGCCACCGCGGACGATGGAAGAAACAGCGCGGATGGGCCGCGCGCCGCGGGAGGATGCCCGCCACTTTCTCACGGATGAGATATGCCCCAGCCGCAGCGAAGTCCGCAGGCGCTCTACGCCGCCGTCATTCTGGCGGCGCTCGTGGCGGTAATTATCGTGGCTCGCCGTCAGCAATCCCAACCGGCAGTGCCTTCGCGGCGAGCTGCACCTGAGTTTGCCAGCGCCCCATCGCATCGCCCGCGGGTGCCGCGGCCACTGGTGATTTCGGAGAGCGTCTCGCCCGTCCCTTCGGCCGCAGTTCCTTACGGCGAGGTTCCAGCCGGCTTTCCCACCGACGAGAGTGACGACGTCGGGCCAATTGCGGGGGACGAAACCAGCATCTATGCGCCCGTGTCGGAATCCGCGGCGGAAAAAGATACCCTGACGCGCCGGCTCGCTCCGGTGGAGGTTGACGGGGCCGGCGAGTCGACACCGGCGGCGGCTGGTCCCGTCGCGTCGCCGGAGCCGCCGTCAGCAGCGCGAGGTCCCCAGGCAGTTAATGACGAAGGTATGCGCCCCGTCCTGCAACAGGCGGCCCAGCTCAATCGCCAGGCGGAGTCGCTGGCACGCCGCGGGGCTTACTATCTGGCTCGCAACCTCACGATTCAATCCCTCCGCACGATTGCCGAAGCTCTCGACTCGCAAACAAGCACGGGGGAGCACACCGCGGCGCTGGCCAGCGCACTCACCGCATTGCGCGAGGCGGCGGACTTTCAATCGCGGTCCAGCGAGGATTCGACCGTCAGCGTGCCGCTTGTCGTCGCCGGACACCGCACGCCGGTCTTGCGGCAGCAGAATGTGGAGGGCCTGTCCGCCATTGCCGCCCAGCAGCAGTACTTCAACTACGCACGGCAGCAGCTCGTCGTCGCTGCCGGCGGACAGTCTGTCGCCTCGCACTCGCTGTGCAATCTGGGGAAGCTCCAATCCAGGATGAGCGAGGGGACAGCGCCGCAGCAGACGAACCTCGCGCGGGCCATGGTCTATCAGCAGGCGGCGATCGCGGTGGACCGCCGCAATTATCCGGCGGCGAATGAGCTGGGAGTCCTTCTCACCAGCATCGGACAAGATCAGCAAGCCCGCGGCGTTTTGTTGCAGAGCATCGGCATATCCGCGAACCCCGACAGTTGGCACCACCTTGCCATCGTCCACGACCGGCTCGGAGAAGTCGAGCTGGCGGCGCACGCCCGCTCGCAGCGCGACCTGATGACGGGCGGGGCAGGGGGGCCGCGGCCGAAAATCCAGTGGGTCAGCCCCGAGGTCTTCGCCGGCAATCAGCCAACAGCTCCTGCAAAATCGCCCGGCGATTCCACCCACGTGAAGAGCGACCAGCGCTCCGCCGACAGCCGTCCGAAGCAGAAGGAAACGTGGCTCACTCCCTTTGGTATCAAGAGGTGAACCCATGCAGTCGCCCGCGACACGGCTCACCGTTTTTGCTTGCTCGGCGCTGGCGCTTGCCGCGCTGCTGATGCTTTTCCGGCCATCGCCATCGCAAGTACGCAGTCAACCCGTGGGACAAGCTGCCAACTTGTCCAAGACTGAGATTATTAGGGCAGACTGGAAGCCTACCCCACCTAGAGCCACGCACGTCAACGCCGCTCCGACAATCGCCCTCTGCCAGGCTCACGAAGAGCTACCATGCATCGGCGGGCAAGACTGCGGCAGCGCATGCGATCGGCGGATTGACGGCGTGGACTGCAACTTCGGCGACGGGTGCGGCGAGACTCGCTGGAACCAGTGGGGGCGCATTCCTTGGCAGCATCTCGGTCCGGGGGAATACATCGGCCCCCCCCGCATGCCCGACGTGCCGATCTATCTCGTCCGCGTGGACGACCTGATCGAGTTTCGCTACGTCGCCACGCGCTTCCAAAGTGGCAAGCAGTACCGCATCCAAGCCGGCGATGAGCTCAAGATCGAATCCTTGGTCGATCCCAACATCAACCGCGTCGTCACGGTGCAGCCCGATGGCACGATCACGCTCCTGCTGCTCGACCAGGTTCAGGCCGTACGCCTCACTATCCAGGAGCTGACGGCGCTCCTCAAGGAAAAGTACAAAGAGTTCTACAAGATTTTTGACCTCACCGTTTCCCCGGTGAAGACTAACACCCGTCTCGACGACTTGCTGGCGGCGGTCAACAACCGCTTTAATGCGGGCGGCCAGGGGCAACAGGTCAAGGTAGCCGCCGACGGCACCATCTCGCTGACCAAACTCGGCAAAGTGCCGACCCAAGGCCTTTCGCTCGATGAGCTGTCCGCGGAAGTCAACGCCCGCTACGCCGAATATGTGGAGGGGCTGGAGGTCACACCCATTCTCACCCAGCGGGCTCCGCACTTCATGTACGTGCTCGGCGACGTCAAACTTGGCGGCCGCTTCCAGATGGATCGCCCGACCACTGTTATGCAAGCCCTCGCCATAGCCAACGGGATTAACAACGGCGGCAACCTTCGCCAGGTCGTCGTCTTCCGCCGGGCCGAAGATTGGCGGCTGATCGCGACCAAGCTCGACATTCGCGGCGCGGTCTACGGCACTCGGCCCACGCCGGCCGACGAGATCTTCCTGCGGGACAGCGACATCGTACTGGTCCCCAAATCCTCCATCAAGCGGACGGACGATCTGATCGAACTCATCATGACCAACGGCGTCTACCGCGTCTTCCCAGTGCAGTTCGGCCAGCAGAATTTCTAGGCCCAATTCTATCGGCTGCCGCTCCGCTTCACGCCCGCATGTGCCATGCGGGCCTTGAGAATGACCTGGCGGAATGACTCGGGGCGAGAGACGCCCTCCAAGCGGAAGGTCTCGACGTTGCCGAGCTTGAAGACCAGGTCTCCCGCGTGGTACCAGTCTTGGCCGGGCAGAATATCGAGTTGCACGCTGTCGAACCGGTCCAGGTCCACGCTGCGGTCGTTCCTGGCCTGAATTCCCCGCTGCACGATCACGCGGCGGTTGGTCACGGTGTATCGCTGCCCCACATAGGGGGCGATGCGGTACAGATAGATCGCCAAGGCAATCGGAATGGAGAGCAGCGCAATCAAGTTACCGAGCCGGAAAATGTAAATGTCCGGAAACCGTAGAGCGTACTGCGTGCCCAGGAACCTGCCGATGCCGTACGCAGCATTGGAGGGCCAAACGGTCATGATCGTCGATTCGCTGATGTGCGACGGAGCGACGCCGGCGATGGGGGTGTGGATTTCCGGTAGAGCGGCAATCGTGGTCACGAGGAATGCCTGCTGAGTGGGATGTTCCGATTCAAGCTAAGAATGTACCAGACATTAGCGGGCGTGCCAGACGGGATGAAGGGGATTGAGGCGACCGCTTGGATCCTCACGACCGGCGAACTTGCTCAATGACGGACGCCAGAAGCGATTTCGAAATATAGAGCGTGCTGCGGCCCGGGATTGCCTTGAGAAGATTGAGAGCTTGCCTCTTCGTCCGTTGAACTCGCCGGATGGCTCTCACCACCACGCCAATCGTTCCATGCACTTCAAAACCGAGCCTCTCCGCGGCAAGCCGTGCCGCGGCATCGTCGGTGAGCAAGATTGCATCAGCCGACAATTCATCCGTGAGGATCAGCGATTCCACCTCGCCTTCGTCAAGCGAAAGCAACTGGGTCAATTCGAGCAAACTCGCGGCACCTTTGGAGTTCACGGTCACTCGCTGAAGATCGACGCTGCGGCGGCGAAGTGCCGACGGGCGATGGCGAGCTACTTCTTTCCAAACGGCGTCGGGCACAAGCGCGTCACGGAAATCACTGAGCAAGTCAAGGCAACCAAGCTCGTCCAAGTGTATCAGAGGCCCGGCATCGCAGACAACAATTGCCGGCAATTCAGCTACTTCCATGAAGTCCCCACTCGACGTCCTCGCGAACCGACTGCGCTAATAGCTCCGGTTTGTGGGCGTCCAGGAACCGACGAATCGCTTCTTGCAGGATTTGCTCCCTGGTGGCGAACCATCCACCATCGACCAGCGCGTCCATCGCTCGGTCCAGCCGATCAGAGATTTTTGTCTCAATGGTTTTCATGAATGGGCAGATGTAGACCGTTCGTTCAGGATACCATCAGAATTATAGCAGCTTCCAAGTCTCCTCCCAAGAAATAAAAAAACCCTTCCAGTTCTGGCAAAGTCCTGGAAGGGTTTTATCAAATTCAATTTAGCAGCTCGCCGATGCAGACTTCCGAAGAAGCTTGCCGGCTAAACCTCTCATCATGCATGAGAACTATGTGCACTGTCCTTCTGAGTGTCGCCACTCAGAAGTGGATTATCCTTAGAAAGGAGGTGATCCAGCCGCAGGTTCCCCTACGGCTACCTTGTTACGACTTAGTCCCAATCACGGAGTTGACCTTAGGCGCCTTGCTCCCTTGCGGGTTGCGACAGCGCTGTTGGGCCCCCCCCACTTTCGTGGCTTGACGGGCGGTGTGTACAAGGCTCAGGAACACATTCACCGCGGTATGCTGACCCGCGATTACTAGCGATTCCAGCTTCATGTAGGCGGGTTGCAGCCTACAATCCGAACTGAGGCACATTTTTTGGGGTTTGCTGGCCCTCGCGGGTTCGCTGCCCTTTGTACGCCGCATTGTATGACGTGTGCAGCCCTGGACATAAAGGCCATGAGGACTTGACGTCATCCCCGCCTTCCTCCGGCTTGACGCCGGCGGTCTCCCTAGAGTCCCCGCCATGACGCGCTGGCAACTAGGGACAGGGGTTACGCTCGTTTAGCGACTTAACGCGACATCTCACGACACGAGCTGACGACAGCCATGCAGCACCTGTGTAAAAGCTCGTGTCGTGAGATGTCGGGTTAAGTCCCTTAACGAGCGAAACCCTTATCTCTAGTTGCCAGCGGGTCATGCCGGGGACTCTAGAGAGACTGCCGGTGTTAAACCGGAGGAAGG
>JBKJNY010000179.1:0-65268 GCA_046593355.1 Pirellulaceae bacterium | reverse complement strand
CGTGTGCGGGCATGTCCGCTCACGGAGTGAGCGGACTACTTTAGCAGCCACGCCGATGGGTTTTCCACCGCGAGGCGGATGGCTTGCAGGAACTTCGCCGCCGGTGCGCCGTCCACGATGCGGTGGTCGAAGGTGAGGCTGAGCGTGACCTGGTCGCGGGGGACAATTTGGTTATCGATGACCGCCGGTTCGCGGCGGATGCAGCCGACGCCGAGGATGGCGGTCTCCGGCAAGTTGATGAGGGGGGTGAAGGCGTCGATGCCGAAGGCCCCGAGGTTGGTGATGGTGAAGACGCCTCCTTGCAAGTCGTCCGCTTTGAACTTGCTATGGCGAACGCCCTCGATCAGTTCCCGCGAACGGGCGGCTAGTTGCAGGAGCGAGAGTGAGGGAACGTCCCGGAGCACGGGGACCATCAGCCCCTCTTCCGTATCGACGGCGATGCCGATGTGAATGCCGACGGGCATGACGAAATGCGTTTCTTCCCATCGTGCCGCCATGTGCGGATGCTGCTCGAGGGCGGCAGCGGTGAGCTTGACCAGGATGTCGGTGTAGGAGGGAATGACATCGCGACCGGCGGTTTTGAATTGGGCCCGCAGATTGACGAGGTTAGTCGCATCGGCCCGCGTTGTCAGTGTGACCGGCGCTGTCTGCTGGCTGCTCGCCGTCATTCGGGCGGCGATGGTTCGGCGGCGGGAGGTGATGGGGATTCGCTTTTCGCCACTTGCTGTCCCTGGACCTTTCGCTGCGGCTACCACGTCGCGCTCGCGGATGCGGCCGAACTTGCCCGAGCCGGCGAGTGACTTCCAATCGACTCCGAGCTCCTTCGCCACGCGGCGGGCGCGGGGGCTGGAGATGAGGCGGGTTTTTGAAGCTGGCGATGGCCCCAAGGATCTAACCTCCGCGGTCGTTACGCGACCACCATTTCCCGCCGTTGCCCGACCGACGTGTACTCCCATTTCCCGCGCGAGTCGCCGCGCTGCGGGAGAGGCGACCGGTTGGAGGCGCTTCGCGGCGGAGGTTTCCGGTGCCTTTGCGGCAGGAGGCGAAACCGCAAGCGAGGTCGTCGGCGACGATGCGCCTTCCACGGGGAGAGACTCTCCTTCCGCCACGAGATACCCGAGCAGCGCCCCGACGAGGACGACCATTCCTTCCGTGGGAGCATTCGGGGGAATTCGCAGAATGCCGCTGTCGAGCGACTCAATTTCCTGAGCCGCCTTTTCTCCTTCCAGCTCAAAGAGGACTTCCCCTGCGCGGACGAAGTCCCCGTCCTTCTTTTTCCAGCCGAGGAACGTCCCTTGCTCCATCGACCAGCCGAGTCGCGGAACGGTGATTGGGTGTGGCATTACTATTCCCTCACCAAATCACGTATCGCCTTTAGCACTTCATCCACGCTCGGCACCACCGCTTTTTCCAGCGACGGACTGTAGGGCGTGGGGGTGAACAGGCCGTTAACGCGGCGAATCGGAGCGTCGAGGTCGTCGAAGCCGGCGTCGGCGATCTGGGCGGCGATTTCGGCTCCGATGCTGCATGGGGCATAGGCTTCATCCACGATGAGCAGCCGGCCGGTCTTGGCGACGGACTGTCGGATGGTTTCCACATCAAGCGGCAGAACGGTGCGCGGGTCGATAAGCTCGACGGAGATTTGCTCCGTGGCGAGCTGGTCGAGCAAGCCGGCAGTAACGTGGGCCATGCGGCCGATGGCGACGACGGTCAGGTCTTTGCCTTCGCGGACGACGGACGCATGGCCGAACTCAATTTCGTAGTCCTCCGTGGGAACCGGGCCTTTGATGTTCATCAGCTCGCGCGGCTCGAGGAACAGCACGGGATCCTGGCAGCGGAGAGCACGCTTCATTAGGCCCTTCGCGTCGTAGGGCGTGGAGGGAACCACGACGCGCAGGCCGGGAACCTGGCAATACATCGCGTAGTAGTTGCCGCTGTGGTGCGTGGCCGCCGAGTGGCCGATGCCGACGCAGCCGCGAAGGAGGACCGGCATTTTCAGCCGGCCGCTGCTCATGTACTGCATTTTGGCGATTTGATTGATGATCTCGCCGACGCTGTCCAGCACGAAGTCGGCGAACATGAAGTCAATCACTGGCCGCGTCCCCGTCATCGCCGCTCCGCAGGCCAGGCCGACGAAACCGCGCTCGCAGATTGGCGTATCGCAGAGCCGCACCGGGCCGTGCAGCTCGTACAGGCCGGCTGTCGTGCGGAAGTTGCCGCCACGCTTGCCGATCCCTTCTCCCATCACAAAGATGTGCGGGTTGGCGGCCATTTCCTCGGTGAGCGCTTCGGTGGTTGCTTGGGTATAGGTGATTTCTCGCGTAGTTTCACCGCTGGGTGCCACGCCCACGGCTTTGCGTGGGCGTGCATCGATTGCATAGATGTGCTCCGCCGCGGTCGCCGGCTCCGGCCAGGGGCTCTTTTCCGCGAAGTCACGCGACTCATGCACCAGCTTCTGCACTTCGGCATCAATCGCATCCAGCTCCGCGACGGAAGCGGCACCTTCGTCGAGAATAGATTGCCGCAGCCGCTGGATAGGACACTTAGTCTTCCAAGATTCCACGTCTTCCTTGGTGCGATAGCCAAAATCTCCCATCCCTTCGGCATGAGCGCGGGTGCGATACGTTTTGCATTCGATGAGCGTGGGTCCACCGCCGGAGCGAGCCCGTTCGACTGCATCCGCGGCAACTTCAAAAACGGCCCGAACATCGTTGCCGTCCACTTCGACGCCGGGCATTCCATAGGCCGCGGCCCTGGCGGCAACGTTCGGATTTCCAGCAGCATAAGAAAGAGGAACTTCGGTGGCGTACTGGTTGTTTTCGCAAACGAACAGGGCCGGCAGCTTCCAGATGCTGGCCATGTTCAGCCCTTCGTGGAACGCGCCGTTGTTGGACGCCCCGTCCCCGAAGAACGCCGCCGCCACGTTGTCCGTCCCCTTCACCTTGAAGCTATACCCGCCGCCGCAGGCTTGCAGGATGCACGGGCCGACGATGCCGCTGGTCCCCATCATGCCAATCTCGGGAGAGAAGAGATGCATGCTGCCGCCCCGCCCGCGAGAGAGCCCGGTCTGGCGGCCGAAGAGCTCGGCCATCAGCTCGCGGGGATGGGCCCCCTTGGCGAGCGCGTGGCCGTGGCCCCGGTGGGTGCTGAAGACGACGTCCTCCTTCCGCAGATGGGCACAGATGCCGGTCGCCACCGCCTCCTGCCCGACATAGGTATGGCAGGCCCCGTGAACCAGCCCGCGTTGGTGGCAGCGGGCCAGCTCCTCCTCGGTCAGGCGGATGACGAGCATCGCCCGGTAGAGCGCCAGCAGGCGGTCGCTCGGTAGGTCTGTCACGGACGCGTTGCCCCCCTGGACGAGGTGCTTTTTATTCACGTTTTTGAGCTGGGTTGTTAAGGACATTTGCGATTCACTCCTTTTGCCACAACTTGTTTCATAGACCGCAGTTACACGATTATTACTCACCAATAATTGATGCAACAACTGGTCAAATTAGGAGTTTTTTGATTCATTCAGGGTTGGCGGAATCATGGAATGCAAAATGATAAGAGTAAGCAGGGCAAGGCATTGAACGAGATCTCATTTTCGCTACCGGAAGATACCAGCTCCACTCGACTGCCTTGATCATTTTGCCTATCTTCCCGCTCCTACGGTTAGTGATTTCCCATGATCAATTCGTAGACAACTCTCGGTGACAAGGTCAACATGTTGCGACTTAAAAACGCCAATTTTGTCAAAAATATTTTCCGATGCCTAGCGGCCTGGGGAATGGGTTGAACAGAAGGTAACGGAGGGAACGAAGAAGAAGGGAAATCTGGAGCGGTTGGAAAGCAAATCAATATTTTAGCCTTTGCTCTCTGCTTTGATTATTCTGTCCCCCAATGATTCTGCCATCCCTCTCCGTTCCCTCTGTTACCTTCTGTTCAAATTCTTTCGCTTCGGCCCTCCTGAAACGCTGCCCAAAGTACTACAGGTAGCGCCTTGTCCCCCCGGCGTTCATGGCCAGGTTCCCGCCGTCCAGGGGGATGAGGGCACCGGTGACCCAGGTGGAGCTGTCACTAGCGAGGAACACGGCGAGACCCTGGATGTCCTCTGGCTTTCCCATCCGGCCGCGGGGGATGCCGGAGAGGAATTTGTCTTTCAGGCCAGGCTCGGCGGCCATCCGCCTTTCCAAGCTGGGGTTGGTGACCTGGGCACAGAGGATGGCGTTCACGCGCACGCCGTGCACGGACCATTCGGTGGAAAGCTCGCGGGTCATCTGGGCGACGGCTCCCATGGCCATGCTGTAAGCGATGTGGCTTCGGCCAAGAGCTGAAACGCTGGCGAGCGAGCCAATGTTGACGATGCTGCCGCTTCCTTGCTTGAGCATTCGCCGGCCCCCTTCCTGGCACATGCAGAACCGGCCGAAGACCAGGTTCCGCCAGCAGGCCTCGACTTCTTCCAGCGAGATGTCTTCGGGCTTGCCGAGCAGACCTTCGCCCGCCACGTTAGCCAGAAAATCAATCCGACCGAATTCCTTATCGAGCGTGGTGAACAGCGGGCGGATCTCGGCAGGATCCGAAACATTGCAGCGCGCCGCAATCGCCTTTCGTCCCAGCGCCTTGATTTCCGCAGCCGTCTTGGCGGCCCCTTCTTCATTCAAATCCGCCAGCAGCAAATCGGCCCCATGCTGGGCGAGAGCCAGCGACATGGAGCGGCCCATGCCGCTGGCAGCGCCGGAGACGAGGGCAACACGGCCGGAGAGGTCGAAGAGATTCGTTGAAATCATGGTTCAGGCAGTAAAGTTGCAGAATGATGAAAGCAGAATCATGGGAGATTGGGACACGGAAAACAGGGAAGACACGGATAAAGCACTCGAAAAAAGACGGGTCCAAGGCACCGGTAATGGATCAGTTTGAAAACTCCCTGCGAGTCCTGGTGTGTACCTGGATGCCGCTACTTTCGGAGTGTGGAACTGTCGTCGGACTAATCGTGGAAACGCTATCCGCCGTGGTGACGGTAATTGTTGCGCCGTCCTCCCCCTCGTCAACGTCTGTTCCCTGGACTTGGAGTAGTTTCGTGAACGCGCGGACCTTCCATTTCAGAATGTCATTTTCCCAGGTGGCGTGGTTGCTGCGTGAGTGCTCGAGCCACCATCCAATGCCGAGGGCAAAAACCACTGTCGCCATCAACATCTCACGGATAGAAAAGCGGAACATGGCCCACCTCGTTTCGAGTCAGTTTGAAGGCGCTTATTCATCGGACGCCGTCTTTTATCATTCTGTTTCCATCATTCTGCAAACGCACTACGCGGCAAAAGCCTTGCTGACCTCTGGGCCGAATTTCGCCACAATCACCAGGAAAAACAGTCCGATGTAAAACACCCCGCAGCAGAGGATGCCCGCTTGATGATACCACCGCGGCTGGAGCTGGGGCGGGAGGAGCGTGCGGTTGATGCGGAGGATCATCAGCGAGGTGACGCCGATGGCCAGGTTGCCGAAGTTGGCGATGACTGAAACCATCAGGTTCTGCGGGCTGCCATGACTGTCCAGCCAGGTGAACAGCAGCCAGACCAGGAGCGTCGCCACGACAAAGCCGGTCAAGATCGTGTAGTAGATGTACTTCACCTGGTCGGCCTTCATGGTCTTGCGCACACGCTGGTTGGACGACCAGATCGTGTCCGTCCAGCGGCGGCTGAAGTCGTCCACCACCGACATCTGGCTGGGGAGGAAGACTGCCAGCCCCACCAGCAGGGCAACAACCCACAGGACTTGTGCCACGCCCGCTCCAGGTGCCGATGAATCTGGATTTGCCGCCGTGAGCGAGCGAAACTGCGGCGAGTGGCGAATGCCGTCCGCCGTCAACACGGCCTGCGGCTGATTCTGCTCTTTGTTGACCACATGCTCATACAGCGGCGAATGAGGCGCGAACTGCAAGGACAATAGCGCCGGGAGGGCCATCCCCATGAAGCATCCCGGCCCCCAAACCAACAGTTGATCGAGCATGATGTATCGCCACCAGCCGCTCCAGCGGCGAAGGTTGCCGCTGGTCAGGGGAAAGACCTTGCCGACGTGGCTGAGCGTGATATGCCGCCCGCCGACGGCGCTGGGAATCGCGCCAACGTGCCGGCCCATGCCCCAACCTTTGTCGCGCACGAAATTGCTGTAGGTGGAATTCGCCAGGCCGCCGCCGCCGGCGTATCCGGCAAAAGCTCCGATGGTGGCGATGTTGGTGAAAGAAATTGCCGGCCATTCGCCAAAATCCCAGCGGTATTTCAGCACATTGACCGGCACTTCCTGACCCCCGTCCATCACTGGGAGGACGCCAAATTTGAGAAAGCCGCTGAAGACGTCCAGCCAGTGCTGCCACGGCACGAAGAGGAGCCCCATCACCAGGCAGAACGACAGGACGATGACGACCTTGCCCGTCATCACTACTTGCAACATGTTGTAGACCTTGCCGCCGATGAGGACGGGCAGGATCACTCCGATCATGCAGGCGAAAGACAGCATGGTGACGAGCGATTTATCCTCGCGGGCTTGCTGCTTGATCTGCACTTCGCGCGATTTCTCTTCCGGGGTCGGTTCGGGAGCAGGCTTCTCACCCTCCTGGGGCGGCTTTTTCTCGCGGGGCATCGGCGTCGGCGGGCGATTTCGAATCAGCGAGGCAATCACGACGGCCGCATGGGAGGAAAGGCCGGGAATGAACACCGCCATGCTGAGCAGCATGATCACGCCCACCCAGAACCGCGGCCCGGGACTGACCCGCATGAAGCCGGTCATGACGGGCTCGCCGCAGTAGAGGGCGTAGCGGCCGCATTCGATGTTGTAGAAGACTTGCAGGACGATGGCGATGGTGGCGATCCACATCAGCCCGCCGCCATACTGGGCGGTGATGATCGGCCCGAACAGCCATTCCCCGCCGCCGATCTGAATCCCCATCATCACAATCCCCGGCCCAATGAACCCGGCCCAGTTCCGCCAAGACAGCGGCGCAGGCTCCGGCAGTTCCTCCTGGCCCCAGGGGGGGAGATATTGGTCGGGAGGTGTCATGTTGGAGAGGAAATCTTGCGGGGAGGGGCAGGGGAATTTGCAGAATGATGGAAACAGAATGATCAGAGAAAGCAAAAGAGTACGAGACTTAGCTCGTTCAACGCGGTGAATTCTCTCCCTCACATGCTTTCATCATTCTGCTTCTATCATTCTGCAATCCGCCTTTCGAGTTTTGGCAGTCTATCCTGATTGAGCGGCAGAAACGAGCAGGCTGGCCGCTTGCAGATCTTTGGCCCGGCTGTTGTTTTTCCGGGCAGGCTGGAAGCCTACCCCACCTACGCCGCGCTGCCGCGGATGAATTGGCGGACGAGGGAGGCGTAGAGGCCGCCGTGGGTCATCAGCTCTTCGTGGGTGCCGCGCTCGAGGATGCGGCCGTCTTCCAGGACGAGGACCTGGTCGGCGTGGCGGATGGTGGAGAGGCGGTGGGCGACGATGAAGCTGGTGCGGCCAGCGAGGAGTTTCGCTAGTGCCCGCTGGATGCGGACTTCGGTCAGGGTGTCCACGCTGCTGGTCGCTTCGTCCAGGATGACGATTCGCGGCCGGGCGAGCATGGCTCGGCAGAAGCAGACGAGCTGCCGCTGGCCGAGGCTGAGCTGTGCCCCGCGCTCGCCGACCTGGGTTTGCAGACCCCGCGGCAGAGATTGAAGCAGGTCCAGGCAATCGAGGTCGCGGGCGGATTGGATGGCTTCTTCATCGGTCGCATCGGGCCGGCCGACGCGAATATTCTCCAGAATGGTACCGGTGAAGAGGAAATTCTGTTGCAGGACGAGGCCCATCTGATGATGGAGCGAATCCCCCGTGATTTGCCGCGTGTCGTAGCCGTCGATGAGAACCGCGCCGCTCTGCGGCAGGTAGAAGCGAGTAATGAGGTTGACGATGGAAGACTTGCCACTGCCGGTGCGGCCGACGAGGGCAATGTTCCGGCCGGGCTCGGCGAGGAGCGAAATGTCGTGCAGCACCGGGCGATCGAGGTCATAGCCGAAGGTGACGTTTTTCAATTCCACGCGGCCTTCCATCGGCGGCAGGGGGACAGCATCGGGAGCGTCTTGCCATTCCGGCGGGCGGTCGAGCAAGGCGAAGACCCGCTCCGCGCCGGCCATGGCGGTGAGCGCCTGGTTGTACTGCGTTCCGAGGATCTGAATGGGGCTGAAGAAGATGTTGGCGAGGAAGAAGAAGGTGATCAGGTTTTCCGGCGACATCTGAATCCCCGGCGCAAGCACGCGATAACCGCCGACCAGAATCAACGCCACGATGAACGACTGGCTGCTCATTTCGAGAAGCGGCAGCAGCATCCCTTCCATGCGGACGGCCCGTACCACGTTCTGGCCGTGCCAGTCCAGTAGATCCTTGAACAGGCGCGAGTTGGTCTCTTCCCGCACAAAGGCCTGTGTCAGCCGCACCCCGTTGATGGACTCCGCCAGCGTGGAGGTCAGGCGGCTGAAACCTTCCTGCATGATGCGGTAAGCGGTGGAGAGGCGGCCGCGGAAATACAGATTGAGGAAATAGATGATGGGGCCCATCGCCACGACGATGCTGAACAGGGCCCAGTCGTAGTAGAGCATGATGAGCGCCGAGACGGACATTTGAATCGCCCCGACCAGCGTGACGAACAGCACGTCCTGCACGCCGACGCGGAGGGCCTCGCAATCGCTCGTCACGCGGCTGATGATGCGGCCGATTTTCGTCTTGTTGTAGAAGCTCATCGGCATCGCTTGCAGATGGGCGAAGATTTCGCGGCGGAGGTCGTGCAGAACCGCCTCCCCCAGCTCCAGCGCCAGCCGCTGCCGAAAGTGAAGCACGAGCTGCGTAAAGCCGGTTAGCGCCAAGACGCCGAGAGCACAAAGCACAATCGTCTCGACCGGGTACGCCAGCTTGTCGTGGTTCTTGATGGGCCCGCGAATTATTGCCCCAATCGACCAGCCAATCAGCGGCAACTGAATCCCCCGCAGCAGCACGCACAAGAACAGCGCATTCCGCCGGGCCGCATACGGCCGCATATACCCAATCAGCCGTGTAATCAACCGCAAATCCAGCGGCCGCTTATCCGGCTCGCGGTCATCCTCCATCCGCCGCGACGTGATGGAGAGCTTCTTGACCGCGGGCGTAGCATTCGCCGCATCAGCGTCATCAGCGGCAGTGGCGGTGGCGGAATCAGAAGGGGACATCGGCGGCTCGGCGGGCGGAAGCGATACTCCGTTTTACGCGGCTGAGGCGGGGACGGCAAGGAAGCCGACTTCGGACTTGGCATCTATACCGCTCGGCGGTACAATAAGGTTCGTTGAGAGTGCCGTCTTGCCAACTGATCACCAGAGCGCTTATGCCGTCGCGGGAAGATCCACTCGAGCCGGACCAATTGCTCCATTTTGTGGAACTGGATGAGTTCGGCGCCGATTGGGAGCAGCTTGGGCTTGATGTTGAATCTGATTTACTGGCCCTACAGCACGCGTTGATGCTAAATCCAATGGCTGGCGATTTGGTTCCAGGGACAGGCGGCTTGCGGAAGCTGCGATTCTCTCCCCCGCGCTGGAGCAAGGGCAAACGAGTCGCTTTGCGGGTTTGTTATGCGTATTTCCAAGAGTTCTGGACAATCCTGCTATTGATGGTTTATTCCAAGGGAGTGCAGTCGAATCTGACCGCCGCCGAGAAGCGGGGAATTCGCAAGTTTCTCGCGCAAAGTGAGAAATGGTTCCACGACCACCACAAACAAAAGGATTAACTCCATGTCGCAAAGGACACTCTCTCCGAAGAAGCGCAAGGCCAAGAAATCGCTCGGCAAAGAACTCACAGCCCGGCTTCAGAAATTCGTAACCGAGTTGGAAAAGACCGACGACTTGAAAGCTCGTTTCACCGTTCGCACGGTCAAGCTCAAACTTTTTCCAAAAAATTACACGGCTGAAATGGTGCGAAGCGTTCGCCGCCAGTTGCGGGCCAGCCAGGCCGTGTTTGCCCAGTTCTTGGGAGTCTCCGTCAGCACCGTACAAGACTGGGAACAAGGGAGCAAGCCACCTCGCGGCAGCGCTTGTAGGCTGATGGACGAGATTCGCACTGACCCAGGTTACTGGAACAAACGGCTCCAAGAATTGGCGCTGCCGGCCAAGGCCTGAGATATCGTCGCAGCACCAGAATCATCCGCACCTTGGAAGCCCGCCTACCTTCCCGTTATGATTTGGGCATTGACTAACTTGCCTTTCTTCCCCAGCCCCTAGCCCCCGCACCCATGTCCTTCCGCACCGAACACGATTCTATGGGGGATGTGCAAGTCCCCGCTCAGGCCTACTACGGCGCTCAGACCCAGCGGGCCGTGGAGAATTTTCCCATCTCCGGCTGGACGCTCCCCAAGCCGCTGATACATGCGATGGGGCTGGTGAAGCTGGCTTGTGCCACGGCGAACCGGGATTTGGGGAAGCTGACGAAGACCGGCAAGAACAAGCTGGAGGGCGAGCAAGTGGAAGCTCTGCTGAAGGCAGCTCGCGAAGTGGCGGAAGGAAAGTTCGACGGCGAGTTCCCCATCGACGTTTTTCAGACCGGCTCCGGCACGTCGAGCAATATGAACGCCAACGAGGTGATCTCCAACCGGGCGATTGAAATCCTCGGCGGCGACCGCTTTGTGCAGGAGAAGCCGGTCCATCCCAACGACCACGTCAACATGGGGCAGAGCACGAATGACATTTTTCCTACCAGTATCCATGTCGCGGTCGCGGTCGAGATTCAAAAAGACCTCATCCCCGCCCTGCAAAAATTCCATGACGTGCTGGCGGAGAAAGCCCAGCAGTGGGACAAGATCATCAAAATCGGCCGCACGCACCTGGCCGACGCCACGCCTCTCCGTCTGGGCCAGGAGATCGGCGGCTTTGCGCGGCAGTTGCAGTTGTCGATTGAACGGGCGAAGCGTGGGATCGAATCGATTTTAGAGTTGCCGGCCGGCGGGACGGCGGTCGGCACCGGCATCAACACGCATCCAGAATTCGGCAGCCGCGTGGCCCAAGTGCTGGCAAAGGAAACGGGCATCCCGTTCATCGAGGCCAAGAACCACTTTGAAGGGAACGCCCAGCGGGACGGCCTGGTGGAATGTCACGGCCAACTGCGGACCATCGCGGTAACGCTGTTCAACGTCGCCAACAACATCCGCTGGCTCGGCAGCGGCCCGCGGTGCGGCTTCTATGAGCTGAAACTCCCCGACCGCCAGCCGGGCAGCAGCATCATGCCGGGGAAGGTGAACCCCGTGATGTGCGAGAGCATGATGCAGGTGGCGGCCCGCGTTATCGGCAATGACCAGACCATCGCCTACAGCGGAGCCACCGGCGGCCAGTTCCAGCTCAACATCATGATGCCCGTGATGGGGCAAACCACGCTGGAAAGCATCCACCTCCTCTCCGCCGCCACGCGGGCCTTCGTCGAATTCTGTGCCGTGGAGATGGAGGCCAACGAAGTCGCCTGCGAAGCCGCCGTCGAAAAGAGCCTCGCCATGGTCACCTCCCTCAACCCGCACATCGGCTACGAAAAGGCCGCCCAACTTGCCAAAACCGCCTTCGCCACCGGCAAGACCATCCGCGAGCTCTGCCGCGAAGAAGGCATCCTGCCGGAAGCGACGCTCCGCGACGCGCTCGACCCGTGGAGCATGACAGAGCCGAAGCCCTAGGTGGGGTAGGCTTCCAGCCTGCCCAGAAAAAAAGAAACGGCAGAGTGGCTCACACAGGGGCGCAGAGGCACAGAGATAGAGTTTGCTCTGTGAACGGACATGCTGGGATGCGGAGTGTGCCGGCTACAATTCTTGTCGCACGCGGCATCGTGTACGATAGGAATGACTTGTTGTGCAGACCTGAGGGGGTTTCAGGAGAATTGGCCATGCAGATCAGATTTTTTGCACTGCTTAGCGTTCTGCTTCTTTGCACCGTTGCCGTCAGCCAGGACGACAAGCCGAAGGCGGAGTCTAAAACGGAGACGCCTGACGCCAAGGCCGCATCTCCTGCGGAAATTGACAAGCTCATGGAGCAGCTCGATGCCAACCGCTTCAGCGAGCGACAGGCGGCGCAGCAAAGGCTGGCGGAGATTGGCAAGGCCGCGTTGCCGGCGCTCGAAAAAGGGACGCAGCACGTCAGCCGCGAGGTGGCTGTGCGGTCGCTGGAAATCCTGAAAAACCATCTCCAGAAAGGCGAAGATGCGACCAAAGCCGCCGCCAAGGAATCGTTGGAGCGGCTGACGAAAAACAATGACGCGATCTTGGCCAAAAGGGCCGGAGAAATCCTCAGTCCCCCCAAGCCAGTCGCGCAATTTCCCGGCGGGAATGTTCCCTTCCGGGTCGGCGGCGGCAACATTCAGATTCAGGTCGTCGGCGGGGCAGGAGGGAACATCAGGAAGGTGTCCGTCAAGGACACCAACGGCGTCAAGGAAATCGAAGTCGAGGAGAACGGCAAGAAAGTCAAAATCAATGACGACCCCGCCAAGGGTATCAAACTGGAAGTGACGGAAACCAAGGACGGCAAGGAAACAACGCAGAAGTACGAAGCCAAGGACGCCGCCGAGCTCAAGACCAAGCACCCCGAGGCGCACAAGCTCTACGAAGAATATAGCAAGCAGCCCGCCGGCATTCGGCTGCAAGTTGGCGGCTTTCCCGGAGGGGCTTTTCCGCCGGGCTTTCCGGGAATTCCCGCGCTTCCCGGCGCACGTGCCGGCGCTAGGGTTCCTCGCATCAAGATTCTGCGTCCCGATGATTTGAAGGGGTTGCAGGACAGCGCCGACTCCGCTCTCAAGGAGCTCGAATCGGCGATGAGTGTCCTTAAAGACGCCAAGGCCGGCAGCGAGGAGCTCAAGAAGGCGCAGGAGCAACTCGAGGCGGCTAAGAAACAGGTCGAGGAGTTGAAGGCCAAACTGGCGGACTGATATCGAGGAGGGATGGCCGCGAAAAACACGAAAAGTCACAAAAAGAGAGATTCAAAGCTGTATCTTTTTGTGATTCTTTGTGTTTTTCGTGGCCATCCCATGTATTATCCCCGCTCGCCTAGAAAAGCATCATGCCCGACTTTGAACTACGTCGCGATAAGCTCCGCAAACTGCTGGCCAAGGCAAAGGGAAACGCGCTGCTGGTGACGAATGAGTTCAACGTCACCTATCTCACCGGCTTCACGGGGGATAGCAGCTACATACTCCTCAAACGTGATGGCGAAGTACTCCTCACGGACATGCGGTACACGACGCAGCTTGAGGAGGAGTGCCCGGATCTCAAGTTGGAAGTGCGGCCGCCGGGGACGAAGATGCATGAGGAACTGGCCAAGCTCATCAATTCCAGCAAGCTTGGGAACCTGGCCATTGAAGCGGGCTCGATGACGGTCAGTTTTTTCGAGAAGCTCAAGGAGGGTTGCAAGCAAACGACCTTCGGCACCTCCGAAGGGCTGGTGGAAGAATTGCGGGAGGTGAAGGACAGCGAAGAAATCGCGGCCATTCGCTACGCCATCAAGGTCGCCCAGCAGGCGTTTGCCGTCATCCGCTCGTCGCTGCGGCCGAACCGGACCGAGAAGGAAGTCGGCGACGAGCTGGAATATCAAATCCGGCTGTTCGGCGGAGTCTGCGGCAGCTTTCCGGCGATTGTCGGGGCGGGAGCGCGATCCGCTTTGCCCCATGGCCGGCCGAAAGAGGATGTGCGGCTGGGGGATAGCGAGTTTGTGCTGATCGACTGGGGAGCCAAGGCCCGGCTCTATTGCAGCGACTTGACGCGGGTTCTGGTGACCGGTAAACTTTCGCCCAAACTCCGTAATGTGTATGGAGTTGTGCTCAAAGCTCAGCTTGCCGCAATCGACTGCATTCGGCCCGGCGCGGTCCTTAAGGACGTGGATGCCGCCGCTCGGGGAACGATTGAGCGGGCTGGCTTTGGCAAGGAGTTCGGGCACTCGCTCGGGCATGGGATTGGCCTCAACGTCCACGAATCCCCGCGCATGGCCAGCGATCAGGAGGGTAAACTGAAAGCCGGCATGGTCGTCACGGTCGAGCCAGGTATTTACCTGCCCGGCTGGGGCGGGGTGCGGATTGAGGATGATGTGCTGGTCACCCGCACCGGCTGCGAAGTGCTGACGAGTGTGCCGAAAGAGCTGGAAGAGTGCGTGATCGATTAGCATCTTGCCTAAAGCACTCGCCCCCAAAAAACCATGGCCGACTCTCACAAATCCGGCAAACCTCGTTCCCCCGCGGGTCGGCCGGCTCCCCCTCCACCTCCGCCGCCAGGCAAAAAGCCACGGAAACCACCGATGAGCGAACCCGATACCAAGCCTGATTCCGAGGACAGCGTCTTCGAAGTGCAGCGGATCCGCCGCCTGGTCGAGCTGATGAAAGAGCACGACCTTTCGGAGATTGATCTTCGCGAGTCCCGCCATCGCATCCGCATCTGCCGCGGCCCGAAGGAAGCACCCCGCGCTTATGCCCCGCCGCCGCCACCCGCTGCTCCTCAAGCCGCCACTGGTTCAGCGGAACCTGTTGGAAAGTCGCCAGCCGCGGACAGCCCCAACACGGTGACCATCAAGAGCCCGATGGTAGGCACGTACTATTCTAGGCCCAATCCCAAAGCCGAAGCGTTCGTCAAAGTCGGCAGCAAGGTGGATGTGAACACCCCCATCTGCGTCATCGAAGCCATGAAGGTCTTCAACGAAATCCCCGCCGAGGTCCGCGGCACCGTCATCGCCATCCTCGTGGAAGATGGCGAATCCGTCGAGTTCGACAAGCCGCTCTTCAAGGTGGAGAAGTCCTAGTAGTCCGCTCACTCCGTGAGCGGACAGTTCGGCGCGGGTCTCCTGACTTCGCCGAGGGTTCGCTCTTCACACGCCCACGCAAAGCCGTGGGCGTGCCACCCAGACAATCCGCTGAAGCGGGTTACGACAAGCCGCATGTATAAACGCATCCTCATCGCCAACCGCGGAGAAATCGCCCTGCGGATCATCCGGGCCTGCAAGGAGCTCGGCATCGAGACGGTCGCCGTCTATAGCACGGCCGACCGCGGCAGCCAGTATCTCGATTTGGCGGATGAGACGTTTTGCATCGGCCCGCCGAAATCCATCCATAGCTACCTGAAGATCGACCAGATCATCAGCGCGGCCGAAGTCGGCAACGTCGATGCCATCCATCCCGGCTACGGCTTTCTGGCGGAGAACTCGCATTTCAACGAAGTCTGCCGCAGTTGCAAGATTGACTTCATCGGCCCCACGCCGGAAGCGATGGACGCGCTCGGCGACAAGAACCGCGCTCGGTCCATGGCCCGCGCCGCCAAAGTGCCGGTCGTCCCCGGCAGTGCGGGGCTGATTGAGGATGAGGCTGAAGCCGTTCGCATCGCCCGCGAGATCGGCTTTCCGGTGCTCATCAAGGCGACGGCCGGCGGCGGCGGCAAGGGGATGCGCGTGGCCCCCAACGAGCTGACGCTCAAGACCGCTATCCAACAGGCCAAGAACGAGGCGCAAGCAGCCTTCGGCAATGCCGGCGTCTACCTGGAAAAGTTCATCGAGAAGCCGCGGCACGTGGAAGTGCAGATGATCGCCGATCAGCACGGCAACGTCTGTCATCTGTATGAGCGCGAATGCTCGACGCAGCGACGCCATCAGAAGCTGATTGAAGAAAGCCCCGCTCCCCGCCTGTCGCCGGAGCGCCGCGTGGAGATGTGCAACGCCGCGGTGCGATTGCTAACGGAGGCCAAATACACCAACGCCGGCACGGTGGAATTCATCGTCGACCAGCAGGACAACTTCTACTTCATCGAGGTCAATGCCCGCATCCAGGTGGAGCACACCGTCACCGAGATGGTCACCGGCATCGACCTGATCCAAACGCAAATCCGCGTCGCCTTCGGCGAGCCGCTGCCGTTCAAGCAGGAAGAAATCGTCCCCCGCGGGGCCGCCATCGAGTGCCGCATCAACGCCGAGAATCCCGAGAAGAATTTTCAGCCCTGCCCCGGCCTGATCAAGCAGCTTTACGTCCCCGGCGGCCTCGGCGTCCGCTTCGATTCCCACGCCCACGCCGGCTATACCGTGCCGCCGTACTACGATTCCATGATCGGCAAGCTCATCGTTCACAAGCCGACGCGGGCCGAAGCCATCGCCACCATGATCTGCGCCCTCGATGAGCTGCGTGTCGTTGGCATCAAAACCACCGCCCCCTTCCACAAGCAAGTCCTCAGCCACGCCACCTTCGCCGCGGGACTCGTCGACACCGGTTTCGTGGAGCGGACCTTTTTGCCGCCGGGGTCGCACTAACCCGACGGACACCAGCCTGACGCGCCAGCGAAGGACAGCATGGCTAGCCGGTTCGGTGGTACAACGTTTGCGGCAATGCAGCGCTGTCCTTCGCTTGCGCGTCAGGCTGGTGTCCCTGAATCGCTGGTAATCTCCAGCCGTACGTCGCTCACGGGACAACTGGATTCCGGCGGCATATTCTCTCGCGGCGGCAATTCCAGCAAGATGACCAGCTCATTACGAGCATTCAATAACGACGTTACGTCAAACGAGCTGCACGGCTGGGAAGGAGCGATGCTCCCCAGCAGCTTGCCGTTCAAATCGATCTGGCAGGCGGCGGCGGACTCGAGAACGAGGTGCAGACCGTCGCCCGCCACGATGCCCGTCGGCAGACCAAAGCGACGGAGCAGGCGGGCAGCGGAGGGGAGGGGGGTATCGCCTGCCAAGGTGAGCAGCGTTTTCCACGTCGCCGGCATGTCCACTCGCCGCGGCTGCTCGCTGCCGGGAAGGTAGACGTCCCAGGGGCCGCGGAGACGGATGGTGTGCATGGTAGGCCGTCTTTCCAAGACGGTCGGGCGAGCATACAGCACCGCCTTAACCGACATTTCGCGAAAGGATCTTACTCCGGTGCCACGTCAACTCCTGGCACGTCTTGGAAAGACGGCCTACCTACTCGGGAATAAAGTCCGTCGCCACGGTCTGCTGCCGCGTCTGCCGCGTCCCCGGCTCGTACATGCGGATGCGGACTTCAATGCCGCGGAGAGTGGTGGGTACTGGTTGAGGGTAGCTGGTCTCTGCCAAGTCATCCGGCCCGTTTTGGCCGTCGTCGTCTTGGCCGTTGTTGCCAATCCATGATGGATACGGCGGTTGTGTTTCCGCTTCACTCGGATCGTCCACGCCGTTTATGTTGGGGGAATTATCTAGGCCGTCTACCAACCAGTCGATGCCGGGAGTCATATCCGGGTTAACTCGCGGAATGTAGCCAGGCGGCACTTGTGGCAATCCATCTTTCTCGTATGCCATCGTCCAGGTATCCCAAACTGCGCCGCCCGGAAAATTGCGAGCATTGGGAGCCCAAGAATAGGCGGAATTGCAGTTTTGTAAAATGATCGTTCGCTGCGCCGCGGGAATGTTAGCGAAGCCTCGCGTATACCAAAGATCAACAAACGCTCCATTGCCCATAGTCGGAAAGCCGTTTGCGACCGCGTAGGCATATCCAGGATCGCTAGGCGAAAGCACGCCCTGCGCATCGTCGTCCAGCGTGGCCGTTGCCTGAGCGATATCTGAATTGTCGGCGCGAAGGACGGCGAATGGGTCGTACACGCGAACATCAAAGGCAAGTACGTTCGAGAGCATTTTATCTTCTCCCAGGAACTGGCCCCCCGTCGAAGTGTTTTGGAGGCTATACCGGATTAGTGATCCCAGGTTCAAAGGGTCGTTGATCAGGGTGCCCGAGGAATCGACCAGAGGCCGCATATTGAAGGGTTGAATTAGCACCGTGTTCGGCAGGTTTGCGTTCGCGGCAATAATCCCGTTGCTCGCCGGAGTCTGAAAGTTAATGTGAATAAATCGATTTTCACGTCGGCTTAAATCTCCTAGAGAATTTGCCACCCAGCGAACTCGGTTGGACGCCAAATCGAATTCGTAGTGAGCCGAAACATCATTGTGGTGAAAAATATTTTCGCCCGGAGGCAATGGCTGGTTAGTCGGAGAGCCTGGATGTCTGAGCGTATCGTAGGGAAAAACCAAATCGTTGGGATCAGCGGGATCAGGTGCCGATGTCAGGTTCGGAAGGATGAGCAACTGACGGCGCAGCAAGTATCTCGGTTCAATGGGTTGCCACGCTCCGTCGCCGTTCAAATCGTTATACGAAGTGAACCAAATCACCTCGGCCAAATTTGACTGGATGATTGCGTACTGCGCAACGCCGCCGATAACTCCCGTAAACTGGCGGCCGACAAAGGGTTCGCCTTGGGAGCGGATCGTCATCGAGAGGACGTCGTCACAGTCACCGAGCATGGAACTGTCCGCTTTTCCGTCATTGTTCAAGTCGCCAACTTGCAACGTATCGGCGATGGAATCAGCATCCATGTCCGAATCACTTGCTCGTCCTTCGTCAAGCTCCAAGTATCCTTGCTGGGCCCCCGTGTCAACCTTTCCGCCGACACGGACGGTGAGCTCCGCCAGATCCTGCTGCAGCCGCTGGACGGCGGCTCGCAATTGGCCTCCCATTTCAATCTGGGCACGGCCGTCGCGGACGGTTTCGCCCACGTAGGCGTAAAACTGGGCGATGGCGTAGACCAGCATCAGCGTGAGGGTCATCGCGATCAGCAGCTCGATGAGCGTGAACGCGCGGGGCGGCTGCGGGCGCAGTGTCTGCCGAGGGCGCATAGCGTGACCCGTGGGGCGAGCATTCATAACTTCTCTCCTGTTCTGTTCCTGGCCGGGCCCAAGAAGATGAGGCTCAACCAGCCTTTATTGCAGCGTAGTCCGGGAGGGATGTCAAGCAGAAATTGAGGTGGGGTAGGCTTCCAGCCTGCCCAGTTAGGTTTTCTCTGGGCAGGCTGGAAGCCTACCCCACTTACTTTTTCGAGAGCTCTTCCAGCCGTTTCTGGACCTTGGTCACAAACGGGGCATATTCCGCGTTATCGCCGTAGAGCGACACGATGCCGGTCAGGATTTTGCGGGCCTCCAAGACTTTTCCGTCCTTTTGCAACTGCTCCGCTTGGGCCAGTTTTTGGTCGATGAACTTGCCCCGCTCGTCCGCGACGGCGGACTTGTCGTTTTTGAGTCGGCCCGCCTCCCGCCGTGCGAGCAGGACGTACAGCCGGTCGTCCCCTTCGGGCTTGATCAGGTCCACGATGCTCTGGTACTTGTCGAGGGCGGTGACCCGGTCGCCGAATTCCTCGAACTTGGACGCTTCCAGGTACAGCCGGGCGGCTTCGATGTTGGGCTCGCGGCCGAGCTTGTGCAGCTTCTTCACGCGATTTTCGGCGAGGTTCATCTCGATGACATCGAGATGCTCTTGGGCCCGGCTGGCAAATTCGGTTCCGGGATAGCGATCGACAAGCGGGCGGAGATAGGCAAACTCCGCTTCCCGCTGCTGCGTCGGGTCGTCCGAGGCCATCAGCCGATCCGCCTCGGCAATCATCTTGTCGGGGCTCATCGGCCAGAGCGACCAGGTGAGAACGGAGAGCAGTCCGACCAGCGCCAGCGACAATGCCGTGGCGATGACCCAAGGACGCTCGTAGAGCGGCGTTTCATTTCTGGCTACTTCGTGACCGGCGGCCGCGGCTGCCTTGCGGCCGACAAGCCGGCGGACTTCGTCCTTATTCACATCCATTTTCAGGGAGCTGAGGCCCCCGAGAGCATGCTGCGTGACGCCGCCCCCGGCTGCGTTTCGCTTCCTGGTCTCTTGCAAGGCAAGCAGCACCGCGCCGGCGGAATAGGGCCGCCGGGCTGGCTCTTTTTCCAAAAGCTGGGCGACGAGCGGGTCGAGCCAGATGGAGCAATCGAGAACCAGCGTGGAAACCCGCGGTGGCACTTCGTGCTGCTGCTTGTGAGCAATCTCTTCCGCGCTCCCTTCAAAGGGCGGACGCCCGGTCAGCATGAAGAACAGCAAGCAGCCGAGGGCATAGAGGTCGGCCTTGGGCCCGGCGGCATCGCCGCGAATCTGCTCGGGGGCTTGAAACGCCAGGCGGTCCTCGGTCCGTTTCTGCGAAGAGTGGCAGAACGGATTCTTGGCCCGATCGCGGCGGAAGTCGAGAACCTTGATCCGCTGGTCTGCCGTGACGAGAATTTTGTCGGGAACGAGATCGTGATGAGTCAATTCCAACTCATGGGCGGCTTGCAGAGCGATGGTGATCTGCTCGGCGAAATCGACGGCCTGTTCCCAGGCCAGGCGCGTGCGACGGCTGACGACTACCGCGAGCGTTTCCCCCTCGACAATTTCCAGCGCGAGGTAGCCGTGGCTCTTTTCCAGGTTGCCGCCAAAACACTTCACGGCCTGCGGCACTTGCAGCCGCTTGAGCAGGGCCATTTCGTCCGAGAATTCATTGCGGACAAGCTGATTTGCGGCCAGCGGAATCGAAAAGACCTTGAGCGCCACCTGCCGCCGCTGCTGCAAATGAATGGCCCGGTAGACGCTGGACTGCGGTCCCCCCAGCTTCTCTTCCAGCGCGAAGGGTCCAATGCGAGACGCATTCATAGAAGTGCCTTGAGCCCGCGCGATGACCTTCCCCAGCCGCCCCGCGAGTCCATCCTTTCTCTGGTTCCGCGTTCCATTGTAAAACGGGAGAGGGTTCCGCGAAACAGTTTCTCGCGGTATATGATAGAATTGAGTGCAACCGCCTAATACCATCAACCTCACGTTTAAGCAAAACGCTCTGGGAGTCGCTTGTGCCAGTTGCCACACCTACCCCGAAGCTCCGCAACCTTGCCGAACTAATCGAGCGGCTTGGCGGCGTACCTTTGGATCGCATTCGCATGAACCCGCCGCCGGGAACCGCGACTGTTAATGACGTCGTGGAAATCGACGCACACGAAGACCGCCTCTGCGAGTTGGTGGACGGAGTTCTGGTGGAGAAGACCATGGGATTCCATGAATCGCAAATTGCAGTGGTGCTAATCAGAATTATTGGAGATTTTGTCGCCAAGAGTGAACTGGGCGTCATCACCGGGCCAGATGGAATGATTCTCTTTCCCGGAAATCAGGTTCGGATGCCAGACGTGGCCTTCGTTAGTTGGGGCCGTTTCCCCGGCGGCGAGATTCCCGATGACGCCGCGCCGGAAATCGTCCCTGATCTGGCCGTGGAAGTCTTGAGCCGAAGCAATTCGGCCGGCGAAATGTCCCGCAAACTGCGGGAGTACTTTAGTGCCGGCGTTCGCCTGGTGTGGTACGTCGATCCCGTCGCCAAGACGGTTACGGTCTATACATCACTGACCCGCAGTAAGATTGTGCCGCTAGAAGGAACGCTGGACGGAGGAAAAGTTCTGCCCGGCTTCACTCTGCCGGTTCGAGAAATATTTGCGGTGCGAAAGTCGCGCGCGAGCAAGAATGGGCACAAAGGGAAGCGCTGACGTAAACTGCGGGGCAATTTAGGATTTAGGATTTGAGATTTGAAACTGTCTCAAATCTCAGATTTCAAATCTCAAGTCTGATTTCCGCCCTATTCCTCCGCCCCGCCCTTCGTCCTCCCCATCGCCACGTCAAACTGCGACAGGGCCGGAATCAGCATCGCGGCGGTCGTGAAGCCGTAGGCGAAGCAAGAGACCATGAAGACCTGGGCCCAGTGGTCGGCCAGGAAGCTGGTGACGGCGAAAAACGTGGCAAAGGGAAGGATGATGGAGGCCGTGCCGATTGCGGCCGAGGGGTTGCGGACGCCGAGCGTCACCAGCAGTCCGACGAAGCCCCCCACGATGAACGTCAGGAACGGCCCGAGCTGCGTCTGGAAGGAGCCGCTGAAGGAAATCATCAGCGCGATGAGGGTGACCACGCCGAGAAACAGGAAAAAGACGTTGCCCAGGCTCACACCGATGGCGGAACGGCTGTTGGCGTAGGTCAGGCCGCAATGCACGCCGAGCATGATGACGAAGCAATTCATGACCACCTGGCCTACCAGCAGATAGAACAAGTTTTCCAGCGATAGCCCGCCGGCCCACCAGAGATACACGCACAAGGCCAGCGGCAAGGCAATCATTTCCTTGGTGACGTAAGCCACACCCAGCATCTTGCCGAAGATGAACTCCTTGGGGGTCAGGTCAGTGACGAGGAGCAAATCAAGCGCTCCACCGTCCCGCTCATTGGTGATGCTCGTCACGGCCAGGGCGTTGACGATGACCAGGCTCACCAGGAAAAACGGCGCTAGCGCCCAGGCTGCTGCCGGGATGATTTCCCCGCTGCCGCTCCGCGCCAAAGCCGCCCCGCTGGCGACCTGAAAATAAATGCCGGCAGCGGCCATCCCAAACAGGAGCAGATAGCCGAGGCGGATGAACACGACCTTGCGGCCGTAGGCCCAGGTACACATCTCCCGCCACAGGACGGGGTTATCCCAAACCTCGCGGCTTTTGTGGCTGACGCTGCGGATGCGGGCGTCGACATGGGCTGCGCGGGCTGCGTCGGCAACTTCCTTGGTGACGTTTCCCGCAGCCTGGCGAGTTTCTAGTTCCTTAACATCGTGGTCCGCGCTGAAGATGCCCGCTGCGGTCTCTTCACTCTGGCCGAAGTAAACCTCGCGCCCCGGGTTCCAGACGCGGAGCATGACAATTCCGCCCAGGTTGAGCAGAGCCGCGGCAGTGGCGGCAAAGAGGACGTAGAGACTCTCGCCGGCGAGCAGCCCGGTGGAAGCGCTTCCATAAGGATGCACCGCGGCGAGAATGGCCCGCCCCGGGCTGGCGGCAGTCGCCAGCGTCGTCACGCGAGCGCCGGCGATTTCCAGATCCCCGAATTGAGTAGCAATCACTTCCCACGCACCGAGCCAGACGACCAGAACCAAGACCGTGATGGCGAGCGACTGAAAGGTTTTTTCGCGGCCGAGCGCCACCGTGGAACCCAGGCTGCCGGCGGCCAGGATAGTGGCCAGCGTGACGGCGAAGACGCGCAAGACTTGCTCCACGGAAATGCCGCCGAAGAGGGTCATCAGCATGAAGATGGGGAGACCGGCGAGCAGCATCACGAAGACGTCGAGCAGGCTGGCGAAGAGCTTTCCCAGGACCAACTCATGGTTCGAGAGCCGGGTCATCAGCAGCAGGAGCATCGTCCGCTTGTCTTTTTCCTGAGCCACGCCGCTGACGGCTGACTGGGCGGCTAGGAAAGAAAGCAGTGCGAGTTGCAGCAGGGCGAGCATCCAAAAGAGCTTCGAGCCGAAGCGGGCGATGTCCCCCACGTTGCGGACGTTCTGCGTCCCCACCATCACCAGCCAAGCGGTACACATCACCACGAACAGCACCAGCGGATACGCCGTGCGATAGATGTAATGAGCCGGCCGGCGGGGAGCGATGGCGAGCTCGCGGGTGAAGATGGGGCCGATGAGCATCGGGCGATTTGAGATTTGAAATTTGAAATTTGAGACGGGATGCTTGAATCTACGGTGGCTGGCGGTGCGGAGGGCGTCTTGCGGCGGAGGAAAGGGGGAATTATATCGGAGGCTGATTGAACCCGGCAGACGTTCGACTCTGAAACAATGGCAGTAATAAACCGCGGAGGACGCTGAGGGGCGCGGAGAAAATGCAAAGGCAATCCACTGTCTTTCTCTGCGTCCCTCCGCGAGCTCTGCGGTAAATTCCTAAATGGCGATTTTGTGGAATCGTGTGTCTATGCCGTAAGTCATTGACGTGTAGAGACTTATGTCTACAAGGTAGTGGTTGTGGTGCGAACTGCCAATAATCGCCCCCGGTTACGCATCTAATTCCTGAAAGCCGCCACATGCCGCCGGCCGCGGCAGGGAGCGCGACGTTGTCACCCGCGGAAGAGCCCCACGCAACTTGCGAGCAGCTATCGTCCGAGGTGGTGGCGGCGCTATATGCCGAGCACGGTGAGGAATTGCGGCGGTTTTTGCAGGGGGTGCTGCGAGAAAGTTCCCTCGCGGCGGACTGCCTTCAGGCCACCTTTGCCAAGCTGGTCGAGCGGGGGCACGAAACCCGGGAGGAAACCCGCAAAGCCTGGCTGTTTCGGGTCGCCTTTCACGAGGCGATGGCGTTCCGAAGGCGGGCCGCCGTTGGAGACAAGGTGTTCCGCCAGGTCGCTTGGCAGGGTGCCGCGGCTCCCCCTTCCGCGGAGGAGCGTGCCATTGGGCTTGAGGCTGTGGATGCGGTAAAGGCCGCCCTCGCAACCCTCCGCCCGGAGGAACGCGAGATCGTGCGGATGCGAATTTACGAGGAAAAGACGTTTGCCGTCATCGCCCAAGAGCTCGGCATCCCTTTGGGAACCGCGCTGGGCCGCATGAGAACGGCGCTGATGAAGCTCAAGACCAAACTGGAAGATAAGCAGTGAGTGGAATTGATTATCAACCCGAGAGTGACCGCGAGTGGCTCGCGTTTCGCTACATCGCCGGGGAGCTAACCGGCGAAGACGCTGTCGCGTTCGAAGCGGAGCTGGAAACAAGCCAGGTCGCTCGGGAGGCAGTGGCCCGCGCGGTCGAGCTGACCCAAGCCGTCGCGCTAGCGGAGTCTCACGACGTCGAACTGGTCGAATCAGCAGCCCGGACGGACCGCCGCAAGTCGTGGGTCTATGGCATCGGCTGGATTGGCGCGGGAGCCGCGGCAGCTTCGGTTGCCGGCGCGGTCTGGTGGAATATGCAGGGGCCGAAGACGGGGACTTCGGAGCTGGCTGAAATATGGACGGCGGCGCGGTCTGTTGAGGCGACGCCGACAGCCATTGATGATCCCGTTGAAACAGGACCGGTACTGGATGTTGCGGAGCCTGATACCGCACCCTCCTGGATGACGGCGGGCGTCATCAGCCTGAGCGGCGGCAAGGTTGAGGACGATGGCGATGGCGACGGCAAACCGGATGAATCTTGGGACGACGAAGTGCTGGAGAACTAGTTCGTGAAGTTAATTCTTACCATTTCGCTGCTGGCTCTGCTGCTTGTGGGCGGCGTTGCCGCGCAGGAAAAGGTGGAAAAACCTGCCGTACCGGAGAAGCAAACACCCGCCAAGAACAAGAACGAACTTCCCATTACCGCCGAGCGGGAAGCGGCTGTCATGACGTTCGTGCAGCAGAATCACGCCGAGCTTAAGGAGCTGCTGAATCATCTGCGCGATAACCGCCGCAAGGACTACGAACGGGCGATTCGTGAACTTTCCCGCGATGCCGAACGGATTGGCCAAGTCAAGGCTCGTGACGGTAAGCAATACGAACTGGAAATCCAGGCCTGGACCATCAAGTCTCGGATTCAGCTTTGGACGGCCCACCTGGCGATGGGGGACAAGGAAGAGATTCGCAGTCAACTGCGGAGCCTGCTCAATGAGCAGATGGATGTGCGTTCCGCCCTGCTCAAGCGCGAGCAAGAACGCGCTCAGGACCGGCTCACTAGAATCGAGCAAGACTTGAGCCGGCTGGAAAACGAGCGGCAGAAGATTGTGGAAAACCAGTTGCAGGTGCTGACGAAATCCGCCGCTGATTCCAAGAATAGAGTGAAGGTAACCAAGAGTGGGCCCAGGCCGGGAAATAAAAAACCAACCAAGCCCACGGTGAGTCAACCCGACAAGTAGACATCACGCCCACGCCAAGCCGTGGGCGTGCCACCCCAGAAGGAACGACCTCCATGTCCATTCGCACTCTCCTCCTGACACTTGGCGGCCTGGGGGCCGCCTGCTTGCTCGCCACTGTCCGTGGAAGCACGGCTCGCGGAGACGATCAAGCGGCGGCTCCCCAGGAGCTTTTACCCGTCAGTCAGCGGTTCGTCCCGGATGACGTTTCCGAGGAACCCTCGTTCCAACGCCACGTCAGCCCGCTCTTCGGCCGGCTCGGTTGCAACGGCCGCTCCTGCCACGGCTCGTTCCAGGGGCGCGGCGGCTTTCGGCTCTCGCTGTTCGGATACGACTTCAAAGCGGACCACGAGTCCTTGACCGTGGGCGACAAGCCGCGGGTGAACAAGGACAGCCCGCTCGACAGCCTCATCCTGACCAAACCGACGAGCGAGGAACTGCACGAAGGGGGCGAGCGCTTTAAGAAAGATAGCTGGGAATACAACGTCTTCCGCCGCTGGGTGGAAGGGGGCTCGAAATTCGATGCGGCAAAGGACGTGCAGAAGCTCGTCCGCCTGGAAGTGACCCCGAGCGAAATCCTGTTTAGCAAGTCGGGCGAAACGGTACAGCTCAAGGCCATAGCGGTTTGGCCGGACGGCACGCGCGAGGATGTCACGCCCCTCTGCCGGTTTGTGTCCAATAGCGACCAGGTCGGCAAGATTTCCGAGCTGGGCCTCGTGACCGCGACCGAGCCGGGCGATACGCACGTCGTTATTTCCTATGACAACGCCGTTGTGCCGGTGCCGGTCATCCGTCCCGTGAGCGACAAGTTCGGCGACAAATACCCGCAGATTGCAACCTTTAACAAGGTAGACGAGCTGGTCATTGAGAAGCTCCGCAAGCTGGGCGTCGTTCCCTCGGACCTCGCCAGCGATGCCGAATTCCTCCGCCGCGTCAGCCTGGACCTTACCGGCACGCTGCCTACGTCCGCCGAGGTCGAGGCCTTTTTGGCGGATAGTTCGTCGCAGAAGCGGGCCGCCAAGATTGAAGAATTGCTCGCCAGCCCGGCCTATGCCGCCTGGTGGACGACAAAACTTTGCGATTACACCGGCAACAATGACCGGGCGCTGAACAACACGATGCCCATCCAGGGGGGCACCGCCCAGATCTGGTACGACTGGATCTACAAGCGAGTCGCGGAAAATGCCCCGTACGACCAAATCGTGGAGGGAATCGTACTCGCCAAGAGCCGCAAGGAGGGACAAAGCTACGCCGAGTTCTGCCAGGACATGAGTGAGATTTATCATCCGAATTCGGAAAAGAAATTCGCCGACAAGGACAGCATGCCCTACTACTGGGCCCGCAACAATCTCCGCCAGCCGGAAGAGCGGGCGATTGGTTTTGCCTACACCTTCCTGGGAATTCGCATCCAGTGCGCCCAGTGCCACAAGCACCCGTTCGACCAGTGGTCGAAGGACGATTTTGATGCGTTCAAGGGGTTCTTCACTCGCATCACTTTCCGGCAGAACGGGGCCGCGGATAAGGAATCGCAGGAGCAGTACAAGGAGATCCTCGCCAAACTGGAAATTCCCGTGGACAAGAAAATGGGAGGCAACGACATTCGACGGGCACTGCCGGCGAAGCTCAAACAGGGCCTGACCGTTCCGTTCGGCGAACTGTCCGTGACGGCACCCAGGCCAGAGGCACGGCAGCGGCCCGACAACGGCAAGCCGAATCGCAATCGCCCTGTTCCGCAGGCCAAGGCCCGAATTCTCGGCGGCGAGGACATGAACCTGAACGAAGTGGCGGACGCCCGCACGCCGCTGATGGATTGGCTCAAGAGCAAGGACAACCCCTACTTTGCCAAGGCTTTCGTCAACCGCGTTTGGGCTAACTACTTCAACGTCGGCATCGTGCAGCCGGCGGATGACCTCAGCCTGGCGAACCCGCCGAGCAACAAGCCGCTGCTCGACTATTTGGCGGCGGGCTTCCTCGAGCACAAATTCGATATCAAGTGGCTGCACCGCGAGATTTTGAACAGCCGCACGTATCAGCTCACCTGGCAGCCCAACGATACGAACGCCAAGGATGAGCGCAACTTCAGCCGGGCCGTTCCCCGGCGCTTGCCGGCGGAAGTGGCCTACGACGCCGTTCAGATGGCCACCGCATCCGACGCCAAAGCCGCCACGATGCGTTCGGAGCTCAAGGGCCGGGCCATTTCCATTGCTGGATCAAGCGCCCAGAACGGCGGAGGAAACCGCGCCGGGAACGCTGGTTTTGCCCTGACGGTCTTTGGCCGCAACATCCGCGAGAGCAACTGCGACTGCGACCGCTCGATGGAAGCCAGCCTGTTGCAGACCGTCTTCCTGCAGAATGACAACCAGGTTCTATCCCAAATCAATGGCGGCAAGGAAACCTGGGCCGACGACCTTTCCAAAAAGTTCCGCCCCAAGCTGGATCCGGCCAAGAAGGCCCAGGAGGTTGCCAACATCGGCCGCGAAGTCGCCAAGTTGAACAACCGCATCGAGCGGGCCGTCAAGGAGGACAACAAGGAGCAGGCCGAGAAGCTGCAAACGCGGCTGGCGGAACTGACCAAGATTCTGGATGAGCTAACGGCTCCCCAGCCCGAGCCGATGGAAAACGCGCCCGAGTTGGTGAAGCAGGTCTACCTGCGGACCCTCAGCCGTTATCCTTCACCGGAAGAAATGAACCGTTGCACGGAGTACCTGGCCTCCGCTTCCAGCCCGCTGGAAGGAGCCAAGGGGCTGCTCTGGACGCTGATCAATACCAAGGAATTCATCGTCAACCACTAACGCTCGTAGTAACCGGCTTCAGCCGGTTAGCTAACCCGCTAAAGCGGGTTACTACGAACTTCCCCCTAAAATCATTCCCTGCAATTCTCAAGGAGCTAACGATGGCGATTTCCCTCACCTGCGATGGCGCGACCCGCCGCGATTTTCTCAAGGTTGGCGCTGTCGGCGCGGGTCTGTCCCTTTCCGGCTTTCTCCGCATGGCCGCTGCCGGAGAGGTGCAGGGGGCGAAGGCGACCTCGGCCATCTTCATCAACCTGAACGGTGGTCCGTCCCACATGGACACGTTCGACCTCAAGCCGGACGCTCCCGCGGAATACCGCGGCGCGTTCAATCCGATTAAGACGAACGTCCCCGGCATGGAAATCAGCGAGCACCTGCCCAAGCTGGCCCAGTGCGGGGACAAGTTCGCCCTGCTTCGCGGCGTGACGCACACGCTCGGGGCCCACGAGCTCGGCACCGAGTACGTCAACTCCGGCAACCGGCCGATTCCTTCGCTGGAATACCCCGGCTATGGCGTCGTCTTCACCAAGGAAAACCAGGCCACCGCCCCCAAGGATTTGCCGCCGTTTGTCGCCATCCCCAATAGCAGCCAGCGGGCGGGTTTCCTCGGCGTGCAATATGCGGCCCTCAACACCGGCAGCACGCCCCGCCCCGGCCAGCCGTTCAACGTCCGCGGGATCTCGCTCTCCGGCGGCGTGACCATTGAAGAGGTCGAGCGGCGGCAGAACCTGCTGGCCGATCTCGACAAGACTTTCGCCGGCGTCGAAAAGGATAGCCAGCTATTGACGGGCCTGGACCGCTTTAGCGAGCAGGCCCATGCCATCATCTCCAGCCGGCGGGCCCGCGACGCCTTCGACATCAGCAAGGAAAACCCCAAATTCGCCGAGCCCTTCGGCAGCGAGGGCTTCGGCCAGAGCTGCCTGCTGGCAACGCGGCTCGTGGAATCGGGCGTCCGCTTCTGCTCCATCTCGCTCGGCGGGTGGGACACCCACGGCACCAACTTCACCACGCTCAAGACGAAACTCTGCCCGACGCTGGATACCGGCCTGTCGGCGCTGCTCAACGGCCTGTCGCAGAAGGGCCTGCTCGAAAGCACGGCGGTTTTCGTCACCGGCGAATTCGGCCGTACGCCCAAGCTCAACCAGCGCTCGCCGGAAGGGGGCCGCGACCACTACCCGCGGTGCATGTTCATGATCATGGCCGGCGGCGGCATCAAGGGCGGCCAGGTTCTCGGTAAGAGCGACGACAAGGCAACCATGCCCAAGAACGAAGGCTTCTCGCCGGCCGACGTGGCCGCGTCGTTTTACCACGCTCTGGGCATCGACCACACCAAGGAATACCACACCAACACCGGCCGGCCGATCATGATCGTCCGCGACGGCAACGTGATACCGGCACTGTTCTCGTAATTCGCAAGCGGCGAAATTCGGGTGGCACGCCCACGGCTTTGCGTGGGCGTGTCTTATTCGACTGGTTGAAGGAAGACAATAATCCGCAGGGACGCGCATCGTAACTATTAGCAATCGAGCGCGGGAGCATTCGCTCATCACATTCCGCGCAGCGCGTTTTACTTTTTCCCTCCCGGAGTTTTGTATGAAGACCATGACCAGACTGTTTTTTGCGCTCGGCCTCCTCGCCCTGATCGGCGTCGCTTTCGGCGCCCAAAATGAAAAGAAGGACAAGAAGGGCAAGAAGGGAGCGGACTTAACCGCTCAAATCAAGAATCAATTGGCGTCGTTGGATTTGACGTCGGAACAGAAGGAAAAGCTGGAGAAAATCTACACCGAGCAAGGCCCCAAGCTCAAAGCCGCGGGCGAAAAGGTCTCCGCCAGCCTGACCGAAGAGCAGCGCAAGGCCCGCGGCGAGGCCCAGAAGTCGGCCAAAGCCGCCGGCAAGAAGAAGAAGGAAGCCGACGAAGAATCGCTGACCGCGATGAAGCTCACGGACGACCAGAAGAAGGCTTACGATGAAGCGACCAAGGCCATGCGGGAAGCTCAGACCGCCTTCCGCAGCGCCGTGTCGGAGGTGCTGACCCCCGAACAGCGCGAAAAGGTCAAGCTGGGCGGCGGGAAGAAAAAGAAAGACAAGTAGTCAGCACCTGTTGCCGGGACTCAACCCAACTCATCAGCGCGGGATGGCAAGAGCTTGGAAAATGGCTCGTGCCTCCTGCGCTTTGGTGTTTCTTGGCGACTAAACGGACTCGTGCGGTAGTGGAAGTCCAATTCGACTGAACGTGTCCGCGAAGTGCTTGCTGAGATGCTCGCGGTACAACGGCTCAATTCGCACAAGTCGCCGTCCTGCCTGGCAGAGAACTTCCAAATAGTCCAAGGGAACTGTATGCACGCTGCGCAGATCGATGACCGACTCCGGCAAGCCGTGCGCAGGACTCCGGCTGAGAAAGTAATATCCAAAGACCCGCCCAGCCCGGATTGGTCCGCGGACTTCCGCGGCCTTGAGCACCCCTTTTTCGATGAGGTCTTCAGCGCTGTAAACTAGCGCCACATTAGCCATCGATACCTTTCGGTTTGCGAGGTCACAAGCCTGAGTGAGAACAAGCACGCGAAATAGCCGCGAGACGACCTCGAATTCGAGAGTCGGCGCATCGAACTTACCGAGGACGAGGATCGGGCAGTCATCGATAATGTCCCCCTGATCAACGAGGGCGTCAGCTTCAGGACGCGAGTAGATCATTCCTCATCCTCGGGGATTTTGGGCGAATCAGGGAGCGGAAAAACGCCGGGTACGGCGCGAACTGTTTTTCCTGCAAAACGTCCCGTCAGCTCGACCCCTGGGTCAAGCATGATATCCTCTTCCGAGATTGGATTTGGCCACAGCACGGGAGGTGCTCCTGATACTCTTAGCTCAACCCAAACGTCGTCAACGTGGTAGGTGTAGACGCGCCCCGGCTCGAGTTTGAGGGTCCGCAGGGCAGTTTCCAGCGTGGCAGTCATACTTTATCCTCCTGGCTCCGTCAATTATTCTACCTCAGCCAATCAGAAAAGGCTAAACGTCGCCTCCTCGCCTTGCCTGCCAACTATCTATGGACTTGCAACTCCACAATCACGTCGTCCTCATCGTCGGCGGAGCCAGCGGCATTGGCCGGGCAATCGCGCGGGAGTTCGCGGCGGAAGGCGCGAACGTGGCGATTTTGGACCGGAGCAGTTCCACGGCGCAAGTGGCGGCGGAGATTGGCAAGGAGACCGGGGCTCAGGTGGTGGGCCTCGTCTGCAATGTGACGGACTATGCCCAGGTTCAAAGCTCAGTGGCCGACATCCAGCGGCAGCTTGGCCGGCCGCGGCACTTGGTCTATGCGGCTGGGATGGGAAGCGGCAAGTTTGGGTTTCCATTCTGGAATTTGGAGCCGGCGGACTGGCAGCGGGTGCTCGAGGTGAACCTGATGGGGGCGGTACACGCGGCTCATGCGGTGGGGCCGCTGATGGCGGAGGCGAAGCAAGGGACGATGTTGTTCATCTCGTCGGTGGCCGGGCAAATCGGCTCGCAGACCGATCCGCCGTATAGCGCGGCGAAGAGCGGGCTGATCAACTTCGCCCAGTGTGCGGCGAAGGACCTGGCCAGGCATAACGTTCGCGTGAACGCCATCTGTCCCGGCATGGTCCAGACGCCGCTCAACAGAGCCGTCTGGCAAGCTTGGCACGACCAGCAGCCGGTGGAAGCAAGGCTGAGCTATGACGAGTGGGCGGGAAGCAAGGTGAAGGCTGTCTGCCCGCTCGGCCGCTGGCAGACGCCTGAAGACATCGCCGCGCTCGCTGTGTTTTTGGCCAGCGAGCGGGCGAAGAATATTACCGGGCAGACGATGAATGTGGATGGCGGGTGGGTGATGCGGTGACGGGCAGGCTGGAAGCCTACCCCACCTTCTACTTCTTGGTCGCTTCCGCGAAGCGGCGGGCGACTTCGTTCCAGTTGACGACGTTCCAGAAGGCGGCGATGTAGTCGGGCCGGCGATTCTGGTAGTTGAGGTAATAGGCGTGCTCCCACACGTCGAGGCCGAGCACCGGAGTGCGGCCTTCCATCAGCGGGCTGTCCTGGTTGGGCGTGCTTTCCACGCTCAGCTTCCCGCCGGACATGGAGAGCCAGGCCCAGCCGCTGCCGAAGCGGGTCGCGCCGGCTTTGGCAAACTGTTCCTTGAACTGGTCGAAGCTGCCGCAGGCGGCGTTGATGGCGGTCGCGAGGTCGCCGGTGGGAGCGCCGCCGGCTCCGGGGCCCATGACCGTCCAGAAGAGCGTGTGGTTGGCGTGTCCGCCGCCGTTATTGCGGACGACCGGGCGGATGTTCTCCGGCACTTTCGAGAGGTCCGCGATCAGCTTCTCGACGGGCACATTGTCGAATTCGGTGCCGGCGATGGCGTTGTTGACGTTGGTGATGTAGGCCTGGTGGTGCTTGCCGTGATGGATTTCCATCGTCCGGGCGTCGATGTGCGGCTCGAGGGCGTTGGCGGGGTAGGGGAGGGGGGGAAGGGTGAAAGGCATGACTGGCTCCGCTGGTCAAAGGTGGTTTCAGGGCAGGCTGGAAGCCTACCCCACGAGGGCAAGGCACGGCCCGCTCGTTGTGAGAGGGCAAAAATGAGGCCAAGCCGATTCCCGCTCACGGAGTGAGCGGGCAACTATGCCGGGACTTTCTCCCGTTCCTCTCCGGCAGCATAGCTCCACCACCACTTTGTCAGCAAGAGGCCCAGGCCCCCGATCCCAATGATGAGCAGATGGGCAATGACCACGCCGCACAGGATCTGCACCAGCTCCTTATTGAAGCCGTAGCTGTGCAGGCCGATGCCGAGCTGGTTGACGCCGAACCAAGACCAGGCGGTGACGATGTTGCCGCCGATGGCCAGGATGGCGAGGCCCCGTTCCTTCACCAGACCTCCCCAGCGGGCATGCAGCACCACCGCATTCCACAGCACGATGATCAGGGCCCCGTTCTCCTTGGGATCCCAGCCCCAGAAGCGGCCCCACGAATCGTCCGCCCACAACCCTCCCAGCACCGTCCCCACAAAGCTGAACAGGATGGCGAAGCAGATAATGCCGTACACAATCTTCCCGATCGCCTTGAAGAACCAGTCCGGCCGCTGCGTCGCGGGAACCTGCTGGCCGTGCTCACCCGGGCCTGTGACAGCCTTGCGCACGAAGGCGAAACCGAAGCAGCCAAGCTCGGCGGCCACATACACGATGGCTGCGAAACCCGCGAAAAACGTGGCCGCGTAGCCCAGCGTGATGCAGACGACGTGGGTTGCCAACCAGAACTGAGTATCGAGCACTGCCGCGAGTTGCGGCATGGTTTCACCGTCCTGGGAAAGCAGATAGGCGATGAAGAGCGTCGCAAAGCCCATCACCCCTGCCAGGATGTTTCCAATTCCTAGTCGGTAAATCAGCTCAATCACCACCCCGAAAATCACACCCGCCCAGCCGATGAAAATGGCGGATGAGTAGAGCGTGGTCACCGGCGGGCGGCCGGAGATATACATCCGCAGCCCGAGCGCCAGCGTATGCACGGCTAGCGTCAGGACCACCAGCGTGAACGCCGTCCAGTTGAGCGGCATCCGCAGCCGGGGGATCAGAATCCAGACTGGAATGGCGGCCACGCCGACCAGAAACGCCAAGGCATAGGGGAACATTCCCATGAAGAACGGCGAGACGCCATTGAAGCGGTTTTCCAGGTTCACCTTGAACGCGGAGTAATCCTCGGGCGGACGTTTGCTGAGTTCGGCCTGGTACTTTTGCAGCGAATCGTTGAACTGCTCCGCATCGCCCGCCCGGTAACCTTCCAGCATCCGGTAGAAGTGGGAGGTTGCCTGGTCGGGTTCCTCGCCGGGGAAGTCCAGGTCGGGACGCTTCTTTCTCAGCTCGCTAAACATCTGGGCCTTCTGCACGTCCCGCATGGCGATGGGGTACGGCTGCCAGCGGTCTTTGCGGGTTTCGCTCTCGGCCATGGCTACCGGGTGTACCGGCTTGTCGTCGCGGATGGCGTCGATCCGCTGGTTGGCCCTCTGGAACACCGCTTGCCAACGTTCTTGCAGCGTCGGATCCTTGTTCACTTCCTCTTCAGTAGGCAGCGGGGGCAGCATGACCACTTCGAAGGAATGCACCAGCTTGCGGTAGTTTTCCAGCCGGTCGGCCAGTTTCAGGAGTTGTCCCTGATAGTCGCTGACAGGCTCCTTTTTGCGGCGGAGGGCGGCAGCGGCTTCGGCTTCCTTGACGAAGGTGCTGTACTTGCTGCGTTCAAACTCCTTCATTAACGCTGCGAGGTCCACATCCTCTTTGGGCGGGTTTTCCAGGCGAAACAGCACTGCCAGCGGGTTGCCGCCGATTTCCTCGATCGAGTAGCACCAGTCCATGGGCCGAGCTTCCAGACCGAGCGTTTCCACCACTTCGGGGCTTTCGATTTTGAAGAGCTTGTACTTCTTGGCGGCAGGCGAAGCGGTAATCGTATCCAGCAGCCATTCCACGGCAGCGGTTCGTTTGCCGTCGTCGTTCTTCACCCGCTCGTAAAAGCTGCCGGACATGGTCCGGGCGCTGTTGCGGGCGAGCGAATCCATTGGCTTGATGCGGCCGTCGTCCAGCACCGGCAGGCGGCTGAAGCCGGCGAGGTTCATTTCCTTGTTCGTGAACTTTGGAGGCGACATCCAGTAGCTGAGCCAGACGCCGCATAACATCGTTCCTATTGCGCCACCAATTAATAGGTCTATCCATCGGAATACGTCAGATCGCAGCGTCTCTCGTAAGAAGCGAGATATCGTGATGAGAAAGTGCGAGACCAGCCCAATTGCCACGATCATGCAGGCTACGTACGGAATCATCCAGCCGGTGTTGGTGACGACGCTGAGGATGGTGTAGTCCTTCGTCTGGCTCAGCGACCCAAAGCCGCTTTGATAGAACGTCTCGCCGGCAAAGCGGAGCGGGTTGTTCATCCAGATATGGACCGAGCGGTCCGTGTTGCGGGTGGGGTCGACCAGATGCACGTCCGAGGAAAAGTTCTTAGTGATCTGGCTGGCGGCGAACTTGTCGCCGCGGGCATCCACGAGGCGGAGTGAATACGGCCGGTAGCTCCGCTGGAACCGCAGCGAAACGCCATATTTCTCTTTTCCGACTGTCACCTGATCCTCGAACGGCTCTTCAAAGGAGCTGGTCACCTTTTGCGAGAGGGCGTAGGTTCCCAGATCTTTTCCGCTCCCCTTCGCCAGGAACTTCACGTACATCGCCCCTTCATCGACCGGGGCATCGCTATCGGTCCCCTTGGAAGCGGGCAAATCGACCAGGGCAATCTTGCTGTTAAAGGCGGCCCCCTTCGTAAACGGGAGCTTGTCTTTGCTCTTGGCGCGGCGGAGGGTGGAGTTGTCAAAGTATTTGACGACCTGCACTTCAAACGGCAGACTCTCGTCTTGAATGGGAGTCTCGGTCGCGGCGCTCTGGAGCAGCTTGGAGCGGGGAATCGCGACGATCTCTTCCTGTCCGTCACCCAACTCGCGAGTGATGGCAAGCTCGGTGTTGCGGACGTCGTAGACGTAGTTCACGGTCTGCCCTTCCGCCATGCGGGCCTGGTTTTCCACGGCATAGAGCGAGACAAACAGCTCGCCAAACATCATCAGGGCGATGCCGGCATGAATCACCACGATGCCGCCCCGCTGCTTGAAGACCATGATGCAGCCGACCAAGAGGGGAATCGTTCCCAGGATGCCCATCATCAGTTGCCAGACGATGCGGAGGCCCTCGTCGGGGACGCGGATGCCGGTGTAAATCAGGAAGCACCACAGGGCGGCCAGGATCACCAAAACCCCCGCGCACAGGCCGAAGATAATCCGCTGCTGCTGCGTTCCCCGCTGCCAGTTCCATACGCTCGGCGCCCAACTGGCCAGGGCGGCTCCGCCCCCGATCACGCCGGCCATGTACAGGAACAGCAGGCCAATCCACATCTGCCCCCAGGTGAAAAACGGCACTCCTTGCAGCCCCTGCGAATTGTGGCCGCTGGCAATGACAAGGAACGTGATGAGCACACCTAGCGACGTCATCCCCAGCCCGAGGAGCAAGCGGGTGCCCGAGGCCTGAATCTTGAACCGCCACAGGTGGGCGGCCAGCAGGTTCAGCATCATCATCAGTCCGACGCTCATGCCGCCGGGGGCATAGAACTTACCGGGCAGATTGTGCAGAAACGCCGGGAAAAACTGGGCCGGAAAGACGTACTTGAACGAGACTTCCATGAAGAACGAGCGGAAGTACCGATCCACCACCTGCCAGATGTCCGCATCCGCCTGAGCCGTCGTCCCCACCCAGATCACGAAGATTCCCAGCAGAAACAAGATCACCGTCAATTGCAGGGAGGCCATATCCTGGAGAACCCAGGAGAAGACCCTTTCCACGGTGACGGCTTTCTCACGCCGCAGCGCCGTGCGGGGAAGAGCCTGGTCGGTAGGTAACGCGGTAACGGACATAGTTGGTAGCTTGTAGTAACCGGCTTTAGCCGGTTAAGAGTATGTAGTCACAGGCCTAACCCGCTAAAGCGGGTTACTACGAACGATTTACTCCATCTTCAGCGACTTCACAAACTCCTCAAAATTCTTCTTCTGCTCCAGGGCTGGTTTGACCGGGCCTTTCAGCTTGATAAACCAATTGGTGCGGCCGGAGGGAGCAATCACGCCGAGGATGGCTTGCTGCTTTTCTCCCGGTGGACCGACAATCTGAATCTGGCCTGCTTTCAGGCCGAAAACCTCCGTCGAGCCGAGCGCCGAGGCCAATTCCTGCTCGTCGATGGGCTCCAAACCCACCTGTCCGCGCCAGCGATTGATGTTGTCCGCCAAGGCACCGCCGGCGGAGCTGATCGAAATCTCCACGGGGTTTTTGGGGTCGCCGACGACAAACCGAGACATCTGGAACTGCCCAGGAGGGGTCTCTTTCCAGCCTTCCGGAAGCGTGAACTTGATTTCCGGCTGCTCCGGCTCCTCGCCGCGCATGCGGGCCAGCTCTTCCAGCTCTTCCATCGTCCGGGTGTATACATCGCCTTGGCTCGGCGTGCCATCGAGGTAGGCGGACAGGTCGACCAAGGTCATGTCCTGCGGCCCCGCCTTGAGCGTGGTGGTTTGCTTGTCCAGGTCGGCGGCATCGATAGGCTTCAGGCCGACCTCCGCACGCCAGCGATTCACATTCGCCAGCACGTATTGCGTCTCGTCGCCATCGCGCATCGGCAACTGAGTGACGGTCATCTCCAGCGGCGTCTCGCTGGTCCCCAGTTGAATTGTGGCGAATCGCATCGCCGATCCTTCCTGCTGCTTCCAACCTTCGGGAAGGGTCCAGGTCGGGGGCTCGCCGGCACGGCTGAATTTGACCGACTTGAGGAACGTCTTCAGGGGTTCCTTTTGCGGGGCAACCAACTCATCCGGCCCGGAAACTTTGAAAAACCAGCCGTAGGGCCGGGCCAGGGCGATTCCCCCCAGCACCCGCTGCTTAGGGCGCTGGGCCGTGTACGTGGCGATGGCGTCCTTCTTCCGAGCCGCCGGCGAGATGACACTCTGGGCCCAGGAAAGCCCAAAATGCAGCCCCAAGCAGACCAGGAACATGATCAGCCAGGTGCCGAGCCGCACCCCCCAGCGGAGGAGGGACGCTCTAGGTAAAGTTTCAGCCATAACAGAATGTGGGCCTGGGAGATCCTTGGGAAGCAAGCGGCCAAGGTGGGGCTGGAGCCGCTCAACGGTGGAAAAGGGGCGCGAAGTACACCGCGCCGTCTCTTCCTGATTATAGCGCCCCAAGCACAGATTAGTACAGGCAGCACGACGGGGGGCAGGGGAGGCGGGCGCGAAACAGAACAAGCGAAAGGCCAGAAGTGACCTCCTGCTGTCCCGGAATTGCTGCTGGGTGGGATGCCAGGTCGTGCCAAAATCGCCCTCGGCTACTCGCCCCCGCGGTTCGTTATGAGAGAATCGTACTCTGGCACTTCTAGGCGCCCTCTCTCGTTTCGCAGCTTTCTTCCCACGCCAGTCCGATGAAGCCTTCACGCCAAAAAACTGCGCGGTCCTCTCGCGTCCCCACCAGGCCGCGGCGGTTGCGGCGGATGTTCTTGTTGGCGGTGGGAGTGCTGGTCGGCTCGGTGCTGGCGGCTGTTTATGCTCCGGGCTTGTGGAAGCAAAGGGTTAACGAGCAGCCGCCGAAAGAGCGGCCGCAAAATCAACAACTGGACGCGGTGGAAGCCACGAGGGCGCCGGACATCAAGCCAGCGGCGGCGAGCCCGTACAAAAACACGAGGCCGGGGGTGCAGTACGTCGGCTCCAAGGCGTGCATCGCCTGCCATGAGCAAGAGCACGAGTTATTCGCACACACCGGCATGGCGCAATCGATGGCGACGGTTGATCTTTCCCGCGAGCCGGCGGATGGGGCGTTTAACCACCCTCTGTCGAAGTCCCGTTACGAAGTCCGCCGTAAGGATGGCCAGATGTGGCACCGCGAGCTGTTGCTGACGGGGGGCGAAGAGGAAGTTCTGCTCCAGGAGTATCCGGTCAAGTACGTCACCGGATCCGGGCGGCATTCTCTGACGTACCTGGTGGAGGACGACGGTTTTCTGATGGAGTCTCCGATCACCTGGTACACGTCGCGGAAGGCCTGGGGAATGTCCCCCGGCTATGACCGCCCCACGCATAGCGGCTTTGAGCGCGAGGTGGGAGAGACCTGCCTGGTTTGCCACGCCGGACAGATCAAGGCGGAGGGAAAAAGCCTGCATCGAATGACCATTACCGAGGCCGCCATCGGCTGCGAGCAGTGCCACGGGCCGGGGGAGTTGCACTTGCACCAGCGGAAAAATGTTACCGACAAAACGGCGGCACAATCAGCCGCGATGGATTTGGACGAAACGATCGTCAATCCGGCCCGCTTGACGCGGGAACTTTCCGAGGCGGTCTGCCAGCAGTGCCATTTGCGCGGCAGCGCCGCGGTGTTTGCCAAGGGCAAGACTCCGTTTGACTTTCGCCCTGGCCTGCCGCTCGGCGAGTTCGTTCAGCACTATGAGTTGGAGACTCCGAACATCCAGATGTCGGTTGTCGGGCATGTCGAGCAAATGCACCAGAGCAAGTGTTATCAAAAGACCAAGACCTTTTCCTGCTTGACCTGCCATGGCCCGCATGGCGAACCGGAAAGCGAGGCGCGGACCAAGCACTACAACCAGGTCTGCGTTAGTTGCCACCAGCCGGACGTCTGCCGCGTCAGCCCGGAGCGGCGGCAGAAGGAAAGTCCGAATAACGACTGCGTCGCATGCCACATGCCGCGGACTTCGACCGACATCCCGCACCTGGCCTTCACCCACCACCGGGTCGGGATTCATGCCGCCTCCGCGAGCAGCGATATTGGCTCAAAAAAGGGGACTGGGACCGATGCAATCGCGTTGCGGCCGATGTTTGGAATCTCCCATGCCAGCGGCCAAGAGCAGCAGCGTTCGCTGGGGCTGGCATATCTTGAAGTCGCGAGCACGGAAGATGTCCCCGCACGCCGTCTGCAATATCAGCGGCAAGCGCTTTCGCTCCTTACTGAAGTGCGCGCCACCGGAGGTGCGGACGGCACCGTCGACGCCTGGCTCGCCCGCCTGCGGTTCGAGTTGGGAATGCCCAGCGTGCAGCGCTTCGCACAGTCCGCTCTCACTGACTCGGAGCTGACCGGGCAGGATTTGTGCCATGCGTTGTTCTTGCTGGCGGACGCGCAGTTCCAACAGCATCGCTATTCGGAAGCAATTCAGACACTCGAGCAGCTCGGCAAACTCCGCCGCCACAGCATGCAGTGGCTGTTGATGGCCCAGTGCCAGAACGAATTGGGAAATAAAGCCGCCACCGAGCAGGCCCTGCTCAAAGCCGTTCACATCAATCCGCGGCTTACCGAGATCCAGTCAAAACTGGCCGAATTGTACCGGCAGCGGGGAAATGAGGCGCGGGCCAGGTACCACGCGGCGCGCGCCGTGCCTTAGAACTCAATGCTCTTTACAGCGCCGCCACCGGAAAGGAGCGCGCCGGCCAGGCACCGCTGGGCGGCAGCGATGATCTCGTGGGGGGGAAAGTTGCGGGGGGGAAGCGCCAGCGTCGCCAGGCCGGCGGAGAGCATCCAGCCGGAGGGGAGCGCGCCTTCGGCAGTTTGCGAGCTATCCTGCGCCATTCGGAGCACATGGCGGGCTAGCTGCAGGCCGTCGTTTCGCGTGCAGCATTCCCAAAGGAGGGCGAAGGTATTCTGAGGCAGAGCCAAGCCGGCGCCGCGGTCTTGAGACCAGCGCTCGAGGCCTCCCAGCAAGAGTTGCGATGCGGGATACGCATCGGGTTCGCCGCCGCGAGCCAGCACTCCATGCACCCGGAACAGGACCAGGCTCAGGCTCCGCTTGTCGCAGCGGCAGCGGGCGATGGCGGCGGCAACTTCGCCGAATAATTGTTGATCGCTGTCCAGTGAGACTTGCTCCTGCGCGGAGGGCGATTCCCGGCTTGTGGGCCGCGGCAGCTCCGCGGCATGGACGATCTGCCGCGGGGCTCCCTGCGTCAGTTGACGACGGGCGGCCACTTGCAACTGCGATTGCAACGCGGTCATTTCGGCCAGGAGTGCTTCCTCGCTGGCTCCTTCCAACATCTGGGCGCTCGTCTCCGCCAGGCGGGCGTGGGCCGCGGCGGAAAGTTCGGCGCGGGACGGCAATTCGAGCGAAAGGATGCCGGCCAGCTCTTCGGCGCGCTGCGTCAGCACATTGAGAATCTCTTGCACCTGCTCGGCGGACAGCCCCAACTCGTCCAGGGCAACGGCGGAGAGTGCGATCTGGCCGGCATTGCCCCCTTCCACCACGCGGGCCATGAGCTCGGCCACGTCCAGCACTTTGATGAGAGCCCGATCCGCCGGGGCCAGCTCCCCTTGATCGCGCTTCCCCGCGACGATCGCGATGAACGAGTGGGGCATGCCCCACTGGGTCAGCAAGCGGGCGGAAAGTTCCACATGGTCAAAGCCCAGCGCAAGCCACTCGGCTTCGCGCAGCGGCCGCAGCTCCTTGCGGACCTGGCCGCGAAAGCGGATGTACGAAGGACCGAGCTGCTGGATCAGCACCAGTTCGCCCACGTCCTGCAACAGGCCGGCCGTGAAGGTCTCTTCGCTGCGCGCGGGAAACAGTCGGCGACTGAGCTCCCGGCAGCCGGCGGCTTTGAGGAGGGTATGCCGCCAGTATTCCGTGAGCACTTCCTTTTCCGTCTCGGCGACGAGCTGATGGGGGAGCGAAAATCCCAGGACCAGCATCTTCAGGGGTTTGACCCCGAGCAGCGCCAGCGCCTGGCCGAGGTCGGTCACCTTCCGCGTCAGCCCGAACAACGAGCTGTTGACCACTTTGAGGATCCGCGTCGTCAGGGCGGGATCATTTTCCAGGCAAGCTTTCAGCGCCGGCCGATCGACCTCCCCGCTGCCGGTCAATTGCAGCACCTGCGCCGCCACCGAGGGCAGTGAATAGAGCTGCGCGGCGCAGGCGGCCAGATGATCCAGGATCGGAGCGGCGGAACCTTGATTCACAGCCGGCACGGGCGCAATTGCGGAGGGATCCATCATGCCCAAGTCTAGCTTGCGAAATTATGACCCCGTGACGGCAGCGTCGATCCGCGTGGACGAGTCCGTGAAGCTCGTCATCGTGGCGTTGCCCAAGGAGGTAATTCCAGTCATTGCGGCGCCGACAATGAGCGCAAGCATGACGGCATATTCGACGGCGGTGGGGCCATCCTCGCCGCCTAGGAATCTGTTAAGGAACTTGAGAATTCGTTTCATAGAGCCCTCACACCAGCGAGAGGGCGCTCAGTTCACTGACGGCGGGATTAGCGGCCCCGGTCTCCACTAGACGGCATGGGCCTCCCGCGCGACTAGCGCTGGACGCAATCTAAACCTACGTCATGGATAATGCGTTGGCAAAAAAATTAGTAGTTCGGCCGCGAGATATGCAGCCGCGTGCTGCGAGGCGGTTGTGGGCTGATCGCGGGGGCATTGGCAGCACTCGTCTTTGCCGAGGGAAGGGCCTCCGGCGCGGGACGCGGCGCAGGGACCGGCTCCAGATAGGGAACCAGCGGTTCTTCTTGAGGGCCCTGGCGACTTGCGCGCCGCTGCCAGGGCTGGGACCGCATGCGAGAGTTCGGACAACCCTCATAGGCGTGATAACCGTCACTCCATCCCAATCCCAGATCGCGTCCCAACTCGTTCACCCAACCGGCGGAGACTTGGCCCGACCCGGCTAGTGCGAGGACGAATAATGTGAAACGGAAGAGTTGGCTGGCGCGCATGGCGATCCTCCCTGAAATTCGATCCTTCAGAATCGTATCGAACCGGCCGGCCTGAAATACGCAGCCGCTTGTCGAAACGCGCTTCATGCCGGTTATTCCCAAAGTAACGACCTGTGCAGAAATAACTTCCGCCAGCTTGAGGCAACTCTGTCGTAGTCCCATAATGCGGTCGTTCCAGCCGCCTCTTGTCAGGAGCCGATTTTATGGTCTCGCGATTTTTGATTCTTGGCACGATGGCAATCTTGGCGTGGCCCGCCCTCAGCTTCGCCGAGGAGCAGCCCAAGAAGTTGAATGTGCTGTATATCGTCTCGGATGACCTGAATAACTCGCTGGGTTGTTATGGGCATCCGCAGGTGAAGTCGCCGCGGATTGATGATTTGGCGAAGCGGGGTGTGCGGTTTGACCGGGCGTATTGCCAGTTCCCACTCTGCAACCCCAGCCGATCGAGCTTCCTGACAGGGCTGCGGCCGGACCAGACGGGGGCGCACGACAATGCGTTCGTGTTTCGGACGAAAAACCCCGATATCGTCACGATGCCGCAGCTCTTTCAGAACAACGGCTACTTCGTGGCGCGGGTGGGAAAGCTGTATCACTACGGCGTGCCGAATCAGATCGGCACGGACGGGCTCGATGACCCGCCGTCGTGGCAGAAGGTGATCAATCCCAAAGGGCGGGACAAGGACGACGAGGACAAAATTTTCAGCATCGACGGGAAGAAGAGTTTCGGCGGCACGTTGAGCTGGCTGGCGGCAGAGGGGACCGATGAGGAGCAGACGGACGGCAAGACCGCCGAGGCGGCCATCGGCCTGCTGGAGCAAAACAAGGACAAGCCCTTCTTTCTGGCGGTCGGCTTTTTCCGGCCGCACACTCCCTATGTAGCGCCGAAGAAATACTTTGAGCTGTACCCGGCGGACAAAGTGCCTCTGGCCAAGATGCCGGCGGACGACCGGAAGGACATTCCAGATCCTGCCGTGCCGGTGAAGAATGCAAACTACGGCTTGGACGAGAAGCTCCAGCGAGAGGCGGTGCAAGCCTACTTCGCTTCCATCACCTTCATGGATCAGCAGGTCGGCAAACTACTGGATGCCTTGGACCGATTGAAACTCCGAGACAACACCATCGTCGTATTCCACAGCGACCACGGCTATCACTTGGGCGAGCACGGGCTGTGGCAGAAGCAAAGCCTGTTTGAGGAGTCGGCTCGCGTGCCGCTGATCATTGCAGCGCCGGGAACAAAGACTTCCTGCCAGGCGTCGCCGCGAATCGCGGAGCTGGTGGACGTATATCCGACGCTGGCGGACCTGTGCGGGCTGAAGGCTCCCGAAAACTTGCCGGGGAAATCGCTGCAGCCGCTATTGGCAAAACCCGATGCGGCATGGGACAAGGTGGCCGTGACGCAGGTCTTCCGCGGCGGCGGGCAGGGAGGGAAAGCGAAGGCGGGAGCGAAGAAGGCCGAGTCGTCCGCGGCACCGGCCGGCTTCAAAGGATATAGCCTGCGGAGCGAGCGTTACCGCTACACCGAGTGGGACGGCGGCAAGCGAGGCGCGGAACTTTACGACCACGAGAGCGACCCGCGGGAGCTGACGAACCTGGCGGACAAGCCGGAGATGGCTGAGGTGGTGAAAGAACTGAAGGGGAAGTTGGCTGAGGTGATTGCCAACGCGAAGTAAAAGCGGACATGCGGGCCGCATGTCGCTACGTCGGATACGGCCGCGTGGAAATGACTCCTTCTTCCGGACTGCTGGCCGTGGCGTAAAGTCGGCGGGGGATGCGGCCGGCGAGGAAGGCGAGGCGGCCGGCGGTGCAGGCGGCGTTCATCGCGCGGGCCATGGTGAGGGGATCGCGGGCGTGGGCAATGGCCGTGTTGAGCAGCACGCCATCGACGCCGAGCTCCATTGCGAAGGCGACGTCGCTGGCGGTGCCGACGCCGGCATCGACAATGACGGGATACTCGGGGTCGCCGTCTTTCAGATACTCCAGGATAATGCGGATGTTGTTGGGATTGAGCACGCCTTGCCCGGAGCCGATGGGGCTGCCGGCGGGCATGACGGCTGTAGCGCCGGCCTTTTTCAGGCGGCGGGCCATGATGGGGTCGTCGCTGGTGTAGCAGAGGACCCCGAAGCCGTCCGCGACGAGGGTTTCGGTCGCTTTGAGCAGCTCGATGGGATCGGGCAGGAGCGTCTTGCTGTCGCCGAGGACTTCCAGCTTCACCCAGTCGGCTCCGGGGTTCTCCAGGCTGGCGAGAATCTCGCGCCCCATCCGCGCCACTCGCACCGCATCGACCGCATTGTAACAGCCGGCTGTGTTGGGCAGGAGTGTGTACCGGCTGAGGTCGAGATAGTCGAGGATGTTCTGGCCGCGGCCGTCGTACAGGCGCTCGCGGCGGACGGCGACGGTGATGCAGTCCGCGCCGGAGAGATCCAGCGACTTCTGCATGACATCGAACGTGTCGTACTTCCCGGTGCCGACGATGAGGCGACTCTGGAGGAGATGTGAGCCGATGCGGAGGGTGTCTGGGAGTTGCATTGTCATTTGTAGCCACGCTCGCCAGAGCGTGGGTGATTTTCCATTTCAACCCACGCTCTGGCGAGCGTGGCTACTACGCGCCGTCACCCTCCACCGACGAGCGACACAATCTCAATCTGGTCCCCGTCCCGCAACTTCTGCTCAGCGTGGCGGCTGCGGGGGACAACCTGCTGGTTGACTTCCACGGCGATGCCGCGGTGGGGCATCTCCAGGCGCGACAGCAATTCAGCCACCGTCAGTTCCGCCGGCTCTTCACGCGGCTTGCCGTTGAGGAGGATGTTCACAAGTCCGCGCACTCTGGAGGGGCGATTTGAGGAAAGGGGTACAACCGCTATTCTCTACGGGTCGGGCGAATCAAGCAACTGTGTAGCGCCTCATGATCGAATACGACCCCCACGACTGGCGTTCCCACCTCTTTGACATCAAGGGGTCCATGCTGCGGCAGATCAGCAGCCGCATCCTGGCGGCAGTCATTTGGTCCGCGATTGTGACCGCCGGGTATGAGTATTGGCACTACAACATCAAATTCGCGGATCGTCTGCCGCTTCTGCCGCTGACGGTGCATATCCTCATCGGGACGTCGCTCGGCTTGCTCTTGGTGTTCCGCACGAACTCTTCCTACGACCGTTTTTGGGAAGGGCGGCGGATGTGGGGAAACATCATCAACGAAAGCCGCAACATGGCCCGGCTGGGGGGCATTGCGCTCTCCGGCGTTCCCGAGCTGCGGCTGCGGATGTTCGCCTGGCTGACGGTTTTTCCCGTGGCGGCCATGCATCAGCTTCGCGGAACCGTGAAAGAACTAGGGGCAGCCTGCGATCAGGTTCCGCCGGCGGAACTGAGTCGAGCCCTCGGCCAGCAGAACGTGGCCCTGGCAATTGCGCGGCAAATCACCGGCTGCCTGGACGAGTCTCGGCAGCGCGGCGTGATCTCGGAATACCTGTTCGTCACCCTCGACCAGAACGTACAGCTCCTAGTCGATTATCTGGGGTCGTGCGAGCGCATCCACCGCACCCCCATGCCGTTCGCCTACATGGTCCACGTCCGCCGCGTCCTGCTCATCTACTGCTATTCGCTGCCGCTGGCACTGGTGCGGGATTATGACTGGTGGACAATCCCAGCCACCCTGTTCGTGGCCTTCGTGATGCTGGGCATTGAAGAAATCGGCGTGGAAATCGAAAACCCGTTTGGCAACGACGACAACGACCTGCCCCTGGAAGCATTTTGCGATACGATCCGGCGGAACGTGGAGGAGATGGCGGCGAAGCCGGACGAGCGCTCAGTGCCCTAGCGAATACTCCTATCGGATGGCTTGCATTGCTATAATGTGATTATGGCAGCGCTGCTCTTAGCTTCGATCGTGTCCTCCGACCCGGAAATTCTGGGTGGCACTCCCGTATTTACCGGCACCCGAGTTCCCGTGCAAAACCTGCTCGACTATCTGGAAGGAGGGGACTCGATCGGTGAATTTCTGAAAGGCTTTCCCACGGTAAGCCGTGAACAGGTGATTGGATTCCTGGAAGCCGCAAAAGATCGACTTTTGGCGTCGGTATGAGAATTCTGCTCGATGAGTGTCTGGATTGGCGTTTGCAGCGCGAGCTTCCAGGGCATGACGTGGTGAGCGTCGCCGGCATGGGTTGGTCCGGCATCAAGAACGGCAAGCTCCTGTCGCTTGCGGAAGCACAGTTTCAGGTGTTTATCACCGCAGACAGGAACCTCATGTTCGAGCAGAATCTGCCGAACATCCCTCTGACGGTCATTGTGCTCGAAGCACCGAGCATTCGCTTGGCGGATACGGCACCGCTGATGCCAAAGGTTCTTGCTCTGCTGCCCACGATTTCAGCCGGACAGCTCTATCGTGTCGCGTAAAAGAGGCGTGGCATGTAGGTTGCATAGGATCGCCTTCTAGGAGCGACTTCCCATGAAAAAGGTGGCCGAGAATTCCACGCGCGAATCCACGGTCGCACACGTGGTGCAGCGGAACATGCGCGCCCTGGTCGCAGCCCACGAGCGCGCCGAGAAGAAGAAATCCATGAGCCAGCGCGTTTCCGACGCGATCTGCGCGTTTTCGGGCAGCACGACGTTCGTCTGCCTCCACGCAATTTGGTTTGTCGCCTGGATTCTGCTAAATCTCGACGTGGGGGGCTGGAAACCCTTCGACCCCTTCCCTTACGGCCTACTGACGATGATCGTTTCCCTGGAAGCGATCTTCCTCTCCACGTTCGTATTGATCAGCCAGAACCGCCAGGCCAAACTCGGCGATCAACGTGCCGACCTCGATGTGCAGATCGATCTGCTGGCGGAGCATGAGGTCACGCGAATTTTGTGCGTCGTGAGCGCCATCGCGGAGAAGCTACAAATTCAGATCCCCACCGGGCCGGAAATGCGCGAGTTGGAGAAAGAAGTGGAACCCGACGAGTTGCTCAAGGAGCTGGAGAAAGAAGGGGAGAAGTAGGCCGCTGCGCCAGTCGGCCCCTAAGAAAGAGGATCCGTATGAATCGCGACGATCTGATGTTCTGGGTGACACTGGGTTCAGCCGCGTGCTGGATTCTTTGCTTTTGGTGGATGCATCGTATCTCCTCCACGCAAAACACGCTTCTCACCCAGTTACGGGAGCAAGGTGCGCGGATCGAAAGGCTTTCCAAAGACGAACACGATTTGCTCAAGGAAGTCCATCCACAGATCGGCACGATCGCGGATAAGGTCGACGAAGTCGCCTCCAAGGTGCGCAACCAAGCAGGTTGAAGGTGATGCCCTGCGTTCCCTTGCCACTCGGAATTTCCCGCTTGCGACACTTGCGTCAAGCTCGCGTCGGAGGCCGAAATGCACCGTGAAAGACTGGACATTCCCGCCAGCACGGCCAAAATTTCGCTCGTTCGACAGTGCCGTGATATACTCCGCATCACCATTCAAGCTCCACTTAACCGCCGCCTCAACAGATTCTCATGCCAGCGCCCGACGCAACGAAAAATGGTGCCCTCAGGAGTCGGCGCTCGTTTTCCTGGCTCCTCGCCGGGGCCGGCTTGGCGGTGGCCCTGCTGGTGGTGGATGTCGTGCTGACGCTCCGCAACACCAGCCGGCTGAACGAGGACGCCGCTTGGGTGGCCCGCACGCATGAAATCATGGCCAGCCTGGAGTCCGTCCTGTCGCTGGTGAAAGACGCCGAGACGGGAACGCGAGGTTTCGTCATCACCGGCGAACCCCGCTACCTGGAGCCGCACATTGCCGCGATCGCCGCCATCGACCAGGAGGTCGTGGAGTTGGAACGACTGACCGCCCACGACCCCGACATCCAGGCTCACCTCCCCGAGTTGCGAAAACGCGTCGCCACCCGATTGCAGATCCTCGAAGAAGTCCTGACGCTGAGGAAAAGCGCAGGCTTTGAAGCCGCCCGGCAGGCCATCGCCAGCGGTCGGAGCAAACAGGAAATGGACGCCCTGCGCGGCGTCGTGGCCGAAATGCGGGAGCACGAACAGGGCCTCCTGCGGGAGCGGTCGCGGACGTCCGCGCGAACCTACCGCGCGGCGATCCTCACGGGCTTTCTATCCGGCCTTTCGGCGCTCGTGGCCGTCTGCGCCTTCAGCATGCTGATGTGGTGGCATCTGGCAGAACGCACTCGGGCTGCCGCCGTCCTGGCCGAACATGGGGAGCGGCTGCGGACCACGCTGGCCAGCATTGGGGATGCGGTCATCACGACCGATACCGCGGGCCGCATCACGAACATGAACGCCATGGCCGAGTCGCTGACCGGGTGGCAAAGCGGCTACGCGGCGGGAGAACCTCTCGATGCCGTCTTCCGCATCGTCAACGAGGAAACCCGTCAGCCGGTCCCGAACCCGGCGACAAGAGCGCTTACCGAAGGGGTGATCGTCGGCTTATCAAGCCATACCATTCTCATTGCCAAGGACGGCACGGAGCGGCCGATTGACGATAGCGCCGCTCCGATCCGGCGCCAAGAAGGCGAAATCGTCGGCTGCGTTCTGGTGTTCCGGGACGTGACCGAACAGCGGCGGGCGGTGCGGGTGTTGCAGGAAAGCGAGGCCCGCAAGGCGGCGATTTTCGAGACAGCCCTGGATTGCATCATCAGCATCGATCACGAAGGGACCATCATCGAGTTCAATGCCGCCGCCGAGCGGACCTTCGGCCATCAGCGGGAAGACGTTCTGGGTCGGGAACTGGCGGAGGTGATCATCCCGCTGGCATATCGAAAGCCTCATCGAAAAGGTCTGGCCCGCTACCTCACGACGGGCGAAGGACCGGTCCTCAATCAGCGGCTCGAGCTATCCGCCCTCCGCGCGGACGGCACGGAGTTCCCGGTGGAGTTGACGGTGACCCGCATTCCGGTGAACGGCCCGCCGCAGTTCACCGCCTATCTCCGCGACATCACCAAGCGGAAGCGGGCGGTGGCGGAGCTGCGCGAGAGTGAACAGCGCTTTCGCATCTTGTTCGATTTGGGGCCGGTCGCCATTTTTTCGTGTGATCGAGAGGGGGTCGTCCAAAACTACAATCGCCGCGCCGCGGAATTGTGGGGCCGCGAGCCCAAGTGCGGGGACATCAGCGAGAAGTACTGCGGATCGCTCCAACTGTATCATCCGGATGGACGCCTGTTGCCCCATGCGGAAAGTCCCATCATTGAAGTGCTGCGCACCGGCGTCACGGTGAGAGACGCGGAAGTACTCATCCAGCGGCCGGACGGTTCGCGCATTTCCGTCCTCGTAACCTTTTCGCCGCTCGAAACCGAACTGGGCGAAATCAGCGGGGCCATTACCGCGTTCTACGATATCACCGAACGGAAGCGTCTGGAAAATGAACTGCGAAAAGTCGCCGTGGAGTTATCGGAAGCTGACCACCGCAAGGACGAATTCCTGGCGATGCTGGCGCACGAGCTGCGCAACCCGCTGGCCCCGATCCGCAACGCGGTGCAAATCGTGAAACTCGCGAAGGGAAACGAAGCGGCCGTCCAATCCGCTGCGGAAGCGATCGAGCGTCAAGTCAACCACATGGTCCGCCTGGTGGATGACCTGCTCGACGTCAACCGCATCAGCCGCGGCAAGATCGAGCTTCGCTTAGAGCGCGTCGCATTGGCGTCGGTCATTGAGCAAGCCATCGAAACCAGCCGCCCCATGATCGACGCCGCCGGGCACGAGCTGAGCGTTTCGCTGCCGCCGCAGCCCATTTACTTGCACGCGGACGGGGTGCGGCTGGCGCAGGTGTTCAGCAACTTGCTCAATAACTCCTGCAAGTACAGTGAGCGCGAGGGACGGATTTCGCTGGCCGCCGAGCGGAAGGGGAGCGACGTGCTGGTGTCGGTGAAGGACACGGGTGTGGGCATTCCCGCCGCGATGCTGCCCAAGGTTTTTGAGATGTTCACGCAGGTCGATCGGTCGCTGGAGCGGTCGCAAGGGGGCCTCGGGATTGGACTGTCGCTGGTAAAAAGCCTGGTGCAAATGCACGGCGGCAGCGTCGAGGTGTTCAGCGAAGGACCGGGACACGGAAGCACGTTTATCGTGCGCCTGCCGGTGATGGCGAGCGGGGGGCGCTTGGCCTCGGAAACACAGCCCCCTGATACTTCTCACCAGCCCGCGCAGTATCAGGGGGCTGACGCCCCCCGCTCGCCTCACCGCCGCATTCTCGTGGTCGACGACAACCGAGACTCGGCCCAGACCCTGGCCATGCTCCTCAAGATCACCGGCAACGAGACCCGCCTGGCCCATGACGGCCTGGAAGCGGTGGCAGCGGCAACGGAGTTTCGGCCCGAGGTCGTGCTGCTGGACATCGGCCTGCCGAAGCTCAATGGCTACGAAGTCGCCCGCAAGATCCGCGAGCAGCCCTGGGGCGAATCCATGGTCCTGGTGGCCTTGACCGGCTGGGGCCAGGACGAGGATCGGCAAAAATCCAAGGACGCGGGGTTTAACGGCCACATGGTCAAGCCGGTGGACTATGCCGCCCTCATGAAGCTGCTGGCGGAATTGCTGGCGATGCCGGCTTGAGCCCAGGAGAACCGGGGCGTCTGCACCGGCAGGACTTCCCGGCGTTGCTGGCCGGCTCCGCATGCCGCGACGAGGCTGGCGGGAAGTCAATCGCTGTTCTCCACATCTCCCCACTCGCGGGAAAGCAGGCCGAATTCGCCCGCGGAGCGTGTTGACGAACGCCGGTACGCCGTTTGCTTGTATCCGCACGGTCGCTTCCACGGCCACTGCCGACCAACGAATGGTCCGACTCGCACGAATGCGTGAGAGGTTCGGGCTCGGCGGTTTTTTAAGCGCGTTTTTACGGCCGATTTCGGCCTGATTTTACCCCAGCGAGGAGAATAGTATGGGTACGACTGAGCTAATCATCGTGGTCATTGTGTTGCTGGTCCTGTTCGGTGGAGGTGGCGGTTATTATTGGTCGCGCGGCCGACGATAAGCTGCTCTTTCCAGTCGAAGGTTTTCCTCCGACACGCAAGGTGGTGCGGTGCTGGGTCTGTTGCCAGCGGCCGGGAGTTGCTGACGAAGAAGTGACTCGTTGTCCGTTTCGCCAGAAAACAATCACGCCGCGACTGCACGGTTCCAGTCCTAGTCTGGCGCGGTTCCAATTCGGGCCGCGAACATTACTGGTGACGGGCGTCGTGGTACTCTGAGGGCCTGGCGAACGTGGGTCGCACAGCGAGCGCACTACTTGAAGTCGCCGTAGGCGAACCCCCATGCAAACAGGAAAAAAACCAATGAAAGTCGAACCCCTTGTCGATCACGGCCAGAAACTTGCCTCGCCCCAGGGGAAGGTCATCGGTTTTATCGATGGCAAAGCTGAATTTGACGCGTTTGCGGAAGCGGTGCGGGCCGCCGGCTATCCAGCAGCAAGTATTACTTCTCTGTACGGCGAAGACGGCATTCATCTCTTGGAACGGCTTAAGGAAAACAGTTTCTTCTTTGCGGACTCCGAGGACAGCGTCATCCAACTCGGCATCAGGGAGTTAGGGCAGGGACATTACGCCGCCGCGGTTGAAGTTACCGGCCATCATCAAGCCGTGGAAATCACGAATCTGGCAATACCGCATGGCGGACACAGTTTCAATTACTTCGGGACTTGGGTCAGCGAGCAGCTTTCGAAGTGATAGGTCGTTTGCGGATCGGACAGTTTCCCGTCCCAATTGGATCCTCTCCAAGGAGCGCAGTGATGTCTATTAGGCACTTGATAGCCCCTTGATTCTTGTCAGCGACACCCTACCTGGAGAAGGGGCCGCTGACAAATGTTCGCCGAGCCACGCCCGGGAACGCGGCTCAATAACGACTTCGGCGGTCCCTTCAATTTTATTTAGTTCGGCTTCTGGTTTAACTGAGTGTTTTCGGCCCGGAGAGTCTTACCAAATTTTCGCCAAAATCGTTGCGAGGGCCTCTAGGAAGCGATCTCGAATGGCACACTTGTATAGGTTCGTAGGAAGTGCAAAGCGTTCGGGTGCGCGCGGACGCTCACTGGCTGGGAACCCCGACGCCCGGATGCGGCACCGCGCGGCGAGCTCCGAGGAGGGAACCCGCCTCCACGGACGTGGCTTCGCCTCGCGGCTGTTGGGGAGGGAGTTGCTCTGACAGATGCGAAAATGACTTATCAAAGTATCAATAACCGATGTATCAAGAAGACGTTATTCATCACGAAATGAATCAAGATTGGATCGCCGCAAGAAGCGCTGGGAAAACAAGTTAGGGAAATTGTATTGGGGCCGCGGGCCGCTAAAACAAGGAGCCTTGAATCATGAATCAGAACAATACTATCGGGGGGGGCGGGAGGGCTTGTCGCGCTGGCTGGAACGGCTCGCGCAATTCCCTCGCTGCCGCGTCGGGCAAGTAGCAACCGCGATTGCCGTGCCACCCTAAAAGCCTAAACTGAAAGCACTGCGAATTCCTCTCGCTTTCGGAGACCTGGCCATGTCCGCACGAACTTCGTCCGAATTCTCTCGTCGATCATTTCTGACCACCACTTCCACGGCCGCCGCCATGGCTGGGCTTTCCCCGCTGGGCTTGCTGTCTGGCCTGCCGCGGGTGAGCGCCGAGGAAGCAAAACCGGACCCAAAGATGGTGCGGTTCGATGATGAAATCGAGCCGCTGGTTCGCCTGGTGGAGGATACGCCGCGGGAGAAGCTGCTGGAGGAAGTGGCGGCGAAAATCAAGAAGGGCACCAGTTACCGCGAGGTGGTGGCGGCGCTGCTGCTGGCCGGCATTCGCAACGTGCAGCCGCGGCCTGGATTGGGGTTCAAGTTCCATGCGGTGCTGGTGGTGAACTCGGCCCACCTGGCCAGCATGTCGTCCCCGGACGATCAACGCTGGCTGCCGATTTTCTGGGCCCTCGATCATTTCAAGGAGTCGCAGGCCCGCGATGTGAGCGAAGGGAACTGGACGATGCCGGCGGTGGACGAGGCGGCCCTCCCAGCCGCGCACCTTGCCCGGCAGATGTTTGTCGAGGCGATGGACCAGTGGGACGAAGCCAAAGCGGATGTTGCCGTGACCGCGCTGGCCCGGACCGCCGGCTCGAACGACCTGTTCGAGCTTTTCTGCCGCTACGGGGCGCGCGACTTCCGGGCCATTGGCCACAAGGCCATCTACGTCGCCAACGCCTGGCGGACGCTGCATTGCATTGGCTGGCAACACGCCGAGCCGGTGCTCCGCTCACTGGCATATGGGCTGCTCAACCACAATGGCGAACCCAATCCGGCTCAGAGCGACCTGGCCCCAGACAAGCCGTTCCGCGAGAACCAATCGCTCGTCAAGACCATCCGCCCCGAGTGGCAAGAGGGGAAGCTCGATTCCAAGGCCACCGAGGAATTGCTTGTTACGCTCCATGCCGGCAGCAGCGGCGACGTGACGAAGCAAGTGGTCGAGATGCTCAACAAGGGAGTTTCCCAGCAATCCATCTGGGACGCACTTTTGCTCGGCTCGGGCGAATGTCTCATGCGCCAGCCGGGGATTGTGGGCCTGCACACGGTGACGACTTCCAACGCCTTGCGATATGCCTATGAAACCAGCGGCAGCGACGAAACGCGGCGGTTGCTGCTCTTGCAAAATGCGGCCTTCGTGCCGCTGTTCCGGCAGGCGATGGAGGGCCGCGGCAAAGTTGGCGACATCAAAATCAACGAGCTGCAGCCGCTCGACGTCGCCGCCAAGGGCGAGCTGCTCGACAACGTCTTCGCCGAAATCAGCAAAGACAAGCTCAACGCCGCCCGCCTGACGCTGTCGTACGCGAACCTCCATGCAGACGCCAAGGAGTTTATCCAGCGGGCGCGGGTGCTGGTCTTCCTGAAAGGCCGCGACGCCCACGACTACAAATTCAGCTCGGCGGTGCTGGAGGACTTCCATCACATCAGCCCCGCCTGGCGCGGCAAGTTCCTCGCCAGCAGCGTCTTCAACCTCCGCGGCAGCGGCGGGAATGACAACCCCGTGGCCCAGCGGACAAAGCAGGCCCTGGCGTAATTCCGAAAAAAGTGCGTTATTTGGACAATTCCCCGCGCGAGTTTCGGTGTTGAATGCAAAGGCGACAGCGCTCCTTAGCGGAATGCAGCGGGAGTTGCCGGGCAGTGATTCTGTTTGAAAGGGTAGATTCTCCAGTGTCGAGCAGTACTCTCAATTTGGCACTCCTTGTTGCATTGGGAGTTTTCCTGCCGGGAACGGGAGGCTGCGGCCGAAGCCAGCCGGAAACTTTGCCGGCCCACGGCATTGCCAGCCCAATCCCCAATCCTTTCATTCTGGAGATCACCGGTAGCGATGACCCAGGATTCTCGGATACCGGCGGGTCGGTAGTTTACGCCGCAGATGCCGCACTCCGTGGCGACTCGCTTTTCCCGGCTCAAGCCTGATTCGTCCGAGGAATGAAAGCTCCATCTGAAGGTAACGCTCCGCGATCCCAAGATGACCGAGGGGTCAATTTCGGAAGCTCGCGTGGCGGTGACGAACCGCTCCCAGGAAACGGTGCCGACTCCGTTAGCGATCATCGGCCTGCCCGGCGGTCTGGACGTACGCCACGATCAGCTCAAGGAGCTGGTCAAAGCAGGGACCATCGCCGCGTACGAAGTGCTTGGCCGCGAAGTCGTGCTGTACTGGCGGGCATATCAAGCCGAGGCTCGCGTCACCTGCCGCTCAGCCTCGTTGCCGCGATCCCCGGGACCGACACCGGACCCGCCAGCCGCGCGTACCTGTACTACACGCCAGAGCACAAACAGTGGACCGGGGGCTTGCGAGTGAAGATTCAGCCCAATTCGTAAACACTCGCCCCAATGCGGCAAATTCGAGCCAATGCGAACGAGATGCCAGACGCATGGCGGACGCTGATCGGCTGGATGTCTAACCCGACGATTATTGCCGGAATAAACGGCATAGAGGTCGAGACCGGGCACTTTTGCCGTGGAAATGCCATCGCGCAGCGCAAGGGAGCAGTTTCGTAACGTAAGGTTGGAAAAGCCCCGGCTTCCAGGGGGATGTCTTTGTTCCAGTCGGCGTCTCGATGGCGAGATTGGCCGTGGTCGAATCACGTCGCGAGACATTGCCATGAAACCAGTAATCGTGTTTGTGGACGACGAACCGCTCGTGCTCGAATCGCTGCAGCGGGTATTGCTTTCTCGCCGGCCGGATTGGACCATCCAGACCTTTACTTGTCCGCGCAAGGCGCTCGACTACCTCTCCAGCACCAAAGCGGACACCATCGTCTCGGACATCAGCATGCCGGGGATGGACGGATTGCTTTTTCTGGGGCGGCTCAAGGAGAGCGATGTTACCAAGGACATCCCGGTCATCATCTTGACCGGGATGAACGACGGCAGCCTGAGGCGCATTTCCTTGGAATTGGGAGCCACGGACCTCCTCACCAAGCCCACCGACCCCGACGATCTGGTGGCCCGCATTGCCAGCTCGCTGCGCCTCAAACAGTATCACGACCAGCTCAAGGAAAGCAATGCGGTCCTGGAAGAGAGAGTACAGCAGCGCTCGCGCGAATTGAGCCAGGTTCGTTTGGAAGTTATCTGGCGGCTTGCCAAGGCGGCCGAGTTCCGCGACGAGGAAACCGGCAACCATGTGATCCGCGTGGCGTCATTCAGCCGGGTCATCGGCGAAAGGATGGGGCTCGACAAGGAGTTCGTCGAGAGACTGTTCGTAACGGCGCCGTTGCACGACATCGGCAAGATCGGCATCTCGGACTCCATTCTCTTGAAACCGGGCAAGTTGTCTCCCGACGAATGGGAGATCATGAAACAACACTGCGTCATCGGGGCGAAAATCCTGAGCGACGAATGCAGGGCCACTCAACTTCTCCGCGGTTCGCAGCGGGAGGGTTCGGCATCCTATAGGGATCCGCTGCTGAAAATGGCGAGCACGATCGCGCTCACGCACCATGAAAAATGGAATGGCAAGGGATATCCCCGCGGGTTGGCGGGGGAAGCGATCCCCATCGAGGCCCGCATCGTTACCCTGGCCGACGTCTACGACGCGCTTACCTCCCTTCGCCCCTATAAGCCGGCTTTCTCCCACGAGAAATCGCTGAAGATTCTGCGGGACGGAGTCGGCAGCCATTTTGATCCCCAGGTTTTCGAGGCCTTCAATTCCTCACTGCCGGAGATTAAAGCCATCAAGCGGAAGCTTTCCGACCGGTCCCCCAGCTATACCTTCGAGGAGCTGCGAGAAGTCACGCGAACCGTGGGTGCCTGCATATCGTCGGAGTCGAAGGGCGTAGTTTCAGCGGACGCTGCCCTCTCTTCGTAATCGCCGCGCTATCGGTGAAATGGCGCGTGAATTCGCGGATCGCTTACTTCAGCGGCTTGAGCTTGATGTTCTTGTACCAGCAGTCGCTGCCGTGGTCTTGCAGGCCGATGTAACCCTGGCGGGGATGGTCCTTGTAGGCGACGTCGAACTTGTGCGGCGTGCCGTCGGCTCGTTTGTTCTTCTCGGGCCATTGGTCCAGGTCCATGTGCGTCACCTGGTCGCCGTTGATTTCGATGTCAATCAGGTTCTTGTCGCAGGTGATGACGATGTGGTTCCAGTCGCCGGCGGGCTTCATGGCGTTCTTCTTGGGCGGCACCAGGTCGTAGAGCGCTCCGGTGTCGTGCAGGCCGGCGGTGGTGGTGTCGTCGATGGCGACTTCGATGCCGTTGAAGCCAATGTCCTTGCCTGGACGCGGCTGGAGCGGGAAGGTGCGGATGAAGATGCCACTGTTGCACTTCTTGCTGATTTTGAAGTCCATCTCCAGTTGAAAGTTGCCCCGGACTTTGTCGTGCATCAGCATGTAGTCGCAGGGGTGCGGGTTGAGCGCCCCTTCTTGCACGTGCTTCTCCGGCAGGGGTTTCTCTTTGGGGCTCATCCAGCCCTTGGTCGATTTGCCGTCGAAGAGGAGCACCCAGCCGTCCTGCTTTTCCTGGTCGGTCAGCTCGTTGTCTGCGGCGGCGAGGGGAGCGGCGGACAATGCGAGAAATGTCAACACGCACAACGCAACCCCTCGTTCCCAAGCTCCGCTTGGGAACGCACGCTTGGAAGCTCTGCTTCCACCTCTACTCGAAGCGGAGCTTCGGGCCTGGTGTTCCCAAGCGGAGCTTGGGAACAAGGTGTGGAGGTTCATAGCGAGTACCCCTTTCGATACTCAATGTGCGTAAACTGATTCAGCTCGGGGGCGTTCTTGATCTTCATGTTCTCGCTGTCCCATTCCAGCCGGATGCCGGGGGCGCGCAGGGAGAGGACGCCGAGCAGGACGATTTCGGTCATCGGGCCGGAGTAGTTGAAATTGGCGACGGGCGTCTTGCCGCCACGGCAGGCGTTGACCCATTCCTCGTAATGGCCGGGAGAACGCTCCATTGTTTTCGGGACCGCCTTCGCCGCTTCGTGCAGCTCGCCAGGCAAGAGCTGCGGCATACCGCCGTGGCTGCCGTGGTACATCTTCCCCTTGCTGCCGATGTACAGCACGCCGTTGTCCGGCAGTCGCTGGCCGCGGGGAAGCTCCGGCGGGGCAGGCGGCATCAGGCCGCCATCGTACCAGGTCATCCGCACCGGCGGCAGATTGCCGCGGGCGGGGAATTCGTAGTAGATGACGGCGGCGATCGGGAACATCTCGTCGTTGGGCTTGTTCCCTTCCAGGAACGAGCCGTCGTGCGTGATGCGGGACTCGACCGAGGTCGGCGCGCCGAGATTCAACGCCCAGACCGGATGGTCGACGATGTGGCAGCCCATATCGCCCATCGCCCCGGTTCCGAAATCCCACCAGCCGCGCCAACTGAACGGACAATACGCCGGGTTATATGGCCGCTCCTTGACCGGGCCGAGCCACAGGTCCCAGTCGAGTGTCTTGGGGACCGGCGGCGAATCCGCGGGCCGCCCCAGCCCTTGCTTCCAAAGCCGTCCGGCCCGGTCGGACCAGGCGTGGACCTCGCGGACCTCGCCGATGACGCCGGCCTGAATCCACTCGTTGGTGAGCCGCGAGCCTTCGCTGGCGTGCCCTTGATTCCCCATCGAGGTCATTACCTTCGCCTTCGCTGCCGCCTTGGTCAATTCGCGGGCCTCGACGAGGGTGTGGGTGAGAGGCTTCTGGCAGTAGACATGCTTGCCGGCTTTGATGGCGGCCATCGAGGCGACGGCATGGATATGGTCCGGCGTGCCGACGGTAACTGCGTCGATGTTCTTGGCCTCTTTGTCGATCATCTCGCGGAAATCTTTGTATCGCTTGGCCTTGGGAAAGGCATTGAACAGGCCGGCCCCGCGCTGTTCATCCACGTCACACAGAGCGACGACATTCGCGCCGAGCTTGGCGACCGTGGAAATGTCTCCGCCTCCCATGCCCCCCGCGCCAACGCCGCCAATGTTGACTCGTTCGCTCGGCGGCGTCTGGCCGGGGCCGCCAAGGACGTGGCGGGGAACGATGGTGAAGGAAAACGCGCTCGAAGCGGCGGCTGCGGACGCGGCGAGAAAGGTGCGGCGGGAGGTGCGTGGCATGACCCTGTTCCTGGAGAGGCGAGTAATGAAGGCAGTGCGGCGATTCTGCACTCTGCACGCGGCAAATACAAGCAGCCTTGCAGTACAGTTGCCCACGAGCTAACCAGGGGTCATGGGAGGTATGTGGGGCAAGGGTGGTAAGGAACCAGGCAGTGGACTATCGGCGGCGGGTCGGCCATGGTCTCCAGCAACCCGTGGCTGCCATAGATCCAGGTCCAGACCGGAGCGGATAGGCCGCCCCCCGCAACTGGATCCGGCTGCGTGAGCGTCGTCCTGCGCTGGAGGTTGTCGTACGCCGTCGTGGTGACGTTCCCCAGCGGGTCGGTTGGGGAAACGACTCCCGTCCCAATACTGTTCGGCACCAGATTTGCCAGCCAGACATTCCTGAGAATTGGCATGAAATTTGCGCCCTGCGGGAGACAGATTCACGAGTCTGTCATCTTGGCAGGAGGCTCCCATGGCGGGGAAGAAGAAGGACCGGATCGAGTCACGCGACATTACGGGGCTCAAGTATTTCGACAAGCTTGCGCCGCTTCTGGAACGGTTGCACGAAGACGGTTGCGAGCGCGATCGGGCCGGCAATCGCCAGTTGCACTACGACGAGTATTGCCTGCTAATCTTGCTGTACCTGTTCAATCCGGTCGTCACTTCGCTGCGCGGCATCCAGCAGGCCAGCGAACTGGAGAAGGTGCAACGCAAGCTCGGTTGTCCGCGGGCAGCGCTGGGCTCCCTCTCGGAAGCGGCCACCGTGTTCGACCCCGAGCGGCTCCTGGAGATCATCGCCGAACTGGGAGCGGAACTACAGCCCCTGGCCCGCGATCCACGACTGCACGACATCCGTCAGACGCTCACGCTCGTGGACGGCACGTTGATCGCCGCGCTGCCCAAGCTGATGCAGGCTTCGTGGCTCAAGGAGCAGACCGGCAGCGGGCTGGTGAAGTGGCGGCTGCACACGCACTTCGAAGTCGAGCGCTATATCCCCACGCGGATCGACGTGACCCCGGATGCCGGCGGCGAGCATGACGAGCGAGCCATGCTGGCGCGAACCATCGAGTCCGACCGGCTGTACGTGATGGATCGGGGTTACGCCAAATTCACGCTGTTCAATTGGATTGTGGCGGCCCACAGCAGCTATGTCTGCCGGCTCCGCGACAACAGCGTGTACGAAGTGGTCGAAGAGCGCGAGTTGACCGACGCCGACCGCGCGGCCAGCGTGCTCAGCGACCAGCTCGTGCGATTCTCCAATGGCAAGGCCGAGGCCCGCCCCGACCATCCGATCCGCCTGATCTGCGTAAAATGCTCGCCTCACACCAGCCGCGGCAAGTATCGCGGCGGCTCCAGCGGCGTGGACAGCGACGGCATTCTGCGGATCGCCACCAACCTGCAGGACGTGCCCGCCGAAATCATCTCGCTGATTTACTCCTGCCGCTGGACCATCGAGATCTTCTTCCGCTTCTTCAAGCACCTGCTCGGCTGCCGGCATTTGCTCAGCCACAACCAGAATGGCATCGAGATTCAAACGTACTGCGCGATCATCGCCTGCCTGCTGATCAGCCTGTGGACCGGGCGCAAGCCAACGCTCCGCACCTACGAGATGATCTGCTTCTACTTCTGCGGCCTGGCCACGGAGGCGGAACTGCTGGCGCACCTCGACAAACTGAAACGCCACGACGCAGCCACACAAAACAAGTAACTCGCTTTCCTAGGGCGGCATCTTGGTCTCGCCGTCCGAGCCACTTCACGCTGCGCGAAACCCTGCCGCAACTCTCTGGTACTCTCCACAGTCCCACGACTCCGACCCCCAAGCCTCACCCGGCTGTCGCTGCTGCATCGCCTGACGCTCGCTCGGCGAACCGTCACCCGCCGAATTTCAATCGCCGCAACACCCAAGCAAGTTCAGGGCCGAACGCTATTGCTCCCGTCCCCTTTTCTCTCTCCGGATAGCTGAAGTCGTGAGCCGCCTGCCCCGCCACGAAGCGGCGAAGTGATTCGACAGGCGGTTTTTGAAAAGACAACATTCCCATCCTTGATCTCACCCGCCACTGAGCACTTTCCGCGGTTCGAGAAACGGTAGAATAACCCTTTGTGACACTATCCTCAGGGCAAACCGTTTCCCAACAGGGAGTTTGTGCGAGAATCATGCCGTCACCAGAGACAGAAAGGTCCGATGTGCTGACTGCACCAACAGTTCTGTTGACGGGAGCATCCGGTTATGTTGGCGGTCGGCTGATCCCATTGCTCGAACAGCAGCCGGTTATTTTGCGGTGTTTGGCCCGCAACCCGGACAAACTGCGGCCTCTGGTCAAAGAATCCACGGAGATCGTTCGAGGCGATGTTTTGGATGCTCCTTCGCTGGATGAGGCGCTTCACGGCGTTCACACGGCCTATTACCTCGTGCATCTCATGTCCGGGTCGCACGACTTTGAGAAGGAAGATCGGCAGGCGGCGAAGAACTTTGCTGAGGCGGCAAAACGAGCCGATGTGCAACGGATCATCTACCTTGGCGGTCTTGGGGATGATGCCGATCCAGAATTGTCACCCCATCTGCGAAGTCGCCACGAAGTCGGTGAGATTTTTCGGGAGTCGGGCGTCGAAACGATTGAGTTTCGTGCGGGTATGGTCGTCGGGGCAGGTAGCCTGTCATACCAGTTGATGAAGGCGTTGACGGATCGCCTGCCGATCATGATCTGCCCACTCTGGCTCACCACGCCGACGCAGCCCATCGCCATCGACGATGTTTTGGCATATCTGCTTGCGGCCAAGGATTTGCCGAAGGGAGAAAGCCGCATCTTCGAGATCGGTTGCCCCGACGTTGTGACCTACGGCGACCTCATTCGAGAATATGCTCGCCAGCAAGGGCTGCGACGATGGCTGATCTTTGTCCCGGTGCTGACGCCATACCTTTCGGGACTCTGGCTGGCTCTAGTCACGCCCGCTACTTACGAGGTCGGTCGTCATCTCATCGAAGGACTGAAGAATCCGACCGTCGTGCGGGACCATTCAGCCAGCACGGCGTTTGCAGTGCGACCGATGGGCGTTAAAGAAGCGATCCAGCAGGCTTTCGCAAAGGACGCAAGTTCCAATAAATAGGCCAAGCTAACCATGACCAACTACACCCACATCCTCGATCTCGCCAAAGTCGCCGAACCGCCACCGGACGGCATCTTGAGCCGCACCATTTTTCAGGATGAACGCATCAAGGCCGTACTCTTCGGATTCGGCCAAGGGCAGGAACTTTCGGAACACACGGCAGCGAAACCGGCCATGCTGTTCTTCGTAAAGGGCCAAGCGACCGTGGGACTCGGTGAAGACGTTCAAGAGGCACAAGCGGGAACTTGGGTCCACATGCCAGCGAATCTGAAGCACTCGATCAAAGCGAAGACGCCGGTGGTCATGCTGCTAGTGCTGTTGAAGTAAGCGGCCCTCACTCGATGGCTCTCGTCATTCCATAATCCCGTTCACCAAGTTCTTGAACGCCTCTCTTGGCTTGCCGTACTTGTCGGATTTGCTCGCAGCAATTGCCGACAGAAGAAAGTCGTTGAGCTTGAATCCCACGTCATGCGGGGAAAGTTCATCCTCGACAAGCAACGCAATCGCAAATCGTATCAAATCGTTCATTGACCCCGTGACCGAACGATTCAGAGCCTTGGCGAAGCTGACGGTTCCACTGGATGGAGCAATCAAGCGGCGATAAGCGAACGCTTGCCCATCGTCTTCCATGAACTCTCGAATGTTGCCCAAAACACGCTCGATAAAGTGACTATCGCTCGTAATACCCTTGCCGAACAGCACCGTCGAGTAGAGCGACATCGTGTTGCTCACGATGATGTACGGGGTTCGATCCGCAGCGAACAAATGAGCCGACCAGTCCGCAAACGGATTGTCGTCCAGCGGCATCGTTTTCAGCGAACCCGCCTTGATCTTGGTGCAGAGCTTCTGGGAAAGACGAAGAATCATTTGGATTTGACGCCCCGCGTAGTCAATCCTGCCGCCCGGATCAGCAACTCCTTTTCCTGCCGTGAAAGAGCCTTGATCGCCAACTCTCGTTTCAGAGCAAGGCTGCGACTGGCCTGTTCCTCCTGATAGACCAAGACAGCGGGCAGGCGGCTGCGGGTGTAACGTGAGGCGGCTCCGGCGTTGTGCTGCTCCAATCGATGGGGCACGTCGTTGCTGATTCCGGTGTAGAGCGAGCCGTCCGCACACCGCAGAAGATAGACGAACCAAGTTGTCTCCGGCTCCCCGTTCTTCAACTCCGCCCTCAACTTCTCCACCGCCACTTCTTTCGCTTTGGCTTCAACTTCGACGGTGATGTTCTTCCGCCGCCAGCACACAGGGAAGTCGGCTACGTCGATGAAGTCGTGGTGTCGTTCAGGCTTCGGGCCGTCCCAGCCTTCAATCGGGCTGGAAAGATGGAACATCGGCTCCCGATTCCAAGTTGCCAGAGCCTTCTTCGTGGCTTGTTCGATGCTCAGGCCATCAGAATGACAGCGGTGATGATGCACGTCATAGACAAGCGGGATGCCGGTTGCCTTGCAGATTGGCAGCAGATCGGCTGGCGTGAAAATCTTGTCGTCGTTTTCGACGGTCAATCGGCTTCGAACCTTCGATGAAAGCCTGTCGAGGTTGCGGGCGAAATCGGCGAGAGCCTTCGGTTTGTCGCCGTAGGCACCGCCTCCGTGAATGTTGATGACATCGGCCTCGATCCATTCGGCCACTTCCGCTTGGTATTCAAGTTCCTGCACGGACTTTTCAATCACGTCGAGTCGGGGTGAGTTCATCACCACGAACTGATCGGGATGTAAGCAGGCTCGCAGCTTGTGCTTCTGGATGAACGTGCCGCACTCCCTGAAGCGGCGAATGATCTCGTCGCCATCGGGCAAATCGCCCACGGAGTATCCGCAGGTTGGATGCGTCTTGATGGGAAGAATCTGGCTGTTCACCCGGAAGCAGCCGATGCCGTTGCCGGCACAATACTGAAGGGCGGCGAACAGAGCATCGGCGTTCTCCATGCAAAGACGGCTCAACTTCGCCAGTGCGTCGGGCCGGTTCATCTTGCCGATGGCTGTCGCCGTCGTCGTGGCGAACTTGATGGGCTGGTCTCGAAACGTACAGCAAAGGCCAAGTCGAATCATGGCCTCCCCCAATTCATCGCCGTGATGCTCAGTTGCAGCACAGTGGCCAGTGACACCCAAACAAAATACGGCACTTGGGCAACGGAGACCCAGCGATAGTGTCTCCAGATTGCCATCGACATCCAGATAATCGTGCCCCAGACGATCAGAATGTCCGCAGCGGCGAGAGGCAGGTTTCGCATTCCGAATTGAATCGGCGTGAAGATCAAGTTCGACACGAGATTGATGGCGAAGGGCAGCGCCACCCGCCACGGCAGCTTATTCCGAACGGCCTGGACGAGTACGAAGCCGAAGCTGACGAGGATGATTGGGTAGAGAATCTGCCAGATCGTCCCGATGGTGGCCGGGGCGGGCGTCCACGAAGGTTTGGCGAGCGAGTTGTACCAATCGAGCCAGTTCATCACGAGAATCCATTTTGAGAGATCACGAGGCCATGTCTAGTGGTCCGCTGCAAACGGTGGCAGAGAAACTCGCTGCCGTTTCCCCGATCCCAAACCATAAAGAAAGACATCCATCAGTGAGTCGGCCAAATCCGGGGACAGCCGGGGAGGAAAAAAGTGTCATGCACGAATGGCACTGCCGCTTGTAGTTTAGCAGTCTCATCGCGCAGGTTGAGAGGGGCGCGATTTCGGGGTTGAAATTTTGTCCGCGCTTTGCGATGAATGTCTGCGACAAGCTGCATTGGCGTGGTGGACGAGACCCGCTGGGCGTATGCTTGCCGACGACGAGACCCAGCCTGGTGTAGCCAGCGGAGGAGAAAAGAGGAGGAGAATAGCGGACAGGTCCATATTCATGTTCCGCTGGAGACATGAGGGCGGCCACGGGCGAAGGCGGGGCGGTTCTGGGCAGGCTGGAAGCCTACCCCACCGGAAGTACTAGACACTTAGGCAGAAGTGTTATTCTGTATAATATGGGAACAAGGGGCGGAGCTCCGCGCGAGGGCTAGGGAGGGGAAGTGTTCAGTTTTCAGTGTTCAGTTTTCAGTGTTCAGTTTTCAGTGTTCAGTTTTCAGTTTTCAGTTTTCAGTTTTCAGGGGGGACCGCCTGGAGGCGGGACTCCAGCTTAGGCTCTTTGACAATTTGGTCGTAAGGGAAGATAATGTGCCGTTAAGAGGCTGGGCGATGGTGTAACTGTTTGTGAAAAACAGCTTATAAAATCGCTGATACATCCCCTGGAATAGCG
>JBKJNY010000082.1:0-188006 GCA_046593355.1 Pirellulaceae bacterium | reverse complement strand
CCTTGCCGGCGGGATCAGCGGGCTTACAAGCTGCGGGTGGCGGGGCTGACGCAGGAGCGGATTGCCCAGAAGCTGGGGTGCTCGCAGCCGACGGTGCATCGGGGGATTGGGCGGATGGAGAAGTGGGTGGCCACGACGTTGCCGGAGGACCGGGGGGAGTTTGTAGCGACGGAGAAGTTCCGCCTGGCCCTGCATCGGCACGAGACGCTGCTGGAGCATCTGCAGCGGCGGGCACTCCGCGATTATCGCCGCTCGCGGCGGCCGGTCCCCGTGGAAAAAGTCGTGACGCGAAAAGTCACCCGCACCAAGGGGGACGAGCAGACCGTAACCGACGAGACTCGCACCGAAAAATGCAACAAGCCGCAGCGCGGCCAGGTGGCCTTGCTGAGCTATGCCGGCAAGGTCTCGCACGAGCTGGCCGTGATGGCGTCGGGTTGGATCGGCCCCGGCAACGGCATCATATCGATGGCCGAGGTCATGGACCCCGAAGAGCGGGACCGTTGGGACCGGACGGTGAAGAACCGCGAGGCGACCATCGGCCAGTTGGAGAAGAGGGTGGCGGAGCTGGAAGCGAAGGTGCAAAGTGGGGTAGGCTTCCAGCCTGCCCAGGAAAGTACTCCTCACGCTCCGCGTGAGGACGTCATCTCGCGGAGCGAGATGAGTACTATTCTTGACCCCACCGAAGCGGGGAACGGGCTGGAAGCCTACCCCACGGGTGAATTAAAACCGGTGGAAAATGCCCCCGTTGTGAATGAAGTTCCGTCCCTGGACGCAGTCGCAACTCCCACGCAGCCCGCCGTTTGCGACCAGCCGCTGAATACCTCCCAGGAGCCTGCGGGGGACGCGCAAAATGTGAATAAAAACTTCGGTGGGGCTGGCTTCCAGCCTGCCCAGCAAAGTACTCTTCACGCTCCGCGTGAAGAAGTCCTCACGCGGAGCAACGAAAGGGGTCGGGAGGAGTTTTCGCCGCGAAAACCCCTCCCGACCCCGTCGCAGCCGGAACCCGAGGAGAAACGTTTTCGGTGGGAGGATAAGTACCGCCAGGAGGCCCTCGACTATCACTGCATGATCCACGGAATTCCCCCGCTGGAGTTGCATCAAGTGAGCGGCATCCCCGATCCCAAGAAGATCAGCCCCAAGCTTTGGATGCAGCGCGGCTATCCGTACATGATTTACTCCGACCGCAGCATCCCGAGCAAACGCGAGCCGGCGCGGGATACCCGGAAGGTCATCCAGGTGTGGTGAGGGGAGAGTGGGGCAGAGTTTTCAGTTTTCAGTACTCTGCATTCTGAAAACTGAACACTGAAAACTGAGTACTGATTGAGTCCCGTCCCGCCAACTGTCACAATGCGAATCACTTCTATTTACTCCATAAGAACCCATACTCCCATGCGCTCCCTTGCCCTGATCACTTTGCTGGCCCCTCTGACGCTCACACCATCCGCGCGAGCACAAGAACCCAAGCCTGCTGACAAGCCCGCATTTGCTGGCCCTTCCGAACAGGGTTTTCTCCTTCCCAACGGCTGGCGGCTGACGCCGGCGGGTAAGCAGGTGCCGCTGACGGATTTGCCGCTCAATATTCTTGTGGATGCGGATGGCAGACATGCCCTCGTCGCCACCGGCGGCTATAACGCACATGAGTTGACGGCGATTGACCTGGCGACGCACAAGAAGGCCGCGGCGCAGAGCACGCGGCATACTTGGTTCGGCTTGGCGATGGAAAATAGCAGCGGCAGGCTCTGGTGGTCCGGCGGCGGCAGTTCGGTCCTCCATATCTACACCTGGAAGGACGGCAAGCTCGAGGCCGGCAGCGACTTCCCTCCCGCTCTCAAACCGGGCGAAGCCGCTCCGACCGACGTGCCCCCTACCGGCTTCCGCACGGGGATGTGTCTGGACCAGGAATCAGGCGCGCTTTACTCCCTCACCATTCTGCCCAAGGGGGACGCCAAGTCCTTCGCCTGGGGAGACGCCACCACGGATAAGGGGCTGGGCGGAGCCATCACGCGGATGGATACGCGAACCGAGAAGGCGGAAGGTAAGATCCTCTCGCAGAAATGCGGCAAGCGCCCCTACGATGTCGTCCTGGCGAAAAATGGCCTGCTCTACGTCAGCGATTGGGCCGACCGCCGGGTTCTCGTCGTCGAGCCGCAGACGCTCAAGACCATCGCAAAAATCTCCGTCGGCGAGCATCCCAACCAGCTTGCTTTGCATCCCAAGGACAACCGCTTGTTCGTCGCCTGCGCCTCCAGCAACGCCGTTTACGTCATCGACACGAAGGCGGGCACCGTGCAGGAAACCATCTACACGCCCCTGTTCCCACAATCGCCTGAAGGGAGCACGCCCGACGCCCTCTGCATCGCTCCCGATGGCCAAACGCTGTTCGTCGCCAATGCGGACAATAACTGCATCGCCGTCGTGGACATCGAGCATCCTCGCAAGAGCGCCGTGAAAGGCTTCATTCCCACCGGCTGGTATCCGACTGCCGTGGCGATTACGCCCGATGGCAAGCGTCTGCTGGTGGGCGTCGGCAAGGGAAACCAGACCGCCCCCAACAAGCCCGCCCAGGACAAGCTCGACGCCGAGCTCGCCAAGGCTCCGGCGGAAGGGGGCAACCACTACTTTCCGTTCCCCTATATCGGCACCACGCTTTCGGGAGCGCTCTCGATTGTCGATGTCCCCGACGCGAAGCAGCTTGCGGCATACACCGACCAGGTCTATCGCAACTGCCCCTATTCGGACAAGCTCCTCACCGCCGTGCCGTCACCACGCAAGACGGCCATCCCCACAACCGTCGGCGGCAAATCCCCCATCAAGCACGTCATTTACATCATCAAGGAGAATCGCACTTACGACCAGGTTTTCAGCGACATGCCCCGCGGCAACGGGGATCCGTCGCTGCTGATGTTCGGGGCGGAAGTGACGCCGAACCATCACAAGTTGGCGAGTGAATTCGTGCTGCTCGACAACCTTTATTGCAACGGTCACGTCTCGGCGGACGGCCACCCCTGGTCCACGATGGCTTACAACACCGACTACATCGCCCGCAACTGGGCCCTCACCTATTCCGGCCGCCAGGGGATCGACGACGACGACGAAGGGGAGCTGACCAAAGCCCCCAGCGGCTACATCTGGGATTCGTGCAAGCGGCACGGCGTCTCGTATCGCAGCTATGGCGAATATGGCGGCCGCGTCAGCCAGAAGGACGGCACGTTCCGCATGGAAGGGCGGGTTCCCGGCCTGGTCGGCCACATGTCCCCCAAATATGGCATCCCGCAAAAGCCGGGGCAGAAAGTCCGCGACACCGATCTCGTCGACATTTTCCTGGAAGAGTTCCGCGAGTACGAGAAAAACGGCGACCTGCCCGGCTTCATCGTCATGAGCCTGGGGGAGGATCACACGCAGGGGACTAGCCCCGGCGCACCGACGCCGCAGGCCTGCGTCGCCAGCAATGACCTGGCCCTCGGCCGGCTGGTGGAGGCGGTGAGCCAGAGCAAGTACTGGCCCGAGACGGCCATCTTCGTGATTGAGGACGACGCCCAGAACGGCCCGGACCATGTCGATGCCCACCGAACCGTCGGCCTGGTCATCAGCCCCTACTGCCGCCGCAACCACCTGGACAGCACGCAGTACAGCACGTGCAGCATGATCCGCACGATGGAGCTGATCCTCGGCCTGCCGCCGCTCAGCCAGTTCGACGCCGCCGCCACTCCGATGTTCGAATCGTTTGACGAGAAGCCGAATCTCGCCGCTTACAAGCACGAGCCGGCCCGCATCAACCTGAACGCCATCAACGAAAAGACCGCCTACGGCGCGGAGCGGTCGTTGAAAATGGACTTCACCGAGTACGACCGCATCGACGACTTCGAGCTCAACGAAATCCTGTGGCGGTCCATCAAGGGCCAGGACGCCCCGCTGCCGCCGGCGGCGCGAAGGGCGATTGCGTATCGGCAAGTGGAGAAGGGAGGGAAGGAGAAGCAGTGACACCCGCATCCGAAACGTTACGGCGACACGGCGAACTGCACCTTCTCGAAGCCGACGAGCCGGGAGATGTCATACACTTCGATGACGCTGCCGAGCGGGACTTCGGGGTCGGGGTGGAGGATCACCGGGGCGTCGCGCTTGATGCGGGCGACGCGGCGGAGCGACTGCTCCAGGCCGGCCAGGGAGGGGACTGGGGCGTCGTTCACCGTCCAAGTGGGAGCCGACTCCTGCCAATGGATGCGGACGACCACATCCTCGAAATCGGCTTCCGGCGGCGGTGGAATATCGCTGGAGGAAGCGCCACTGCCGCTGGCCGCCGAAAGCTGGCCCGGCAGGGACAACTCCGCGATGCTGAAGTTGCTGGAGAATATGAAGTAGATCATCAGCAGAAAGACGCAGTCGATCATCGGCGTCAGTTGCAGCTCGACTGGCGTGCGGCGGGTGGTGAAAGTGGGGCGACGCATGGGGGGGAGGCAAAGTCAGATTTGAGATTTCAGATTTGAGATTTGAGAAAGCACGATGAGCAATTCGTCATTCGTCATTCGTCATTCGAATTTCGCCATTCCCTTACCGCACGTCCACTTTGCGAAATACGGCGAACTTCACGTTCCATATCCCCGCCCAGGCGCAGGCCAGCAGCACCGGCTCGACGTGCTTGTAGGGGACGCTTTGGTCGCCGCGGATGCGGACTTCCAAGTCCTTCCCCAGATCGATTTGCCGCTCGGCCAATTGGGTGCGCAGTTCCTCGGCAGTCACCGGCCGGCCGGAGAACAGCAGCGTGCCGTCCGCCAGCACGTTCACCGTCAGTCGCGGCTTCTCGCCAGGCTTGTCCTGAAGTCCGCTCTGAGCCGTGGGAAGCGGCAGCGCGAGTTGAACCTCTTGCTTCGCCAGATGGTTGGAGACCAGGAAGAATATGATGAGCAGAAACACGACATCGATCATTGGCGTCATGTTAAAGCCGACCTCGCCCCCTTTGCTGAAGCTGGGAAATTTCATCCAGTCGCTCCCTTGGCTCCAGCCACGCGCGGCGGCGGGGGTGGCGGCGGCGGAGTAGGAAGCGTCTTCGCGGCGACATAGCCTCGCTTGAGCGGCGCGAGCGCATGCTGGGCGGCGTAGGCGGCTTCGGCGACGAACTGATCGACCCGGTTGCGAAAGATGGCAAAGGCTCCCAGCGACGGGATGGCGATAATCAGCCCGACGACCGTGGTGACGAGGGCCTGATAAATGCCGTCCGCGAGTGCCGAAGCGCCGGCAGTTCCCTCCGTGTCCGCCACCACCTTGAACGCCATGAGCATTCCCGTCACCGTGCCGAGCAGCCCCAGCATGGGCGCGATGTTGCCTACGACGGAAAGATACTCCACCCTGCGGAACAAGCGGGCCGATTGCTCGCCCAGCGCGTCTTCCGTTGCTTTCTCGACTTCGCTCCAACCGCTGTCGGCTTCGTTCAGGCCAACCATGAGTACGAACGAGAGGAAGCAGGGCTTGTCGCGACAGACCTTGATGGCCTGCGGGTACTGTCCCGCGGCAACCAGGTCGCGGACTTCGTCGCTGAGGCCGGCGGGAATCAGTTCGCCTTTACGGATGCTGAGCGCATTTTCAAAAACCAGGTAGGCCGCCGTGAGAGAAACGCCGATCAGCGCCAGCATGATGATGACGCCGATGGGGCCGCCGGAGAACAGGATCTGAAAGAACCCCAACGGAGCTTTCTTGGGAGCGGCGGGTTCGATGGCAGCGGGAGCCGCGGTTGACTTTGCTACAGCCCCTTTCTCCTGGGCGCTAGCTCTAGTTGTTTTCCATGAACTCGCCGCAGCCAAAATCAGAATTGCCGCAATGATGAGCACAACAATCTTCGGCACGCATTTCTCCTTGTTCCAAGAATAGTACTCATCTCGCTCCGCGAGAAGATTCCTCACGCGGAGCGTGAGGAGTACTTTGACGGCCTACTTCTTGTCAAGCCACGTCTTGGCTTCCTCCGCAGCCGCAGTCCGACTATACCCGCTCAGCACCTCGCGGTAGAGGCCGGCTGCCTGCTCGCCCCGCCCCAGTTTTTCATGCTCCTTCGCCGCGGCGATGAGGGCGTCAGCCGCCATTGCCCGCTGCTGGTTGTATACCAGCGGAATATGGAGATAGGCCAGCGCGGCTTCCTCAGGCTTGTTCAGACGTGACAGCGCCTCGCCCACTACAAAAAAGCCGCCGGCGCGGACCTCCGCCGGCATTTGCTCGAGCGCCGATTGCCACCGCCCCACTTCGTCCAGCTTCACGGAAACGAGCTTGGTCCGCCAGAGTTGGATTTGCGCTAAGGAGCGAATCCGCGGGTCAACCGTCTTGCTTCCCGCCAGACCATCCAGAACCGACATCGCCGCGCTCCGTTGCAGCCTGGTGAGCAACCAGCTCGCCCCCAGGACTTGAGCCGCTGGTGCCTTGTTATGGAGCCAGGCGACGGCGCGAGGTTCGAGCCGCGCATCCGGTGGCAAGGGATGCCAGGCGACAGGGGCCACGTTGTAGTGCATCGTCATTGGATCGCTGGACACAATCGCCAGCCACTCCTCGCCGGCGACGTCAAACCGGCCGACTTCCGCGTAACACACGACAAGCTGGGCCATGATTTTCCGCCGGGCCCAAGCCCGTGGTTCGTCACGCTGGGCCTGTTTGTAGGCATTGATGGCTTCGTCGAGCTTCCCTTCGGATCGGAGCGAGTCGCCGCGCTCGTGCGCGGGAGTCCACTGCGTGCGAATCTCGACGACGCGCCCGGCCGGGATGTTCTCCAACCGCCCGGAAGACGACTGGAGTTGCAGCGACTCGCCGGTAAACTCGACGATTTCGCCCGTGCGGTTGGTTCGAGTCTTGGCGTCCTTTCCGGAGAGGAGGGTGACGATGTCTTCCCCGAAGCAAGGATGGAGGCACGAGACCGCTAGCGCGAGGGCAATGATTGCGGGAAGTGTAACCTGGAGTCGCATGGGCGATGACTTCGTGCCACAGACAAACATTTAGAGTTTTGAAATGTCCACGTAACCGTAATTCCCGTGGTTCTGTTCCGCCAGACGTTTGAGAAAATTCGGTCCGCCGCCCGCGGTTCCGGATCCGAACTCAATGGCGTTAATGCTGGTGCCGCTGTTCAGGCGGCGGATGCGGTCAAGCTCGGTGGCCGAGAGCTTCGGGTCGTCGGCATCCGTTAGGAAGAAGATGACGTCGGGCTTGAGACGGAGCGCGAGCTCCAAAGCTTCCACGTGCCGCGTGCCGCCATCGGCCAGGATGCTGCCGATGAAGGACTCGGCCTTCTTCTTGCCCGCATCGCCGGCGAACTCCATGCTCGGCGCTTGACCAGGCGTGAGGTGCATGAGTCTCGGCTGTTGGTTATAGAAAATGATCTGAAACTGGTGGACCTTGTCGAGGCTTTCCAGGCTGTCAATGAGCTGCTGCTTGGCGGCAGCGAGCGGAGCCCCTTCCATGCTGCCCGAACGGTCGAAGACATAGACGAAGCGGTTGCCTTCCCCTCGAACGCCGAAGACGGCGGTGCGAGCCTGATTGCCGCGTCCCTTGCCAAGAGGCAGCCCTTTGCCCGGCAGCGCTAAGTTGCCAGCGCCGGGCGTCAGCTCGCCGGGGAACGCCGCGGCTCCGCCGAAGCCGGGAGCGGACGGGAGCTTGGGCCCGGGCGTTTGTGGCCGCTCCGCAGCTTCGGGAAAGGGGGAGGCGGAGCTGTCCCCCGTTGTCAATGTTCCGCCGCCTCCTTCATTGGCAAAGTACTCCGGCTTGCCGCGGCCGCTGCTGACTAGAACGATGCCCGCTTCTTTGCCCTCCTCGACTCCGGCAATGCCGCGAGGCTCGTCCTTGATGAAATAGGCACAAGCGGTCAGGACGCTGAAGTGCAGCAGAAAGGACATCAGCCAAGCCGGAATTTGCCGGCGGACAACGGGAGACATGCCGGCTGGCGTCTGCACCTCGGCGGCAGTCGGACTGGATGGCGGCGCTTTCATGCTCTTCCATTCTAACACAAAGTGGTGTGGAACTTCTTACGAACCCGCTTCCCTGGACGCGGATAGCGCCAATTGCCGCGCTGCCGGCTGGACGACGAAGTGCGGCGGATTGACCGAATTCTCCCGGCCCTCACTTGCGACCTGCGCTGGCTGAAGCACCGAGAACAACTTCAGGCCGATAAAACGCAGCACCAATAGATTTCCCGTCACAGCCGCGGCGATTCCCAAATTGAACTGCAGAAAATGCTCGCTAAAGACCAGGCCGGGGATGAAAACTTCCGCCGTCCAGGTAATGCCAAAGACGGCTGCGGCCAGGAGCGACCACCGCCAGGTTCTCCTGCCGAGCACAGCCAGGGCAAATACTGCGGCAATGGGGAGTGTCATCGCCGAAACGGAAAGGCAGATGAAGGCGACTTCCACGACATCTTCAGGGGGCATCAGCCGGATCACGCCACAAGGGATCGCCAGGAACGTCGTCCAGCCCAAAAAGTGTATCACGCCCAGTTGCAGTCGCCCGGTGCTTTGGTGGGAATGATAGCCCGGATCGAAATCCAGCCTCCAGCCGAGCAGCCACCTGAGCGGCAAGAGTAGTCCATGGAACAGCAGGACCATGAAGAAACAGATGATAAAGACCTGGCTGGTATGCTCAATCCAGTCTGCCCAGTTCCAAATGATCCAGCGCTGGTCACTGACCACCAAAGCGCCCGCCAGCGTCACCAGAAACACACTGACAAACCGGGCGATGTTGGGCAGGCCTCCCAGCGCGAGCCAGACGCTCAGCAGAAAACCCTGCCCGAGCAAGAGTCCCAGCCCTAACTCCGCCCAGTCCATCTCGCTGACCAGACGGATGATGAACCAGGCAGCGACAAGGTTCGCCACCACCTGACCGATGAACCACCAGGAATGCAGCCGGCCGAACCAGAGCGGAACTATCGTAGAGGTGGGGCGCGAAACGAGAGCTGTCGTGGCCATGTTGTCTTCCTTGACGAATGAAGGGTGTTACTCCGAACAGCCTCATGCCTTCCATCACCAGTCGCAATTATGGCCCGAGCCCACTGTTCCGAGCTACCTCAATTTCACTGACCCGCTATCATTCCGCCTATGGAAGATTCGGAATCCGATTTCGGCGTTCCCATCCCCGGCGAGGTGCTGCCGCCGGAGCTGTGGGCCAAGACGGCGCTCAAGCAGTTGCCGCCGCCGGGGCCGCTCGACTGGCAGACTCTCTTTGGCCGTTCAGCGCCGATCATTCTGGACCTGGGCTGCGGGAACGGGCGGTTTGTCATTTGCAGCGCCCTGCAACGGCCGGAGTGCGACCACATAGGGTGCGACATCCTGCCGCTGGTGATTCGCTACGCAACCAAACGGGCCAATCAGCGGGGGCTTTCCAACATACGGCTGGCCGTGATTGGGGCGTTCGAGTTTCTGGAGCAGTACGTCGCTCCGCGGACCATTCAGGAAATTCACCTCTATCACCCCCAGCCCTACAAAGACAGCGAGCGGGCCTACAAACGACTGATCACGCCGGAGTTCCTATCGCTAGTGCATCGCTCGCTAGCACCGCAGGGGCTGGTCGTGTTGCAGACCGACAACCGGGCCTATTGGAACTACATCCGCCGCGTTGCTCCGCTAATCTTCGACTTTGAGGATCTGCATGGAACCTGGCCGGACGCTCCGCAAGGCCGCACCCGGCGGGAGATTTACGCCCGCCAGCACAAGCTCACGATTTTTCGCGGCCAAGGGACGCCGAAGTCGGGAATCACTGCCGCCCAAATCGCCGAAATTATCCAGTCTCAACCACCCCCTAGGTTTGATGCGGGGCGATAATTGCGGTTGGACGATAATTCGCATAACGCCGTTCAGACACCAGCCTGAAGCGCAAGCGAAGGAAAGCTCCGCACTGGACCAAAGGCATGCGAGGTAGCCAGGTGGGATGGCTAGAAAAAACTCTGGATGCACTCACGAGCAAGCCAACCATCGGCTACGCTCCGGATGCCGCGCCGGCCACGGAGCCGACGGCATTCTCGGCACTCGCTCTTATCGCTCACAATCGCCGCTTACAAGCAACTCCTGCAATAGACTTTCTCGCGGCGATCCAATCACCCGACGGCTCCGTCGGAGTCCGCGAAAAGGAGCCCGTTCCGCAATGGCCGACCAGTCTGGCAGTGCTGGCGTGGCAGGCGTATGACAAGCAAGCGTACGGAGCCAATATCGACCGCGCGGTGAACTGGATTCTGCAAGCCAAGGGAAAGGCGATGGAGCAGAACGACGATATGGGGCACAACACCCAGCTTGTCGGCTGGTCGTGGGCGGAGGGGACGCACTCCTGGATCGAGCCGACCGCCTTTCACGTTCTGGCGCTGAAATCGGCCGGCCACGGCGAGCATCCCCGCACCCGCGAAGGCGTGACGCTGCTCTTGGACCGGCAGATTCCCTCCGGCGGCTGCAACTACGGCAACACATCGGTCCTCGGCCAGATGCTGCGGCCGCACGTGCATCCCACGGGCATTGCCCTCCTTGCACTGGCGGGGGAACAAGATCAAGGCAACCGCATCGCCAAGTCTGTAGCCTGGCTCCGCAAGACGCTGTCGAAGGAGACGACTCCAGCTTCGCTGGCCTGGGGTCTGCTCGGACTCGCCGCTCATGGGGTGGCGGTGCCTACCGCATCGGACTGGCTCGAAACCGCAGCCAAGCGAGTTCAATCCCACGACGGCTCGCCGCACAAACTAGCGTTGTTGGGCCTGGCAGCCAGTGGTCCAAAAATACTAATCACGGCAGACGAGAGTACTAAGTACTAAGTACTAAGTACTGAGTACTGAGTATCGAGTAAACCCCTGACTCCTGACCATGTCCTCCAAACCCTTCTCCACCGTCCCTCCCTCCCGCATCTCCCGCCGCGCGCTCCTCGCCGGAGCGGGACTGGTGGCGGCTGGAATTGTGGGTGCGCGGACGGCGCGGCAGTGGATGAAGCAGCGGGCGAGTGTGTTTGTGGCGAAGAACCAGACGTACGGCGGGCCGCTTGTGCGGACGATTCGCGACGGTCTCATCAGCAGCGGAATCGACTCAGGCACGCTCCAAGGGAAGAAGGTCCTGCTCAAGCCGAACATGGTGGAACCATCGCGCGAGGCACCGCACATGACGACGCATCCGGCCATCATCCTGGCTGCCGCCGAAGTCTTTCGCGGCTGGGGAGCAAGCGTGACGGTGGGTGAGGGGCCGGGGCACGTCCGCGATACCGATATGGCGTTGGCGGAGTCCGGCGTGCAGGAGGCACTCGACTCGGCGAAGCTCCCGTTCGCGGACCTCAATTACCAGGAGGTTGCCTGGGTGGCAAATCGCGGGCGGGCCAGCAAGCTGGCCGGCTTTTGGTTTCCGCGAGCCGTTGCCGAGGCGGATGTGGTCGTCTCGCTACCGAAAATGAAGACGCACCACTGGGTCGGCGTCACCGCGGCCATGAAAAACCTGTACGGCGTCATCCCCGGCATCAAATATGGCTGGCCCAAGAATGTGCTGCACCACAACGGTATCCCGGAAACGGTGTTCGACATCAACGCCTCGCTGCCTCGAACCATTGCCATCGTGGATGGCATCGACTGCATGGAAGGAGACGGCCCCATCATGGGCACCAAGAAAACGATGGGGCTGGTCGTCATCGGTGCCAATCCAGCGGCAGTGGATGCCACCGTCTGCCGCCTCATGGACCTCGATCCGGCGCAAGTCCCTTATCTGCAACTCGCCAACGGCCGCCTGGGCCCTATCGACGAGCGGCTCATCAGCCAGCACGGCGAAAAGTGGCAGCCGCTCGCGTCTCCGTTCCAGATTCTCGACAAACCACATCTGCAACGGCTGCGAAAGCACAAGGGCGTGCTGGTGACGTGAGCGGCCAGCCCCAGTGAGTTGGCTTATTTCTTGGGTGAAAAGGCCGTGGCCGTCATAAAGACGCTTTCCACCTTGTCCACGATCTTGCCGTCCTTCTCGGAGGCATCACGAGCTTTGATCCAGTCCGGGTCGCTGCGAAAGGCCTTCCAGGATTTCTCGGCCGCTTCCGGGCTGTCGTGCGAGATGACGTAAATCAGCACATGGTCCTTTTGCTTCGGATCTGTCGGCGTCCAATACATCTCGTTTTTCATCCCGTGCTTCTCGAACAGTTTCAGCGTGTGATCGCTAAATCGCTTATGCAGGGCCTCCAGCCGGCCCGGCACGCAGTAATAGGTCCGCAACTCATACACCAGTTCCCCTTTCACTTTGTCCTCCCCGGCGGATTGACCCGCCCAAAAAGTCCCCGCCACGACCGCCATGACCACGATACCCACCGTCCAGCTCACGTAACGCGACATTTGCCGACTCCTGCTTGTGAATAGTTAGCCGAAGCGCCGACTTCGGTCAGCTTCGAACGATTCCCAGATTAGCGTATCGCGCTGCCTACATCATCCCCCGAGCACTGGCCTGGTGTCATTCGTGCCGCAGCGCCTCAATCGGATCGAGCAAGGCGGCCCGGCGCGCGGGATAGCTGCCGGAGAGCAGTCCCACCACGGCGGAGACTCCGAAGGCGATGAGGGGGGACCACAGGGGGATGATGGTCGGCAGCGTCAGGGCTCGGCAGACCAAATGGGAAAGTCCAACGCCCAGGCCAATCCCCAGCAAGCCTCCGCCGCACGAAAGAATCAGGGTTTCCACAAGGAATTGAATGGCGATGTCGCGGCGAGTCGCCCCGAGCGCGCGGCGGATGCCGATCTCCTTGGTCCGCTCGGTCACGGTGGCGAGCATGATGTTCATGATGCCGATGCCGCCCACCACCAGCGAGATGCCGGCAATCGCTCCCAGGATCAGCGTGAACATCCGCTGGGTCTGCTCCGCCTTAAGGAGCAAGTCCAGCGGGACCGTGATGATGACGTCCTTGCGCGGATGAAACTGGTCAATCAGGGACTCGATCGCGCGGGCCGTCCGGGGCACATCCTGCACGGAACTGACCGAGACCGTGAGCTGGCTGAGCTCCAGGCGCTCCAGTTGGTACGAGCCGGCGTTCATGGAGATGATGTCGCGGCCGAACCGCACGCGATCCGTCGCGAACGGGATGAACACCACGCGGCTGAAGTCGGTATTGCCGCTTTCGCCCCCCGCGGAGAGAGTTTTGGGCTCGGTGACGCCAATCACGGTGAACGAACGGGCGCGGTCGATATTCTCGATGGAAATCGAGTGGCCGAGGGGATTCTGCGTGGGGAACAGGGCCTCAGCCGTCGCCGAGCCGAGCACCGCGACGTTGTCGAACCGCCGGTCATCCTCTTCGTTCACCCAGCGGCCCTGGGAGAGTTTTAGATGGTGCTGCTCCAAGAAGTCCGCGGTGACGGAGACGACGCGAGCTTCCTGCTTGTGTTCGTGGTAGCGGATGGTCTTGCGAAACTCCCGCATCGGCGTGGCGGCGGCCACCGTGGGAATCGTGGAGCGAATGCGGTCCAGGTCGTGATAGGTCAGGCCGTAGGCGGTCATGTCCACGCCTTGCTTCTGCGCCGGCTCGTCCGTGGGCTTGGCGCTCCGCAACAGGATCGTATCCGCCCCCAAGTCCTTGAGCTGCTCGAGCGCCTGATGCCGAGCCGCTTCGCCTACGGAGAGCATCACGATCACGGACCCTACTCCCAGCACGATGCCGAGCGTGGTCAGAATCGTTCGCAGTTGATGAGCGCCCAGGCTGCGAACGCCCAGCTTGATTGCGCCGGAGATGCGGTACGGACCCATATCGCTGTCAATTTCGGGTGGCATCCCGGCGCGCCGGGACTGCTTGGAGTGGCCATGAAGCCTAAGAAACCACGCCCACGCAAAGCCGTGGGCGTGCCACCCATCTTTCACTTAGGGGCCGTGGCGAGGGCGATCTTGGGGGCGGCGTTCTTCTCGTCGGGTTTGATACTCGGGGTCTGCTTATTTCCCTGCTTGAGCTCGGCCGCGGCCCGTACGCGGGCGTCCAGGGCAACCTGGTCCCCTTCGTTCATGCCTGTTTTCACTTGGATCAATCGCTCGTTGTTTTCACCCACTTCCACGATGCGGCGCTCCACCACTCCCGCGTTGACCACGTAGGAGATGTGCTTGCCGTCGGATTCGGTGACCGCCTGCACCGGGACGGTCAGGGCGCTGGAAACTGTCTTGACGAGAATCTTGACTTCCGCGGTCATGCCGGGACGAAGCCCCGCCTCCGGAGGAAGGTCCGCGATGGAGACTTCGGTCAGGTATTCCTTGACCCCTCCGCCGCGCCACTGATCATTCTCGGCCACCGAGGCCACACTCAGCACCTTGCCATGCAGGACTTGATTGGAAAGAGCTTCGATCTGCATGCTCGCGGTCAGATTTGTCTGAACCTTTTTCACCACCGACTCATGGATCTTCAGCTTGACTTTCATCTTGTTGAGGTCGGGCAGAGTGAAAATCGGCTGCTGAAAATGGAGCGTGCCGCCGGGCTGGATGCGGGAGTTGGGATCCCAATAGCGCTGGTTGAAATAGATCACGATGCCATCGCCGGGAGCCTTGACGATGCACTTGTCGAGCTGCGCTTGCAGCCGCGTCAGCCCTTGTTTTTCCAGTTCCGCGGTCTTCTCCGCCGCAACCAATTCGCCGGCGACCTTTTCCGTGGCGGCATCCTGGCTTTTCTTAGTTCTTTCCAAATCGCGTTCGGCATCCTTGGCTTTGGCCTCCAGCTCGATCATCTTTCGCTTCTTCGTGAATTTAGTCAGCACCATGATGTCGGTGGTCTGTTGCTCAACAATTAACGTCGTGGCATCCACCCGAAGCTCCAGAGCCCGCAACTGCTGCGGCTGTGCCAGTCCCTTCTTCACGAGCGACCGGATGAACTCCAGAGAATCCTTGGCTTCCGTCAGGTCTTTATCCGCGGTATTGCGAGCTCCTTGTCGCTTGGCGAGCTCGACGTCGTATTCCCCCTGCTCGTACGACTTAAAATCAAGTCCGGCGAGAATGAGGGCTAGGTCCGCCTTGGCAATTTCGCTGTCCGCTTTGTTCTTTTGAACCTCCAGCTCGCCTTGAGCCGTCTTGATCTTGCCAACCGCTTGCTCGCACTTCACTTCCTGCAAATTGATGGCCTTGGAAACGGCGTCGGTGTCAAACTTGGCGACCTCTTGTCCCTTGGTGACCTTGGTCCCTTCGGGCAGGATGGTGACGAGCTTGCCGCCTCCTTCGATTTCACAATTGACCTGCAGCGACTGCGAACTCTCCAGCTCGCCGCGCTCGGTCACGGTGATCACCAGATCCCCGCGAGTCACCGTCGCGGTAAGCACCGGTTCCGACTTGGGAGCGAAGTAGCCCGCTTCCTTGGCATACCAGCCGGCACCAGCCACCATCGCGGTCAGCCCGAGCGCAAAGCCGGCCTTAGTCAGCCAGCCTTTTCCCTCACTAGGGCTGGGGGAGTTCATTCGGCTCGACAACGACGGGGGGTGGAAGGAGCTGCTCGGCTCCGGCTCCGGGGAGGAGTGAGGGGGCTCCAGGCGGAAGCTCTTCGGCGTTTGGAGCGAATTCTGGGAGGTTGAATTGGAGAGAGTCATGGGTAGGGAATCCGCGCTGGTCAAGTTGGAGCGCTTCCAAGTCCAATAACAGTTGTACTCGTTGCTGTTCATAATTGATATAGTTTCCGGCCAAGGCATTGCGGGCGTTGACCAGGTTGCCCAAGGCCGTAAGCAGTTGATTCGTGGTCGCCAGCGTATCCGTGTTCTGGGCCCGGTCCGGGTTGATCAGGGCCAAACGGGCGCTTTCCACCTGGCGAGTGGCCACCAGCAGCGACTGCCGCGAAATCTCGAAATTCAGCCGCACCTGGCGGATCTGTCGCAAGTCGCGGCGGATCTGCTGCTCGACGTTGTCGGAGAGGGCCAAATACTCGCGCTTCGCCCGCTGAAAACTGATCAGGCTGGCTCGATAGGCGTTCCGCTCCGCCAGCCGGTTAAGCGGCCCGTCGAATTGAAACCCCAAGGTGTACATGCTGGCGCTCGAGGCAAAGTCGAGCGGATGGGGGTGTGTGGGATCCGTCGCCACGTTGGCAGTGGCGTTGATGTTCAAGGTGCCCCGGAGGGCATTGGCGGCGACCCAGACCCGGCGCCAGTCATCGGTGACCTGGCCCAACTGGTTTTGCAAGTCCAGCCGATTAGTTTTCGCGAAATCAAGCGACTGATCTTCCGTCAGGTGGACCGGGGGCAACTTGATGCGATAGACCTTGGTTTGGGACTGGATGGAGAGGATGGCATCGACTTGAATCAGGACGATGTTGATATCGCCGATGAGCGTTTCCCAAACCTTCGCGGGTATTTTCTCCGTGGTGTCGGCGTTGTGTCGCTCGATTGCCTCCTGAATGCGTTTCACGTCAGCGGTGATTTCGGGCATCTGCCGTTTCAGTTCCTCATAGGTTCGCCGCGTCTGCTCGGTCAAGTCTTGATCCGCGTCCGCTGCGGGTGTCTCGTCGAGTTCGCGTTTCCAGCCCGCGAGCCCGGCATCCGCTCGCAGAATCAGAGGTGGCAGCTTCTCGGCGAGTTTGCGCAGCGTCTGAAAATGCTCCTTCAGCTTCTCAATCGCGGGCGGAGCATCGAGCTCCGCGAAACGCTGGCGCTGGAATGTCTCGAGCTCGACGCGCAACGCTTCCAGATCGGCATCGGTCAGCACCAACACTTCGAGCAGCGAGGCATCAAGCTCCACCGGAATTCGCGGCGGGATGCCGAGCTTCAGCTTGTAGGCGTCGAGCAGATTCTGTAGCGAGATCTCCGCCTGAATGACGGACAGCCGCGCTCCCAGAACTCCTTGAAACGATTGGTCCCGCGCCAGCGGCGATGATCGTCCGGCCAGAAACGTCTCGTTGTAAAGCCGAAATGTTTCTTCCTGCCGCTTCAGGTTTTCCTGGTTATTTCGCAGCGTTTGAATGGCCAGGAGCAGATCCAAGTAGCCGCCACCCTGGACCGCGATTCCCGCCCAGAACTGTTTGCGAAAACGGGCAAAGTCGCGGACCGAATAAAGCACGTTCCGTTCCTGCTGCGTGAGGCTCTCCAGGCGAACCTTCCGCCCCGCCCCACGCAGCAGCGGCTGCAGGAACCGGAAGCTCAGGTTCGAGCTCCACTGCTTGCTTCCATTGGTGTATTCAAAAACGAGCGAGTTGGCGAAGTCGACCAGTAGTTGTCCGCCAGCGGCGAAGTTGCGAGTGAAGCCGAGATTCGAGTTTGAGCTGAGAGTGTTAGTCTCCGTGGGCGCGCCGCCGGAGCCAAAGTGAGTGAAGGCAGTCGAATTTCGGCCGAACCATTGCAGCGCGAATTCAAAGCGGTTGAGCGTCAGAGCAAGAGCGGCGAGGTACACATCCTCCAGGGCCGTCTGGTTTTCGCGGCTGTTCAGGAGAGCCACTTCCACGGCCCGGTCCTGATTCAGATGCAGGACCCCTTGCTCATCCAGTTCGAGGCCAATCTCCCAGCCCTCCGGCTCAATCTGATCGGTGACGCCGTCATTTTCCCAGTTCCGAGCGCCTCGCATTCCTCCCGGCTGGGCCATGAACGTGGCGGCGGCAGGATCATCCGGCGGCTTGGGGGGATGGTCCGGATCAAACGGGTCGAAGAGTCGCGAGGTGGAATCCGGGTCGACCTGCGTGCGGCCAATGTCGTACTGCGGCTGGAGAATTCGCTCGGCGACAATCGGATACGTTTCGCGGTCGGCCCAATTGCGATAGCGCGCGCGGCTGCACCCAGTCAAAAGACACGCCGCCAGCAGTAAAACCCAAACCCTCACGCCAGCCTCCATGCGGGGGTGCGGACTATAGGGTGGGACTGCTATCAGAACAATGGCTAACCGGGCCTCCCAGGCGATTTCAAGGCGGCGCGAATTAGATGGCGGAAAGGCCGAACCCAAGGCAGCGCCCGGTGCTCCTCTAACTAGCGGAGACCGGGGGAAATTAGTCCGCCCGTTCACTGCCCTTGACCGCCGTAAGCGCAAGGCGTAACGTATTTTAGGTAGCCCTGACCCCTAGTGTAATGGTAGCACGACTGACTCTGAATCAGTTAGTCAAGGTTCAAATCCTTGGGGGTCAACTAGTTATGGTGGTAACGAGTTGGGACGAAGCAGCAGGCAGCCGTGAGCTCAGCGATTATAGGGATACTCGTTGACCCAGCGGAATCCGCGGCTGACCAGCAGAAAGTCCTCGCGCTTGAGTCGACGCAGCCTCGCCACGATGGGTTGACCTTGGATTGTTCCCGAAAGCACGATGTGCCCCTCGTCCACGGACTTGACTGCAAGCACGCTGGGCAGCGCCCGCGCCTGACCCTGTGTGAGCGTCTCCCCATCCCGCGAAACATCCAGCGTCGCGGCTGTCCTGGTGTTGTCCATCATGCGGACCATGATCAGGTCACGAGGGCCCGCACCACTCATCGACCATGGATAGCGGCGGAGTGTCACCGTTCGCCATCGTGTCGAGTCCGTCAGAATCGGCTGCACGACCTGGCCCCCTCTGGTAAACGATTCGACTTCATAGGAGCCAAACAGGGCGGGTTGTTCCGCAGTTGTACCGCGGCTTGCGAATTCTTGAATGACGACGGAGGTGAGCGGCAAACCAATTCCTAAGCACACGATCACGGCTTTGACCACTCGCTGGACCCAGATCGTTCTCGGTCCGGCGTAGGGAGGCCCAAGTCGGGTATCGCCACGGCACGATTCCAAATCAGCAGCTCGGCCAGCCGAGGCATGTCCGGAAGTTACAGGTAAAGCGCCATAAGAAGCAGATGAGCCGAGTACTGCTTAACCGGCACGTCGTAGCAGAAATTGAGCATCACGACGTTGAGCATGACACCCACGGTTACCAGGGCACCCAGGGTCGTCGTGCGGCGTAATCTGGATGCAATCGTCGCGGACGCAGAACGACAGCTCGTGTACCTGGAGTGCTTCGTGGAGCTGCGGCCAGATTGGCTGCGGCTGAGGGTCCAGGCAGATATAGATCGCTTTGGGGTCAATCCCGATTTCGTCCAGGCCTCTGCGAGACAGAACGACGGCCAAGCCGAGCTGCCTTTGCAGGGCAGCCGCGAACTCATCGAGCAGAAGTGGCTCTAGATCAAGAATGGCCGGCCGGCACAACAGAGTTTGAATCCGCCGTGTGGCCTGTTCGCGGCGAGTCAATTCCGGCGGTGGACGAGAGGCTCTCGGAACGTCGTGCCGCAATTGATTGAGGAACTCCAACAGGTGCTCGTGTTCCTCCTGCATTTGCCAAACGAGCAGCCAGCCATCCGCAATCACCTCCACGCGGCTCGGGCTCCCCACATCCTCCCAAGTGTCTGGATTCACCGCCGCCGTGATGACTTCGAGCAGCCGTTGCGATTCCTGGGACGAACTCTGATCGACCAGGTCATAAACCGGATAGAGCAGCGAAATCAGCCAGCTTCCGGCGTCTTCTGGAGTGGTAACGACCATCCCCTCCGGTCCCAGCGTGTAGGTCAGACCCAATTCTCCAAGAGAATCGCGTAAGAAGGTTCGGAGTGAGACGCCCGACATCTTGTTGGTGACTGGAAACTCCAGACTGATAGCGGCCTCTTCCAACTTCTTGGTCTCCATCACGATGGGAATGCCAAAGCGCCGCGAGATGCTGGCCAGGAACTCCTGGAGCGGCTGCTCTTCATAATTGAAGTCGCCGGTTCGGTCGAGCGCCGCAAGCAGGGGCGATGGACCCCGTGACGGATCGTAGGGATAACCTGTCTCCAAAAAGGCCACCGGCCGCAAGGACTCCGGCTCTGCGGGCAACTCAGCCAATTGCCTGAGCATCCGGGTGATTTTGCGGTGGATCTGGCTGGAGGCAGCTACCGTGACCCCGCCGGGAGAATCAATCGTGGTATACGGCCCACCCACGTCGTCCCAGCAATCCGGATCGATGGAGGTGGTGATCAGGTGGACGATGTCTCGCTCATCCAGCCTGAACTGGCCGGCGGAAAAGGTCGGCGTTTCATACTCCCGGATCAGCACGGCAGGGGGATAATCTGACCCGCGCCTGAGGACGATGCGACCATCCTCCAGTTGGTAGCCCACTCCTTCTGCGTCGTCCGCGGTCCGCAGCATCTCCTCCAAAACTTCGTCCAGCGGCCCCTCAAAAACTTCTCGCAGCGCTGCATCCGTCGTCACGAGATGGTGGGGACTAATCTCCGTGCTGGTCAGCCGCGATTCCATATCCAGAGGCACATCCAATCGCTGGCGCAGTAGCTCCACCGCCTGCAGGAGCGTGCAATGTTCGGCATCGGGAAACAGGATCCGTACCGGTTCGCCCGGCACCGCGTGAACATGCCGGTCTCGCCGCCACGCATCATACCGCTGTTGCTGCCTCTGGCGCTCGCCGAGAAAATATCCGCCCACGACCGCGACCAGACAACAAATCACAAGGGCGCGAAAGGGAGGCCGCATGAGGGCGATTATAGCGCAGCGGCCGGCCCGCCGCATAAGCAGCCACGCGGCTGCCGCAGCCGACAGCCCCTGGCGTGCGAACCGCGAGATCTGCCGCGACCAGAATGGAGCAAGAAAGGGGAGTCCCCGTGAACCCTGAACCGTTGGGGCGAGGAGACGAGCAAAGAGTATCTTCTCGCGAGCGGGAGCAGTCCGAGACGCACGGGGCATAGCACTCAAGAGCCGTGACGAACGAGTCGCGGTCGGCTCTGGCCTCTTGGAGGTACACCCCTGTGGAGGTTTAGCCTACACCCAACGAGGAGCGGAACGCAAGTCAACAGCCGCAAGAGGCTGTGTTACGTGCTGGCTCCGCGCCTTGGGACTCAACCGGCCTTTCACGTCACATGTGCTCCTTGCGTTTCCACGTATACGGCATATAGCGAAGTGCTGCCGGTCATGAACAGGCGGTTCCGCTTGGTGCCGCCGAAACAGACATTGCTGCAGATCTCTGGGAGCCGAATTTGCCCAATGCGATCGCCACTGGGGGCAAAGACATGCACACCGTCGTAGCCGTCCCCTACCCAGCCGGCACTGGCCCACACGTTGCCATCGACGTCGGCCCGAATACCGTCGGCAAAACCGGCCTTCTCGAATCCATCGAGTTTCATCGAGGCGAATTCCCGTCCTTTGGCGAGCGTTTTGCCGTCCACCACGTCCCAAACTTTGATGTTCCGCGGCGCATCCGGGTAGTGGGAGGCCCCCGTGTCGGCGACATACAGTTTCTTATAATCGGGCGAGAAGCAGAGCCCGTTGGGCTTGAAGATTTCGTCCGTCACGAGCTCCAGCTTGCCGCTCTTCCCGTCGATCCGGTAAACGGCTTCCTTGATCTCCAACTTGCCTTTGACCCCCTCGTAGTTCATCAGGCTGCCGTAACCGGGGTCGGTGAACCAGATAGCGCCGTCTTCGGGATGCACGACGGCATCGTTGGGAGCGTTCAGCTTCTTGCCCTGCCAGGCATCCGCCAGCACCGTGATCTTGCCGTTGTGCTCATAGCGCACCACGCGGCGGGTGCCGTGCTCACAGGAGATTTGCCGCCCTTGATAATCAAACGTGTTGCCGTTGCTGTTGCCGGCCGGGTTGCGGAAGACACTCACATGGCCATCTTCTTCGAGCCACCGCATCTGCACGTTGTTGGGAATATCACTCCAGAGCAGGAACTTGCCGACGGCGCTCCACGCGGGGCCCTCCGCCCACAGCATTTCCTGGCTGTGGTAGAGCCGCTGGATTGGAGTGTTCCCCAACTTGTAGGGCTCGAAACGCTTGTCGAGGGCGACAATGTCTGGATCCGGATACCGGACTGGAGCGGCGTTGGGCCCATAGTCTCGTCCGATAGCTTCCTGCGACCAAATTGCGGCTGCCGCCGCGGCCGTCGCCGCCAGGAAGGAGCGCCGCGTGGAAACGCCAGGCGGGGACGACGAAAAGTTGCGGGTGGCCGGCATGGGAACTCCTGGGTGTGAAGGCAATGAACTATCGGTACGGGAGGGTCTTCTACTCTACACTGAGCATCAGGACGGCATCAAACTTAAGCGAGCAAACGACGGGAAACAACAGCTTGGCGGACCGTGGGACAATCGATGAAGGGTAATTATCGGCCCTCCACATGGCCGTGAAGTCAATTCGGATAGATAATGAGATAAACTGGAAGGAGGCTGAGGAACCGCTCCTAAATGATCCTAATCGCCACTTTTGATCGAATGAAGCACCATACCATTTCCGCGTTTGTCATCGTTGGCGCATTGCTGCTGGCCGGCCCAGTTCTCGCCGCCGAAAAGCAAGTCGATTTCGCACTTCACGTGCAGCCCATCCTGGCCGCCAAATGCATCAAATGCCATGGGTCGGGCAAGGCGTCCGGCGGCATCGCCTTCAACACGCGCGACCGGGCTCTGGCCGCTGCCGAATCGGGCTCGCCCGCCATTGTGCCTGGAGAGCCGAAAGAGAGCGAGCTCCTCAAACGAGTCTCGTCTACCGATGATTCCGTGCGGATGCCGCCCGAGGGGAAGCCCCTCTCTGCCGCGGAAATCGATGTGCTGCGGAGCTGGATCGCCGAGGGAGCGGAGTGGTCGAAACATTGGTCGTTTCGACCCTTGACGAAACCGGAAGTTCCCACGGTTCAAGACGGCGCCTGGTCCGGGAACGAGATCGATCGCTTTGTTCTCGCCAAGCTGACGGAAGCATGCCTGAAGCCGTCCCCTCGGGCGGCCAAGACCGCTTTGGTGCGGCGAGCGTACTACGATCTGACTGGCCTCCCGCCGAGTCCGCGGCAGGTACAAGACTTCGTGAGCGATGAGCGGCCTGATCGTTGGGAACGTCTGATCGATACGTTGCTGGCCTCGGAGCACTACGGCGAGCATTGGGGGCGCAAATGGCTCGACGTTGTCCGTTACGCGGAAACCAACAGTTTCGAGCGCGATAATCCCAAGCCGCATGTCTGGCGTTATCGGGACTACGTGATTCGCTCTCTGAATGCCGACAAGCCCTACAACACTTTTCTGCGGGAGCAGCTTGCTGGAGATGAGTTGCCCGTGGTCACTGCCGATTCGCTGATTGCGACCGGCTTTTATCGCCTCGGCGTGTGGGACGACGAGCCGGCCGACCGCGACCTGGCTCTTTATGAAGGAATGGACGACCTCGTCACCACGATTGGTCAAGGATTTCTGGGGCTCACCTTCAACTGCGCCCGCTGCCACGATCACAAGATCGATCCGATCACTCAGGCCGATTACTACCAGCTCGTTTCGTTTGTGCGTAACATCACACCCATGCAAACGAGCGGGCCCAACATCGAAGAGCCAATCTTCCAGAACGAAGATGCACGCAAGCAGTATGAGCAAGCCGTCAGCAGCCGGACCGACAAGCTCAACGAGATCCAGGGAGAAATTACTCGCCTGGAAAGGAAATTCATCGCCGCCTTCGACGCGGATCGGTCAGCAACTCGCGACATCGACGAGCTCAAGTATTCGTTCTACCGCGATACCTGGGAAAAACTCCCGGACTTTGACAATCTCAAGGCCGAAGATCAAGGCAAGATTGAGTCCGGCCTCCTCGACATTTCGCTGGCGAGTCGCGAATTCTCGTTCGGTTTCGTGTTTACCGGTACGCTCAAGGTGCCGGCTGACGGCGAGTACACGTTTTACCTCGATTCCGACGACGGCTCCCGGCTCTCCATCGATGGTAAGACGGTGATTGAATACGACGGCTTTCACGGCGAAGGGAGCGAGAAATCCGCCAAGCTGACGCTGAAGGCGGGCCGCACGCCGATTCGCATCGACTATTTCCAAGGCCCAACCGGAGTGAAGGGCCTTTCCGTCGCCTGGTCGGGGCCGGACCTCAAACGCCGCGCTCTCTCCGTCAACAAGGTCGAGCCAGCAAAGCAGATTGATATCGTCCGGCTGTTCAAAGGGAACGGCAACGAGGTTTTGGGAGTAGAAGAAACCAACCGCTATAAAAAGGCCCTGACGCAGCTGGAAGAGCTGAAGAAAGACCTGCCGGTTGAGCGGGCGCTCTGTGTGAAAGAGATGGGGCCGATTGTGCCCGAAGTCTTCATTCTCGGCCGCGGCATGCCGGGCAATCCGGGAATGAAAGTGGAACCGGTATTTCCGAGCCTCTTCGAGTCGCAGAAACCGCAAATACCAGCACCTATGACCGATCGGAAGTCCGCCGGCCGGCGGACCGCACTCGCCAATTGGATCGCCTCGCGAGAAAACATGCTCACGGCGAGAGTCATGGTGAACCGCGTCTGGCAGGGGCATTTTGGCCGCGGGATTGTGCGGAGCCCGAATAACTTTGGAGGAATCGGCGTTCCTCCCACCCATCCGCAGCTCTTGGACTGGCTCGCCAGCAGCTTCATGGAAGGGGAGTGGAAGCTCAAGCGGCTGCACAAGCTCATTATGATGAGCGCAACTTATCAGCAGTCATCGCAGGGAAATCCCGAGGGGCTCGCGAAAGACCCTGCCAACAATCTTTTCTGGCGGCACGACCTGCGCCGCCTCAGCGCTGAGGAGCTGCGCGACAGCATCCATGCGGTGGACGGCCGGCTGAACCTGAAGCAGTTCGGACCGAGCATTTATCCGGAAATCCAGGCCGAAGTTTTGCAGGGTCAATCCATTCCCGGCAATGGCTGGCATGTTTCCTCCCCGGAGGAGCAAGCTCGCCGCAGCGTCTACGTCCATGTGAAACGATCCCTCATCCTGCCGGTGCTGGCCAGCTTTGATTTCCCAGAAACCGATGCCAGTTGCGAGGCCCGCTTTACGACCACGCAGCCGGGGCAATCCTTCGCCCTTCTCAATAGCAAGTTCATCAGCGACCAGGCGGCCGCCTTCGCGGAGCGGCTAAAAAAGGAGGCCGGGGACGATCTCGACGCCCAAATCAAGCTCGCCTATCGTCTCACCACGAGCCGCGAAGCCACCGATAAGGATCTCGAAAGGGCTCGGAAACTGGTGGCTAGTTACGAATCCAAACATGGTCAGAATCGCAACCAGGCGATAGCGAAGTTCTGCCTGTTCATGTTCAACCTGAATGAATTCCTCTATCTCGACTAACTCGTAGGATGGGACTCCTGTCCCGTCCGCCCAAGAACAACACAGATGACTAACACACCTCGCAATACTTTCTGCGGCCAAACGCGGCGGGAATTCCTCTGGCAAGCCGGAGCCGGCTTCACCTCGCTGGGGCTCACGGGCCTGCTTTCCAGCGACGGCTTTTTCGCTCGCTCGGCGACTGGCGCGGAAGCGCCGAGCCTCGCCAGTTCGCTCGCGCCCCAAGCACCGCACCATCCGGCCAAAGCCAAGAGCGTGATCTTCCTGTTTATGTACGGCGGGCCAAGCCATATCGACACGTTCGATTACAAGCCGGATATGTACGCGCTGGATGGCAAGACCATCGCCGTCAAGACCAAGGGCCGCGGCGGCGCGAAGAACCAGGGCCGCATTGTCGGACCGAAATGGAAATTCAAGCAGTATGGCGACTCGGGCCTCTGGGTCTCGGAACTTTTCCCTCAGCTGGCCCGGCATGTGGACAAGATCGCTTTCCTCAAGTCGATGACCGCCGATAGCCCCATCCACGGCTCGGCGATGCTCATGATGAACAGCGGCAAGCTGCTCAGCGGCAGTCCGTGCCTGGGTTCGTGGGTCAATTATGGGCTGGGCGACCCCAACGCCAATCTGCCTGGATTCGTGGTCATGCTCGATCCCACCGGCGGACCGATCAGTGGCGCTAAGAACTGGTCGAGCGGCTATATGCCGGCGACGCATGCGGGGACGATTCTGAAGGCGAAGGGCGCGCCGCTGGTGGATTTGAGTTTGCCCGTCGGCACCACGCCCGAGGATCGCCGCGAATTGCTGGATGCCCTGCGCAGTGCCAACGAGGACCACGCTGGTTCCCGGGCCGACTACAGCGAGCTGGCCGCCCGGATTTCGTCCTACGAGCTGGCGTTCAAGATGCAGCGGAGCGCGCCGGAGGCCGTGGATCTGGCTCAGGAAACCCAAGCCACGCTCGATCTGTATGGCGTGGGGGATAAAAAACCAACGGATGACTTTGGCCGCCGTTGCCTCATCGCCCGCCGGCTGGTGGAACGCGGAGTCAAGTTCATCCAGCTCTACTCCGGTGGGAATCACAGCGACTCCAACTGGGACGCCCACGGCGACCTCGTGAAAAACCACGAGTACCACGCGGGCAATACCGACCAGCCCATCGCAGGACTCCTACAAGACCTGAAGGAACGGGGAATGCTCGATTCCACGCTCATCGTCTGGGGGGGCGAGTTCGGCCGCCAGCCGACCGCCGAGTATGCCGCGGGAACGGGACGGGACCACAACAGCTACGGCTTCACCATGTGGATGGCCGGCGGCGGCATCAAGGGGGGCCAAAACGTGGGGACCACCGACGAACTCGGAGCCGCCGCGGTGGAGCACCCCTTCCACGTCAAGCACTTGCACGCCACGGTACTGTGGCAAATGGGATTCGATCCCAATCGGCTGTCCTACTTCTACAGTGGGCTCGACCAGAAGCTGGTAGGGGTCGAAGAAGTGCATCCGATCAAGCAGGTAATCTAGCGGTTGGACCCCTGGTCCGTATCGTGACCACCTTGATCCTGATGCGGCGATTCAGGCCAGGAGTTCTTTGACTAGCCGGCCGTGCACGTCGGTCAAGCGGTAGTCGCGCCCCTGGAAGCGGTACGTGAGCCGGGTGTGATCAAAGCCGAGCTGATTCAGGAGGGTAGCGTGCAGATCATGCACATGGACCGGATCCGCGGCGACGTTGAAGCCCAGCTCGTCGGTCTGGCCGTGGATGTAGCCGGCCTTCATGCCGCCGCCAGCGAGCCACATGCTAAAGCAACGGTTGTGGTGGTCGCGCCCGTCGTTGCCGCCTTGCACCATCGGCGTCCGCCCGAATTCTCCTCCCCAGATGACAATGGTGTCCTGGAGGAGTCCGCGCTCTTTCAAATCCATCACCAGCGCGGCGCTGGCCTGGTCGGTGTCGAGCGCGTTCTGCTTCACCCCCGCCGTCAGGTTGCCATGCTGGTCCCAGGCTTCGTGGAACAACTGCACGAAGCGGACTCCGCGCTCGATGAGCCGCCGCGCCAGCAGACAGTTGCGGGCGAAATTCGCGTCCTTCGGCGACTTGATGCCGTACCGATCCAGCGTCGGCTGCGTTTCCTGACTCAGGTCCATAAGCTCCGGCGCGCTGGTTTGCAGCCGATAGGCCATTTCGTAGCTCTGGATGCGGGCGGCTATCTCGGGGTCTCCCGCGGCGGTCTTGGCGAGTTCATTGAGCCGGTTCAACGTGTCGAGCGACGCCCGTTGCGTGTCGGGATCGATCCCCTGCGGATTCGACAAATACAGGACGGGATCGCCGGAGCTGCGGAAGGGAATGCCGCCATAGATTGTCGGGAGAAAGCCGTTGCCGTAATTGCTCGCTCCGCCGCTCGTCCCCTTGGCGCTGGTAAGCACGACAAAGCCTGGCAGATTCGCCGATTCGCTTCCGAGTCCATATAACGTCCATGAGCCGATACTCGGCCGGCCGAACTGCTGCGAGCCCGAGTTCATCATGATCTGGGCGGGAGCGTGGTTGACCGCTTCGGTTTGCATCGTCCGAATCAAGCAGATTTCGTCGACAATCTTGGCCGTATGCGGCAGCACTTCGCTGAGCTCCATCCCGCATTTGCCGTGACGTGCAAAAGGGAACTTGGGTCCGAGGAGCGCCGAGTTGGGATTGATGAACGCGGCTCGGTATCCCTTGAGCAGCTCGGCAGGCGGCAATTGCCCGTTTCGCTTGACAAGTTCGGGCTTATTGTCAAAGAGTTCCAAATGACTCGGCGCGCCAGCCTGGAAAATGTAGATCACGCGCTTCGCCTGGCCGGGAAAATGCGGCAAGCGCGGCGCGAGCGGATTATCGGCCGCCGGTTTCTTGGCGCTCTCTTCGGCCGCCAAGAGCGAACTGGCGGCAATGCCGGCCAAGCCGACGCCGCAGTCCCGCAGGAACCAGCGGCGACTCAGATATTGGGCGCTGGCGGCTTGAAGTTGTTGTGCAAAATTCATAGTCAAACTCGGATCAAATTCAATTCTTGGAAATGGTCTCGTCAAGATTTAGCAGCACGCGAGACGCCAGTGTCCAGGCCGCCGCATCTTGCGGCGTGGTTTCCGCAGGCAGATTCGGCAGCTTGGCCGGGTCGCCAGTCGCAACCTCCCGCGGGTTGAGCCAGCCATCCGCCAGCCGCCGTCGCCGCGACTGCAGCAAATCGAGAATCGCCTGGCGCTCCTCGGGTGACGGCTTTCGTGAAGTACAGAGGACGAATGCATAGTCCGCGCGCTCGGCATCGCTTTTGCCTCCTTCGCGGAGCACTCGGATTGCCAATGAGCGGGCCGACTCCACGAAGATGGTTTCGTTGAGACCGGTGAGCGCGGCCAGCGGCGTATTCGACCGCATCCGGCGAGCGCAGGCGAAATCGCCGTTGGGCCCGTCGAAGTTCGCCATCACCGGATCGGGCATCGAGCGCTTGCGAAAGCCGTACAGCGTGCGGCGGTAGCGCTCGGGCCCCTCGGCCGGCTTCCAGTAGGACGGATAGGTGTAGTTGTAATCGAGCACGTTTTGCGGAACCGGCGGGATGACGCTGGGCCCTCCCAGCTTGTGCGTCATCAATCCCGATACGCTGAGGGCGATGTCACGCACAACCTCGGCCTCAGCCCGAAACCTGGGCCCTCGCGCCAGCCAGACGTTGCGCGGGTCGCTCTGGAGCAACTCGGGCGAGGCGAAAGACGACTGCCGATAGGTGGCACTCGTCACGATCGTGCGAATCAAATGCTTCTGGCTCCAGCCGTGCTGCATGAAGTCGACCGCCAGCCAGTCCAGGACTTCGCGATACTCCGGCACCGGCGCACGCGTGCCAAAATCCTCGGGCGTTTCCACCAGTCCGGTGCCGAACATCGCCTGCCAGATTCGGTTCACCGCCACGCGGGCCGTGAACGGCGAGCGCCGATCCGCTAGCCAGCGGGCGAATCCCAAGCGAGTCCGCGGGGCATCCGCTGGAAAGGAGTGAAAAGCAGCAGGCGTGCTGGGCTCAATGACTTTCCGCGGCTGATCCCAGTTGCCCCGATCCAATAAATGCGTGACTCGTCGATGGGCGGGCTCGCGCTCCGTCAGATGCAGAATCGAGGTCGCGGCTTGCGGATAGTCCTTCCAGATTGCGTCGATTTCATCGTTGATGGCCTTGGCGTCCGCCAGGCTGGTTCGCCAGGCGGTGAAAATGGCCGCTTGCTGCTCCGACGTGCGCTGGTCCGCGGGCGTCTGTAGGGCCAATATGGCGGCATGACTCACCGGCGGCACTGTGGGAGCCGCTTGCCTGGTGATGCTCCAGCGGCAACAGCCGAGCATGTCCCCCATGCGCCAGACGATTTTGAACTGTGTCCCATCGGGGAAAGTCAGCGGCTTTTCAAACTGAAGGACGGCCACGGAGGGCTGATTCCGGCGGCCGACTCCGTGATCGGCGTTCCAGGTCGTATCGTCCTTCCCGTCGATCAAGTGTGCGACCGGGCCGCTCGCTTTCTTCCCGTCCGCTTGCTTCACTTCGGCTTCTGAAAAATCAGCCGACGCGCTGGCGAGCTTCTGCTTCTCCCAGTCCTTGCCGTCCGGCTTTTTGACGAAGACTTCCACTTCTTGGATTGCCCAAGTCCCCAGCCGGCTGCGGCCCGGACCGTTGTGCGGCAAATCGAGGTGGTTGAGGGCCTCTAGCCGCAATCCCGTCACCCCGCTGAGCGCCGGCGAACTGATCATGAAGACGTCGTTACTCGTATGGCCTTGCATCAGCAGGGACCGGTCAGCTTCCTGGGTTGGATGGTTGAGGCCGCTGATGGTGCCCAGCTCCGTCGCGATCAAAGGTTCCCATGCCAGCTCGGTCTGTTGCCGAGCGAGAGGCTCCTCCCATGCCGCCAATTCCAGCTTCCACTGCGGGCGAGCGGCGCGAAGCCGCTCTTCGGCATCGCGAATGCGCTGCTGGACCTTGGCAATCGCCTGTTGCTGGTCCGGCGTGTAGACCCATGACTGAGCCTCGTACGCGTTGTTCAAAAACGCGAACATGCCGTAGTACTCGTCGTGGCTCAAGGGATCGAACTTGTGCGAATGGCATTGAGCACACTGGGTGCTGAGCCCCAGCACGGCCTTGCCGAGGCAGTCCACGCGGTCGATCATTTCGACCATCCGGAATTGCTCCGGGACGATCGCCCCTTCCTCGTTGATCATGCTGTTCCGCAAAAAGCCGGTGGCGATGATCTGCTCCTGCGTCGCCCCCGGCAGCAGGTCGCCGGCAATCTGCTCGAGGAGAAACTGATCGTACGGCATGTCGCGGTTAAGTGCGTCGACGACCCAGTCCCGCCATTTCCATTGCTCGCGCTGGAGATCCTTTTCGTAGCCGTTGGTGTCGGAGTACCGTGCGACGTCGAGCCAGTGCCGCGCCCACTTTTCGCCGAACCGCTCGCTTTTCAGCAAAGTCTCCACCGTCGCCTCATAACCCAGCCTTTCAAAGTCGGCCAACTCCGCCGGCGAGGGAGGGAGGCCGGTCAAATCGAGATACAGTCGGCGACAGAGTGTCGCCATTGGCGCGGCCGGCGAAAGGGCGAGCTTGCGATCCTGCAAACGAGCGACGACGAACGCATCGAGCGGACTCGCCATGCCGACGGCCGGGACAGGCAACTGCACGGGAGGTGTGAATGCCCAGTGGGATTCGTAGTTCGCCCCGTCCTTGATCCATTGCTTGAGGGTGTCGATTTGCCCTGCCGAAAGGGGTTTCTTGTGACTCGGGGGCGGCATGATTTCATCGGGGTCCGTGGATGTAATGCGGCGGACGAGTTCACCTTGCTCAAGTTTTCCTGGCACAATGGCGGCTGTTCCCGATTCGCCACCCTTAAGTGCCGCATCGCGCTGATCGAGTCGCAGGCCGCTTTTCCGCTCCTTTTCATCGGTTCCGTGACACTGGGCGCAGTGCTCGGCCAGAATCGGCTGCACGTCGCGTAAAAAATCCGCCGCCACGACGCAGCGGCCGCTGGCCATAACCAGAGCGCCCAGCACAAAGAGCTTGATGAGGATGATCCTCAAAATCGCCAAACGGTGAGGCTGCTTCAACATGGAGCGAACTCATCCACAAACGAGGAACGGCGGCGAACACTAATCACTATCGTACTTGCGGCGACCGGAAAAATCCGACTGGCACATCCGCGCCGCATCAATTTTATGATACTCGGCAGCGGCTTCCATCGGCCTGTTGTAGTGGTTCTAGGGATCTCCCAACGTCTTGACGGGCCTCGGCTGGGCCTGCTGATACTCGGCTTCGGAGACTTTGGACTTGCGGTGAGTTAGTACGTGAGATCCCTTCATTCCGCCGACGACAATATCGGGAAGCTTGTCGCCGCTCACGTCCACAATGCTGATCTGCCGCCCGATGCCCGCTTCGCCGTCGGCCTTGTAGGGAACCCAATCCACCCCCTTCTCGTATCGACCACGTCCAGCTTGCCGTCCCCGTTGATGCAGGGCTACTCAGTGTTTCAACCTGCATCGTGTTCGACGACACTAACCCGAAGCGTAAGCGAGGAAGAGCCCATGGCTTACGTCGTTTTTCCTCGCTAACGCTTCGGGTTGGTGTCGGGCACAGTTTGGAACACTGAGTAGCCCTGCCCGTTGATGTCCCCGGCGTTGGCACCTTCGGAAAAGTAGACATCCGTTAGCTTCTGGCGTTCAAAAGTGTGCAGCGTCAGATCTTCCGATCGGGCAGCGGACGGCATGATGGAGACAACCAAAACCACTGTTAAGAGATGCATCCTCATTTGTCATCTCCGATGAACGTAGAATGGGCACTTGGCCAGTTGAGACAGGATTGTCGCCCGCCGGGATTCAACCGTCAACGTTTGCAGCGGCTGACGTCGGGTCGGATCAACACTTCGGTCGCCCGGTCGATTATTCTGTGATTGTCCGGGTGGCACGCGACCTGTTCAACGGTAAGGATCCGACCATGCTTTCCGCTTTCCGAAACTTCTTGATTCTGGCCGCAATCTCTGCGTCTTGTGTGCTCACGGCTTTCGCGGCTGAGCCCTTCCCACCGGGCTGGGAAACAGCCGCGCAGCGAGAAGAGATTCGGCCCGGATTCGCCTTCGAGCCCCAGGGGGGTCCGCAGGGGGAAGGGGCGTTTGTCATCGTTGCGGACGATTCGGTCTCACAGCAGGGCCGCGTCCAGAAGGCCTTCACGGTCAGCGGCGGAAAGTTCTACCAGTTTGAGGCATTGCGGAAGACTGCGAACGTCGAAGTTCCCCGACGGAGCACGCCGGTGCGAATCGTCTGGCAGGATAAAGAGGGAAAGGCTGTCCTTGCCGATCCGCCCGCCGGCCGCGAGAAGGAAGCCGGATCAATTCCGCTGGCCGAACCGGAACATCCCCTCGATGGACCGGCGGACGAACAGGGCTGGACTCAAGTTTCCGGTCTCTATCGTGCCCCCACGAAGGCGACACTCGCCGTTGTCGAGCTGCACCTGCAATGGGCACCTCGCGGCCGCGTCCAATGGAGCAGCGTGAGCTTTGTCGAAACGCCACCGCCGCCCAGCCGAAAGGTCCGGCTGGCGAGCGTGCATTACGTTCCCTCCGGCAAGTCACCGCGCGAAAACTGCGAGGAGTATGCGCCATTCATCGCCGAAGCAGCCCAGCAAAAAGTTGATCTCGTGGTCCTGGGAGAAACGGTCCCTTACGTTCGCGTCGGCAAGAAGCCACACGAGACGGCGGAGGCGGTTCCTGGGCCATCAACCGACTATTTTGGCGAGCTCGCCAAGACGCACAACCTCCACATCGTCGTGAGTCTCTACGAACGCGAGGAGAAAGCCGTCTACAACGCGGCGGTGCTGCTCGGTCCGGATGGGAAGCTGATTGGCAAGTATCGCAAAGTTTGCCTGCCGCATTCCGAGGTCGAGTCGGGCGTTACACCCGGCGATGATTATCCGGTCTTCGAAACGAGATTCGGCAAGGTCGGCATGATGGTCTGCTACGACGGCTTCTTTCCGGAAGTTGCCCGCGAGCTGACCAATCGCGGGGCGGAGGTGATTGCCTGGCCGGTGTGGGGCTGCAACCCGCTGCTGGGGCAAGCTCGGGCCTGCGAAAACCATGTCTATGTGGTCAGCAGCACCTACACCGATGCGAAAAGCAATTGGATGCAATCGGCGGTGTACGATCACGCGGGCCAGCCGCTTGCAAAAGCGGAAAAATGGGGTGACGTAGTCGTTGCGGAAGTTGATTTGAGCGAGCGACACTTCTGGCGAAACAACCTTGGTGACTTTCGCTCCATGGTTCAACGACACCGGCCAGAGCCGGCGAAGGCACCCCTACTAAAATAACAACTGGCATGGATGGAACACCACCGCGAGGCGTTGCCAGGCCGCTAGGAAACAGATAACTCGAATGCCAATAATTCCCACGCCAGCACAGACCTGTGGAGGCGTCCCTCGAGAACGCTGCTATGGTTGCTTTCGACCGGCCAGCGATTGCTTCTGCTCCGTCATTCCGACCATTGAAAACAAGACGGAGGTGTTAATCCTGCAGCACATGCGGGAGCGGTTTCATCCCTTCAATACCGCCCGAATCGTGCATCGAGCACTCCAGAACTCGAGGCTGCTAGTCGATCACACCAAAGTCCTGGCGGCCAGGATTTCACTTCAACCGAGGGCGGGCCTTTTGTACCCAGGGCCAGGCGCTACGCTGCTGGCCGATGTGCCTACCGACCAGCGTCCCGAGCAACTGGTGGTTCTGGATGGAACCTGGCACCACGCCAAGACTTTGGTGCGCGACATCTCGGCCCTGCACGGCTTGCCGCGATATCAGCTCGCTCCCGCTTCCCCCAGCCGCTATCGCATTCGTCGTGAACCAAGCGAGTCATTTCTTTCCACCGTCGAAGCCACCGTCGCCGCTCTAGGTGTCCTGGAGCCCGAGACGAAGGGTTTGGATCAACTCCTGCAAGCATTCGACCACATGGTGGAGCGACAACTGGCTCATCCGAAGTCCGAATACTCTCGGCATCGCTTGGGACGGCGAAGTCACACTTTCAAAAACATACCCCTGGCGTTTCTCGGCAAGCTGGAAAACGTCGTCGTGGCCTATGGAGAATCCGCAGCCGGAAAGCTGGGCTGCCTGGGAGATCCGCATGTCCCTGTTTATTGGGTCGGCGAGCGGCTCGGCTCCGGCGAACGATTTGCATGTACGATTCGCTCCGACTCCTTGCTGCCAGAGTACCTCCTTAAACACTTCGAGTTGACCCGTGCCCACTTCTCCAGTGCGCTTTCCCTGGGCGAAGCTCGAGCTGCCTGGGCCGCATTTCAGCGCCCGAAGGATACAATGGCGGTCTTCAACCAGGGTTCGGCGCGTTTGCTCCGCCAAATCAGTCCAGACTCCCACAAGTGCCTCGTGCTTAAGTCTGTTGATTTCCATCCTGGTCGACGATACGGGACGCTCGACGAACTTGTGGCTGCGGAAGGGCTCGAAGTCGCTCCTGCCCAGCACCCCGGCCGCGCGGGGCGGCGGCTGGCTCAAATCGCCGCGTTTGTCCGCCACCTCAATGCCCTGGGGAACGTATCGGCTGGCTGGATTGCCACGGATCCAGAGGCAGTCGATGCGGCATGATGGCAACTCAGGTTAGACAAGCTGACTGTTCTCCTCGAAGGAAATAACTATGGACGACGATCAAGACCACACACCGTACAACGCACTCACCGAAGCGGAAGCTCGCGTCATCGTTGGCAAGGGAACCGAGCGGCCGTTCACCGGCGAATACACCGACCTGAAGGAGGCGGGGACGTTCCTTTGCCGTCGCTGCAATGCGCCCCTCTATCGCTCCGTGGACAAGTTCGATAGCCATTGCGGTTGGCCCAGTTTCGATGAGGAGATTCCCAGTGCCGTGGCACGCCATCCCGATGCCGACGGCCGCCGCGTCGAGATTGTTTGCCTGAATTGCGAGGGACACCTGGGGCACGTCTTCCTCGGGGAACGGGCTACCCCCAAGAACACTCGGCACTGCGTCAATTCGATCTCCCTGAAGTTCGTTGCTCATGATCAACCACTTCCTCCAGTCATTCGGATCGAGAATGGTTAGACTAGAATCGGGCACCATCGGTAAGAAGTAACAACTTTGGCTACCCCTCGTTGTCCTTCCATGTTCCAGTTCTCCCTCCGCAACTTGCTCATCGCCGTGGCCTGCTGTGCGTTCGGGGCGGCGGCCTTGGTGAATGCGAACGTGTGGTGGGTGGCGATTACCTGGAGCGCGGCCTTGTTCAGCGTGACGGCAGCGGTGCTATTGGCGATGCATCGGCGGGAGGAGAAGCGGGCCTTTTGGGGCGGGTTCGCTCTGTTCGGCAGCTTGTACTTGCTGCTGCTCATGTACTCCATCCAGCCGGCGTCGTCATCGAACTCTGCGGTCCTGTGCCTGGCCCCGCTGAGCTACCATAACCTGCTGACGACGAAGCTCACGACCTGGACGTACTCGAAGCTCCCCGCGGCGCTGGCGACTGAACCTGGCCCCAATCCTAGCCTCGAAGAGCCTTATTCAAAGCGTTACGGCCCTCCCCCAAGGGCGAATCCCCGTTACGTCGACCAGACCTTCTACACGGAAGTTGGCCATGCACTCTGGACGCTCCTGTTGGCTTCACTCGGCGGCGCTCTGTCGCGATGGCTATTCATGGGGCGTCAGCGCCCGTCGCCCTAGATATTGCGAGACTTCGCGCTGCTCGTCCTCAAGCACGGCCGACATCTTTTCGTGGCGGTTCAAAAAACCATCCGACTGCTTGAACGTTTGTGCATAAATGGCTATGATAAGATCAGATACTCGGCGAATCTCGCGGAGCCGGTCGGAACCCGCTTCGGATCGAATTGTTCCCCAGCCGACGCTCGGAGCGCTAAGTGGGTGTTACTCGCAGGTTTCTCGATTGGAAGCGGCCCGCGCTCGCATCGGCGGCGGAGTGGTTGAGGGAGAGATATCGCCCTAAGGCTGCGGCCAGCACCCAGACGCTGGACCTGCGTGGCGTCATCGTCGTCGTCCCCGGCGGTAGGGCTGGCCGACGACTCTTGGAGCTACTGGTGGAGCGGGCGGAAGCCGAGAGGCTGGTACTGTTCCCCCCGGTCATCATCACCGAAGGCGGCCTGCCGGAATTGCTCTACACTCCGCAGCGGCCATTTGCCAGCGAGTTGACGCAAGGACTCGCTTGGGCCGCAGCGCTGGGGAAAACGCCTCGGGCGGTGCTGGAAAAGTTTATTCTCCATCCGCCGCCAAATGGCGACTTGTCCCGCTGGCTGGAACTGGCGGAAATGGTCCGCCGGCTCCACACCGAGTTGGCCGCTGACGGCCTGCATTTCGGACACGTCGCCCAAGCGAAGAGTGGAATCTCTGGCTTTCACGAAAACAGCCGCTGGCAGGCGCTGCGACAGGTTCAGGAGGAATACCTGCGAACGCTGGATGGCCTGAATCAATGGGATATTCAGACGGCCCGACTCGTCGGCATTGCAAAGAGAGAGTTTAAGACGGACCGCGATGTCGTTTTGCTCGGCACGGTGGACCTCAACGGTGCCCTGCGCCAGATTCTCGACCAGGTCGCGGACCGTGTGACGGCGCTCATTCACGCCCCGCTGGAATGGGAAGACCGGTTTGACCAGTACGGCTGTTTGATTCCCGCGGTTTGGAAAGCTGCACAACTGCCGATTGACGAGGAGCAGATCGAGCGGGTGGATGGGCCAGCGGACCAGGCGGATGCGGTGACCCGGTGGATGGCGGCGCTCGGCGGCAAATTTCGCGGGGATGAGATTGTCGTCGGCGTGCCGGATGAAACACTGATGGGGCAACTGCAGCGGCAGCTCGAACAGTGTGGTGTTAAGTCTCGGTCGTTTCTCGGAATGCCCGTCGCTCGAACCGCGCCATATCTTCTATTAGAGGCGGCGGCCAAGTTCGCTCATCGGCGGAGGTTCGCGGACCTGGCGGCTCTGGCTCGCCATCCCGACGTGGAAAAGTGGCTCCAGCCACTCCTCAAGGAACCTCTCCGGAATCAAAGTTCCCGCGAATTGCCCCGCCAGCAGCAAGCCGGCGACATCCAGACCGCCCTCGACCTCTTCTACAACGAGCAGTTCGCCGCCCGGCTCGACCCGCGCCGCGTGGACGAGATTCAACAGGCATGGCCGGCGATTCATGCCTTGGTCGCCGTTATCGATCAATGGCTCCGCCCCATCGCGCACAAAAAGCAGCGCCTCGTCGCCTGGGCCGGCGGATTGCGGCTGGTTCTCAAGAACATCTATGGGCATCTCGTTCTCAACACCGAAGATCCCCAAGAGCGATACCTGCTCAAGGCCTGCGAAGCAATTGACGATAGCCTGGAGGCCCTGTCGCTCGTCCCGCCGGAGCTCGAACCAGAAATCTCGCTTGAGAATGCGTTTCGCTTGGTCCTCCAGCCGCTGGAAAATGCCGCCATTTCTCCGCTGCCCGCCCTCGGCGCGGTCGAGCTGCTCGGCTGGCTGGAATTGGCCCTGGACGACGCCCCGGCTTTGGCGGTTACGAGCGTCAACGAGGGGTTCGTGCCCAAGTCCGCGAGCAGCGATGCGTTCTTGCCGAACGAGCTCCGATCACAGCTCGGGCTCCTTCATAATGACCGCCGCTACGCCCGCGACGCCTACGCCCTCTCCGTCCTGCTTGCCACGCGCCCCGAGCTGCGGCTGATTGTCGGCCACCGGGACGCGGAAAATAACCCGCTCATCCCCAGCCGGTTGCTGTTCGCCACGGACGAGCTTGCCGCCTGTGCGCGGGCCCTGAGGCTGTTCGAGAAAATGGAAGAGGCTCCGCCGCGAAAGGGCCTGCTGGGCGCGGGATTGCAGCCGCGCGCCGTGTCGGATTTCCACGTCCCGCAGCCGAAGCAGCCATTCGAGCCGCCGGCGTCGATTTCGGTCTCGCAGTTCAAATCGTATCTGGCCTGCAAGTACCGATTCTATCTTGGGCATATCTTGCGCCTCGATGCTCTCGATGATCGGGCCGGCGAGCTGGACGCTAGCGCCTTCGGTTCGCTGCTGCATGATGTGCTGCAGCAGTTCGGGCGAACGGATGAAAAAGTAAAGGGCAGTGCGCGTCCCAAGGAGATTTTCGATTTTCTCGCGGAGCGGCTGGACCAGATTTCCGCGGCCCGCTACGGCGGGGAAGTGGGCCGCGCGGCATTGCGATTCCAGGTAGAGCAAGCGCGGAGCCGCCTGAAAAACTTCTCGGAGTGGCAGGCGCGGCAAGCCGACACCGGCTGGCAAATTGTTTACAGCGAGGTCTCCGACCAACAGCTCGAATGCGAATTCCCCACCGGCGACGTTCCGATGAAAATCCGCGGCCGCATCGACCGGATTGACTACCATGACCGCGACAAGATTTTCCGCGTGCTCGACTATAAGACCGCGGACTCGGCCAAACGGCCGCACGAGACGCATCTCAAGCAGGACCAGTGGATTGACTTGCAGCTCCCTCTGTATCGCTACCTGGTGAAGACGGTGGAGTTCAAGCCGGGCACCTTGATTGAGGGCGACGTGCAGTTGGGGTACGTCAATCTGCCCAAGGACGTGGCGAATACGGGCTGCTGCATCGCCGATTGGACGCCCGAAGATTTACAGCACGCCGACGAGACCGCGCGCGAAGTCATTCACGGCATCACGCACGGCGTTTTCTGGCCGCCGGAAGAAGCTGCTCCGGCATTTAGCGAAATCTATGCGGCCATCTGCCAGGACAACCGCATTGGCAAGCGCAGGCACTTGCTTGAAGCGGAGCTCGCCCCATGACCAGTTCCTCGCCGGCTGTGGCGCCTCCCTTCCCGCACCTCATTATCCGCGCCAGCGCCGGTAGCGGGAAAACTTACCAACTCTCCAGTCGCTTCATCGCGCTGCTTGCCGCGGGTCAAACGCCCGATTCCATCCTGGCGACCACTTTCACCCGAAAGGCGGCAGGAGAGATCTTCGACCGAGTGCTGTGGCGATTGGCGGAAGCCGTGGCGGACGACCGAAAGCGCGCGGAGCTGGGGAAGTCCATCGGCGATGAATTGCTGAGCGCGGCCCGCGTGCGGTCGCTTCTGGTGGAGACACTGCGGAGCCTGCATCGCCTGCGAATCGGCACGCTGGATAGCTTTTTCATGAAACTGGCGGGAAGCTTTGCCCTGGAACTCGGGCTGCCGCCGGGTTGGCGCATTGGGGACGAGGCGGAGGACCGCGAGCTGCGCGAGGAAGCGGTCGAGGCCATTCTGGGAACCGACCGCTCCGAAGAACTCTTGACGCTGTTCCACCTGTTGACCAAAGGGGAAGCCCGCCGTGGCATTGGCGACATGGTCTTGGACACGGTGAAAAGCCTGTACTTCCTGTTCCGTGAAACCGAGCCGGACGCCTGGCGAAGGCTCGCCTGCAAAAAACCGCTGGAGAAGGAATCGCTGGCGGTGTTGGTGGTGGAGATGCGATCCTGCGACCTGGCGGGCGATTCCCGTCAGCAGAAGGCACGGGATTTGGACTTGGAGAATGTCTTGAAGGAGGATTGGGCCGCCGTTCTGGGAAAGGGACTCGGCAACAAGGTCTTGACCAAGGAAAACAAGTTCTACGGCAAGCCGATTCCCCCCAACCTGATCAAGCACTATCAGCGATTGCTCGATCACTTGAACGCGCATTTTGTCAGCCAGGTGGTGCGGCAGACCGAGGCCACGCATGATCTGCTGGCCAGGTTTCACGAGGAATACTGGCACCTGAAGCAGCAGAGCGGCAGTCTGCGGTTTGATGAGGTCACGCGAGCCTTGTCGGAGGCGGCGGCGGCCGTCGCTTCGCCGGAACAGGTGGCCTTCCGCCTGGACGGACAAATCGGGCATATCCTGCTCGATGAATTTCAAGACACTTCCCTGCCTCAGTGGCAAGTGCTGCGGCCGCTGGCGAAGCGGGCCATGGCCGGCGTCCCTGCCACGGCTCGCTCAGCCGCGACCACTTCGTTTTTTTGCGTGGGCGACGTCAAGCAGGCCATTTACGGTTGGCGCGGCGGCCTGGCGGAGATGTTCGACGCCCTCGATGAGGATCTGCCCGGCCTCGCCTCCCAGCCGCTCTCCGAAAGCTTCCGCTCGTCGCCGGTTGTGATCGACGTGGTGAACCGAGTCTTCAGCCAGATGCCTTCGCATCCCAACCTGGAGCATTATCAGTCCGCGGTCAACCAGTTCTGCGGTGGCTTTCCCCCCCACACCACTCGCAAGATCGAGCTGCAGGGTTATGTCTGCCTGCGGACCGCCCCCCGACCCGCGGAAGGCGAGAAAGCTCAGGACAAGCTGCTGAGGTTTACCGCCCAGCAAGTCGCGGCGCTGACACTCAAGGCTCCCGGTCGCAGTATCGGCATCCTTTGCCGAAAGAACGATGTCGTGGCCCGGATCATTTATGAATTGGGGCTGCTCCACGTCGAGGCCAGCGAGGAAGGGGGCAATCCGCTCACGGACTCAGCCGCCGTCGAGCTGGTACTTTCCCTGCTGCAGCTCGCCGACCATCCGGGGGACACGGTGGCGCGCTTCCATCTCGCCTCTTCGCCAATCGCCAAAAAAATCGACCTCGAAGATTTCAAAGACTCTGGTGCTGCCGCCAAACTCTCGCACGAACTGCGGCAGGAGCTGTTACGGGACGGCTACGGCGCGGCGATTTATCGCTGGGCGCGGCTGCTAGCGCCCTCTTGCGATTCCCGCGATTTGTCCCGCCTGCAGCAACTCGTCGAGATGGCTTACGACTATCAACCCAACAGTACTCTAAGGGCCGACGCTTTCGTCCGGCTGGTGCAGGACCAGCGCAAAACCGACCCTAGCTCGGCCCGCGTGCGGGTGATGACGATTCACCAAGCCAAGGGGCTGGAGTTCGACGCGGTCTTTCTGCCGGAGCTCGATTCCAAGTTGCTCGGGCAAACTCCGGCCTTCGTCGCCGGGCGCGATTCGCCCCTGTCGGGCATCAATCGCGTAATTCGCTATGCCGGCGATGAAGTGCAGCGCCTGCTCGCGCCGGAATGGCAACAACTCTTCACGGAGGATATTTGCCGGCGACTGCGAGAATCGCTCTGCACTCTGTATGTCGCCATGACACGTCCGATCCATGCGCTGCACATGATCATTCAGTCCTCGGAGCGGCAAGAGAAGAACCTTCCCAAGACATTTGCCGGCCTGCTCCGCTCCGCGCTCGCCCCCGCGACCAACCCACCCCCGGATACCGTCCTCTACGAGCACGGCAACTCCAACTGGATGAGCCGGCTCGACCCGGCAACCAAGTCTCCCGCACCTAAGCCTTCGGAGTACAACAGCCGCTCGGTGCAGCTCGCCGCTGCCGGCCGTCCCACTCGCGGGCTGGTCCGCGCCAGCCCCTCCGGCCTGGAAGGGGGCGCTCGCGTCCACCTTGGCCGTTTGCTTGGGGAAAAATCCGCCTATGGACTGGCTTACGGCAGCCTGATGCATGCCTGGTTGGAAGCCATCGAGTGGCTCGACGACGGTGCTCCGACGGACGGAAATCTCCTCGCCATCGCCGCGGCGTGTACCGCCCGTATCGGCCAATTCCCCACTCGCCAGCTCCCGCTGGATGATTTTCGCAAGGCCCTCCGCGGACCGCGCCTCGCCGCGCTCCTTTCGCGCCGGCATTATGAGCTGAGTGCGAACGGCAAGGCCGTCACGCTCGAAGCCCTCCGCGAACTCCCCTTTGCCTTCCGACAGAATGACGAGCTGCTCAGCGGCAGCATCGACCGGCTAGTCCTCGTGCGGCAGGCGGATAGACTCGTGGCTGCGGAGGTTATCGACTACAAGACGGACACAGTGACGAGCCCCGTCCAACTGGGTGAGCTGACTGAGTTCTACCGCCCGCAATTGGAAGCGTACCAACGGGCGGCGGCGAGAATCACCGGCCTGTCCGCTGACCGCATCACCGCCAAGCTCGCGTTTTTGTCCGCGGACGAAGTCGTCCCGATTTAACCAACCCAAAGTGTCAGCGTGGGAGAAACGGAAACGAGACCAGACATGAAATTCCTGCACGCGGCAGACATTCATCTTGATAGCCCACTGCGCGGCCTGGAGCGCTACGAGGGAGCACCGGCCGAGAAGATCCGACTCGCCTCGCGGCTGGCGCTGGAGAACCTTGTCGCCCTCGCCATCGAACAGAAAGTGGATTTTGTACTGCTCGCCGGCGATACTTTTGACGGCGACGGCAAGGACTGGAAAACAGCACTGTTCTTCGCCAAGGAGATGGGCCGACTGGCCGAGGCCAAAATTCCGGTCTTGATGATTAGCGGCAACCATGACGCTGTTTCCAAGATGACCCGCTCGCTGCACCTTCCACAAAACGTCACCTTATTTGGATCCAAGAAGTGCGAGACGGTTCGCTTGGAGGAGCACCAGATCGCTGTCCATGGCCAAAGCTTTCAAAATGCCGCGGTGCTGGAGAATATGGTTTCCAGCTACTGCCCGGCGGAAAAGGGTTGGTTCAATATCGGCTTGCTGCATACGTCGCTCGATATGGATGGCGGCGAGCATCCCCGGTATGCACCCTGCAAGCTTAGTGACCTGGAAGCCCGCGAATATGACTACTGGGCCTTGGGTCACATCCACAAACGGCACAACCGGGGCACCTTGCCTCATGTCGTGTACCCCGGCAACATTCAAGGACGCCACATCCGCGAGTCGGGTGCAAAGGGTTGCCTGCTGGTGACACTCGACAGCTCGCACCACGTGAATAAGGAGTTCCAGCCACTGGACGTCTTTCGCTGGGAACATTGCCTTGTCGATGCCACGGATGCCCCGGACAGCGACGAATTGCTCGTTCGTTTTCAAAGGCTAGCAACCGACCTGAGCCAAGAGCACGAGGGAATTCCCCTGGGTTTGCGGGTGACGTTCCGGGGCCGCTGCGCCGCGCACAGCGCGCTCAGCCACTCACCGGAGTGGTGGATCAACCAGGTCCGGGCCGCGGTTGCGGATGTTTCCAGCGATAGCATTTGGTTGGAAAAGGTGCGAACGGAAACGGCCACGGAGGCCCACAGCGAGGCAGGCGACGACGGCCCCCGGGCCGACTTGGCCCAGTTATTTACGGAAACCTGCGGCAGCGACGAGCAATTGCAGGAGCTGGAGCGCGAACTTGCGGACCTGCGTGCCAGGCTTCCTCCGGAGCTATGCGAAGGCCCGGAGGCAATCCCACTGGGCGATCCCGCCTGGCTGCGGCGATTGGTACAGGAAGCGGAGCCCATTCTTGCCGGCCGGCTGACCAAGGAGGAAAGGAAGTGAAAATACTTCGCTTGGATTTGCTGGCTTACGGACCCTTCACGCGAGAAACTCTGGATTTTTCCCACGACCGCTTTGGCCTGCACTTGGTGTACGGCCCCAATGAGGCCGGCAAGAGCACTGCGTTGCGGGCGCTGCATCGGCTTCTCTACGGCATTCCGCTGCATTGCGATGACTTTCTGCATCCCGGAGGGGACTTGCGCATCGGCGCTACATTGATTGACAAAGGCGAGCCGCTTGTCTGCGTCCGCCGCCGCGGCAAGGCCGCTCTCCGCGAAGCGGACGACGTAACGCCGCTCGATTCTTCGCGTCTGGACGAGATGCTGGCCGGCCTGAACGAAAGCGCTTTCCATTCACGCTTCGGAATTGACTACCACGAGCTGGTTCAAGGAGGACAAGAGGTCTGCATCGGCAAGGGAGACCTCGGGCAACTCCTGTTTGCCGCCGCTTCCGGAGTGGCGGACTTGGGCAATGTGCTGAAACAACTTGACAAAGACACAGGCGAGATCTTCAAACCCAAGGGTCGCACCGACCGGCTCAACCAGGCGGTAACGGAACTCAAGGAGGTCAAGCGACGGCTTGGCAAGTCGGCGCTGTCCGCCCGAGAGTGGAATGCAAAACAAGATGAAATCGACGCCGCGGAGCAAGAATGCAAAAGGTTAAAGGACGATTTGACCAGGCAACAGTCTGAGTTGCGGCGCGTACAGGGCTATTCCGTCGTTCAGGCGGACTTGAGCAAACGCGAACAGCTGCTCCAGGAACAAGCCCTACTCGGCGGGGTCCCCCTCCTTCCCAAGGAGTTTTCGCAGCGGCGGCAGAATGCTCAGGACCAGCTGATCAAGCTCGGCACTCAGGCGGAATCGGCTGAGGAAAAACTATCCGGCGTCACGCGGGATTTAGGGACGATCGTTGTTCCCATCGAACTGCTCGCCGTGCAGGACGCCATTGACCAAGCGATTGCCGATTTCGCCGCTTGGAAGCGCGACGTGGAAGATCGCCTGAGCTTAATGGCTCAACACGAGGCTTTGCTGCGAGAAGCGCAGTCGCTGCGAAACGAGTTGGCTGCCGATGATCCCCAAAAACTTCGCTTGCGGCGCGCCGAGCGGCTGCGGATTCAGAAGCTTGCGACGGAAAGCCAATCTCGCCTTGTCCAAGCGGAGAATTGCCGCAAGGCGCTGGCAAAGATTGATGCGGAGATTCAGCGGCTCACGGCCGCGGTGAAGCGTGGCGGCACACTGCGCGACCCGGAAGCGCTCAAACGGACGGTCAGGCGTGCCCAATCTCAGGCGGATTTGGCAGGGCAAATCGAACGGCTGGAAGCGGAGTGGACGCGGACGCAGCGTCGCTTTACCGAGGGTCTGGGCCGCCTGGGGCTATGGACGGGGAGTGGTTCGGCCTTGATCGCCCTCGCCCTCCCGTCGTCGGAGGCCGTGGACAGGGCCGAAGCCGCTTTGCGTGCTCTTGACGGCGAACGGATTGCAGTGGGTAAGGAACTCGCTGCCAACAATCGCCAGCTTGCAGACCTGGGAATTGATATCGACGCTAGACGGCGGGTCGGCCAGGTGTTGACCCAGGTGGATCTCGAGCATTCGCGAGCCAGGCGAAATGAGGGCTGGTCGATCATCAAGCGGTTGTGGCTGACGAAGGATATTCCCGAGGAGGAAGTCCGCCGGCTGATCGCCGATTTCCCGCCGGCAACGGACTCGGCCGCCGCCTATGAAGCGAGCGTACAGCGGGCGGATGATGTTTCCGACCGCTTGCGGCGGGAGGCGGAGGAGGTCGCTGAACTGGACGGATTGCAGTTGCAAGAGCGAAAGGCGACCGGCCGCCAGACACAACTTGCGGAGCAGCTAACCGGTCTTGAACAGCGCCTTGCAGAAGAGCTCGCGCTGTGGAGGCAGCTTTGGCAGCCCTTGGACATTGTGCCGCAGACCCCGGCGGAAATGCGCGGGTGGACTGCGCGGGCTGGAGAGTTAATTCGGCAGGCCGAAGGCCTGACCATGCAGCAGGAGCAGATTGCGCATCTTCAGCAGACGGCGGGAACTTTACGCGAGGAGCTGCTCGCCGCGCTTGCCGAATTTGGCCAAACGCCTCTGCCCTCCAACGAGCCGCTCTCGCGTCTGATCCAGACCGCGGAACAACTGGCGGAGAGTCTTTCCCATCTACAGCAGGAACACAAGCAGTCTCAGCAGTTGTTGCTATCAGTGGAGGAGAAGCGTGACGAAGCACGGCATGAAGCGGAAGAGTCGCAAAAGGCCGTCGCGAAGTGGCAAGAGCAATGGACCCTCGCCTTGGCCCCCTTGGGCCTGCCGGAAAACGCATCCCCCGAAGAAGTGAGCATGCTCTTGACGGACGCCGACAGCTATTTTGAGAAGCTCAAGGAAGCGGAAACGATCCAGGAGCGGATTACGGGCATTGACCTTCGCGCCCGGCGTTTTGTGGACAGCCTGGCCGAGTTGGTCGCCAAGGTGGCCGGCGACCTAGCTGCCCTAAGCACCGGCGATATCGTCGGAGAGCTGCGAATTCGTCTGGAAACGGCTCGAAGGTTGAGCGTCCGCCAAGCGCAGCTCCAGGAACAGCAGTTGGAGTTCCAGACTCGTCGTGACGAGGCACAAGTTCAAATGCAGACGCTTCAAAGGCAGCTTGCGGCGATGTGCGCCGAAGCACTTTGCGAGCGGTCCGAAGAGCTTGCCGGCATGGTGATCAAGTCGGACCGCAAACGACAGATCGAAAGCGAGCTTCAAGATCTTCACGACCGTTTCTTGCCGTTTTGCCAATCCCAATCGCGCGATGAGTTTATCTCCGCCGCGCTGGCGCAGCCGCCGGAAGCATGGCATGCCCGGATCGCGGAACTCGATCAAACCATTGCCGGACTCCACGACGAACACACCCAGCGGGCGAGGTCGGCCCAAGCCGGTCTCAGTGAGCTGAAATCGATGGACGGCAACAATCTGGCGGCGGACGCGGAGCAAGAGGTCCAGCAGCTGCTGGCGAAGATTCGCTCCCAAGCGGAAGAATACGCCCGCCTCAAGGTGGCAGGGATTTTGCTCCGCAAGGGAATCGAGCGCTATCGGGAAAAGAACCAAGGCCCCATCTTGCGTCGAGCCAGCAAGTTATTCGCTGATTTGACGCTCGGCTCCTTCGTCGCGCTCCAACCCGGTTTTGACGACGACGCCAGGCCCGTGCTCGTTGGCGTGCGGCCCGGCGGCAAACATGTCCATGTCGAAGGCATGAGCGACGGCACCCGCGATCAACTGTATCTGGCGCTCCGCCTGGCCAGCCTGGAAAAGCACGTCCAGGAGCAGCGGCCGATTCCCTTCATCGTGGACGACATCTTGATTAACTTTGACGACGAACGGGCAATTGCCGCGCTGCAGACTCTGGCCCAACTCGCACAACACACCCAGGTAATCTTCTTCACGCACCACGAGCACCTGCTCGCCCTGGCCGAAGAGCATTTGCCAAGTGGCGAGTTTTTCATCCTTCGGCTCTCAGGATCCAAATCGACCGTGCCGGCGGCAATGCCGTCGCCATTGGCGATTGGATAGTCCCGCGAGAGTCAAACTTTGCGGGCCGCAAACTTGGTGAAAGCTGCCCAATTGCCCATCTTGCCCCATCGGTTCAAGTGGTGCGAAGCGTAGCACCGATACGCCTTGAAGCGGTTCCTGCCTGCGCGGGCAAGAACGGATCGCGTTTTCTCGCGGACATTCGGACCTATGCGCTCCACTCTGCAATTCGCACTGCTGGCTTGTCTGGCCACGATTCTCGCGCCCGCCGCCTGGGCGCAGTTCGGCCAGCCGGCCAAGGAGCGGAAGTTGCCGCCGGCGTTCGCCACGGGGAAACGGGAGATCGAGATTCCGTTCTCGGTGACGCAGGGGACGACGCCGGAGACGCAGGCCATTCGCGTGGACGTGCTGATCTCTTGGGACAGCGGACGCAACTGGTTCAAATATACTGAAGTCCCGCCCGATGCCGGCAAGTTCCGCTTTGCCGCCAAGAAGGACATGGAATTTTGGTTCCTCACCCAGACCATCACCGCGCAGGACAAGACGCCCAACGATGATGCCAAATGGCCGCAACTGCGGCTGATTGTGGATACGCAAAAGCCGGACCTGAAGATGACAGCACTCGTCAATCCCAGCGGCTTACCGGAATTGTCGTGGACCGTAACGGATGCGACACTGAATGCGGCATCGCTGAAGATTGAATACCAGGATGCGTCCGGTGGCGACGAAAATTGGATCCCGGTGGAGTTGTCGGCGAAGGACAGCGTCGTATCCGCGGCCGGCATCGTGGGGAAGAAGTCGCTCAAACTTCCCGCCGGAACGAAGGCCGTCAATCTGCGTTCGGAAGTCGCGGACGTGGCCGGTAACAAGTCCGTCTTCAGCCAGCATCTGACGCTGCCGACGCAGCAAGACCTGGCCGCGGCGGAGCGGCGCGAAAGGCCTCGGCCCCAACTGGCGGATGCCTCGGCCCGAAGCTGGCCGGAGGAAAACGAAAATCCGGCCCAGGAACAGGAGCCGGAGCCGAAGCTCGTCACCAATCCCTTTGCCGGCAAGAGTCGCCTGGCGGCGCTGCCGGGGAATGTCGAGCGGGAGCCCGTCCGCAGCGAAGCGGCTTTGCCACCGCCGGAGGCTGAACCGTTGCCGCCTGCTCCGCAGGAGCTTCCGCGAGAGGAGGCGCCAACTCTGCATCAGCCGGGAACGGGGCGTAGTTCTCCGAACCAGGAAGATATCGGCCCCATCGGCGCACCAAAGCGGGAATCACTTCCCCCCACCAAGCCCAGGCGTCCCGAGCCGGAAACGCGACCGCTCCCCAGCGGCGATTCCATTCCCGCCGGCGACCGGACGCGGCTATCGAGCGCCCGCCGGTTCAATTTGGACTACGACGTGGAAGCGGTCGGCCCCGAAGGGATCGCCGAAGTGGAGCTATGGGGAACGAATGACGGCGGAAAGACCTGGGCCAAGTGGGGGACGGACCCCGACCGCACCAGTCCAATGGAAGTGGAGGTCAGCCGCGAGGCGGCCTACGGTTTTCGGGTCGTGATTGTGGGGAAAAATGGCCTGGTGGGAAACCGGCCGAGCAGCGGCGACGAGGCGGACATCTGGATCGAAATCGACGTGACGCGGCCCGCGGCACGCATCACCAACGCCGCGTACGGAACCGGAGAGCACGCCGGCGAACTGGATATCCGCTGGGACGCGCAAGACCAACATCTTGGACCGCGACCGATCACGCTGTCGTTCAGCGACCGCCCGGACGGCCACTACACGACCATCGCTGCCGGCCTTCCCAATACGGGGCAATATTTCTGGCAGTTCGATCCCCGCAGCCCGCGACAAATCCATTTGAAGCTGGAAGTGCGGGACGAGGCGGGAAACGTCGCGGCGGATCAACTTGCCGACCCGATCAATGTGGAAGGTCTGACGCCCAAAGGGCGCATCCGCAGCCTGACGCCGGCCGCGGAGCCGAGTTCCGGATCTTCGCAGACATTCCGCAAGCCGCTGTTCAAGTAATGCGATAGGGTGCATGAGCGAGAGCGAAATGCACGCGTAATGTGCATTTCAGGCCGGGCAGATTTTTCTCAAAAAGGACATGTCGTTCCGGCGTGCATTTCGTAGAACTCATGCACCCTACTTACGTCCAAGGATTCACCTGGTCCTCATGCGGTTCGCGGGCGGAGCGGAGGATTTGGGTCAGCCGGGACAGGTCCGCGGCAGGGAGATGACCAAGCTGCTTGCGGCCGCACTGCCGCACGGGGTCATCGAGCATCTTGAGCAGCACCAGCCCTGCCGCCGTAATCCCGACCTGAACCACCCGGCGGTTGCTCGCCAGCCGCTGCCGCTCGATGAGGCCGCGCTCTTCGAGCTTGTCGAGCAGGCGGGTGATGTCCGGGGCCTGGGTGACGAGACGGCCGGCCAGCGCCAGCGTCGGCAGCGTGCCGGGATGCTCGCCGCGGAGAATTCGCAGGGCGTTGTACTGCTGGGCGGAGAGGCCGAAGGTGGCGAACAGTTCGTCCTCGATGGAGCGGAGCAGGTCGTACGTTCGCCACAGGTTCAGATAGGCTTCTTGCTCGGGGGTATCAAACCGGTGGCGTTTGCGTTTTGCTCGTGGCATCGCCGCATGATAGTTGGGATGCCAATTGTTGGGAATCCGATTGTGGGGTAGGGTTCCAGCCTGCCCAAATCGTTTCCAGGGCAGGCTGGAAGCCTACCCCACCTAGCTGCTCGCGCTCCGATAACTCCGCAGCGCCCGATAAAACACCCATCGCGAAACGGCCAGGCAGGCCACGGCAGCAACCGCCGTAAATAGCGGTAGCCATTTGGCTTCGGGGTCGGACTTCAGCAGCAGCGGCTGGGCGAGGATGCGGGCGGGGACGTTGACGACGATGAGGACGGGAATGACGTAGGTGCAAACCACGCGGAGCGGCGTGCCAACGTCGCCCGAATAAATCTCCATCGGATAACGGCTGAAGTTGGTGATGTAGAACCAGAAGTCGTAGAGCGATTCGTTCCGCCCCAGCCAGATGCTGGTCGAGGCCAGGCTGATCATCAGACTGTAGAGAATGGCTACGCCGCAAAGGATGTAGAACAAATACAGCACCCCGGTGAGCAGCGTGATCTGGGCGGGATCTACCTCGCGGTGCGTGACGTGCCAGAGGCTGATGGATAGCAAAATGCCGCCGACCACGATATGCGAGAGTGCCGGCCAGTCGATCTTCCGCAACGAAATGAGAAACTGCGTATCAATCGGCTTGAGCAAAGCGAAGTCGAAGTTGCCGGTGCGGATCAGCTCGCTCACCTCCTCGCAATTCGGCATGAAGAACGCCTGTACCAGACCGTTGATGAGCTTGGTCGTGGCGAGAAATGTGTAAAACTCCCATTCTCCCCAGCCGGTATCCTTACCGATCTCCGATGTTTGGCGAAACACAACGAGGACATAGAAGCCCAGGTCCATCAGGCTCCACGTGATGGTCGAGAGGCAGTCAATCAGGAAATTCGCACGGAACGTCATGTCCCGCATAATGCTATTGCCGGCAAAGGTCAGGAAGATACGGAAGTAGTTGAGGCGAGGGGTCATAAATAGTAGTCCGCTCACTCCGTGAGCGGACATGCCTGCACACGGAGTGTGCAGGCTACAAAATTAGCCGCCGTAGCCGCTGTAGCGTTTCAGGCCGCGGAGGAAGAGGAACCGGGAGAGGACGATGAAGAACGTGACCCACGCGAGCTCCACGAGGAGACCTCGCGCCAGCTCCCATCCTTGGATTTTCCCCAGAAAGACCTGCGCGGGAAAGAACGCCAGATACTGCAGCGGCGTGTACTGCACGATTTCTCCCCACGGCTGGGGCAGCATGTCGAGGGGGAACATGTGGCCGGAGAGGAAAAAGCTGAACAGCATGTAGACGAACAGCAGCGAAGTGACCTCCAGGAACCAGAAGCCGACCATGCCGATGCACGCTTCCAGATAGAAGCCAAGCAAGAACGAGAGTATAAGCGATGCCGCGAACGCTGCCGCCGTCGTCAGGTCCGGCAGGTGCGTGAAATACCCGCGACAGAGAAAGAAGACCAGCGCGAACGGGCCGATGGCGACGACATAATAGGCCACTTTGTGAGCCAATCGGCTCAGGAACATGAAGCCGAGCAAGTCCACCGGCTGGGTGAGGTACTTCTTGATGTCGCCGGTGCGGATTTGCCGGGCGATAGTCGAAGCCAGCCCCGGCATGCTGGAAAATGCCCGAGCGACCATCGTGAGGAGCAAGTAAACGACAAGTTCCTCGTACGTGTAATTCGCGATACGCGCTCCTGGCGGCAAATTGGAAAAGATGGCGTCCCACAGAAAGATCTGCGTCACAATCGGCAGGAACCGCATCAGCGTGCCCAGCGCGAAATCCCCCCGATACACCAGCCGCTCCTGCAGAGCAATCCGCAGGATGGTCCACCAGGTTGTGAGGCGAGGGAGCATGAATGACTAAATCCTAATGTCTAATGACTAATGTGGCATATAACAATAACAGTATTTTAGTCATTAGTCATTAGACATTAGGGCTTAGTCATTCGCGGTCTTGGTTTGCACTTGCGAAAACAAATCGGCAATCACTTCCTCCAGCGGCGGGTCTTCGACGACGATGTCTTCCACGGTGTGCTGTGCCAGAATTTCGGCCAGAGCCGCGGGGACGCTCGCCTTGTCGATCCGCAGCTTGACCTTGGGAAGTTGCTCTTCAACCACTTGGCCAAAGCGGGCAAGATTCTTGGGCGTCTCATCTCCGGCGAGCTGCAAGGTAATGAGTTTCTGGCCGCTGAAACGGTCGACAATGCCGCTGAGGGAGCCGTCGAATTTGATTTCTCCCTGCGTGATGATGACGACCCGCTGGCACAGGGCGGCTACGTCCTTCATGTAATGGCTGCTGAGGAGGATCGTCACTTGCCGCTGGGCCTGATATTTTTTCAGGAACTGCTGAATCCGGTGCTGGGCGACGACGTCCAGCCCGATCGTCGGTTCATCAAGGAACAGCACGTCCGGCGAGTGCAGCAGGGCTGCGGCAAGCTCCATTTTCATCCGCTCGCCGAGCGATAAGTCCCGCACCGGCTGGCGGAGCAGGCGGCCGATGTCGAGTAGTTCCGAAAGCTCGTCGAGCGTCGCCTGGTACTGCGCTGGCTCAATGCGGTAAATCTGCTGGTGCAGACGAAACGACTCCAGAGCCGGCAGGTCCCACCAGAGCTGATTTTTCTGCCCCATGACCAGGGCGAAGCGGCGGCGGTAGGCAATCTCCCTCTCCCACGGCACGTGCCCCATTACCCGGGCGGTGCCGCCGCTGGGATAGATGATGCCGGAGAGGAGCTTGAGCGTGGTCGTCTTGCCGGCCCCGTTGGGCCCCAGGAACGCAACAAATTCCCCTTTCTCCACGGTCAGGTTCACCTCCCGCACGGCATGCACGTCCTTGTGCTCCCGCCGAAACAGCCCCGTGACCGAAGCCAGCAGCCCCTCCTGCTTCTGATAAACGCGGTACGACTTGCTGAGATTCTCGATTTCAATGACCGGCATGGGGGAAATTATAGAGGGGTCAGGGGACAGGAGTCAGGGGCCATAGTAGTCCGCTCACTCCGTGAGCGCGGTATTCCTGAAACGCAGGCCTGCACACGGAGTGTGCAGGCTACTTACCATCCATTACCCTAACCTCATGCTCCCCGTACTCCCTTCCATCTCCGACGCCCAGACTCTGATGCGCCGCGGCAAGCTGCGGCCCATCGACCTAGTCGAGCATTGCCTGGGGCGGATTCACCAGTTTGAGGACCAGATTCACGCCTGGGTGATGGTGGATGAAGAAGGTGCTCGGCAAGAGGCGCACCGGCTGGGGAAGATGCTCGATGACGGCCAGGAGCCGGTGGGGCCACTGCATGGGATTCCGATTGGGATTAAGGACATTATCGACGTGGCGGGCTGGCCGACCCTCTGCGGCAGCAAGCTTCGGGAAGGGCATGTGGCGGAGAAGGACGCCGCCGTCGTCGACAAACTGCGGAAGGCGGGGGCAATCATCCTCGGCAAGACCGTCACCACCGAGTGGGCCAGCTTCGATCCGCCCCCCACTCGCAATCCCTGGAACCTCAATCACACCCCCGGCGGCTCCTCGAGCGGCAGCGCCGCCGCCGTCGCCCTGGAAATGTGCATGGCCGCCCTCGGCACCCAAACCGGCGGCAGCATCATCCGGCCGGCGAGTTACTGCGGAATAGTGGGGCTGAAGCCGGATTTTCACTATGCATCAATGGCGGGAATTTATCCGTTTAGCAAGAGCTTGGATCACGTAGGGCCAATGGCTCGCACCGTCGAAGATGTTAGAGTCGTCTACGATTCGCTGGATCAGCATCCTTTCAAGGTACCGCTCAACGTAGCTTCTCGGAACCTTTGGTTGCTTGATGGCGCATTCCTGCGACAATCCGACGCCACAACTAGGCGCAACTTGGAATCGGTTCGAGAAAGACTTTCACAACATTTTGCAATAGACTCAATTCCCGTCCCCGAATACTTCCAGGACGTCCACTCCCTGCATCGATGCATCATGTCAGTCGATGCGGCCGACATTCATCGCGAGACGTACGAACAAAATCCCGCCAACTATTCGGTTCGAATTCGCGGTCTAATCGAAGAAGGCAGAAACACGACGGCCCACGTCTATGCTCGAGCCCTTAGGCGGCAAAAGGAACTACAAGCTAGGTTTTCCAATACTTGGAGCGAACTCGGCGGCGGCTGGGGCATATTCATGATGGCTTCCACAGCCACGGCGGCACCAGGTTTGGAAACGACGGGCGACCCCGTCTTTAACTCTCCATGGAGTTTTTTGCGAGCTCCGGCAGTCACGATACCAATAGGAACGACGCCCGAGGGATTGCCACTCGGTCTTCAGTTCGTGACATCATGGCTGAAACTGTTTCCAGCATTTTTTGATGTCGTCCAGGAATGTGAATCGATCATCGGCTTCAACTCACGTCCGCCATTGCTCTGCAACGGATAGTCGCGGCGAGAATAGATCCTCCGGAAGGAAACCAACATGTCATTTTCAGCGACGATTTTTCGCTCCATTATTCTGCTATTCCCTCTGGCTGCCTTCGCCGCGGATTCGTCCCCCGATCCCCGTAAGCCCGCCGCCATCGAAACAGAAGAAGTCCCGCCGGTTCCTGCCGAATTGCAAGCCAAGCTGGCCCAGTATCAGAATCTCCGGGCCGCCGGGTTCGCCGGCTGGGATCCGGCGGGGAAGGGGATTCTGATTCGGACGCGGTTTGGAAATTCGCTGCAGCTCCACCGCGTGTATGAGCCCGGCGGACGGCGGGAGCAGATTACGTTCTTTGATGAGCCGGTGGATGGGGGTTTTATTCCGGGGGCCAAGGACGGAGGGATTCTGCTCTCGATGAGCAGCGGCGGGAACGAAAACAACCAGGTTTACTTCCTCGACCGCATGAGTTTCAAAACGTCGCTCCTCACCGATGGCAAATCGCGATGCGGAATCAATGTTGTCCGCGAGGATGGTTCTCAGATGGTGATCAGCACGAACCAGCGGAACGGACGCGATACCGACCTGTACCTGGCCGATCCTCGCAAGCCGGGGTCACTGAAAATGCTGATGCAGACGGACAAGGAATTCTGGTCGGCAGCGGACTGGTCGCTGGATGGAAGAACGCTGCTGCTCACCCGGACGGTTTCGGCGAATGAGTCCTATCCGGCACTCCTCGACATCACGTCCGGAAAAAAGAGCGAGCTGCCGCGGGTCAATGAAGAGAAGGCGTCCTATGGGCCGCTGGCGTTCACTCCCAGCGGCGTGTTTATCTACATTGTCGCCGATGCCGCGGGGGAATTCTCGCAACTCTATCGCCGCAATCAGAAGAGCGGCGAGTACCAGAACCTGACGCCGGACATTCCCTGGGACGTGAATGGCCTGGAGATCGATTCCAAGACCGGCCAGATCGCATTCTCGGTGAACGAGGACGGCGCGAGCAAGGTCTTCCTCATTTCCAAAGGCGAGTCACCGGAGCCAACTCGCCGCGAGCTGAAACTCCCTCTCGGCATTGTCTCCTCGCTCGAGTTTTCCCCCGACACCAAGCACCTCGGCTTCACGCTGGCCAGGCCCGATGCGCCGGCGGACGCTTATTCAGTCGAGCTGAAAACCGGTGAGCTGACTCGCTGGACCTACAGCGAAGTCGGCGGCCTGAACCCGGCTGCGTTCGTCACTCCGTCCCGAATCCGCTTCAAATCCTTCGACGACCGCGAAATTCCCGCTCACGTCTACATGCCGAAAGAAGCCTCGGCCAAACAGAAAGCGCCAGTGCTGATTAATATCCACGGCGGCCCCGAGGGGCAGGCCCAGCCGTACTTCACCGGGGCGACGCAGTTCTACGTCAACGAGCTTGGCATCGCCGTTATCTATCCCAACGTCCGCGGCAGCAGCGGGTATGGAAAGACGTATCTCAAACTCGACAACGCCGAGAAGCGGGAGGACAGCGTCAAGGACATCGGGGCCCTGCTCGACTGGATCGCCAAGCAGGAAGACCTCGATCCTAGCCGCGTGGCGGTGAGTGGCGGCTCGTACGGCGGGTACATGGTGCTGGCTTCGCTTGTCAATTTTCCGGACAAGATCAAAGCTGGCATCGATAATGTCGGCATCGCCAACTTCAACACTTTCTTGGAAAAGACCTCCGCCTATCGCCAGGACTTGCGGCGGGTGGAGTACGGCGACGAGCGGAACCCCAAGATGAAGGCCTTCTTCGAGAAAATCAGCCCCGCCAATCGCGTGGACAAGATCAAATCCGACCTGCTCGTTGTCCATGGCAAGAACGACCCTCGCGTCCCCTTCGCGGAAGCCCAGCAGATTGCCGAAAAAGTCCGCGCGCAGAAACGGCCCGTTTGGACCGTCTACGCCGCCAACGAAGGTCACGGCTTTGGGAAGAAGGAGAACGTGGATTACCTGCGGGCGGTGGAGGTGATGTTCCTGAAGAAAAGCTTTGGGCTGGAATAGAGTGGGGTAGGCTTCCAGCCTGCCCAGAGTTTCTCTTCAAACGCAATGATCCAAAGGCGCATCGCTGGAAGGGGATTAAAGGGATCTCGGGAGAACGTCCGAGAAACTATCTCGAGAAAAATGGCCGCCGCCTCTTGACCGGTGCCAACCGCTTATGTATACTTATGTTTCCTAGTGGACAGGACGCCACTTTTTGTGGGCATCCGTCGATCGCTGTTTGACAATTTGGCCGTGAATTTTTGTGGCAATGTGCGGCAAAAGTTCTTATTCCAGGTCGCTCGCTCATCCAGGGGGGGTGTTGGTAAACTCGGGGGGGTGCGTGGTCGCAAGTCCTTGGGGAGACGGATCTTAACAAAATGGGGGTAGGGGGGTTTATCAACAGACTTTAAGTGGAGGCGACAAGTTGGGTGGGACATCGCAAAGTTTTCGTCACTGCTACATTCGGCGATTGGCTGCATCCTGTGCGGCGGCGTAGCCCCTTCGCTCGATGCTGATTGTTGGAACACGCCCGAGTCTCGCGGAGGTGGACATGCGCCCGGCCACAATCCTGTTGCTGCTAGCGGCCAGCACCCTGTTTGTCACCCCCTCGGCCGTTGCCGGGCCTCCCTCTTATCTGCTCCTCCGGCGGACCGAGTCCCCGGCTGCACCAGGCGGTGGACACACTGGCGCACGGGGCTTTGATGCCCGCACGCAGGGTTATGCTTATGGTCACTTCGGCGCGTGCCCCCATCCGCAGCCCCAGCGGCAGTTTGGGATTTACCGCACCTATACGCAGTGGAGCTTTTGGTAGTGCCGACCATTGATTGACGCGGCGCGGCTCCAGGCTCTAGAATCGCGAATGAGCAAGGGGAGTCTGTTGCGGAGGCCAAAGGCATGGGTGCGATTCTTGGTTCTCGACTGTGGGGAGTCACCATCGGGCTGGCGTGCCTGGGCGCGGCGGACCTTGCCTCCGCTCAATACTCCTTCATCGAAACCCCCTTCAATTCCGCCAGCCATAGCTTTTATGAGAACATTGGCACCGCCTGGGGCGTGCAGGGGCGGGGCTGGTTCTTCAACTTCGGCGGTGGCGGCGCGGGGAATCCCGCACCCTTCGGCGGCTTTGATCCGAATGCCCAGGCCACGTTTGGAACAGGCTTTCGCGGCAATGGCTTCAGCGGGAACTTCCGGATGACTGCCGGCCAGGGGAGCGATTCCACGCTGACATCGAGCACGCCCGGCGTCATGGTCCCAAGTGGCGGGATGGGCTTCTTCAGCGACGTGCAACAGCGGCCGTTCGTCCTTGGTATCATTCCCGTCGTCGGCGAGCCGGTTTCGCCGCTGCGGTGGAGACTGGAAAGAATGGCGGAGCAGGAGAATTCGCCAGGGGCCGGCGCGAGCGATTCCGACCGTTCGCCAGAAAACAGGGGTAGCGGTTCATCGAGCAGCAGCAGCGCCAGCCGAGGCGATCTGAGTGTGGCCGCCATCAAGGCCCAGCAGGCCGCCGAGGAAGCAGACAAAGCTGCGGAAGTCGCCGAACTCTTGGCAAAGGCCCGAGACTTTGAAACCGCCGGCAAGACAGCGAGCGCCAAAATCCACTACCGGCGAGCCGCCCTCCGCGCGACAGGAAAGGTGCAGCAAGAGATTGCGGCGAAGATTCGGGAGTTGGAGAAGAAATAGAATCTCGTTCCCACGCTCTGCGTGGGAACGCCCGGCTTTGACGCTCCGCGTCCACGCGGCGACGCAGAGCGCCCTAGACTTGCGTGACGACGCAGAGCGTCGTCACGAGGAGATAGTAGTCGACACACTCCGTGTGCCGACATGTCCGCTCACGGAGTGAGCGGATTACTTTCCATACTCTCGCGGTCCGAACACTTTCTCACGATACAGCACCAGCCCATGGGTCGCGTGGAAGAGGCGGGCGCATTCCACGTCGACGGCTTTGGTCTTGCGGAACTGCTCGCAGAGTTTCCAGGCGGCCTTCTTCATCCAGGGCTCTTCAAGCTGCTCCTTGGTCAGGGCTTCCGCCAGGAATTCGAAGACGTGGCCGGACGAAGCCATCCACTCCGTGATGTCGGGGGCCGTAGCGGGACGCTGAAAATACTTGGACGAGAGTGAGCCATCCGCGTTCTGGGCCGCTTTCGCCCGCTTGATCTGCTCCTGGATTTTGTCCTCGCACTGTTGCCAGACCCCTTCCAACTTGCCGCCCGCGGCCAGGTGCCGATTGCGGACCAGGGCCAGGCCGTACATGCGGTGCGTGCCGCCGCAGGGGCTGTCGTTATCGATGTCGAACTTCAGCTCGCGCTCGACGAGTTGGGGCAGGCTCCACTGCTTCCCATCGCTCGCGGTCCAGGTGTGGTCCGTGGGGCGATACGCGGTGAGGGCCATGATCGTCCAGCTATATTCCTCGTCCATGTTGCGCGGCACGTCGAGCTCAATCTGCCGCACGTAGTCGGCGATGGTGTGCTCCTTCCCTTCGACCATGATTTTCTCGTCGAGCTTGAGCCCGGTATCCGAGAGGTAGCCCATCCACTGGTCGTAATGTCCCTGCCCGGCGAGCGTTCCCCCTTCCAAGAGCGCCCGCACGCCGCGGCGGCCGGTCTTCTCGTCGAGCACGTCGGCTTCGACCAGGTTCCAACCCTTCATCGGGCCGCCGCTGAGGGCATATTCAACTGCGGAAACATCCTTATCGCCGGCCCTGACGAGGAATTTCCGTTTGTACGCCAGTGCACCGTGAATGATCTGCCAGGCCGCCTGATCCTTCACATCCAGCCGCCGCTTTTCCAGCGTGAAGTCGAGAGCGTCATCGATCTGTGTCAGGAGCTCGACATCGCTGGGCAGCTTGCCGGGATCCTTGGTTGTGGTGGTAGCGCCTGTCGAAGTGCCGTTGCCGCCGGGTGTTGCGGGGGTGGAAGGACCGCAGCCGGCGCATGCCAGAGCGGCGAACAGGCTGGCGAGGGACAGGATATGTCGCAAGGAGTTGAGCATGGCAGGTGAAACAATCGGCGGAAAGATTGCGGGGATTCAAGTATACCCCGCGAACGGCATTCGGCATCGCCCCCGAGGTTTCTCAATCGCCTGAACCTCGAATCATTTCTCCGCTACGAGCAACTGCCGCAGGGCTGCGACGAGCCGGTCAATCTGCTCCAGCGTGTTGTAGAGATGGCAGGAGACGCGGATGAAGCGGTGGCCCTTCCAATCGACAATGGGCACTTCGATGCCATGCTGCCGCCAGAGAGCATCCTGAAGAGCGGCCCGGTCTCCCGGAGGCAGCGGGAGATGGGCCATGCTGCCATACCAGGCAGCGCTATCGGGAACGATGGGCTCGAGCTGCGTCAGCAGGGCGAGCTGCTGCCGGGCGTACCGGGCCAGGGCATGGGAGCCCTTTTGAAAAAAATCGAGTCCCACTTCCCGCATGAACTCGATGGCAGCGGGGATCGCCAGGTAGGGCGAGGGATCCCGCGTCCCGCTCCAGCAGAATTCGTCGCTCCACGATTCGACCGGCAGCGGAGGCAGGCGGCCCCAAGAGAGGACGGGCGGGCGGATGCGAGACTGATGTTCTTGGGAGGCGTAGAGAAAGCCCGAGCCGAATGGGGCAGAAAGCCACTTGTGGCAACTGGCCGCATAGAAGTCGCAGCCGAGCCCGGCGATGTCGAGGGGAATTTGCAAGGGGGCATGCGGGCCATCGATACAGACGGCAATCCCCCGCTCGCGCGCTCGGCGGCAGATTTCCTGGACGGGCAGGATCACAGCCGTTGGCGAGGTGATGTGGCTGATCACGATTAGCCGCGTGCTATGCGTGACCTGGCTGAATAGCGCATCGGCCGTCTCTTCCGCCGTCGTGAACGGCAGCGACAGCCTTGCGGTGGTGACGAGAGCGCCGACTCGCTGGCAGGCCCGCTCCCAGATGCGGACGACCGCCCCATACTCATGGTCGGTCAACATCACTTCGTCGCCGGGATGCAACGGGAACGAGTCGGCCACGATGTTCATTCCGGCGGTCGCGTTTTCCACCAAGATAAGCGAATCGGCCGGTACGAAAATGAACTCCGCCAGCTTGTCGCGAGCAGCTCGCCAGGCCGGCTCGAACGTCCTCACAAAAAAGTCCATCGGCTGGCAGTCGAGCTGGCTCGTCCACTTCAGCCGCGTTGCGCGAACGGATTCTGGTGGCGGGCCAAACGAGCCGTGGTTGAGGTAGATGGTGCCAGGGCGAATGGACCAGAATTTTCCGAAAGAGGCCCAGCGGTCGAGGTCAAAATCTAGGAGCGGCGCGGTCATGCCGCGGATTATACGCGAGGAGAGTGCGAGCCGTTAGAACCACAGCCGCACGCCGGCCACCATGCCGCCGACCTGGAAATTGCCAACGTCGTAATAGTCGTAGCCGACGTAGACCTCGCCGTACTTCCAGTTCACTCCTTCGGTGACTCGAAGGTGGAACAGACTTTCCTGCCCCAGCCAGCCCAGGTCAATTTCCGCGGAGACGATGACCGGTTTCACCGGATACCAATCGGCGGCATAGGTGAAGTTGAAACCAAAATTGGTGTCGGCTCGGTCCGCCAGGTAATTGAAGCCGAGGCCGGCCCGTCCCTGGAATTGGTCGCTCTGAGCAAAGCGATAGAAGAGGTTGGCGTCGCCGAGAGTAAGCGAATCGTTGAGGACGCCAGGCACATTCTCTTGAAGCACTCGAAAGTCAGTTTCGGCCCCAAATCGCGCGGTGGATTCGACCAGCAGATTTCCTCCTACCCAGTCAAACCGTCCAAAATTGGTGCCGAAATCGCTGCGGGCTCGCACACCCACGACGTAGACATCGGGAACTGGATCTCCGATCCACATGTAGCCGCTGCGGTGCTTGTACGGATAGCGCGGGAAGTAGCCCTCCACCAAGCGGGAATCGCCGACCAGCATCGGCGGACCCCAGAAGGGGGCCGTAGCGGCAGTTCCCGCGACCACGAAAGCCGGCAGGAACAGCTCGGCCCAACCGTCGCTGTGGGTATCTGGGTTGTGCGGATCGGAATAGGGATCGTAACTCGTCGCCTGACGCTCGTTCGCCCGATCGCGGCTGGGGGAGGGAGGGTCTTCGGTCCGCACTTCCTCTCGCAGTTGATCTAGCGAGTCTTCCGCGCGTGCAGCGGTTGTCGTCCATACAAAGGCGAGCAGGGCAAAAATGCAAGCGGTTCTTGCCAGCAAAAAGCGCATGCCGCCTCCGAGAGTGGAGCTGACTTTGGGACCAGGCGTCGCGGAGATTACCTTTCCCGCGCGAACCGGTCAATGCAAGGTGTGGCACGAGACGAGTTGTTCGTCCGCTAGCTTCCCTTTACTCTTGCTCTTCCAGGCAATACAGGTGCTTCTCCCCTCGGAGGAAAAGCTGCCGGCCGGCGATGGCGGGGCTGGCGCTGACGGTCTCGGCCAGGCGGTTGAGCGCGAGCGTGCGGGGGATTTCGCCGCGGGTGATGACGATGGTGGTGCCGTCGAGATCGGTGACGTAAATGCGGCCGGCTGCGGCGACGGGCGAGGCGTAGACGTTGGAAATTCCACTCAGGCGGAAAGAGCCGGGGTTATCGTCGCCGGTCTTGGCGTCAACTCGCGACAGCACGCCCTGATAATGCGTGAGGAAGTAGAGCGAGCCGTCGTACAGCAGCGGCGAGGGCACGTACGGCGTGCCGCGGAACCGGTTCCAAGCAATCTGCTTCGAGTTCGTGATGTCCCCTTTCGCTCCGTCCAACAGAATGGCCATCAACGCCCGCTTGTCGTAGCTGCTGCCGGCGAAGACCATGCCGTCTCCCGCGACCGGCGAAGCGACGATGTTCGACGACAGCCCGCCGCATTCCCACAACACCTTGCCGCTGGCCAGGTCGTAGCCGCGAACCCTGCTGGTGCCGCTGATAATCACCTGGGGCTTGCCGGCGTGCTCGATGATGATTGGGGAGGCCCAGGAAGTGACCTCGTTCCGCTCCACCCGCCAGCGTTCCTTGCCCGTCCGCTTGTTGAGGGCGACCGCGAATGACTTCCCTTCGTGGTCCCAGTTGACGACGAGTGTTTCGCCATGGAGCGCCGGCGAACTTCCCTCGCCGTGCCCATGCAACGATTGCATCGCGCCGAAATCGGCCTTCCAAATGAGCTTGCCGCTGACGTCCAGGCAATAGAGGCCGAACGAACCGAAGAAGGCAAAGACGTGCTCGCCGTCGGTCACAGCAGAATTCGAGGCCAGGCTGGCCGTATGATGTCCTTGCTCCTGCGGCAGCCCTTCGCGGAGCGTATGCTGCCAAAGGATTTTGCCGCTGGTCCGATGAACGGCGAGAACCACGAATTTGTGCCGGTGGGTGACCGGAAGATTGTCATGATTGCCAGCCGCCGTGCTAGGGCGAGCCGGCAGTGCTTCGCCAAACGGAATTGCGGCGGTGAGAAAGATCCGTTCCCCCCATACGACAGGAGTGGAGTGACCGCGACCAAGGATTTCGGTCTTCCAGCGGATGTTCGTCCCGTCCGCCTCGTCCCAGGTCAGCGGCGGATTGCCGCTGGGCGCTTCCCCCGTCGCCAGCGGCCCGCGCCATTGGCCCCAGTTCTCCATCGCTTCACTTCTGGCGGCCGGCTCCGCTCCGATTGCGGTGGATACAAGCAGGAGGGAAATCGCGGTACGCTGAATGGCGCATGGAGGCAACATGGAAACCCCCGGAGGCATGGGAAGTGTGAAGCATTACGCGATAGAAACGCCTGATGTTCACGACACCTGTATTAGTATCACCCCCCAGTTTCCTTCCTCTACAGCCGGCGAGGAACAGGACTGGATTTGGGGTAGCTTTCGCGGGCCGTCGATTTCCAAAGTTTTCCGCACTCGCGTCTGTTTGACTTTCTTGCAATTTGGAAATCCGCGCCCTAGAATCCATTCTAAAGGGTGGGTTGTCTTCTACGTTTTCGCTTTCTCAGCAAGAAAACACAGGTGCGGTCCCATGTCTTTTGAAAGCAAACCCAAGGATCCATCCGCGGCGGGGTCCGCGCCGCCCACAATCGCAGGCGCCGTGCCGGGAGATATTGAAACGGCCTCCTTGAAGTCGCTCGTCGACCCGTACGAAACCGTATCTACGAAATCCATCGGCCATTCGGACGGTTCTGCTTTAGACACGCAATCCCAACCCGGCGAAAGGTTCGGACGATATCTGGTCCAGAGGATTCTCGGCCAGGGGGCGTTTGGAACGGTCTACCTGGCCCGCGACGAGGAACTCGACCGTCTGGTCGCCATCAAGGTTCCACGCCGCGACCGATTCCACGGCGAGGGCGATTTAAGCAGCTTTCTGGACGAAGCCCGCACGGTCGCAAAGTTGCGGCATCCGGGGATTGTCTCGGTGTTTGATGTTGGCCGGACCGATGCTGGCCTGCCGTTTGTCGCGCTCGCGTATATTGAGGGCGAGTCGCTCGCCCATTCTCTCCAATCGCATCCCCCCAGCCCCGAGCGGGCCGCACAGCTCATGGCCGCCATTGCGGAGGCGGTGGCGGAAGCCCACCGGCAAGGCTTTGTCCATCGCGACCTGAAGCCGGCGAATATCCTGCTCGATTCTCAGGGGAACCCGCACGTCGCCGACTTCGGGCTGGCCGTGCATGAAAACGTCCAGCGCCTCCGGGCCGGCGAACTCGCGGGAACGGTTCCCTACATGTCCCCCGAGCAAGTCCGTGGCGAAGTCCACCGGCTGGATGGCCGCTCCGACATCTGGTCGCTGGGAGTCATCCTTTACCAGATGCTCACGGGCCGGTTGCCGTTCGGCGGGGACACGTCGCAGAAGTTGGCCGACGAGATTATCCATCGCGACCCCAAGCCCCCGCGGCAAATGAACGACCGCCTGCCGAAAGAGCTGGAGTCGATTTGCCTGAAAGCGATGTCCAAGAAGGCCGCGAAGAGATACGCCACCGCCAAGGACATGGCCGACGATTTGCGGGCCTGGTTGATCGCTTCCAGCGCCACGATAGCTTCCCCTAAGCCGCCGGAAGCAAAGCCGCGTGCAATGGGTCCACTGATTGCGAGTTTGGCTGTTGTCGGGCTACTGGTGGTTGCCGCGGTCGCGTGGAAGTTTGTGCCTCCGCGATCGGAGGCTACTGGGCCAACTACAGGCTCGGGGGAGCCTATGCACGCGGGCATCCCCGCCACGCCCGCGCCCGAGCCGCTGCGCGTCCTGTCGCTCGACGTGTACCATTTGGCCAACCAGAACGACCAAAGCGTTGATCCCCGCGGAATCCTCGGCAAGGACTCCTTCTCGGCCCGGTTGCGGGACCACGTCACCATCGAAGCGAAACTGTCCAAGCCCGCCTATGCGTATCTGATCGCCTTCCGCCCTGACGGAGCAATGGAGGTCTGTTTCCCCGAGCAGGAAACGGACATCCCGCCTCTCACCGACCACCCCCGCTATCCGTCCGTCAGCCGCGGCGTGGACTACGGCCTCAACGAAGGAGCCGGACTCTGGCTCTTCGCCGTGATCGCTTCGGAGCAGCCTCTGCCCGCCTTTCGTGATTGGCGAGCGCGGCAGAAGAGCGTGCCGTGGCGCGGCGTGGATGTGCCGGGAGACATTGTGTTCCTCGACGACGGCGACTGGCTCGAAACGGTGACGCCCGGCAACCGCGACCGCGGCACGCGGGGGAAAGGTGTTGCCGCCTTGGAGAAAAAGACAGTGACCGACGTGATGGACTGGCTCAAGCAGTCCCAGGGCGAGGACGCCATCCGGGGAGTCGGCTTTGGGGTGAGGAAACAGGAATCCCCCACTCCCCCTGGGAGAGGGCCGGGGTGAGGGTTTAAGGATAGGCTCGCATCTTGAAAAACTGAATTGTCCTGAAAAGAGACCAACCATGAACCGCTTTGGCATCTCCATCATCGCCTGCATGCTTGTTTGGTGCTCGTTGTTACCGGTAGTAATCGTTGCGGATGAGCCGCTTTCAGGAAACGCAAACAAGAGAGAGGGAGCGACGAATCCGAAGGCGGTCCTAAGCACTTTCATCGATGATTTGTTTGCGAGCGATTCGCGGAAGGACTATCAAATCAAGGGAGACGTCCAGTGGTCGGCGGGCAAGCTCACACTTCAGCCAGCGGCCAGCATCACGCGCTCACTTCGGTGCGGACCACGCGTGAAGTTGCTGCTCAAATTCATTCCGCCAGCGGGGCTGCGCGCTGACGAACCACAGGAAATGCAGGTGGTGTTTACCCCTGCGCCCGTGACATCCTTTGGCTGGGATAACATCGCGGCGGGCGAGCCAGCGAGCGTGACCGTTCGCCAGCAGAGGCTAGGGAATCAACAGATCGAGCTATCGGTGACAGTAGAAGCCGCACTTTCCTGGCAACCGAATGCGGACCCCTGGGATCAACGAGTTAAACTCTCCCGCACGCTGATCGTGGAACGACCAAGCCACGTTACGGAGCTGGAAATCGAGTATCGCTTTGGCGTGATCGCGGTATTCCTTGTTGGCAAGCCGGTTCTATACGGTCAAACGGACAACGCCTATGCCAGCCTGAAGACGATCACCGTGGGGCAAAGCCTGGGTCAGGTGGAAATTTGCCAGCTTGGCCTGTCCGTATCGCCGGAGCCAAAACTTCCCCCCTTTGTTCAGCGGTTGCGATTGCTCGAAGCCGCCGCCGCGGACATTGGCGGAGTGAGCCGAACGAGAGCCGGGCAAATCGAGGAGGGGGAGAAACAGATTCGCAAGGGGTATGAACTGTGCAAAGAAATCCTGGGCGAGGAGCATGAATTCACTCAGACAGCCTTGGGCCACCTGGCGGTCAATTTGATTGAACAAGGGAAATACGCCGAGGCCCATCCGCTCCTGTACTCAGCGATAGAGCTGCATCTTGGGCTGCTTGGTGAGATGCATGGGCAAACGCTGGAGACCTACAACAACCTGGCCGTTAACCTGCAAGACCAGGGAAAGCATACTCACGCCCAACCCTTATTCCAGAAGAACCTCGACCTGATTCGAGAATTGCACGGCGAGCAGCATCTCCACGTTGCCTACAGCTACAACAACTTGGCCGCTAATCTGCAGCAGCAGGGGAAGTACGCCGAGGCCCAGCCGCTTTCTCAGAAGGCCCTCGACTTGAGTCGCGAATTGTTCGGCGAAAGGCATCCCACAACGGCCCGCAGCTATAATAGCTTGGCCGCCAACCTGGCGTTTCAGGGGAAGTACGCCGAGGCCCTGCCGCTCATCCAGAAGGCTCACGAACTCTACCGCGAATTGCTCGGAGAGCAGCATCTCGAAACGGCCATCAGCTACAACAACTTGGCCAGCAACCTGTTTGAACTAGGGAAGTACGACGAGGCCCAGCCGTTATTCCAGAAGGCTCATGACCTGTTTGGCGAGCGGCACCCCAACAGGGCCCTCTGCATTAGCGGCCTGGCCAGCACCCTGGCAGCCCAGAAAAAGTACGCCGATGCCCAGCCGCTCTATCAGCAGGCCCTCGACCTGTGTCGCGAATTGCTTGGGGAGCAGCACCCCAGCACGGCCCTATGCTATAGCAACCTGGCCGCGAACCTATTTGCCCAAGCGAAGTACGCCGACTCCCAACCGCTCTTTGATAAAGCCCTCGACCTCAACCGCGAAGTGTTCGGCGAGTTGCATCCCAATACCGCCAACACCTATTGTGGCTTGGCCGCGAACCTTTTTGTCCAGAAGAAGTCAGACGAGGCACTGGCGACCCTCAAGCGGGGAATTCATTCCTATGAAGCAAGTCGGCTTGTCGGCGCTAGCGGTCTCGACCGAGCTACATTAAAGTTGGCCAATCCTCGGCACCTGATCGCGGCATTCCGAGCAAAGAGTGACCCGGAAGTAGCCTGGTCGGCGGCCGAAATGACGTTGGCCCGGGGGCTATTCGATCAGCAGGCCGCGCAACAGACCAGTTCCCTGGCACCGGCGGAATTAGCGGATCAGGCCGGGTGGCGAAGCGAACTCGCCAGCCTACAGGCACAAATACGCTTCGTCGTCACAAAGTCCAATCGCACGGATTCCGAGACTAAGCAACTGGCAGCCCTAATCGGCCAGCGCCGGCAGGTGGAGGAACACTTGGCGGCCCTAGCGGTCCGTGTCAGCCAGCGGGAGGTTTCGTCCCCCGCAGCGATTCGAGCAGCCCTTTCCAGTGACGCCGCGCTCCTCTTCTGGATCGATTTGACCGACAATGTTGGCGCTGGCCGCATTCACGAGCACTGGGGGTGCGTCGTCCGGTCTTCGGGCGAGCCCCAATGGGAGCGACTCCCCGGCACGGGTCCGGAGAATCAATGGACGCAGGCCGATTCCGAGCTTCCCGGCAAGTTGCATGTGGCGCTGGCCGGAAACTTATCAGCCACCGAGATTGCTGCACTCGCCCACCAGCTTCGCGCTCAGCGCCTCGCTCCTCTGGAGAAACACCTTGCCGGTGTGAGGACGCTCTATGTCATACCGGTCAATGAGATGGCCGGGATTCCAGTCGAGGCGCTAACGACCGATTACACGATTAGCTACGTTCCATCCGGCACCTTCCTCGCTCGACTCAAGGATCGGGCCAAACCCACGGGAACTGCCCTGCTCGCTCTCGCCGATCCCGTCTTCATTCTCCCCGGCGAAAAACCAACAGGGCCGACGGTTCTCCCCCCCGGCGGCTTGCTCATCACACAGGTCGTTCCCGGTGGCGCTGCCGACCAGGCAAGGCTGAAAGGAGGGGACGTGCTGCTCAAGTACGGCGATACGGAATTGACCGACGTCGATAAGCTCAAGGAGGCCATTGGCTCGAACGCTACTGCCAAGACCATTCCTGTGACCGTCTGGCGGGAGGATGCCGATAAACCATTCGTCCGCGACCTGGCTCCCGGTAAGTTGGGCGTGGTGCTCGATAACGATCCGGCTCCGGTCGCCATCGCTAACCGCCGCAAGACCGATGCAATGTTGTTCGCTCTTCGTGGCGGTGACTGGAATGACATCCCCGGAACTAGGATCGAGGCTAGTCGCATCGGAAAACTATTTGGCGCGAACGCGACGGTATTGGCGGATAGTGCCGCCAGCGAACAAAAGCTGGAGGCGATGCGCCGGGCGGGTGATCTGAAAAAGTACCGCTACGTGCATTTCGCCACTCACGGCGAAGGGAACGACGTGCGGGCGTTTGAGTCGGCCCTCATTCTCGCTCAAGACGCATTGCCCAAGGATCCGCTGCCACGAGCGGGAGAGCCGTTCGTCAATGGACAACTCTCGGCGGGGGAGGTACTGGAATTCTGGAAGCTCGACGCCGAACTTGTCACCCTGTCCGCCTGTGAGACGGCAGTCGGCAGCCGGGGCGGCGGGGACGGTCCGCTCGGCTTTGCCCAGGCGTTTCTTACCGCCGGCTCGCGCTCGGTCTGCCTGTCGCTCTGGAAGGTGGACGATTCGGCCACCACGCTCCTGATGGAGCGGTTCTACCAGAATCTGCTTGGCAAACGCCCTGGCCTGGAAAAACCGATGGGCAAAGCTGCCGCATTGGCGGAAGCCAAGAACTGGCTGCGCAACTTGTCATCCGACGAGGCCCTGAATCTAGCGGCCGAGATGACCAAGGGAGTGGTTCGCGGCAAGGGACAAGTGGCCCTGCCCGTCGTTGCCATTCCCAAGCCCGATGATCCGGCTACCGCCAAGACTTTCAAGCCGTTCGATCATCCCAAGTACTGGGCGGCCTTCATTCTGATTGGCGATCCGGATTGACACTCCGCCAAGTCCGCCGCCGAGCTTGAGGTTCTTGGGTTTCTTGGACGGGCCAACTCCTCGTTTTCCAACGCCAAGTGTGGTGCTGGCCCGCATCCGAGGGGAATCAGACCCCGACCGAGTTTTGATACGAGTTTAGCTTGACGTCGGACGAATCCGCGACGTGAACCCAGACGTGAACGTGCGGCGTGCCGCGGAAGTACCAGACGAATGACGGCCCTTCCAGCCGCCAGTTGTCCCACACGCCGTCGCTTCCCAAATCCCCCTCCTGGTAAAACGCCAGGTGGCAGGCATCAAGGCCCCCCTGCACCCTCAGGCAGCGGACCACTTCGTCCTGGTCCGATTGGCGGAACGGCTCAAGGAGCAGCTTGAGCACTTGCTGCAGATGCTCCTTTTGATCCGCGGCGAAGTCGGTTACCGCAATGCCGTCGAAGCTGCCCTTGGCTCCGCGGAAGCCGATCATCTCCTCGCTAGGCATCCCCTTGATGACCAGCGATTTCTCCCGCTGTTTGCCGTCGAACATGTCGTACAGCTTGTTGGCCGCCTGGGCCTGGTGCCAGAAAACGTTTTTGGGATGCGCCGGCTCTTCATAGGTATTTTCCCCTTCGTGGGCATAGAGAATCGGCCCGCCAAAGGCGACGTGTTCGGCGCTGTTGCCGTCGCACCGCAGCGTCATGTGCCGGCTGGCGAGCACGAACTCGAACTTCTCGCTCCCCGGCTCGCCGAAGAGCGCCAGCGACTGGTTCTGGCCGAAGCCGCCGACGTCCCCTTTGAGTTGCCGATCCCATCGCTCATGCCAGTCGGGGTTGGTCATCCCTTCAAAAATCTTGCGAATGAGCTGCTGCTGATCGGCGGTGTAATAGCTGCTCTTGATGGAGGGCGAAGTGATTTTCCAGTTGTTTTCCAGCCGCGTCCGCAATAGGCCGCGCTCTTTCTCGACGTAATCCCAAGCAAAGCAAACATCCTTCTTCTGCATTGCGGTGAAGGTCTCGTACAACAGTTTCACGAGGCTTTCCGGCGTGCTCTTGGGCTGCACGGGCTCCGCGGCAAGTATCGGCCCACCGGCCGCAGCGAGGGCGAGAGCCCCCGCAGCTTTCAGAAACTCACGACGGGAATCGTGAACTTGGGGAATGAGCGTGGGCATCGTCGGGTCTCCGGGAGAGCAAGGTTTGAATCGCCGCAGGTACGGGCATCGATAGGGCATCTTATCATAGCTTTCGCCACCAGAATCCTGGTGAGCTGACGGCCCCGTCCGATGGCGGCGAACGTCACTGGATGGGGAGAATCGCGACGTTGCCGTCATGGCGGTTTCCCAGATGGCGAAAAACTTCGCTGTCGATCTGATAACTGATGAAACGAATCGAACCATCAGCGAACGCTATGTTGCATCCGATGTCATGGGCGCTGCCAAATAGCTGAATTTCGTCGTAATTGCCGGGATCGCGTCGCGGGGCAAACATCGTCCAACGCCGAATGTCCGCATCATCTCCGATGAAGAGAGACTGATCATCTCCCAAGGACAGGCCTCATCGAATAGAACTCGAATTTGACAGATTCAGAGTTTCTAAGCGAGGAGGCCAAGGATGGCTGAGAATAAGTCGCGGTGGATTTCGGAGCAAGTGCGAATCGTGAGGGAGCGGGTTCGCGGCACGAGGGCACTGCCGTTTCAGGACGTGCGGAGATAACATACGACGCCCAATATCGTGTTGCCTGTGCGACTCGCCTTCAGGAAATCGCCTGGCTCATTGATCTCTATCGGGCGGTGCCGCGACTCTACATCCCGTAGCGTCATTCCGCATACTCGCTCCGATCCCACCCCGTCACCTTCACTTCTTCTTCGGCAATCTCGCGGATGTTGATCTTCGCCTTGAGCTGATACAGAATCGACCGCCAGGCGAACTGGCAGCGGGCGATGACCGGAGTGCTGGGACGGGCCCGGCTGTAGCGGCGGCGGAATATCTCGGTGAAGAACTCAATGCCGCGGCGGAAGTCGGCTTCGTCGCCGAAGTCGTAGATGCCGCCGCAGTAGCGGCTGCGCCAGCACCAGTCGGCGTATTCCTCCATCAGCTTGAGCCGCTCGGGTTCGTCGTCGCCGATGTTGCTCCATTCCTTGACGGACTCGATGCGGTCCTCCCGCCGCCCCGTCGTGAGCGCCCGGTCCATCTTGCGGAACAGCTCCCCATCTTCTCCCTCGATCGGCATGATGAAGCCAAAGTCGAGAACTCCCAGGTGGCCCCCTTCCATCATCAGCAAATTGCCGGGATGCAAATCGGCGTAGAACATTTTTCCGCCATACATCATCCGGTACCAGGCCCGCAAGACTTTGCAGGCCACTTCGTTTCGCTCTTCTTGCGAAGGATTGCCGTCCAGGAACTCCCGCAGATGCATTCCCCGCAGCCGCTCCATCGTCAGGACGCGGGCAGTCGACCACTGCGGATAGACCCGCGGAATTACAATGCCGTCCTCATCGTTGAACAGCGACCGGGCCTTACGGAGATTGGCCGCTTCCAACTCATAATCCGCTTCGAGGGCCAGCCGGCGGGAAAGGTCCGCGAACTGGTCCTTGGTGCTTTCCCAATCCTTGGTGAGCCGCGCCGGCAGCAGAAACATGGACAGATTGCGAAAGTCCGACTCGATGGCGCGGGCGATGCCGGGATATTGGATTTTCACGGCCACTTCTTCGCCGTTTATGAGCGTCGCCCGGTGGACCTGGCCGAGTGATGCCGCGGCGAAGGCTTGTTTGTCAAAGCTCGCGAACACATTTTCCGGGTCGTCCCCTAGCTCGCTGTGGACCATCTCTTTGAGCAGCGACCAGTGCATCGGCGGCGCGTCGAAGTGCAACTTTTGCAGGGTCTCGACGAATTCCGGCGGAGCGATGTCGGGAAAGTTGGCCAGCGTCTGTCCGACCTTCATCACCGCCCCGCGAAGGTAGCTCATCGAATCCAGCACTCGCAACGCCGTCTTCCAATGGGCTTCCGCCAGCAGCCGCTTGTTCTCCTCGGCGGATTTGAAAAAGCCTCGCAGCCAGTGGAACAGATAGGCCGCACCAATTTTGGCCTGCAAGGTTCCCAGCGCCGTCAGCCGGCGAAACCGGCCCATCGGCACCGGCTGCTGAGAGGCTTGGGCGAGGATTTCCGAGATGCCCTTGGCCAGCGGCGGGCTTTGTACCAGTTCTTCGTCGGGGAGGGCAGCAATCAGTTCAGTGACACTTGCCATTTTTGGCGCCTTTCTTTAGCGAGGTTCTGATTCGTAGCCCGCACGCTCCGCGTGCGCGGTATTTCGGAAATGCGGGCCGGCACACGGAGTGTGCCGGCTACTTTGGCCTTTCCGTGAGCCAGGCGGAGAACATGTAGAATGAGTTATCAAGCAGGGCGAGCGTATCTTCCTGCTTGGGTGATTTGTCGGCAGCCCAATACGCCAGCACGCCGGTGTACAGGGACCAGTAGACTTGCAGGGCGATGGGGGAAATCTCCGCCACGCCGTGAGCGCGGGCGATGCGGGCGACGCTTTCCAGATGCCGGATGCGCAAGGTCGCTTCTCCATTCTGAGTCGCGCTCGCCAGCGGGCAGAGTGCTGTCTCCAGCACCGGCGTGATGAATTTCCGCAGTGGCCGGATCTGCCGCAACTCGGCCGCGACGAGGGCGAATAGGTCTTCCTCCAGTGTTTCCGCGGCCGGCTGCTTCTCTGCCGCGGCATGGGCCTTGGCCAATCCCTCTTCGGCCAGGGCGGCCACGATCGACTCTTTAGCGACGAAGTAGTTGAACAGCGTGCCGGTGGCAATCTGAGCCGCCTTGGCGATATCGCGGGTCGTCGTGGCTTCAAACCCTCGCGTCCGGAACAGCTCCAGCGCCGCCCCTTCAATCCGCTCCCGCGTCGCCTCTTTTTCCTCAGCCGTGATCCGCATGACATGCACCCCCGCAGTATTGTGAGCACGTTCATATTCTACACTTCGGCTGGAAGCGGTCAAGGGGTTAAATGAGCGTGCTCAGAAAAAAGATGGAGAGAATGAGAGACAGAGAGTTGGGGAGATTTAGATTCCTTCTTCTCCCCCACTCTCCTTCTCTCCGTCTCTCCGTCTCTCCGTCTCCTCCCCGCCCTCGCCCCCACGCGGTAAAATCCCACCAATGCCCCTCGAATTTCAAACCACGGACATCCGCGGCCAGGCCATCCTGCTCGGCACCGGCACGTCCGTCGGCGTCCCCTCCATCGGCTGCGGGTGCGAGGTCTGCACGAGCAGCGACCCACGAGACAAGCGGACCCGCTGCAGCGTGCTCCTCGGCCTGCCCCTGGGGAATCTGCTTATCGATACTCCGCCCGATTTGCGGCAGCAGTTCCTGCGGGAGAAAGTCGGCATCGCCCACGCCGTCCTCTATACCCACGAGCACGCCGACCACATTTTCGGCCTCGACGACCTGCGGCTGTTTCCGTTCTACCTGGGGCATCCGGTGCCGCTCTACTGCGAAGAAGTCGTGGAGCAGCGCATCCGTCTGTCGTTCAGCTACGCCTTCTCGGACCGGGAGCAGACCCACCACGGGGCGGTCCCCAGCCTGGAATTCCGGCGCATTGGCCTGGCCCCCTTTGACGTCCTGGGCCAGCGGATCACCCCCATCCGCCTCAAGCACGGCCCCCGCTTCGAAGTCCTCGGCTTTCGCATCGGCAACTTCGCCTACTGCACCGACACCAACGGCATCCCGGACGAAAGCCTGGCGCTGCTGGAAGGGCTCGACGTCCTCGTGCTCGACGCCCTCCGCCACCGCCACCACGTCACCCACTTCTCCCTTGACGAAGCCATCGCCGTCGCCGAAAAACTCCGCCCCCGCCGCACCCTCTTCACCCACATCTGCCACGACCTCGGCCACGCCACCACAAGCGCCAAACTCCCCGCCGGCATGGAGCTCGGCTATGACGGGCTGAAGATTCCACTGACGTAGCCGCAGGTAGGGTAGGCTTCCAGCCGATCTCTGTGGCCTGGCTGGCGCAAGTTGGGCGCGCGTCTCCGACCCCGCCCACCCTCTGACCGCAGGTCTCCCTAGCGCTCGGGGAGACCTGCGGTCCAACGTTTCGGCGGGGTCACGAGACCCGCGCCGAACCGAAGAAAGCCTGGGACGCCCTCATCCCCAGCCGCCAGAAAGAAATCCTCCGCTATTTTTCCTGGCTGAAGTCCCCGGCCGCCCGCACCCGCAATGTCGAGCGGGCCTTGGGCGTCCTCTCCGGCCAAAAGGGCCGCTTCATGGCCCGGTCGTGGAATGAGTAAGGAGTCCAGCGGCGGCAGCAGCTCGGTCTATGTCAATCGTCAACCTGGAGTGGGCAGTCTCGCCAATTCGCCCGGCTGCAGTTCGTCGCAGAAATGTCGTGCGAAGAAAAACAACCACTCCAACTGGGACCGTTGGAGAATTTTGGTGTTGAACGAGGCGGGAACCCCGGTCAGCGAAATGATTTCTTCGAGGTCTGAAATCGTGTATTTATACGTGCCCGCTTCTGTTTCCGCTGGCTTCACGCAAGCACGCAGTAGCGCGGTGCAGATTTCCATAAACGCCAACTCGTGCCCGGCGACATAGTTCCAAAGCTCAATTCCGATACGCACAGTCACCGTTACCTCGATTCCACCTTTCTCGAAGCGACAGTGCCACTTGCCATCGGGGCCTACTTTGACCCCGCCCGGCAATTTCTTGGCGATGTTCCGCAGGATGTGCCAGTCCTTCTTGTTCGATTGCTTCTTGGTTCCGTACAGGACGCCATACGTGAAGTCGAGCTTGGTTACGCCGGCGTCTTTTGCCCATTGCTTGCAGTTGGCGAGGATGGCATCGGCGAAATTCTCGCTCATTTCGTCATTCAGGCAGCGAGGGCCGCTCTTCAGTGTTGCCAAACAAAGTGTTTTGCCGCTTACCTTCATGCCATCAATTACCGAGTTGACGGTCTGCATCCCGCTCGGCGCAAATTCCCAGCCGTACTTTGGCAAAACTACCGACTCCACCATACGCCCCGCTGAGGTCTCCATCGACGAAAACAATTTAGCCGGGAGGATCGCCTCCTCGATTTCGCTGATGCGGGTAAAGCCGTGCTGAAGCGTGTAGAACAGCAGGACGAACGGGCTGGTATTGAACTTGGCGAACTTGGCGTCTGCGGTCGGCAGACTATCGAGATGGCTGGTGATTCGTTTACGGAATTCGGTCTCCATTGCCAGTGCACGTTTGGACGCCTCCACATCGTTGTCCACTTTGACCAACGACTGGAGCAGACCGGCCTTGGTCAAAACCAAGGCAACCGGCTTCGGCATACCTTCATGAGCCATTGCTTCCTCAAATCCGCTTGGTTCCCCTCTTGGTTTTTGGCGAGGCGTACCTTTGGTTCTCGTCACCCTCCTCTTCCCACACGAAAGTCTCGCCAGCTTTGAACCACTGCCGAGTCCTCACATGGGACTGGACATATTGGATGCGGAAAGCCTCGGGCTTCGTCGGGTAGGGTGCCCACTCCTTCGTTCTAAGCCGATCAAGTTCATCGGCGATTACGTCTCCAGCCACCCGCCCGAGACGAACCGGGACTGCGTTCCCAGCTTGGGCGTACTGCTCTTGTGTCTTGCCGCAGAACTCCCAGTCGTCAGGGAATTCTTGGATGCGAGAATACTCCCTTAGTGTCAGCGCCCGGAGTTCCGTGGGATGACAAAGTGACGTGCTCGCATGGTTCGGCATTGTCACAAGAGTTGGGGACGGTAGATCAAACGTAAGCCGACGCCACCAACCGGACCTGCCTCCTTTGGCAACCCACGCCTTTCCCATGGATTCCTTCTGAACCTCGACTGGCAGGCTTCTCCAATTTGATCCAGGTGGGACGAGAGCGAGATAACCTTTCTTTCGTGGGCTAAAGTCCATTACCACCGGCTTGGTTTCATTCAGGTTCCCGATGGCGTCACGGAGCGTTCCCCATGGCTGCAATTCATCGTCAATGGGAAAGAGTGATCGTTCGGTTGGCCCGAGATTCGGAGCACCGTGGGTTGGGTCTGGGAAGTTCAAGACAGCGTTAAAGCGGTTGCCTATGAAAATGGCCCGCTCACGAAGTTGCGGAGCGCCATAGTTGACAGCGTTTACCTCGAAACAGTCCATGTGATAGGGACAGCCGGGAATTTTCTGAAGGTCACTCGCGAACAAACGTATGACCGATCCCGCCTCCTCCTCGAACTCAAGCGGTGGACCCCCCTTATCCGGTCGTTCGGCTATAGGCCGATGTTTGAGAGCCGCCGAGAGAAGTCCCCGGACGTTTTCCAGGAGAAAGAATTTTGGCTGGAGCGCCTCGACAAACCGCAGATACTGCCACAACAGCGTCCCCCGCGGATCTTGGGTCGCTGCACGTTTTCCAGCAGTGCTGAACGACTGGCAGGGCGGCCCACCAGCCAGCAGATCTATCTTGCCCCGTTCAAGACCAGTAGCCCTTAACAATTCGTTTGGGTCAAGGCCGGAAACGTCACCTTCAAAGATAATGAGCTTTGGGTCCAGACGACCGGCCCGGTGGTTGGTTCTAATGGTTTCGCAGAAGGCATGTTCCTTCTCAGCGCAGGCGACAACTCTGAATTTCCCCGTTTGTTCAAGGCCAAGATCAAGGCCCATCCCCCCGGAAAACAGAGAAACCACCACGTATTTTTTCGCAAGCATTGCGTCTTATGCGTCCATTCGCGACTGAGGGCTGGTCCATTGTCAGAAGTCCATGTTAAGACAACTCTCCGCGTCGTGAAATCCCCAAGCCACGCCGTTAATACGCAAGGCCATTTCTCGCCACCTTCTCCGCGTCACGCTGGAACCGCCCATGCCCCTCGACCTCTCCCTCGACTACCTCCCCACGCTCCCGCGCGACAAATCCGCCCCCATCGGCTGCATCGGCAGTGGGTTTATCATGGCGGATTGCCATTTGGTGGCGTATCGAAAGGCGGGGTTCAATCCGGTGGCGATTGCGTCACGGACGCCCCATCATGCCCGGCAGGTGGCCGAGCGGCATGGGCTCAGGGCGTATGACACTTATGAGGAGATGCTGGCCGGGGGGGAGGTGGAGGTGGTGGATATCGCCGTGCCCCCGGATAGCCAGATCGATGTGATTCGCACGGTCGTGAAGCACAAAAAACACGTCCGCGGCATTCTCGCCCAGAAGCCGCTGGGGGTGAATTATGCCGAGGCGAAGGAGATTGTGCAGCTATGCAAACGGGCCGGGATCACGCTCGGCGTGAACCAGAACATGCGGTACGACCAGTCGATCCGGGCCTGCAAATCGCTCCTCACCCGCGGCCTGCTCGGCGAGCCGGTGCTGGCCACCATCGACATGCGGGCCATCCCCCACTGGATGCCGTGGCAGGAGCGGCAGGGGTGGGTCACGCTCCGGATCATGTCCATCCACCACCTCGACGCCTTCCGCTTCCTCTTCGGCGACCCGGTCCGCGTCTTCGCCAGCATCCGCCCCGACCCCCGCACCAGCCGCAAGTTCGCCCACCAGGACGGCATCTGCCTCTACATCCTGGAATATGCCAGCGGCCTGCGGTGCAGCTCGTGGGACGACGTCTGGGCGGGGCCGGCCCTGGAAGGGGCCCAGAAGGACATCTCCATCCGCTGGCGAGTGGAAGGGACCGAAGGCCTCGCCCGCGGCACCATCGGCTGGCCCGACTACCCCGCCCCCACCCCCAGCACGCTCGATTTCACCACCACCCAGCAGCCCGGCTACTGGCTCTCCCCCCGCTGGAAAGAGGTCTGGTTCCCCGACGCCTTCATCGGGACAATGGCCCAGCTTTTGTGTGCGTTAGAGGACAAGGCGGAGCCCGAAATCGGCGGGCAGGATAATTTGAAGACGATGGCGCTGGTGGATGCTTGCTATTTGTCGGCGAAGGAGCATCGGGCGGTGGAGATTCGGGAGATTTTGAAGGGCGGACCGCGGAAGCGATGAAAATCTCCGTCATCATCCCGGCTCTGAACGAAGCGGCCAGCATCGTTCGCGCCGTGACCTCGGCGCAGGAAGGCGGCGCGGACGAAGTCATCGTCGCGGACGGCGGCAGCGGGGATGAGACATGCCTCCTGGCCGAGTTGAGCGGAGCCCGGCTCGTTTCATGTCCTCGCGGAAGAGCCGTTCAGCAGAATGTCGGTGCGCGAGCGGCGACCGGTGACGTGCTGCTGTTTTTGCACGCGGACAATTGGCTGGGGAAGGATGCCATTGCGCAAGTCCGCTCCGCCGCCCATCGAAAGAAGGGCAATCTCTGCGGCTCATTCCAGCAGAGAATCGAAGCATCCCCCTTCATCTACCGCCTCCTCGAACGCGGCAACGCCGAGCGGGTCCGCTGGCTCGGCCTCCCCTATGGCGACCAGGCCATCTTCATGACCCGCGACCTCTTCAACCAGGTCGGCGGTTTCCCCGAAGAGCCCTTCCTGGAAGACGTCCTCCTCATGCAGCGCCTCCGCCGCCTCTCCTGGCCGCTGCTTCTCCCCGGCCCCGTCCACGTCAGCCCTCGCCGCTGGGAACAGCGGGGTGTCCTGCAGCAGACGCTGCGAAACTGGGCCATTCTCGCTGCATTCTCACTGGGGGCTTCTCCGCAGCACCTGGCGTGGCGGTATTCCCGATAGGTAGGACGGAGCATTGCACCAGACCGCGGCTGCTATGTTGGTTTCGCGCGACGCCAAGACGCTTGCGGCGGTCCCGGAAGACTATTCGGCGGTGAGGGGGAAATGCTCCAGAAGATCGCGCTCCGCCAACGACTCGGCGTAACGGTCGAAGACCAGGTCATGCAATTGTGCCCGACCAAGGCGTGCCACGCTTTCCGCCGTGATAGCCGTCGCCCCCATGCGTTGGCTGCCGGCAGCGAGGCGAGTCGTGGATACACCCCCTCCAGTCGGCAACAGCCGGGGGACCGCCGAACTGGCCAGCGGTGTGAACTCGGCCGTCGGAACGAAAAGTGATCCGGCAGCCGGAGATGCCTCGATGACGCTGAAAGCTGCCGCGGAAGTCCTTACCGGCGAGGCGTCCGAGCCAGCCAGCCAGATCTGCTGGATGGCTAAAACTGTCTCCAAGTCCGCCAGATCGGAGCCGCGAAAGTTGCTATTGGAATTGGACCCCGCCGAGCCGGTTGAAGAACTTCCGGAAGTGGAATTGCTAGGGGGTAGGGGCGTTATTCCGTCGCTCTTTACCCATTTCTCGGAATTGTCGAAGTGGGCATCGCCGGCTGCCGTCGAGCCGTTGGGAGGCGGGTAATAGGCGTGGGCCAGCACCTTGCTTGGGCCATCGAAGTAATGGGCGCCAATGCGAATGTCGCCGAACCGCGAGTCGTTCTGCGCGAGACCGAAAACATTGAAGGGGTTAGCGCCGCTCTCGACGCGCTCAGTGAACGACAGTTTCCCCGCGCTGACTACCGCCCAGCGATCCAGCTGCGCAGTGATGATTAGTCGCCAGTCCAAGGAGGGGTCGGAGGAGGGGTCGGAGGAGGAGGGGATGGTCGTGCTGTAAACCGGCTTGCCCCCCTCCATGCGAAGTCCGCCGGCCATGAAGCTGTACGTCAGGTCAACATCCCCGTCGGCCCCGCCCCCGTCGTTCAGGTCGTTCCACCCGCTGGTTTTATTCACATCGGCGTAGATCGTCAGCAGTTTGGCCACCGCGGGATCGTTATTGAAATTGAAACTGACGTCGGGATCGTAGGCCGCGTTGTAATACGGATCCATGATGGAAACCAGGCTGGTGCTGTCATGCTCCAGTCCCAGCGAATGGCCCAGCTCGTGCAGGGCCACCAGATCCAGCCGGATTGCGGGCGCCTCGCCGCGAGCGTCCGCACCGCCTAGATCGCCCATCAGCAGGGACATCGTCAGTCGCGGTTCCAATTCCTCGACCAGCAACCTCGCGCGAAAGCGATTTCCGCGGAGCTTTGTAGGCTTGCGTTTGAAGAGCGGAAACATGCCTTCTCCCTGTGAAAATGCAAAATTGAAAACCGGCGAAACCCTGCTTGGCAACTGTAATTGAGTGAAGTTCAAAGGTCAACGGCATCATCCACGAAGCCCGTTGACCTTGCCCACCCCCGCCGTTTCGGGTACACCCCTCGCCCGGAGGATTTTCCCTGCTGCTGCCCGGTGCTGCCATGCGCGCTCGCAACTTGTCTGTGCTGGCTTTCATTGCCTTGCTGCTGTCCGGCTGCGCGCCTCATGCCAAGCTGCTGGTCTGGCGGCCGGCGGCGGAGGAAATTCAGGGAGTCCACAAGCTGGTGATTCTGGACCTGGACGGCGACGAGCCGTACGGGCGGATTGCTCGCGGGGCGCTGGAGGCCCAGTTTGCGCAGAATCGGCATTACACGCTGGTGGACCCCGCGGTGCTGGGTCCGGCGAGGAGCGTGCAGAACGGCGAAGGGACGACCGATGTTTCCGCCGCCCTGGCCGCCGCAAAATCCGCGGGCGTGGACGCCATCCTCACGGGCCAGGTCGTCAGCTACAAGGTGGACGACGACGAGCAAAGCGACACGCATTTCTCCTTCGGCGAAAGCAGCGGCCGTAACAAGAAGAGCGGCGCTTCGTTCAACGCCTTTGGCATCGGCATCGACAATAACCACACCATCACCCGCGAGGCTTCGGTCTCCCTCTCGGTCAAGCTCATCGATGTGCAGTCCCAGCAAGTGGTCGCGGTGCGGCAAGCGTCGCATCACGTCACCGCTCAGCAGGTGAACGGCGAAGGGAACCTGCCGGCCCGCGAGCGAGTGCTCACCGAGCTGTTGACCGCGTGCGCGACGGACGTGGTCTCGCTCATCGCCCCGCATTACGTTCCGGCGGATGTGACGCTCGCCCGGCAATACTACGGAAAGGGAAGCGACGACGTGCGGCGCGGCAACGTGCTCGCCCAGCAAGGAGACTGGCCAGGAGCCGCCATCGCCTGGGAGTCAGCCGTCCAGGACAACCCGGCCAATCACGCCGCCCTGCACAACCTGGCCGTGGCAGCCGAAGCCCGGCACGATTTCCCCAACGCCATCCAGAATTTGAACAAAGCCCTGGCTTCCTATCCCGCCGCGCTCTATCACCAAACGCAGAAGCGGCTGAAGGATGAGCAGGTGCTCTATCTGGCCGCATCACGCCAGGTCGACGCCCAGCGCAGTGCCCGCTCCCTCGCGCAGCAAACCCCGCCCGCCACCGTCATTCCCGCCTCGCACGAAGCACCCGTCCGTTTGCCTCCGGCGGAGTGAGAGTGATGGCTCGCGCGAAATAGGCCGTCCATTCTTCACTGCCGAACGGCCAAGCTCACTTGCCCGGCCCGCGTGAGTGAGCTATGAATTCGCAGAAACCAACATCGCGGGCCGGGTCAGGTGCAGCGCCTGGTTAGGCCTTAAGAAACGCCAGCAGGTCCTCGTTAAGCCGGTCTTTGTGCGTGTCGGTGATGCCGTGCGGCGCGCCGGAATAGACGATCAGCTTGGCGTTTTTGACGATCCTCGCTGAGGCGCGACCCGACGCATCGATCGGCACCACTTGGTCGTCGTCGCCGTGAATGATGAGCGTGGGCACGTCGAACTTCTTCAAATCCTCTGTGCAATCCGTCTCTGAAAAGGCCTGGATGCACTCGTAGGTGTTCTTGTGGCCACACATCATGCCCTGCATCCACCACGAGTCGATCATTCCTTGGGAAATCTTGGCGCCGGGGCGGTTGAAGCCAAAGAACGGGCCACTGGCAACATCCTTGAAGAACTGTGAGCGATCGGCGAGAAAGCCCGCGCGGAAACCGTCGAACACTTCTTTGGGCAAGCCACCTGGGTTTGCGTCGGTTTTAAGCATTAAGGGCGTAACGGCCGAGACCAGCACGGCCTTGGCAATGCGCTTGGTGCCATGACGACCGATGTAACGGGCGACTTCGCCTCCACCCGTGGAGAAGCCGATCAGCACAGCTCTCTGCAAGTCCAGGTGCTCAATGAGTGTCGCCAGGTCGTCCGCATAGGTGTTCATCTCGTTGCCATCCGAGGGCTGGCTGGAACGACCGTGGCCGCGGCGGTCGTGAGCGATGCAGCGGTAGCCTTTGGACGCCAGGAAGAACATTTGCGCTTCCCAGCTATCCGCCGTGAGGGGCCAGCCGTGGCTGAAAACGACAGGCTGTCCCGAGCCCCAGTCTTTGTAATAAATCTCGGTGCCGTCTTTGGTGGTGATCGTGCTCATGGGTTGATCCCTCCTTTGGTTATGTCCGCGACGCAAGGTTGCTCGCAGACTTGGTTTCTTGGTTCGTGGTTTGTGGTGCTCGTGGCTTAACGAAATAGCTCACCCGCGGCGGCCGCTGGTGAGACAGGATTCTCCGAGAAACAGTAATGCGGCCGCCGTCGGGTGCAGCGACTTGTTAGGCGGCCTGCGCTCAGCTCTCCATCGAGATATCCTCAATGTCTCCGTTCTCATCAAACCTAACGGAAAGCACATAGTCCGTCACGTCCCCGGGAAGGGTGAAGTCAAACGTGTCGATGCCATTCTCATCTTCTTCTCCCGAATGCGAGCGAAGTTCGAGCAGAGCAAGGACTTTTTTCGGACTCGGGCGCGCGGTGCCGACATGCTTCTTCCAATACGCTGCGCCGAGTTCCTCAAGGTGATGAGATACAAAGAGGCCGACGCTGTATTCCCCTTCGCCCTTGTCCAACATTTGCTTGATGGCGGTCAACGCCACCGCCGTGCGTCGTTCGATTTCCTTGTTGAGGTGCTTCATGTTCTTTCCGCCTAACAGTATAGTCTACGGCACTCTCGCCGGACTTACACATTCGCCCGGCAATATCGCCGCCTTGTCTTGCCGCATTGTAGCCGTCTAGTTCTACTGTATCGAGTTGCCCGCGCTCCCACTGCCCGTTGTGCGAGCAAGCGAGACGCATGCACAGCATGTAGTGGTCAGACATCGAACTCGATACAGTAGAACTAGTAATGTCCGTCAATCGACCAATCTGAATGGCACCGCGGAAGTTAGGAGCAAGTCCCTCGATGACGACGCGGTGAGTGTCCATGTCGCACCCCAAGCGGACGAGAAATCGCCGATCACCTCCCATCCGGGGACTTGCCGGACACTTAGGTTATGTGTACAATTGGGTCTAATCGGGCCGGCGAGAATCCGGCGGGGTCTTTGACAATTTGACTTGAAGTTGTGCGGAAGTGAGGAGGCGGCCGCGCGCGGGGCAGGAGGAGGAGACGGATTTGAGATTTGAGATTTGAGATTTGAGAAAGGGGTGTTGCGAAAGGGGGGGTAGTTTCGCAACACATCCCCCCGATTTCTCCCCGTGGGCGCGTTGCGAAACCCCATGAGTTTCGCAACAGCAAGGGGGGGTCGGACGGTCAAATCCAAGACCCTCACCCCGGCCCTCTCCCACGGGGAGAGGGAGAAAGGCTATGCCGCCCCACATAGGGATTCGTCTCCATTTCCTCCCCAATCGTCGTCGGCTCTCCGTGGCCGGGATACACCTGGGTATCGGCGGGCAGGGTGAACAGTTTCTCGCGGATGGAACCGTAGAGTTGCTCGGTGTCGCCGTCGGGAAAGTCCGTGCGGCCGACGCTCCCTTGAAACAGCACGTCGCCGCCGAAGACGACGCACGGCTGCTGGTCCTGGGTGATGAAGACGACGTGGCCGGAGCTGTGGCCGGGCGTTTCCCGGACTAGAAATTTCATTCCGGCGGCGGCGATGATGTCGCCTTCCCGGACCAGGCGGTCGGCGGGAGGGCTGACCAAGGGGGCGCTGAACATGCCGGAGAGATTGAGCTCCGCATCCGCCAGTTTTTCAGCGTCCCCTTCGCCGATGATTAGCGCCACGCTGGGAAAGGTCTTCTTCAGGGCGGCGTTGCCGGCGATGTGGTCGGCGTGGCCGTGGGTGCAGAGGATAGCCGCGGGTTCCAGGCCGCCATCGCGCATCACGGTCAGGATGCGTCCGGGTTCCAGGCCGGGGTCGATGACCACGCAGTCGGCTCGTCCTGGCAGGCTGGCGATATAGCAGTTCTGGGCGAACATGCGAGAAGTGACCGTTTTGATCAAGATGCTGGCGGGCTGATTCACGAAAACTACCCTCGCTTCGGGTTTTGACTCGCAATACAATATGCCTGATGCGGAAGCCGTTCCTGCGATGCCCATTTTTATGACTGGGCAAGCGTCACAGGATGGCCCCTTCGCTGTAATACTTACCTGGATTGTCGGGCGATAAGACAGAAATGACAACCGCTGCCGCGCGCCGCCAGCCGTCCGATTGTTTCTAAAGTCAGAGCCGGCAATGAGTTAGCTAACCACCTCGGACAGTCAAGCCGGCAGGCGCGCCACTTGCAACCCGAAAAACCCACCCCTAAACTTTCCCCATACCGCCCAAATCAAGGACGATTCTTCGCTGACCCTTGGCCCCCTCGCCACAGCTAGAGCAGCCGGAATCCCAGAAGGAGCAGAGTACCCGATGTTGAATTCCCAGAATACCCGCCGCAATTTCCTGTTAGCCCTGGCGGCTGCCGGAACCAGCTTCGCCGCCAGCCAGATTTTCGCCCAGGAAAGCAAGCTGCGAGAGCCTGTCTTTCGGGTTGCGGCGGCCAATGTGAAGTCCGCGCTAATCCCGGAAGCCGCCGCGGGAGAGCACCCGCTGGATCCCGCCTTGAAATATGCGGAGGACGTTCTGAAGCGGATCCAGACCGACATCAGGGACTACGAGTGCCTGATCGTGAAGCGGGAGCGGATCAAAGGCGTGCTCAACGAATATGAGTACATGTACGCCAAAATCCGCAACCACAAAGAAGCGGACGGCAAGGTCGTGACCCCGCTCAGCGTATACCTCAACTTCCAGAAGCCGGCCAACGTCGCGGGGCGGGAAGTGATCTGGATGGAAGGTGCCAACAACGGCAAGCTCTGTGCCCATGAAGGCGGGTTGCTGAGCAGGCTCCCGCCGCTCTGGCTCGATCCCAACGGGCCCTTGGCCATGCGGGGGAACCTCTACCCCATTAGCGAGATCGGCATTGAAAACCTGGTTGCCAAGTTGATTGAGCGCGGCACGCGGGAAAAGATAGCAGACCCCATGGGGCAAGCGACAGTCGTCACCATGACCAGCGGGGCCAAGCTCGGCGCCGGAGTTGACAAGCGGCCCTGCACCATCCTGCAGATTTCGCACCCCGTCGACATCGGCGGGTTTGAATTCAAACTCGCCCAGGTCTTCATCGACGACGAATACAACATCCCCGTTCGCTACGTTGCCTTCGGTTGGCCGGCGGCGGGCGAGAGGGGGGACAAGATCCTGGAAGAGTACAATTACACCAAGCTCAAATTCAACGTCGGCCTGACGGACCATGACTTTGATCCCGCCAATCCGAACTACAAGTATCGCGGCGTCGGCAGCTCGACCGCGAAAGTCGACGAAGCGGCTGTCGCATCCAAACGGGCCGAGGAAGAACGGCGGAATCGCAAGGAATAGCCGTCGCTGCCCCGCGAATGACGTCTCCACGAGATAACCTCGCAGGGCCCGCCGGCCGTGCGAGGTTTTTTTGATGTAGGATTGGGATATGCGCCTCGCATCCATCCTCGGCGTTCGCTTGGCCCGCCTGACTTTGCGGGGGCTGCAAACCGCCGCCTTCGTCTACTGCTCGGTGATTCTCTTGCTGCTCTTCCTGGAAAACATGCTGGTCTATCCCGCTCCGCGGTTTCCGGACGGTGATTGGCAGGCCACCTGGCTGGCGCACGAAGATGTCTATTTCAACTCCGCCGACGAAACCAGGCTGCACGGCTGGTATGTCGAGCACCCTCGGCCCAAGGCCGTGATTCTGTACTGCCACGGCAACGGCACGCATGTAGCGCACCTGGCAGAATTTCTGCGGGAAATGCGCGACGAATTCCAGGTCTCCGTCTTTGTCTTCGACTACCGCGGCTATGGACGAAGCGCAGGCAGGCCGGCCGAAAGAGGGATATTGGAGGACTCCGAGGCGGCGCAGGAATGGCTCGCCAAGCGCGCCGGCCTTGATAAGAAGGACATCGTGCTGATGGGTCGGTCGCTTGGGGGCGGCATCGCCCTGCACCTGGCGGCCAAGAACGGCGCTCGTGCCGTCATCCTGCAAAGCACCTTCACCTCCCTGCACGACGCTGCCGCCGCGAACTATCCCTGGGTTCCGGTCCGGCGGCTGATGAAGAATCGCTACGACGCGATTTCCTGGCTTAGCCGTTACTCCGGACCGCTTTTTCTCAGCCACGGCACAGCCGACAGAATCATCCCCTTCGCCCACGGCCAGAAGCTCTTTGCGGCAGCTACCGGTCCCAAGGAATTCTTCGAGTTTACCGGCGGAGACCACAATGACGCCGAGCCGGAGCACTATCTTCCGGTCCTGCGGAAGTTCCTGGACTCACTGCCAAAGTAGCCTGCACACTCCGTGTGCAGGAGTCCGCTCACGGAGTGAGCGGACCACATTTACCGGCATAACTCGCACAAACCGCACATCTCCGAGAGTCGCAGCCAACATGCAGCGTCCGCTATCGGCGAGACGATAGCACCTCTTGTTGCAAGACGCAAAAGTCAGTAGCGGCGGTTGATGTTACCGCGGCGTGCGGGCAAGAGGCCGGCATCCGACAGCCCCAGGGAAGGAGCCAGCCCATGATCCACCAGCCCACACGTGCCCATGGCCTCGCTCAAACGATCCGCGCCCGCCGCCAAACCAAAAAAAGCCAGCAAACGGCTGTCGGCGGCACAAACGCCGCTCGAAACGTACCTCCGCGAAATCAACGAGACCGCCCTGCTCACCGCCCGTGATGAGCAGGAGCTGGCCGCCGGAATTGCCGCCGGCGACGTCCGCGCCCGCGACCGGATGGTGCGGGCCAACCTCCGCCTCGTCGTCAACATCGCCCGCGGCTACACGGGCAAGGGGCTGGGCCTGCAGGACTTGATTGAAGAGGGAAACCTCGGCCTCTTGCGGGCGGTGGAAGGGTTCGACCCGACGATGGGAACGCGGTTTTCCACATATGCCAGCTACTGGATCAAGCAGTCCATCAAGCGGGCACTCATCAACTGCGCCAAGACCATTCGCATCCCCGCCTACATGGTCGAGCTGCTCTCGAAATGGCGGCGAGCCACCGCCCGGCTCACCGAGGAGCTCGGCCGCACGCCCACGCCGGAAGAAATCGCCCGCGTCCTCGGCCTGCAAAAGAAAAAACTCCCCATCATCAAGAAGGCCATCCGCATCTACAACGCCACCCCGCAAACCGACCAGGCCGACGCCGGCTGGTCCCTGGGGGAAATCGTCATGGACGAGCGGCTGAAGAACCCCGAAGACGCGATGGTCGAGAACGACGTGCTCAAGGAAGTGCAGGAGATGCTGCGGACGATGGACTCGCGCGAAGCCACGGTTCTCAAAATGCGATTCGGCCTGGAAGACACCGAGCCCCACACCCTGAAGGAAATCGGCGAAACCCTCGGCCTCACCCGCGAACGGGTCCGTCAAATCGAAACCGAAGCCCTCGGCAAACTCGCCGACGGCCTCAAAGACCCCCGCGAAAAATTCCTCGAGCTCGCCGCCCTCGCGGGACCGGAATCCTGCAGTCGCTTCGACGATTAGCTTGGACCGAAATAGCTTGGACCGATACCGATTCACGCTTGCGGTTTCGCGCCTCAGGGTCTCCGCCTAGTGGTCTGACGGCCCTGAATTGACACATGAATTCACTTCCATCAAAACCGTGTAAGGCTTGAAAAAACCGCAGTTCTTTCAAGTGCTAGCAAGTGTCGATTTCAGGCAATCGGACCACTAGCCCCCACCCCTGGCAACCATCCGTCATACGGTTTGACGAAATCCCATTCCTGCACGGGTTTGCCCAGAGGAACGGGATTCCGGCGAATGTAGCGGATCGTTCGCCGCACGTCGTCCGCGGAGTCCAAAAACACTTTCCATCCCGGTCTGCCCCGCCTGACCACTGGCGGGATGCATGTAGCCAATCAAGGCGTGGTCGGACCGGGCAAGGAAGCGACGATATCCGCCGGCGTCAGCACTGGAATCTGGCTGGCGGCAAAACCGCGAGGATCGCGGGTCACGATTGGATCGACTCCAACCTGTGCGGCGGATGCGATCTGCAGGTCGTCTTCAAAATCGAAGCCTGCGAGCGCTTCCGCCGCAAGTAACGTCGCCTGGTCGGTGGGGACAATGTCGATGGTCGTCAAACAGGCTTGCACAGCTGTCCGGGCGGCAGGCAGGCCGGCTTGTTTGCGGACGATGTAGAAAATGGTGGGGAGCGAAAATGCCGCAACCAACACTTTGATCTGACTATGGCGATGGGCGTCCCAGATGACGGCTGCATTGGCTGCCCAAAGTGCTCGGTTCAGCAGCAGATCCAGAAGCACGCTGGTATCGAGCAGATATTGCTTCATCCGTACTTTTCCGTGCGATGCTCGCGCATCCACTGCTTGTGCGTCTCGTCGTCGGGCGGCGAGCCGTTACCGGCACCGATGCCTAGAATGTCCGCCGCCGAAACGCCCTTGGGAGACGGCTGCCTGCCCTTGGACGGCTCAACAGTCACCACCAACTCGGTCATACCGGTCGGCACTTCGAGCGGTAGTGTCAGGACGACACGACGGTCGTCCTTCACGTCGGCAGTCATGCGAACAGTAGTCATTGTTGAATCCCCTCAGGGTATTATAACCGCGCCAGACTGACGTGGCGGCAAGAAAAGTAGGCCGCCAGTCCTCTGGCGAGCCCCGAGGGTTGACGTTTTGACCCGAAGAATGTCGAGCGGCGTGGGGGGGTTGGCGACGGGGATTCTGTGCGGAGCTTTGCCACCTGGAATGTTTTTCGGCGCTTGCCACCTTCGCTCTGATGGCTCGCGGCCTACTTTTCTTGGCCTACGCTGGCCTGACGTAGTGAATGTACTCGCCCTGACGCAGTTTTGCTTTGATCGGATTATCGGCGATGTACTTTCGCAAGAAGGCAAATTGCTCGGGACTGCGGACGAGGTTGTCGAAACTTTCGGCTTGCCAGAAATGACCTCGGCGACCAAGCTCTTCGTTAATCGCGAGCGCCGTAAAGTGCTTCCAGCTTTTGCACTGCTTTTTGAGCTGCGCCTCGCCCGAAAATTGCACCAGCAGATGCACGTGGTTCGGCATCACGACGAAATCGCCGAGGATGTAGCGGGTGCGGTCAAAGAAGTGCAGGGCATCCGCCACAATCTGCGAAAACTCTGGCTGCTTGAGCAGACACTCGCCGTGCCCGTCGTCCAGCAGATCCATCCAGCGGCTGGTGAAGGTCTCGAAATAGACGCGCTGATCGAGCTTGGAAAGCTTGGACAGACGCGACTTCCAGTTGGAATGGAACACGTCGATACCACGCGCTTTCAGCCAACCCGCCCGCTCTGCTTTCAACTTCGCAATGACGGATTCAGGAAGCGAGTCATTCGTGCGAAAGGTGATGAAACAGGTCGTCCCCGCCTGGTCCCAGTGCGGCAGCTTCCGCGCGCTAATCAGAACGTCTCCTTCGGGATCGAAGAACTGAAACTGCATGCCGCCATCGTACAAGAAAAGTAGGCCGCCAGTCCTCTGGCGAGCCCCGAGAGTTGATATTTTGACCCGAACGATGCGGGGCGGCGTAGGCGGTTGGCGACAGGCGATTTTGTGCAGAGTTTGTCGGCGTGGAAAGGTCTTTGGCCTTCAACGTCAACCCTGCCGGCTCGCGAGAGGACTCGCGGCCTACAATGTAGGCCGCCAGTCCTCTGGCGAGCTCCGAGAGTTGACGTTTCGACCCGAAAGACGTCGTGCGGCGCTCAAGGCCGATAACAGGGCTTGGGTGCGATGCGTATTCACGTCGATAGCTGCTCGCCGCTGCAACGTCCACTCTGATGGCTCGCGAGAGGACTCGCGGCCTACCTTTCTTGGCCCAAAGTAGGCCGCCAGTCCTCTGGCGAGCCCCGAGAGTTGACTTTTTGACCCAAAAGACGTGGGGCGGCGTTGGATGGTTGCTTCGAGTGCTGAAAGGAAGTCTCGCTGCGTCGATTTCTCGCCTGGAATGTTTTTCGCCGCTGCCACCCGAACTCTGATGGCTCGCGAGAGGACTCGCGGCCTACTTTCTGGGGAATGTTAACCGCGCCGCGGATTGCCTCAAAAATCGAGACTGGGCATTGGGAACCTCGCGTCACCGCAACTCACCACATCGTCCACACGCAACAGAGAAGAGGAACCCGTAACTCAGCGGCGGGGTCAGAGGGAGAGCAGTTGTCATTTGGGCCGCAAATGTTGCATGTTATATACGAATGTTGTATTCGCAAAATAGAGCGCAAGAACGGCACTCAAAACAAACCAGGTAGTAAAACAAAACGCGACAGCAGCGAAGACAGCAACATCCGTAAGTGTGGCCTTGCTGCGAAAAACTAAGAAGCCTCCCCAGGCAGCGACTCCGGCGAAAATGACCCGGGAAAGGTGGTAATAGCGGTAATAGTAATTGGAGAAAGCTGGAAGGTAATGGCTCGGTCGTGACGTACCCTCTTCAAGTTTGGACGGATGAGCGAAATACAAGTCATTGAACGAAATCGTTTCAATGCACCCGATGACCATTCCGCACACGGCAATAATTGACAAGCAAAGAGTTATCCTGCAAATAGTGCTCATCGCAACTTCTTTGGTGATCGCGCACTTGGTTTCGGTTGGAAGCTCGGGATTTTCCATTACCCTACACCAATCCCGGTATCATCTTCCCCTCATCCGTCAGCGGCACCGGGCGGCCGAGGGAGTCGGGGTATTCCTTTTTCGAGTCGATGCCGAGGAGCGTCATGACGGTGTGGCGGAGGTCGCCGAATTTACTTTCCACATGTCGAATCGCGGTTTACAACATCGACGGGCTCGGATCTTCGAACTCCGCATTCATGAGCCGGACCTTTAGGGATTTCTGGCTATCCTGCAGTTCGGAGGGGGCAAACGTGTAGAGGCTCATGATGTCGGCTTGCGTCCTCTCTGGGAGCCGCGCCAGATGGGGTTCGACCAGTGTGTCGCGCTGCTCCGGCGAAAGGCCGTCGAAGCGAGGGTCGATGACACGGACCCGGATCGAGGCCGAGTTATACCGGTAGGCGTCCACTCGGGGGAAACCCGCCTTTCGCAGGGCATTTTCCACGTCGCATGTTTCGCTGGTGCGTTTTGCTTCCCAGGCAGCCGCTATCGCATTGCTCATGGCAATTGTCCCTCCACCCAATCAAAAATAGCTCTCACGGTTTTCAAAAACGCCACGGTCTCACCAGTATCCCTTCGCCCAGTCTCGTATCGCAAATCGGTCGTCCAATCGAATCGCCTCATTCGCCTAGCAATCACAGCCGGAAGTTCGATGCCCAGATTCCTCAGTTCGCCAAGCAAAACTTCCGGGCGGTGCATCGGTGCTCCCGACGTGATTCTCTTCAGTTTGTCTGGAATATCAGGCTCGGGAGTGTGATGCAGGATCAGTGCCTTGAGCGAACATTCAACGGCATAGCCTCCAATGTATTGAGCGTCGAGGGTCAGCTTTTCTTTCAGCAGAACCTCGGCAGTCGTCAAACGCTGTCTCGCGGCCCTCTGAAAATCGCGGCTCGTAGTTGGCGGCATGAGCCGGCTCCAGATCATCGGGAGCGAAACCTGTTTGCACTCAACTCCTATTCTACCCTACACCAATCCCGGAATCATCTTCCCCTCATCCGTCAGCGGCACCGGGCGGCCGAGCGAGTCGGGGTATTCCTTTTTCGAGTCGATGCCGAGCAGCGTCATGACGGTGTGGCGGAGGTCGCCGACGCTGATGGGGAGCTCGGTGGGGGCGGCGGCCTGGTGGTCGGTGGCGCCGATGATGCGGCCGGGCTTGGTGCCGCCGCCGGCGAAGAGGATGCACTGGGCCATGGACCAGTGGTCGCGGCCGGCTTGGGCGTTGATGCGGGGGGTGCGGCCCATTTCGCCCATCATGACGACGAGCGTGCTGTCGAGCATGCCCCGCTGCTCCAGGTCGGTGACCAGGGCGGCGAAGGCCCGGTCGGCGGGGGGAATGAGATCGCCCTGCAAGGCGGGGAAGCAGTTGAAGTGTACGTCCCAGCCGGGGGCGTCGATGCCGACGAAGCGGCAGCCGGCTTCGACCAGGCGGCGGCCGAGGAGTGTACACTGGCCGATTTGCGTCTGGCCATATTCCTCGCGGAGCTTCTCGGGCTCCGACTGGATGTGGAACGCCTGGCGGGCCTCGGGGGAGGTCATCAGGTCGTAGGCCTTGGCGTAGTAAGTGGACATCGCCTTGGCCCGCCCGGTTCGCTGGCCGCTTTTTTCCAGACCCGCCAGCAGCCGCTGCCGCAGGCCGAGCCGGGACTCGGTCATCCCTTCCAGCCGGCCGAGGTCCTTGACCTCGAAGTCGGGCTGGCTGGGGTCGGCTTCGATGACGAAGGGGGCGTATTCGGCCCCGTAGAAACCGGGCCCGCCGGCGGACATGGGGTGCGGCATGTTGATGTACGGCGGCATCGTCCCCACCGCCCCTTTCTCGCGGCTGACGATGGAGCCGAGCGAGGGGAAGTGCTCGTTGGTCGGAATCGGGTGCTCGCCGTCGGCAAACGGCGGCTTGCGGCCGGTCATCACGTAGTAATAGCCGGTCATGTGGCCGTTGTCGGCGTGGCTGTGGCTGCGGACGACGGTGAACTTGTCCGCAATGGCCGCACACTTCTGGCAATGCTCGGTAAAAAACGTGCCGGGGACCTTGGTCGGCATCGTCTTGAACGGGCCGCGGATTTCCGGCGGAGCGTCCGGCTTGGGGTCCCACATATCCTGATGCGGGGGGCCACCTTCCAGGAAAATGAAGATGCAGGACTTGGCCTTGGCCCGCGGAGCGGCGGCGGAGGCTTCCGCGGCCAGCAGGTTCGGCAGCGTAAGGCCGGCGAGCATGCCGCCGCCGAGCTTGAGCATGTGGCGGCGGGAGAAGCCGTCGCAGTTGCGGGAGAGGGGGCCGGGGAGATTGAAGTTGAGCATATTGAATCGTCCTTCTAACTAACGACCTCGCTGCACACTACTCGTTCCCAAGCTCCTGCTTGGGAACGCACGTCTTGCAAGCTCTGCTTGCCGTTCGCGAAGCGGAGCTTCGAGACTTGGTGTCCCAAGCGGAGCTCGGGACACAGTTACTGCTACTATTTGCTAAGTTCTAGTCCCTTCGGCTCCACCACTTTGAGCACGACAAAATACGGACGCCACTGCCATATTAATGCATCCCCTTTTACCAGTTCTGCCGCGTCCAGTCCTTGTTCTTTGGCCGCATCATATTTCGCGGGTGGCCTGCCAATCATTTTCCCTAACTCGTATCCCTTGAGGACGCATCGCTGCTTGGGTGGAAGGGCGGGAATGTTTTGGATCGTGATCGCAATCGGCTTGTCCAGCTTTTTGCCGCCGACCGTGTCCACCAAGAGGGCGGGGGTCTCCACCTTGAGACCAACGGCCAGGACACCCTCGATGGTCAGATACGTTCCGAGCTGGTCCGCAAAGTAGCCGCTGGGCGGACGGGGCCGGATCGACTTCACCTTCGCGGCGTCTGGAACCGCGCCCGAAGGGGTGCCTGGAGCGGCGCCTGGACCGACCGGGGGCTCAGCGGCGGCGATGGAAATTGCCATCGCACAGAGCGCGACTCCACCGCATGCGAGACGGGTGTAAAGCAATCCTTTCATCGGCCACCTCTCTTTCGGGCTAATGGTTATCCACTACTCGTTCCCAAGCTCCTGCTTGGGAACGCACGTCTTGCAAGCTCTGCTTGCCGAATCGCGAAGCGGAGCTTCGAGACTTGGTGTCCCAAGCAGAGCTTGGGACACAGTTGTTTCCTCACGCGGAGCGTGAGGAGTACTTTCTAATGGTTATACAAAAACTCCTTGGTATTCATCACTGTCCACAGCACGTCTTCCACCGCCTGGTGCCGCTGGTCGCCGGCGGCGGTGAAGGCCTCTTGCATCAGGGCTTTTTCTGCCGCGGTGGGGAGCCGCGAGAGAGTTGCTAAATAGACTTCTTCGATGATTTGCTCGGGCGTTAACTTGGAATCAGCCAGTTTGCGTGCGGCGCCGCTGCGGCTGATGATTTTGTCGTTGATTTCGGGGGAGTTGAGAAGGTGCAGGGCCTGGGAGATGCTCGGCTCGTTGCTCCGCTCGCATTCGCAGACGGTGGCTCGCACCGGGCGGCCGAAGATGCGGAAGAAATACGACGGCATCCGGTTGTCCCAGACCTGAATGCACCGGACGCCGAGCGGCCAGCCGTTGAATTTTTCGGGGACGCCGGTGGTCTGACAGACGGCGTCGAGCAGCACCTCGGCGGGGAGGGCCTTGGGGAAGGCGTGCGAGAAATGCTGCCGGTCGTCCCGGTTGGAGTCGCTGGCCGCCGTGCTGAGCTGATAGACCCGCGAGGCGAGGAGCGTGCGGGTGAACGCCTTGAGGTCGAACTTCACTTCGCGGAGGTGGGCCTCCAGGGCGGCCATCAGCGGCTCGTTGGTGGGCGGGTTGGTGGCCCGGATGTCGTCAATCGGCTCGACGAGGCCGCGACCCATGTAATGGGCCCACATCCGGTTGGCGATGGCCCGGGCAAAGTACGGGTTGTCTGCCGCCGTCATCCAGCTCGCCAGCACCTGCCGCCGGTCGCTGATGTTCGTGAAGTCGGCGTCCTTCGCCCCCAGGGCCCGCGCGGGGACCGGCGTCTTGAGCCGCGGGTGATTCACGTCGGTCCCGCCGCGGGAAACCACCGCATCCGTCGCATTCGGCAGCCGTTTGATGGAGAGGCCGGTGAAGAACCCGGCCAGGCCGGCGTAGTCGTCCTGCCCCCACCGCTCGCTGGGATGATGATGGCACTGGGCACATTCAATCCGCACGCCTAGGAACAACTGACTGACCGAGCGGCTGGCAAGCTCCGGCTGGTCGACTGCTTTGAAAAAGGCGGCAGGGCTTTCGCTCTGCACGGGGCCCTGAGCGGTGATGATTTCGCGGACCATCGCGTCATAGGGCCGGTTCTCGCCGAACTGTTTGCGGAGCCAGCGGGTGACGCCGACGGTCCCCTGCGGCGTGATCTTGATTTTGTCCGCCCGCAGGATGTCTCCCCACTGCATGGCCCAGTAGTCGGCATATTCGGGGCGCTCTAAGAGAGCCCCGACTAACTTCGTCCGCTTATCCGTAGCGGTGTCGGCGAGGAATGCCCGTGCCTCCGCAGCAGTGGGAAGTGTGCCGATGGTATCGAGATAGGCTCGCCGCAGGAATGTGGCGTCGTCGATCACGTCACTGGGCTGGATGCCGAGCGTGACGAGCTTGTCCCAGACGTGCTTGTCGATGAAGTTGTTTTCCGCCGGGCGGACAATGATCTGATTCGGCCGCGGCACCGCCACGCGGCAGACGGCGACGTGCCCCAAGTAGCGGACCAGGATCGCTGACTCGCCCGGAATGTCCGTCGCCAGAAGCAGCCCGCGAGAGCTCGCTTCGACGACGTGCGGGGCATTGGAAACATAGTCCGCCTCGACCGTCGCGCAGTGCCGCTCTCCCTTGGCATTGATGGCGGTCACCTTGAGCTGCCGCGTCTCCTTGGCCTGCATCACAAGCTGCGAAGGCTCGACCTCAATTGAAACAATCGGCTGGTCATCGGCAATCTTCGCCGGAGCACCGGAAGCAATCCAGCGGACCAGGCGTTTGTACTGCGGGCCGCCGGACTCAATCTTCAGCCCGCCACCGTGGGGAGTCTCCGCGCAAGCCTTGCGAATCAGCAGGCTGCGGGCCGGATGGGCGAACGAAACGCGTCGGCCTTTCCCTTGCTTAATGAGCGCGTCGTAATCGAAGTCCGCATCAAACCCCAGCAGGCTGAGCTTAAAACCGTTCTGTCCCTCCGCCTTGCCGTGACAGCCTCCGGAGTTGCAGCGGTTCTTAGTCAGGATGGGCTGAATTTCATGCTCGAAAGATACCGGTGGCGGAGCCTTGAGTCCGGTCACGGTCACTGGCACCTCCACCTGCATCTGACCTATCTTCACGACGACGACCGTCGTCCCTTCTTCCAACGGCTCCATCAAGCCGTCCGCATCGACTTCGACAATGACTGGCGGCTTCACCTCATACTTCGCCTCGCGGGTCGCATCCCGCTGCTTTTCCCCCGCCACCTCCGTAATCAACAACTGCTGCGAAGCCTCCGGCCGGTCCATTTTTACCGCCGCGGGACTGACCCGAATTTCGGCCCGCACCACCGACCCGCCGCCGGCTAGATGCAGCGCAATCGCCAGCCCTAAAGCCAACCAGTACACAGGGATAACGCCAACTCGTGCCATAGCGAGATTCTTCCGTAGGACGTAGCCCCTTTATCCTAACAACAGCATCGGCTCAACGCACCTATAAGTGGCACTTTATCGGTGTTCGTTACGGCCTTGCCGATGGGCGTGGACTCGCGCACGACGAGGTCCACTAGGCCGCCGCGGGCCTGCACCATGAGCGCGGCGTCCAGCGCCGAGTCGCCTCCCCCCACGACGGCGACGCGACGCCCCTCGTAGTCGCCAATTTTTGGAACCTTGTAATGGATGTTCTTCGACTCGAGCTGATCGAGCACCGTGAGCCGCCGGGGGTAGTGCAACAGGCCGCAGGCAATGATCACCTTGCGGCAAAGATAGGTTCCTTTGCTGGTGACAACCCGCTTCAGCCGTTCCTGCGTCTCCACCTGGCCGGTGTCCTCGATGGTCACCAGCTCCTCGTTGAACCGGAACTGCACCAGTGCGTCCAGCGCCTGGCGATACGTCCGCACGGATAGTTCGTCTCCGGTAATGCCGTCCGGAAAGCCGGGAAAGTCCACGATCCGTTTGTCGGCGTACAAGAACTGCGGCTGCCTGCCGGGACGGTCCTTGGCCTCGATCACCAGCGTGGTCAGCGCTCGATGAGCCGTCGTCAGACTGGCGGCCAGCCCAGCTGGGCCGGCACCGATAATCACTACGTCCCAGTACGGCAGATTCTCGAAATCCAAACCGGACGCGAGCTGCGTCACCTTGAAGTCGGCCATGGGCGTATCTTTCGCTGCGAGAGTGCGACAGGTCGTAATATACCAAGCGGGACGGTAAACTGCCGAGCATGAATGACACTTCCCATCGAATCGGTGGCACTGCAAAGCGAGCGCTGTGGGCTTTTCTAATCTTGTTTCCGCTCGCCGACCTGGAGGCGCAGCAGCCGAAGGGCGAAATTCTCAAGCGGGCGGCGTGGACCACGTCGCGCATCACGGGTTCGCCCGATACGCCGCTCCCTTACGTGACCGAGCGGGCCTTTCCAGAACTCAAGTTCAAGGATTGCCTTGATCTCACCAGCGCGCCGGGGAGCGACCGGCTATTCATTGTCGAGCAAGCGGGCAAGATATTCTCGTTCAAGAACCAGCCCGACGTGAAGTCAGCCGACCTCGTGATTGATATTGCCAAGGAGATTCCAGGGGCGCAGCAAGTTTATGCACTCGCTTTTCACCCTAAATTTCAAGAGAACCACTACTGCTATGTCTGCTACATCCAAGCGGGAGAGCTGCCGGAGGGTTCGCACATCGCGCGGTTCAAAGTCAGCGACACCGAGCCGCCGAAAATTGACCCGGCCAGCGAAACCACGATCATCACCTGGCTCTCCGGCGGGCATAACGGCTGCGCGCTGAAGTTTGGCCCGGATGGCTGCCTCTATATTTCCACGGGGGACGGCTCGGGGCCGAATCCGCCGGACTCGCGGAAGGCGGGGCAAGACGTCAGCAACCTGCTTTCCGCCATCCTGCGGATCGACGTCGACCACGCCGATGGCGGCAAGAATTACCGTATTCCCGCCGACAATCCGTTCATCGATTTGAAAGGGGCGCGGGGCGAAATCTGGGCCTACGGCTTTCGCAATCCGTGGCGGATGAGCTTTGATAAGAAGACGGGGGATCTGTGGGTTGGCGACGTCGGTTGGGAGCTCTGGGAACTGCTCGACCGCGTGGAGCGCGGCGGCAACTACGGCTGGAGCGTCATGGAAGGGCGGCAGCCAACCAACACGGAGTGGCCGCGGGGGCCAACTCCCATCCTGCCGCCGACCATCGACCATCCCCACTCCGAGTCCTCATCCATCACCGACGGTCTGACGTACTACGGGCCGCGGCTGAAGGAGCTGCAAGGACACCACATCTACGGAGACTACGACACCGGCAAGTTCTGGGGCTTCCGCTACGAGAACGGCAAGGTCGTGAACCATCGGGAGCTCGCCGACACCACCCATCGCGTCGTTGGCTTTGGCGAAGACAATGCCGGCGAGTTCTATGTGCTCGATCACACCGCCGGCACGATTCACCGATTCGTGCCGAATCCGCAGCAGGACCAGTCCGCCACGTTTCCGCGAAAGCTCAGCGATACCGGCCTCTTTTCCGCCGTCAAACCCCCTCTCCCCTTGGGAGAGGGCCGGGGTGAGGGTCTGGCGGCGGGAGTCATCCCCTACTCCATCAATGCTCAGCCCTGGGCCGATCATGCCGTGGCCGAGCGACTGGTCGCCGTCCCAGGAGAGTTGTCGATCAAAGCCGAGGGAGCGACCTGGACGTTTCCCAAAGACTCCGTCCTCGTCAAAACACTTTCGCTCGACCTGGAGTCCGGCAATCCGGCCAGTCGCCGCCGCATCGAAACGCAAATCCTGCACTTCGACGGCATCGAATGGATGCCATATACGTATCAGTGGAACGACGAGCAGACGGATGCGCTGCTCGTGGGTGCCCCCGGCACGGAGCGGACCTTGGATGTTGCCGATTCCGCAGCGCCTGGCGGAAAACGGCAACAGACGTGGCGCTTCGCCGGTCGCGCCGAGTGCCAGCGCTGCCACAACAAATGGTCGGGACCGGCAATCGCCTTCAACACGCCGCAGCTCAACAAATCGCACGCGTACGGCGGCTCCACAATTTCACAGCTTGATGCGCTCGCGCAAATGAAGCTCTTCGAGCAGCCGATTGCGGTGGACAAGAAACAGCCCAAACTGGCCAACTCGCACAATGCCTCGGCTCCTCAAGAAGACCGAGCCCGCGCTTATTTGCACGCCAATTGCGCCCACTGCCACCGCCTCCATGCCGGCAGTGCGGTTCTGTCGAAAATGCCATTCGACTTGTCGCTCGACAAGACCGACATGATCGGTGTCCGGCCGACGCAAGGGACATTTGGCATCCACGCCGCCCAGGTCATTGCTCCCGGCGATCCGTTTCGCTCGGTCTTGCTCTATCGCATGACCAAGCTCGGCGGCGGCCGCATGCCGCACCTCGGATCGACGGAAGTGGACCGCGCAGGGATCGAGCTAATCCACAAGTGGATCAAAGAGCTGCCGCCGGAATCGGCGAGCGATAAAACGGGCAACGTCGCGGCAGCCAAGCTCCGCAAAGAAGAAGTCGCCAATCTGGAGCTGCTGCGAGCGACGAAACAGGGGGCAAAGCAGGCGGAAATCGTTGATCGCCTGCTGGCCTCGACCAGCGGAGCACTCATGCTGCAGCGGGCGTTTGACGACTTCGGTTTGGAATCCTCCGTCGACGACCTGGCAGTCGAAAAGGGTTCCCAGCACGCCGACGTCAGCATACGCGACCTCTTCGAGCGTTACCTTCCGCCGGAAAAACGCGCTAAGCGCCTCGGCAGCGTGATCCGGCCTGAGCAGATACTGTCGCTGAAGGGCGACGAGGCCCGCGGCAAAAGGGTCTTTTTTGAGACCGCCAGCGTCTCCTGCAAGAACTGCCACCGCATCCAAAAGGAAGGCAAGGAAGTCGGTCCCGAGCTGACCACCATCGGCAAAAAGTACTCGCGGGCCCAGCTCCTGGAGAGCATCCTCGAACCTTCCAAGCTGATCGACCCCAAGTACGTTACGCACCTCGCCGAACTGGACGACGGCCGCCTGGCGACCGGCTTGCTGGTGAAGAAGGACGACAGCGAAGTCGTACTCAAGGACGCGCAGGACAAGGAAATCCGCATCCCCGCCAAGGAAATCGAGCGGCTGGTCCCGCAGAGTCAGTCCCTAATGCCGGACTTGCTCCTCCGCGACATGACCGCCGATCAAGTCGCCGACCTGTTGGCGTATCTAAGTTCTCTCAAATAGTACGGGGTCGGGAGTCTTTGGCGCCATAGACGACCCATTGGCAATAGCTACTGCCGCCAAAGACTCCCGACCCCCTGATGTTGCTCGCCATGAAGACACAGAACCTCCTTCGCCGCGATTTTCTCACCGGTGCCGCCGCCACAGCCTTGGGAAGTGCCTTGGCAAGCACACCGCTCCGACAGGCCTTCGCCGCACCCGCCCAAAGAGTCCCCCCCAAGTCCGTCGCCGCGGTAATCACGGCCTACGAAAAGGGCCTGCATGCCGACGTGCTCATCGGCAAAATCTTGGAAGGCTGGAAGCAAGACGGCGGCCCCGGCCCGGCTCTCAGACTCGCTTCGATGTACGTCGAGCAGTTCACCGACAAGGATCTGGCCCGGGCCTTAGCGAAGAAATACAAGGTTCCTCTCTTTGACACGATCGAGAAGGCAGTGACCGTCGGCAGCGACCGTATCCCGGTCGATGGCGTGATCAGCGTCGGCGAGCACGGCAACTATCCGTGGAACCAAAAGGAGCAGCATCTGTATCCGCGCCGCCGTTTCTTCCAGGAGATCACCGACACCTTCGAAAAGTACGGCCGCGTGGTCCCGGTTTTCAATGACAAGCATTTGGGACCAGTCTGGGAAGACGCAAAATGGATGTACGACCGCGCCCAGAAGCTGAAAGTGCCACTGATGGCCGGCTCGTCACTGGTCAACACCTTTCGCGACCCGGAAATGAACGTGCCGATGGGGTGCGAGATCGAAGCGGCCGTGGGCATCGGCTACTCCGGCCTGGACATCTATGGAGCCCACGCGCTGGAATGCTTTCAGTCCCTGGTGGAACGGCGGCGAGGTGCGGAACAAACCAGTGCGGAAACCGGCGTAAAATGGGTACAGTGCCTGCAAGGGGACGCGATGTGGACAGCCGCGGACGATGGGACGATACGCAAAGACCTGCTCGCTGCCGCCTTCGCCGCGCTACAGGTCACTCCCCAGAAGCAGGGCGAACTGCGAAAGGACAAGGACGCGGCCCTCTTCCTGTTTCAATACGCGGACGGACTGCTCGGGTCCATCTTCATGCTCCCCGACAGCGTCGGCGGGAACGCCATCGCCCTCAAGCTTAAGGGGGAGCCGCGGCTCTTGGCGACCCGCTTTGAAGAACGAACCGAGCCGAGCTACCCCCACTTCGCCTATCTGCTCAAAGCCATCGAGCGCATGGTCCACACCGGCCGCGTCACCTACCCCGTCCAGCGGACCCTCCTCACCAGCGGCATCCTCGACCGGGCCCTCACCTCGCGCTTTCAGAAACACGAGAAGCTGCTGACCCCGGAGTTGGCCATCCGCTACCGGCCGGTTGACTATCCGCATGCACCCCAGCCGGATTTGGAATCTCCGCCAATTGCGGCGGAAGAGCGAAGGTGAGTGCAGATGAATCGCGGCGGTTGCTCGACATGGCGGCCTCCTCGCCCGGCAGTCCAGCAGATCCCATGCTCCCGCTACAGACAATGAAAGTCGCGATCATCATTGCCGAATCGTGCCCAAAAGTTGTACCGGCACGGCAAATGGTTTATACTTCGTTTCAGCATGGCACCAACCTAGTTGCGAGAGGCCGCCTCCATGAATCAAGCTTCACCTGCATCCGTCCCCCAAGCGAAATTGACCATTCCGCAGTCCGTCGCTCCAAAGACGAAGGCTTCCGTTCCGCCGATGGTCTGGATTGTGGCCGGAGTTTTGGGAGTCCTTGGGATCGGCTCCACGATGGTTCTTTTACTCGTAGTCGGCATCGTCGCTTTGGTGATGCTTAATTCAAGGTCAGGTGCCCGGCCCCCAATCGCCACAGAAGCCCGACCAGCCAGGAGCGAAAGCCCGGTCGATTCGCCTTCCGCAGCGAAGGGATACGCGGATTCAGTTCCGGCTCAAAATTCCTTCTGGCGTCCAACCGCCGAGCCCGCAGGCGCCTTGCCGAATCCAGGTTATACCAGCGAGGCGAGTCAGGGTGCTTACGAGGCGCCAGCTGACACGCAGTTCAATCTCCCCGAGTACCAGCGAGATGCGATTCGCGAGCTCAATTCGCGATAACGGCAAGGATCACCGGACATGGGTCTGGATGTGTTGCTGGCCGAGAAGGATGAGTAAGAATCAGGCAGGGGGAACCGATTGCCTGGCGCTAAGCAGCCATCCAACACTCGCGATTACCGCCCCTATCCATGCCAGCAAATGGCAAAACTCAAAGAAGTTGACAGCGGCGAAATAGAGAAAGGGAAGCGGTTTTGGCGACGACATTCTCAAAATCTGCCACGTTGCGGTGCATAAGAAAGCCAGAAGCAAGCCGGAGAGGCAAAGCCGCCGCCAGAACTTTCGCCAGCGGCCCGTTTTTGTTTTGACTTCAGCGTGTTGCGGTGCTTCGTAAGGGTTCGGCTCCATACCTTTGATTCTACCTGTCCGCACATAAAAAAGCCCCAGCGCGGAGCGGTTTGACGTTAGGCCGCACGTGAAACTGAACGGGCCGGGTGGTACGGAGTGCGGGCTGGGAACAAAATGGCAAAAGCCGGATCCAGGGGCTTGAATGTGTCAACCTCCTCGTGTAAACTTACGTACAGTATAGGGTGGAGTGCGCCCGCAGGTGAAGGGATTTGAGATTTGACGATTTGAAATTGGAGCAAGCGAGAGCGGTGCATCATTTGGAGGGGGACGGGCCCTCCTGGTGTTGAAACTTGGGGGGGCCGATTCAACACGGACCCCGTTTTTCTCCCCGAGGGGGGTGTTGAAACAGGGGGGGAAAGTTTCAACAGGCAGGCGGCGGGTAGAGAATCCAGCGGGGGACTGACGGAAAATGGGTGAAGCGGCTGTGCGGCAAAGTGGAAATACTCTTATGGGTTTGCGTGATATATCAACGACATTGGATGAATCAAGAAAACGCAATTTTTGACGAGTGTGAATCAAACTTGGACAAATGGTGTCGGCGGATGCCCCAGCCGGCCTTTAGGTTAGCAAAAGGCGAATTGACGTAAGTTCGAGTCGGGCAATCGAAAAAGGAGGGCCGAAAAGTGAATCAGGTTACAGCTTTCGGGGGGTGCATCGTGCCGACGAAACTCTTATGGGGCGGCGGGGCGTGGCTCCTTACTGCGGTGGCAATTTTCTCGCCTACCACCGTTCCCGCGGGTCGCGCCGAGGAGCCTTGGAAGAAGCACGTCGTTCACGAGGGGCTGCATACGAGCACCGCCGTGGCGGGGGATTTTACGCGGGACGGCAAGCCGGATGTGATCAGCAACAGTGGCGGCAAGACGCGGCTGTTCGTGGCTCCGGACTGGCGCGAAGTGATTCTGGCGGAAGGAGAAGGGCACGATTTCATTCACAGCGAGTTTTTTGACGTGGATGGGGACGGCGATCTCGATTGGATCGGCGCTCGGTATATGCCGGGACTCATTATCTGGCTGGAGCAGCCCGAGAAGCCGCTGGAAGGGCGCTGGACGCAGCGAATCGTGGACGATCAAGTACACGGCATTCACGGACTGCTGAAGGGGGACATCGACGGGGACGGCAAACCCGATCTGATTGCCAATAGCGCCCAACCCCTGAAGCCGTTTCCCAATTCGGCCGCCTGGCTGCGAGTGCCGAAGGATCCGCACAAGTCGGAGCGGTGGGAGCGGTTCATCTTTGCCAAGGAGGACGCGCCGGGGCTCAGTCATTATTTTGGCGTGGGGGATGTGAACGGAGACGGCCGGCTCGATATTTCCCTGGCGGCCAAGGGAGGCCCGCAAGACGAGTCCAAGAGTGGCGAGTGGTTTGCATTCTGGGAAGCCCCCGCTGATCGCACGATTCCCTGGACGAAGCGGCTGATCGCCAAGAATCAGCCCGGAGCGACTAACATTCAGCCGGCCGATGTGAATGGGGACGGCAAGACGGACTTCATCGCGACCCGAGGGCACGGCCGAGGGGTAATTTGGTTCGAGGCCCCCGACTGGACCGAGCATGTGATTCACGAGACATTGCTGGAACCGCACTCGCTGGTCGTCGTGGACATGGATGCTGACGGCGACCTGGATGCCGCTACCTGCGCCTACGGCGACCGCCAGGCGTTTTGGTTCGAGAACGACGGCAAGGGGAAATTCAAGAATCATCTGGTGGCGGCTGATCAGGCGGCCTACGACATTCGGGCGGCGGACATGGACCTGGATGGGGATCTCGATCTGCTCATCGCAGGTCAAGCGAGCAAGAATGTTGTCTGGTACGAGAATCCACGAAAGTAATGATCCAGTACGATCAAAGACTCCGACCCCTGGAGAAACACATGACCAAGAATTTGATGCAACGCCTGCTGCCGCTCGTGATCGGCACGATCCTCGTCACTTTCAACGCGCCAGCCGCGGCCCTCGGGCAGGAGTTGCAGGCCGGCGCGGCCACGAGCAATATCACTCCGCCGTTGGGAAAAGACATCATCGGCGGCTTCCAGCCCTTTCCATCGAAACATGTGCATGATGAACTGCACGCCCGCTGCCTCGTCCTCGACGACGGAAAAACTCGCCTGGCACTGGTGGTCTGCGACTTGCTGGGGATCCATCGCGGCGTCAGCGATGAGGCCCGCAAGCTGATTCAGGAAAACCTTGGCATTCCGCCCGAGCGAGTTCTGATCTCCGCGACTCATACGCATTCGGCGAGCAGCGCCCTGGGTGACGACCGGTTCAAGCACGATCAGCAACTCGATGAATACCAGCAGTTTGTGGCTCGGCGGATCGCCGATGCCGTGAAATGCGCGGTTAACCGGCTGCGGCCGGCGCAGATCGGGTTTGGATCGGTTCAGGCCCCGGAGCATGTCTTCAACCGCCGCTGGAGCATGAAGCCGGGAACGATGCCGCTCAATCCCTTTGGCGAATTGGACCAGGTGAAGATGAATCCGCCGGCCGGTAGCCCGAGTTTGTTGGAACCGGCCGGGCCGACGGACCCGGCGGTTTCCTTCCTGGCGGTCCGCGGCATAGATGGCAAGCCGATTTCCCTGTTTGCGGCCTACTCGCTCCATTACGTTGGCGGGGTTGGGGATGGACACATTTCCGCCGATTACTTCGGCCTGTTCTGCTCCCACTTGGACCACCTGCTCGAGGCGGATCATCCCACTGGTCCCTTCGTGGCTCTGCTCGCCAACGGCACCAGCGGCGACATCAACAACATCAATTTCCGCAATCCTCGTCCCCGGCAAGACTCGTATGTGCAAATGCGGATCGTGGCCGAGGACGTGGCCACCAAGGTGCATGAGGGGCTGGCGAAGGTCGAATACAAGAATCAGGTGACGCTTGACGCCCGCTATCGCGAGCTGCCGCTGGCCTGGAGGCGGCCCACCCCCGAGCAATCCGCTTGGGCCAAGGCCACGCTGGATAAGGCTCCGGCAGTGGCCGGCAAGACGGACCTGTCGCTCATCTATGCCGAGCGCACCATGCGCATGGCGGAGTACCCGGAGACGGCGAAGGTGCCTCTGCAGGTGCTGCGCATCGGCGACGTTTGCCTGGCGACGATGCCATGCGAAGTGTTCTGCGAAATCGGCTTGGAGTTCAAGAGCCGCAGCCCGCTCCCCAATGCCTTCATGGTTTCGCTGAACCACGGCTACCTCGGCTATTTGCCCACCCCGCGGCAGCACCGCTTGGGAGGCTACGAAACCTGGCTGGGAACCAATCGGCTCGAGCCGCAAGCGTCGGAGAAAATGCTGGATAGCCTGGTAGAAATGGCCAGCGAGGTGAAGACCTCGCTCGATAAGCCGTAGCGGCGGCCGCTCATTTGGCAGGATCCTTATCATGGTCGGCCAGAATCTTGCGTGCTTCTTCCTCGCCGATCTCGCGGAGGAAGATGTTCCGCCAACGAATTTCGCCGCCATGCGTTTGCAACTGAATCGGACCGGTGCGGGGAACGGGGAGCTTACGATCCTTGTCGAAATAGTTTTCCAGAACAGCGTGATCGACCACGAGTGTCTCATTCAGCCAGACGCTGACGTGCGAATTGACCATGAGGATGCGAAAATGGTTCCACTCGCCAAACGGCTTGTCGGCCACAACCAGCGGATCCCTGCCGGGCGTACGCGGCGTGTTGTTAAACAAGCCACCCGAACCCTTGTTCGGGTTCCTGTCCGGATTTTCCGCACGGCTGGGCTGGTTGATGTCCCAAATCTGCACCTGCGGGCAACCGCGCAGATAAATGCCGGAGTCCGCGCCCGCCACGGTCTTGTAGTCCACGAGCAATTCAAAGTCCCCAAAGTCTTGCTCGGTCGTGGCGTACTCCCCTTTTCCGTCGTTGACCAGCTCGCCGCCATCGGCGCGCCAATGTCCCTTCATCGACGCCGTCCACTTCTCAATTTGCGCAGCGCGGACGGCTTCCGGCATCGCAGTCAGTTTGGCGGGATCAAACGTGTTGCCTCCGCGCCAGCCGGCGAGGTTCTTGCCATTGAAGAGCGCCGTAAATTTCGCGGGCGGCTGATTGGAAGCGTCCTCGCCGTGGGAATACGCGTTAATGCTGGCCAGCGCCAGCACGGCGGCCGCGAGCAATGCCCGCAAGCACCAGGAGTCCGTGGAGATGGTCATGGGCAAAAAGTGATTGAGAGTAAAGAGGTGATGACTTCAATTCTTGTCTTGCGCGATGGCCTTCACGAGAGCGTCCGCGAACTGAACGCCCGACTCCGGATCTCGCCCCGTGATCATTTTCTTGTCCCTCGCATGCACCACGGGGGAATCTTGGGGGGAGCACTCAAGGTCCGCGTACTGCTTCTCCAGGTAACGATTCCTGGCGACCATGTCACCCTTCCCAAAATAGCCGTGATCGGCCAAAACTTCTTGCCCTCGGCAAATTGCGGTGATGAATTTCCCTTGCCTGGAAAAATCGGCCAGGAGCTGCTTTGTCGCATCGGTTTGAAACACCTTGTAGTTCGCCCCGGCAATGACAATCGCGTCGTAGTTGGCCGCGGCAATCGCATCGCGGCCGATGACGACGTCGGCGGAAACGCGCGTGGAACGCCTCCTTGTATTGAACGTCGTATCGCTCTCGTCGAATGCCATGCAATATCCTTCCCCCGTCGAGGCAACGGTCACGGCAACTCCGGGAGGAAAATGATCGACAACATTGGCAAAGTCTGGTTCCCAAAGTCCATGGTGCGGGACGCAGAACAAGATGCGGGCGATGGATGTTCCTGGTGCCGTGGCCGGCGACGAGGGAGGAAGGGCGGACGACACTGTTTCGACGGGCTGCTTCCGCTCGACGTTGCTGGCGACGACGCTGGCCGCTTTTTCTGGGTTGCCAGCACCTGTTTTGGTGGTGGTTTTGCCGGGATCCTGAAAGAACACCTTGCTGGCTCCCCACACGCAGAGCAAGACGAGCAGCAGCCCGCCGCCGATCGCGCCGATCATTGTCGCCAATTGCCGGTTCTCCGCGAACCAGTCGGAGATGTCTCCTCCCGCCGGCGTGACGAGCGGTTGTGGAGCGGAAGAGGTAAGTGGAACGGGAATGGCTGCCAGGTCGATTCCGGCGAACAAGTCTTCGGCCGGCTTGAGTACTTCCAACTTTGGCAGCGAAGCAGCCGTTCCCTTTTGGACCGCCAACAGGTCCTTGGCAACGTCGCCGGGGGTTTGATAGCGGTCAGCCGTTTCCTTGGCCATCATCCGCTCGACAATCGTGGCTACCTCCGCGGGAACTTCCGGCCGCTTCAAGGTGACGGAGGCGGGAGCGGTATGCATGTGCGAGGCCAGCTTCTGCATCACCGTCCCTTTCGGGAAGGGTGGCTGGCCGGTGAGCAGGAAGTAAAACGTGCAACCCAAGCTATAGATGTCGGCCCGGATGTCTGCTTGCCGCGAGTCGGCCGCCTGCTCGGGGGCGATGTAATCGGGGGTTCCCAGGATCATGCCGGCTGCCGTCGCGCTACTCGGGGGAGCGCCGGCATCAATGGTCATTGCTTGTGCGTCCGATGCCACCAGCTCGCGGGCGAGGCGCGCCAGGCCGAAGTCCAAAATCTTGACCTGCCCGCGACGCGTGACCATCAAGTTGGCCGGCTTGATGTCGCGATGGACCATTCCCTTGTCATGGGCGTGCTGCAAGCCCAGAGCCGCCTGGCGGATGAGCCCGCAGGCCTGTGGCACCGTCGGCACGCCCTGTTTGGCAACGAGCCGGTCCAGACCGACCCCTTCCACAAACTCCATGACCAGAAAATGCAGCTCCCCGGCTTGCTCGGCGTCGTGAGCGGTAACGATGTTGGCATGAGAGAGTTTGGCAGCCGCCTTCACCTCGCGGCGAAACCGCTCCACGGCCTGCGGATTGGCCGTGAACGACCGGCTGATGACCTTGAGCGCGACCAGGCGTTCCATCAATCGGTGCTCGGCCTTGTAAACAGCACCCATTCCACCCTGGCCGACGAGACCGAGAATCTTGTAGCGTGAATGCTCCTCCAACTCCTGAGGAATGGCATTGCCTCCTCGCGGCTCGGCCAGCGGAGGTGTCTCTCCCGCGCGAAACGTCTCCGTCGCCGCTTCGCGGGCCAGTTGGACCAGCGTATCCTCGGGAACGCTTTCCAGCGCTTGGCAGCAGGAGTCGCACGTGGCCACATGCTGCTCCACCTCCGCCATCTCCGCCGGAGCCAATCGCCCGTGGGCGAAGGAATGGAGCTCCGCGGAGGAGGGATGGGACTTGGTTTCGGCAGGCATGGGGCTCTCTCCCGGCAGGGGACGCATCTTCTCTATCTGAACCTAAATGGCGGCTGGCTGCAAAACCTTTCACCATGTTTCCAAGAACGAGAGAAAGCCGGTGGATTGAGCAAACCGGCCTTATTCCAGCAGCCCCATCGCCTCCTGCCGCAGGCGGGCGAGAACACGGGATTTGGCGATGAACACCACGTTGGAAGTGACCTTAAGCTCGGCGGCGACTTCGGCGGCGGAAAGGCCGTCGAGGGCGAACCGCTGAAAGGCTTGCCAGGTGACCGGCTCGAACTGGGGACGGAGCAGCTCCAGCAGCTTGCGGGCGACGTGCCGGTCATGTTCCTCGTTCCAGATCTTGGTCAGGCCGCTGCTGGGGTCCTCCAGTTGGGCCAACAACTCCTGAAAGTCGCTGTCGCCCGTTGCGATCGGGCGGCTCTTGCGGCTCCGCCAGGCATCCCTCAGGCAGTTGACGGTGATCGTCCGGAGCCAGTTGCGAAATGCCCCTTCCCGGCGATTGTGCTCGAACTCCGGCAGTCGGCGGATGACAACGGCGAGAACTTCCTGGGTGATGTCGTCGCTGTCGGCCTCGCGGACCTGCTGGCAACGGAGCCAGTTGCGGATCAGCGGTGAATAGATTTCCACAAGGCTCGTCCAAGCTGCCGACTGCGGGTCTTGCCGCAGTCGCTCGAGCAGGCTGACCGAGGTGGTTGCGGACATATTGGTGCAGGGCCGGGGCAATTTATGGTGAAAGATCGTTGGCGCAGCGCCGGGCAGAAGCGTCACATTTTAGCACTCAATTGCCATTTCCATCGGGCCCAAAGAGGAAACTCTGGAGACTTAAGTAACCGGATACTCCTGGACGATACTCTGTACCGCCGTTCGCTCCCTCTTTCGCACTTTCAGATATGTTCCTATAATGCGAGGTTTCCACTGCGGCGACAGCTCCAGTGGCGAATGATTCGATGCAACCCCGCTGGTGACGACATGCCTAAGCAAAAGACCCACAAGGGAACAAAAAAACGCTTCCGCCTGACCGCCACCGGCAAGGTCAAGCACCGCGCCGCCGGGACCAGCCACCTGGCCAGCCGCATGTCCAAAAAGCGGCGGCGGAACTTGCGGGGGACCAAGATCCTGTCGGCTACCGTCGTGCATCAAATCACCCGCGCCCTCGCGGGATACAGTTTGTAAGTCCATCCCACTCGTCACGCAGGCACCTAACACTCGGAGAGTAGTCCGCTCACTCCGTGAGCGCTGGGTTCCCAAAACCCGGTCCGGCACACGCAGTGTGCTGGCTACTAACCGAGGGCCTGTCCGTGCAAACCACAGGGAACTAAGTCATGCGTGCCATGAAGGGTGCTGCCCGTACCCAAGCCAAGAAACGTCTCTTCAAGCGCGCCAAGGGGTACGTCGGCGGCCGTCGAAAGCTCTATCGGACGGCCAAGGAAACCATCGCCCGCGCCGGCGCGTTCGCCTACCGCGACCGCCGCGACCGCAAGCGCCAGTTCCGCAAGCTCTGGATCATCCGCGTCAACGCCGCCTGCCGCGAGCGGGGCCTGCGGTACAGCCAGTTCATTGCTGGACTGGAAAAGGCCGGTATCATCCTCGACCGCAAAAGCCTCTCGGAAATCGCCATCGCCGATCCCGCCGCGTTCGACGCAGTGATGAACGAGGTAAAGGCGGCGATTGCTGCATAGCCGCTGCTACCGCTTCCAAAAGAACAGCGCGGCCAGGTCGATTAAGAAGCAGACCAGAATGGCGATCTCCAGCCAGAGCATCCGCCGCTCGTAGACTTCGGATTGCAAGACCTGGTAAACCTGGTCGAGCTGCGCCAGTCGATCGGCGATGCTCTTTTGCCATTCGTGCAGGTGAAACCGCTCGGCGGCCCCCAGGTAGATGCGTGCCAGGTGCCAGTCCCCCAGGAACTTGGTGATGTGCGTCACTTCGTCGGCCAACTTGGAGGCGTCCACTCGGAACCGCCGCAGCCAGTTGTGAACACTGGTGGGGATTCCGAAGAAGGAGCGCGGCCTTTCCAAATCGTGATAGGCCCGGTCCAAGTGAGTGTCCAGGCGGCGGTCCATCACGCGGAACTCTTCGAGCTGCAGGTTGGCGAGTTCCAGGATATACAACACGTCGTCCGCAAAGCCGTCGAGTTCGACGACCAGTGAGGCATCCCAATCGATGACCGCCAGGTCCGCTTTGCCGAAGGAGCGGTGAATGCGGACCGATTCATCCACCTGCAGGTCGCTGAGGCTCTCGGCCGGCGCTTCGGAGAGCAAACCAGCGATTTCGCGGCGGTTTTGGCGGAACCAAGCGTGGGCATCCGTTTCGGCCCCGAGGTCCGTCAAACAGAAGACCGTGTACGCCTCCGGCTCGGAAGGGTCCGAGCCGCGGACAATCGCATCCTGGATGCTTTCGCAAACTTGCTTGCACAAGCGGCGGGCGAGGCCGTCGCGCGTTTGTCCCGACTCCAGCTCCGTCTTGTGATAGGCCTGCAATTCGGCCAGCGTGGCAACTTCGAAGCAGACGTGCATCGCCACGTTGACGACGCCGACTTCGAATATCCGAATGACCAGCCTGATCGCCTGCCCGCGAAACCGCTCGGCAACATCTGGCGGCTCAAACGTCAGCGGCCGATAGAGCGGCACGTCCTTGGGATAGGTGTGGTCGGTCTTGATTTCGTAGGAGAAGCACTGGCACGAAAGCACTTCGCGTACGCGGCTGGTGGCGATCTCATTCGCCACGTCAAACGCATAGAGATAGATGACTTCGCCCCGCATGGTGGTTAGTTGGCGAGCCCCTCAAACAGCAGCGGGAAGAACTGCCCCTCCATCTTGCTTCCGATGGGAATGGGCGGCACCCCTTGCAGCAGCTCTTCGTTCTTGTCGCTTTTGACGCCGTCGCGGAAGGCGTTGATGACGGTGGCGCGGCGGGGGCGGTCGGTGCGGTTTTCAAAGCTGCCGTGGACCATGAGCGGATGATGGAACGAGCACTCCCCCTTCTTGAGCTCGATGGCGACGGGATGTTGGAACTGCTCCCACTGAGTTGGCGAAAGTACCTCTTTGATGGCGTCCATATTTCCCGCCAGGCCGGTGATGGGGAGCAGCGTCCAGTTGTGGCTGCCGGGGACGTAATGCACGCAACCGTTGTCCTTGGTGCTGTCGTCGAGGCCGATCCAGCAAGTGAGGTGGGCCATCGGCTTGGTGCGGATCCAGTAGGAATAGTCCTGGTGCCAGGCGACCACGCCCCCATGTTTCGCCGGCTTGCAAAAGAGCTGGTCGTGCCAGAAGCGGACGGCACCGCCCAAAAGCTGGCTCGCCGCAACGGTGAAAGCCGGATGCCAGAGGATGTCGTGAAAGCCGGGACGAATCCGCCACGCTCCCAGCGCGTGAAACAGCACCGTATCCGGCCGGCTGGATTCGTTGGTGTGGTACTCGTACCACAGCTCATGCCCTTCATGCTGCGGATTGAAGAACTCCGCCAGCTCCGTGCGAAGCTTTTCGATTTGCTCGTCCGTGAGGATGCGTATCCCCTTCAGGTATCCCTGCTCGTGGTAAAAGGCGACCTGCTCGTCGGTGAGGCGGTACTTTTCCCAATCGCTCTTGGTTTCGGGAAGCTCGAGCAAATCGCCGACAAGGTCGTGACGGAGAGAGAGGTCGGTAGGCATGGGTTCTCCAAAGTAGTCCGCTCACTCCGTGAGCGGACATGCCTTCACACGGAGTGTGAAGGCTACTAAATGCTGGTGATTGAGACGGGCCAGATATCCCGTTAGCATAACGTCCATTCTCCTCTCCTGTAGGGTGCATAATCGCCAGCGAAATGCACGCATAATCCGCCCTCGAACCCCAAGAAGATCCCCCATGATTCGCCGCCTCTCCCTTCCCCTAATTATCACCTTCCTCGCTCTTCCCTCCATCGCCGCCGAGCCCAAAACCGAGCTCCTTTGGCCCGCAGGCGCTCCCGGTGCCAAAGGAACCGAAGCCAACGACAAGCCGACGCTCATCATCTACCTGCCCGAAAAGGAAAAGGCCAATGGCGGAGCCATCGTGATCTGCCCCGGCGGCGGCTATGGCGGGCTGGCGATGGATCATGAAGGACATCAGATTGCCCGCTGGCTGAATGACAACGGCATCGCCGGCTTTATCTGCGACTATCGGCACCGGGGGAAGGGTTACGGCCACCCCGCACCGCTCGAAGACGCCCAGCGAGCCATTCGCACTGTCCGCTCGCGGGCCAAGGAATTTAACGTCGACCCCGCTAAAATCGGCATCCTCGGCTTCTCCGCGGGAGGGCATCTCACCTCCAGTGCCGTCACCCACTTCGACAAGGGGAAAGCGGATTCCGAAGACCCGATTCAAAAAGTCTCCTGCCGCCCCGACTTTGGCGTCCTCTGCTATCCGGTCATCGCCTTCAACGAAAAATTCACCCACGTCGGTTCGCAGAACAACCTGCTCGGCAAGGACGCGCCGGAAGACCTCGTCAAAAGCATGTCCAGCGAGAAGCAAGTCACAGCCGAAACGCCCCCCTGCTTCCTCTGGCACACCTACGAGGACACCGGCGTACCCCCCGAGAACAGCATCGCTTTTTACCTCGCCTGCATCAAAAACAAAGTCCCCGCCGAGCTCCACGTTTACGAAAAAGGCCGCCACGGCGTGGGGCTCGGCAAAGATATTCCCGGCACTAGCAATTGGCCGACGGAGTGCATTGCCTGGATGAAGAACCACGGGTTTGCGAAGTAGCCGACAACTGGAATCCAAGAGTTCCACATCCAAAACGAATTCAAATCTGGGCAGGCTGGAAGCCTACCCCACTTCTTCCCCAGCCCCAAGTCCCGAGTCCCTAGCCCCTTCCCATGTCGATCATCAACTGCCCCAACTGCGGTAAACAGTATCACTACAACAACCAGTTCGCCGGCAAGCAGGTCCGCTGCCAGGCGTGCGGGAACATGTTCCAGATGCCGGTCATCAAAGACGATGGGCTGGAATTGGTGCCGGTGGAGCCGGTCGGCTCGGGACAGCATGTGCCGTCGCCGGGGGCTCGCAAATCCACTGGACCCAGAACCGCCGACGAGATTGACTACCAACTGTTCGGCGACGATATGCAGTTTGCCGAGGTCACGCTCGACCCCGGCGAGATGGTCATCGCCGAAGCCGGGGCCATGATGTTCATGACCAGCGGCATCAAGATGGAGACCGTCTTCGGAGACCCCAGCCAGAAAGGGCAGGGCTTTTGGGGGAAGATGATGAGCGCGGGCAAGCGAGTCTTGACCGGCGAATCGCTGTTTATGACCACCTACAGCAACATCGCCCAGCGGCGGGAAGTGGTGGCCTTCGCCGCGCCATATCCGGGGAAGATCATTCCGCTCCATCTCGATGAGCTGGGCGGCGAGATGATTTGCCAGAAGGATTCGTTCCTCTGCGGGGCTCGCGGGGTGCAGGTCAGCATCGCCTTCCAGAAGAAAATCGGCGTAGCCCTGTTTGGCGGCGAAGGCTTCATCATGCAGCGGCTCCAAGGGGACGGCATCGTGCTCGTCCACGCGGGCGGCACACTCTGCGAAAAAACTCTGGCCCCCGGCGAAACTCTCAAGCTCGACACCGGCTGCCTCGTCGCCCTCCAGCCGAGCGTCAATTACGACATCCAGATGGTCGGCGGCTTCAAGAACACAATCTTCGGCGGCGAAGGCCTGTTCCTGGCCACGCTCACCGGTCCCGGTAAAGTCTGGCTGCAGTCGCTCCCCTTCTCCCGCCTCGCCGGCCGGATGCTGGCTGGGGCCGGCAAGGGAAAGGACGAAGGCTCCGTCCTCAATTCCCTCGGGGGCCTGGGCAACATGGTGATGGGGGGTAGGGATTAAGATCCCTGCTCGTGGTTTCCTTCGGGACATCGTTGCGTCTAAGATGGGGACATGAGCACTTTCCTGATTCGCGAGCTACCGAAAATGTCCGCTGTCCCCAAGCGTCGTTTGTTTACGGAACAGGAATATCTGCTCATTGAGCGCCGGGCCGAGCAAAAGAGCGAGTTCTATCGCGGCGAAATGTTTCAGATGGCGGGGGCCACGCGGGCACACATTTTGATAACAGCAACCCTTTCGCGACTTATCGGCAACCAACTCGAGGGAAAGCCCTGCGAAGTCTATCCAAACGAAATGCGAGTTCAAATCCCCTCTGGTCTCTACACCTATCCCGATGTCGCCGTTGTTTGCGGTCAGCCGAAATTCCTCGACAACGTGCTCGATACACTTCTCAACCCTCTCCTTCTGATCGAGGTCCTCTCGGAATCCACGCAGAATTACGACGAGTCGTTTAAGGTTCCTGAATATCGTCGTCTTCCTTCGCTGCGGGAGATCATCCTCGTGAATCAAGAAATGCCGCTTATAGAAATCTATCGAAGAGAGCGCGGCGCCTCCTGGAAGATTTCCACGATTACCGGCCTCGATGCGACTCTCACGCTCAAGTCCATCGGCTGCAAAATCCCGCTCACCGAGGTCTACGCCAAAGTCAAATTCCCACGCGGCTGGGAAAAAGCACTGGCGGCAACCATCCAGTCGTAGCAGGCGCGCAGCAGCCCGGCTCTCCGCGTAGAATGGCACGCTTTCGTGTACTCTCCGCTGCGATTTGCCATGGCTTCAGCATCCTCGCCCGAAATCCTCATCCCCGACTCCGTCATTCCCGCCGGCACGCTTCCGCCTCTACGCCAGCGTCAGATGCCGGAGCCGGTTCCGCTGCGGCAGATGATTGGTCCGAGCATCATTCTCGCGGGCCTGGCTCTGGGAAGCGGCGAATTCATCCTCTGGCCGTATATCACATTCCGCTGCGGGTTCGTCTTCTTCTGGGCCTGCATCCTGGCGGTGGTGATGCAATATTTTCTGAACATGGAAATCATGCGCTGGACCCTGGCCACCGGCGAATCCGCCGTCGCCGGCTTTGTCCGCCTCAGCCGTTCGTGGGCGTGGGTCTTCCTCTTGCTCAACGTGCTGCCGTGGATGATCCCGGCTTGGTCCAAAGGGGCCGCGCAAATCATCGGCTGGCTGATCTTTGGCGCTACGACCAGCGCGGAAGGGAACATCATCGCGGGGCCATACGACACGTACATCGCCATCGCCACCATGTTTCTCTGCGGCATCATCCTGACCGCTGGGCCGGTGGTGTATGAAACCGTCGAGAAGGTCCAGTTCGTGCTGGTCTTGCTCATCATGGTCATCGTCATCGGCATTGCCGCCTGGCTGACGGTCCTCCGTCCGGACGCCATCGTCACGCAAATCACCTCCACGCTCACGCTCGGCTACCCGCACTTCTATCCGCCCATGGATGAGTCCCTGACGCCCATGGCCCTTCTCGGCGCTCTCGCCTTTGCCGGAGCCGGCGGCACGATGAACCTCTCGCAAAGCAACTACATCAAGGACAAGGGCTACGGCATGGGAAAACACCTCGGCCGCATCACCAGCCCCCTCACCGGCAACGAGGAAGCCATTTCGGAAACCGGCTATCACTTTCCGCATGACGAGGCCAACCTGGCCCGCTGGAAAAAATGGTGGCGGGCCGCCGGCCTGGAGCACTTCGTCAGCTTCCTGCTCACCTGCATCATTTGCCTGACGCTCCTTACTCTCATCAGCTACATCCTCTTTTACGACGCATCCGGAAAACTCACCGTCGACCCCGCCAAATACAAAGAGGGCCTGGGCTTCGTCTGGGCGGAAACCCTTCGTCTGACCGAGTTGATTCACCCTCTGGCCAAATTCCTGTTCCTCATCATGGGCGTTGCCATCCTCTTCACCACCGAATTCGGCGTCCTCGACGCCGCCAGCCGCATCTCCACGGACCTCGTCAAGCTGACCTGGCTCCGCGACAACCCCCGCTGGAGCGAAGGCCGCCTCTACTTCTGGTTCCTGTGGGGCGAAATCTTCCTCGGCAGCAGCATCCTGGTGGCGGAACAACTGGGCTACGGCATCGACAACAAAACCCTCTTCATCTGGACCTCCGCCCTCAACGGCGCGGTCATGTTCCTCTACTCCGGCATCCTCTTCTACCGCAACCGCCTCGCCCTCCCCGCGCCCATACGCATCCCGCTCTGGCGCTCCGCCATCCTCGCCTTCACCTTCCTGTTCTTCGGCTTCTTCACGGCTTGGGCGGGGTGGGAAATCTGCGGGCGAGTCTACCACGCTGTCATTCCGCAAGCTGCAGCAAAGTAGGCCGCGAGTCCTCTCGCGAGCTAGCAGAGTTGAACTCGAACTCCACTCATTATCCATTGCCCCATCGACGTCCGCACTTGAGGCTCGCCACGGAGTTACGAAACTAGATGAGGCAAAAACGGATAATGGCTGACGGTTTTTTGGCTATCTGCGGGAAAGCCTTTGGGGAGGGCTGTTCCTGCTAAACTTGCCAGGGAGTTCGGTTTCTGCCACGTGTCAACGAAACTGAATTAGTGGCGGTTTGGCATCGCGGTTAATCCGCCCCTTATTTTTTCCGCCATCTTACTTCTGGCCGGACGTTTGTTAGAGTTGAGACCGTCTCGCTGCTACAAATGACCCGAACAGAGGAGCTAGTCATGCGTTCTGCATACGCTCGATTCGTGGTGACAAGCGTTGTCGTAATCGCCGGACTGACTTTTGCGTATTCAGCAATTGCTCAAGACCCGGATGACATCAACCTGGGCAAAGTGCCGCAATTCGACAAAGCCTTCGGATTGCGAGACCTAACTTTGCGGCGAATTGCCGACGATGATGTACAGCAATTCTGGTTTATGAACACATTTAATTCACAAAAGAACCAAGCCTTTAGCAATCTTCATGCTTGGGTAAAAAAGAACGGGAAGAAGGTCGTTACATGGACGTACTGACCCGGAAGAACGCGGTTTCTACATCGTGACAGAAAACTTGCCTCCAAAAAAGTAGGCGGTTGGCGGCTTCTTCCGTATACTTGCCGCATGGCAGCCATCTCGCGCGACATAGCCAGTGCTGCGCCGCCACGGATTGGCGGCCTACATTTCTTGGTTTCCATAGGCCTCTTTCTCAAACGGATTATCCCAGTACGGATTCCCGCGGCGGAGCAGGAGCCAGAGGGAGCAGAGGAGGTAGGCGGGGATGAAGAGGAGGCCCCAGCGTTCGTATTGGCGGACGTGGATTCGCTCGTGCGAGCGGGAGGCGTCGAGGTCATCCTGGGTGCGGGCCAGGACGGTGTGGCCGAAGGTGATGGCGGCGGCTCCACCGACAAGCGGGGCGCGGCGGAGGAGCCAGGCGGGAAGGCCGCCGTGGAACTCGAGTACTCCTTGCACCAGTTGCCCGCGGCCACCGGTGAGCAGAGCGAGGGCGCCCCAGAACAGGCCGAAGAGGGTCCAGGGAGAGGCCCAGAGATAGGTGAGGACTCGGAGCATGGGAATGAATGGCGAAATTCGAATGGCGAATGACGAATGATAGGGTATGCCGGGGAGAGGGTGAAGTTAGAATGAGGTTTACGGCGGGTGAGTGCGCCGAACGGCAGTCAAAGTCCCGCGCAGACCAAGTTGGCTCTCTACTCGCTGCATTGTTCCATGCTTACTGGTATTTCCCTCGTCTGTTTTTCGACCAGCTATGCGATCACGCTGGCGCTGGAGGTGTCGCGGCTGTTTTTTCGCATGCCGATCCGGGTGGTGGTGATGCTGCTGTTTGCGGTGGTCGGGCTGGTGATGCAGACGCTGTACCTTTACAACCGGGCGACCGACCAGGCGCTGGCGAGCGTGCCACTGTCCAACTGGCATGACTGGTACGTGATTGCCGCCTGGGTCGTGGCGGCGGTGTATATCTACCTGGCGGCTTCCCGACCGCAGACTTCGGTCGGGCTGTTCCTGCTGCCGGTGGTGCTGGTGCTGATTGGGGTGGCTTATGCCTTTCCGCGGAACCTCGCCCTGCCGCAAACGAACGCCCAAAGTGCGTGGGGCATAGCGCATGGAATCTTGCTGCTGCTGGGGACCATCGCCGTCTCACTCGGATTTGTGGCGGGGCTGATGTATCTCGCCCAGTCCTACCGGCTCAAGCATAAGCTGCCGCCGCGACCGGGATTCAAGCTCCCCAGTCTGGAGTGGCTGCAGAAGGCGAACAAGCAACTCCTGGCGTCGTCGAGCTTCTTCATCGCCCTGGGAATTATCGCGGGCGTGATTTTGAATCTGGTCAAAGGGCAAGGGAAGATGCCGTGGTGGGATCCCATCGTCGTCATGTCCGGCGTGCTGCTGGCGTGGCTGATCGTGGCCACGATTTTCGAATGGACGTATAAGCCGGCCCAGCAAGGGCGGAAGGTGGCGTACCTGACCGTCGTCAGCTTTATCATGCTGGCGATGGTGATGGGGCTGCTCGTCATGGGGTCTACGCAGCATACGAAGGCGGCAGGTGGGGTGGGCTTCCAGCCTGCCCAGCAAACTTCGTGGAGCACCATTTTTCTGGGCACGCTGGAAGCCTACCCCACGGAGGAACTCCTATGAAGCTGCAAATGGTGGGCTGCAGCCATCATACGGCTCCGGTGGAGGTGCGCGAGCGGCTGGCGTTCAGCAAGGACCAGGCGGTCGATGCCCTGTCGCGGCTGCGGCAGAAGTATCCGGAGGCGGAGGCGGTGCTGCTGTCCACGTGCAACCGCGTGGAACTGTACGTAGCCAGCGAAACGGCGGAAGCGTGCCCTTCGCATCATGACGTGGTGGAATTTCTGGCCGGTTTTCACGGGCTCGACCCAGTGGAGGTGTTCAACGACCTCTTCGAGCGGACCGGCGAGGACTTTGTGCGGCACCTGTTCACGGTGGCGGCGAGCCTGGACAGCATGGTGGTCGGCGAAGCTCAGATTCTCTCGCAGGTGAAGCAGGCCTACGAATTGGCGACGGCGGCCAGCAGCGTGGGGCCGCTGACGAATGCCGCGTTTCAGGCCGCTCTGCGCGTGGCCAAGCGCGTGACTACGGAGACCGCCATCCAGCAGAAGCGGGTGAGCATTCCCAGCATCGCCGTGGCCGACTACGCCCGTGATTTCTTTGAACGGTTCGACGATAAGAAGGTTCTCGTCATCGGAGCCGGCGAGATGGGAGAGGAGACGCTGCGGTATCTCATCGACGAAGGGGTCCGCGACATCAGCATCGTCAGCCGCACCATGCAGCGGTCGGAGGAACTCGCCGCCAAGCTGGCGGGCAAACCGGCGGCGTGGGAAAAACTGCACGACCTGCTCATCGAGGCGGACCTGGTGGTTTCCGCCACGGGGGCCAGCGAACCCATTGTCACCGCGGCGATGTTCGCGGAAATCGAGAAGGCCCGCTATCAGCGGCCGCTGCTGATTCTGGACCTCGCCATCCCCCGCGATTTTGAGCCGGCGATTGGGGATTTCACCGGCGTCTACCTCTGCACCATCGACGACCTCGCGCAAGTCTGCCAGCGGAACCGCCGCGAGCGGGAGAAGGAGTGGCCGCGAGCCGAGCGGATTATCGCCGAAGAAACCGCCCGCTTCATGGCCGACCTGCATCACCGGGCCACCGCCCCCACCATCAAGCGCCTCAAAGCCCGGGCCGACGAAGTGAAAGCAGAAGAGCTGGCCCGGTTGCTCAACAAGCTCTCTTCGCTTGATGCCAAAACACAAGGAGAAATTCGCCAGGCCTTTGATCGGCTGGTGAACAAGCTGCTGCACCCGCCGCTGGAGTCGCTGCGGGATGAAGCGACGAAGGGCGCGCCGCATGGGCTCTTGGAGGCGCTGAAGAGGTTGTTTCAGCTTAAGGACTAATTTCGCCGCGGGGCATCGGGTGGCACGTCCCACGGCTTTGCGTGGGACGTGTTCGACTCCTGCCGGAGAGAAGATTTGACGTTGAACCCTAGAACTTAGATCCTCAGCCCGAAATGCAACCGCAGGCGAGTGGCACACTCGTCGACGGCTGCCTCGACGATTTGCTCCGCAAGTTTTCCTTCGCTAACGAGCAGCCGTGCCAATCCGGCAAGCAATTCGCGGTCGAGCGCCGGATCGTACAGCAGCATCAACCGCCGCTCGACAAGATCGCCGAGGGTGGTGACCCACTCTTCGCAAATGATCCGGCGAATCGCCTCTTCCCATCTCCCCCACTCTCCATCTCTCTGTCTCTCCTTCTCCAGCACACCCCCAGGAATGACCCGAGCGCGCGAGTTGCGAATATCGGCGGCCCCCTCGCCCAGCCGAACCAGCACGGCCGCAGCGGTCTCCTCCGCCAGTGAGCGGCAGGTGGTGAGCTTGCCGCCGACGAGGGAAACAAGGGGAATATGGGATCCCTCATTCCAAACGAGCTGATGCCGCCGCGTGATAGCGGCTGTATTCTTCGCATCGATGTGCGGCAGCGGGCGAACGCCGCTGTAGTGCCAGGCGATGTCGTGCTGTGTGACGCCAGCCGCGGGAAAGATGCAGCGGACCACGGCCACGAGGTATTCGAGCTCTTCGTCCGTGGCCACGGCCGTTGCCGGGTCGCCGCGGAAGGGCAAGTCGGTGGTGCCGACGAGCGTCCCTTCCGCCAGCGGCAGCAGAAACACCGGCCGCCCATCAGCCGCTTCGGTATAGATGCCGTTGCCGCCGAGCATGTCCTTGAGTTGTGGATGCCAGGTGAAGAAGTGGCTACCTTTGGAGCCTCCCATCAGGCGGCGAGAGGGGACCGGAAGTCTGTGCAGCGTCTCATCCACCCAGGCCCCGGTGGCGTTGATGATGGCGGAGGGTTGGAAGGAGAGGACGGGCGGCGGGCTCGCACGGGTGTCGTTTACTGACGCTATATGGACGATGCCGTTTTCGAGTCGAGCGCGATGGTACGTCAGCACCTTCAGCGTGCAGTCGTTCTCGTCGGCCGCCTTCTGAGCATCGCGGACGAGCGCGACGACGAACCGCTCGGGGAAGGGAATCTGAGCGTCGGAATAAGCGGCCAACCAGGCACCGGCACTCGCATCGACAGGAGGAACGCCGGCCTCGTTCGAGGAATGAAAGCTGTTGTGCGGCAGCGACTTATCCTGAGCGTAAGTGTCGTACATCCACAGTCCCGTGCGGACCAGCGCCGACCCTCTTGGATGTGGCTTTCCACCCCCGCTCATTCCCAGAAACTTCGCCGCCGACTGCCAGACGCCGCCGAGTTTGTTCTTAACCGGAATGAACAGCCGCAATGGCCGCACGAAATCCGGCGCGAGCTGGAGCAGTCGCGTTCGCTCGGCAAGCGATTCCTTCACCAGGCTAAACTCGCCGTACTCGAGATACCGGAGGCCGCCGTGAATGAGCCGCGACGAATAGGCCGTCGCTCCGGACGCCAGGTCCGCCTGATCCACCAGCAGCACGCTGAAGCCGTTGAGCGTCAACTCCCTCGCCACTGCCGCCCCATTGATGCCGCCGCCGAGGATGAGAATCGGCCGGTCGAGGGAAAACGGCGGCTCAGGCATGGGGAGCGGCCTTTTCATCCGACGGCGAACGACCCCAGAAGAACGTCAGGGCGACCCAGGCGACGAGCGGTGTCAGGCAGATCCAAAAGATGGCGTCGCCATAAGATTTGGTCGCGTCGACGCTCTTGCCTACGCTCCGCTGCATCAGCGAAGTGACGACCCACGTCGTTGCGCCCAGGAGTCCGCCGATCAATCCTTGGTGCTTGCGGGACATATCCTGCGTGAGCGAATAGTACGTGGGAAAGAAGCCCAGCGCCCCGCAGCCGACGAGGAGCAAGATAAACAACAGCAGCCATCCCGCCTGAAGATACGATGCGGTCATGCCAATCAGCACCAAGCCGGTGCAAACTGAAAACAGCGTCACCCGTGCTTGCTGCAGCGACCAGCCGCGGGCGGTGAAGACTTTGGTGGCTGTGCCGACAGCGATGCAGCCGACGTCGGCTACCAAATAAAATCCGGCGCTGAAAAAGAAGACGAACTGCTCGGTGTACTTGTGCTGGTCCTGCAGCATCGATTGCGTCCACAGCCGGAAGAACTGCCAGACCATGTTGATGGGAATGACCACGGCGAGCAGGACCAGAAAGCGGCGCAGAAAAACAGCCGGCGGAATCGACGGCCAGACGGCTTCCGCGGTGCCGCTGACCGCGTTCGACATAGTCGCCGGGCGGCGGAGGTCATCGCCGCGAATGAGCATGAGCCAAGGCACCATCCAGACCAGGCCGGCAAAGCCGATCACCGCGAACGGCAGCCGCCAGCTTCCCGGCTCGGGTCCGAGCATCAGCCAGGCGACGAGCGGCGTCAGCACGGCCCCGATGGATGCGCCGCTTTGCAGCACGCTATTCCCTAGTGCCCGGTCGCTTCCCGCCAAAAGCCGCTGCGTGGTAATGAGTGCGCAGGGCCAGTGCCCGGATTCAAAGTAGCCAAGCACCGCGCGGCAAACGAGGAGTCCTAAAAACGAATGTTCGCTGCCAGGCGGACCATCGCTGCCGGCGGGAAGCAGCCACGGAAACGTCGTCCCCAGGGCCTGCCCAATCCAGTCGCCGTAGCCCGTTGCCACGCCGGCTAGCGACCAGCCGATGAGCATGACCGGATAGAGCCAGCGAATGCTCAGCCGGTCGGCAATCAGGCCGTTGACAATGGAGCCAACGGCGAAGGCCATGCCGAAGGCCAGATCGATGGTGCCAAACTGCGTGTTGGAAAGCCCCAACTCGCCGCGAATCCGCGGCCCCATCGCGGCCAGTGTCTGCCGGTCCATGTACATCATCATGGTGGCCAGGAAGAGCAGGCCGCAGATGGTCCATTTCCAGGCAGGGGGACGCGCGGTGGGTTCCATTAGCCGTTCCACGACTTCCCGTCCCAGGCGAGGACTTTTTCCAGCAGGTTGACGACGTCGGCAGAGAAGGTGCGGAAGATGACTTCCCCCTTTTCGGCGGTGGCGTGCCGCGGGTCGCCGATGTGGCCGGGTTCCGTCCGGTCCTTCGTAATCCAGCCGCGATGGGCGGGCTCGAAAGCGCCGCCGAATTCGACCGGCTGGATCTTGCTGAGGTCGCCGACGAGGTGCGGGTTGATGCGGAGCATCATCGAGGTCTCCCACTCGCAGGCGTGTCCCATTTGTTGCTGCTTGATGCTCTTGTCCTGCTCGTGCGGCTTGCCGCCGAGGGTCCAGTAAGTCGTGGCCAGGAGCAGCAGGTCGTTGCGGGCGCGGTACTTCTGCCGCAGTTCGAAGAGGGCTTGCTGGGCGGGAACGATGTTGCCGCCGTGGCCGTTCACAAGGACAATCCGCGTGAAGCCGTGGAACAGGAAGTTTTCCACCATGTCCCGCAGCAGGTCGAGATAGACCCGCGGAGCGGCTGACATGGTTCCGGGGAAGTCGAGATGATGCTCGGAGTTCCCCAGCCACATCAGCGGCGTGAACAGGACGCGGTCCCCCAGTTTCTCGCTGACGCGGCGGATGACTTCGCCGCACAGCATGCTGTCGGTAAAGACCGGCATGTGCCGGCCATGCTGCTCCAGGGCCGCGATCGGAATGACAATGGGCGTGGTTCTGGGCAGAGCCGCCACGTCGGGCCATTTGAGGTCGGTGAGGTTCATGAGTTTTGGAATCGGGAGACACGGGCCAGGGATAGCGTCGAGCGCAGTGTCACCAGCTTACGCGATGGAGCGCAAAGAGAAAACTAACCCGAAGTAAAGAGCAAGGGTGGCACGCCCACGGCTTTGCGTGGGCGTGGATGACAAGCAACATGACCACTCCAAGCAGTCCCGGCGCGCCGGGATGCCACCCGGACCTTGAGCATTCTTTCTCTCGAAGTATCTTACGTCCCCGGCTCTTCCAACAGCATGGTGACGGCTGCTTCCAGAGTGGCATAGGGATGCAGTCCCACATATTGCAGCCGGACTTTTCCGGTGCGGTCGATGAACAACGTCGTGGGGTAGCCTTGGAATTCGGGAACCTGTTTTCGGGTCAACTCATCCCCCAGGATGCAGGTGTAGTTCATTTTCTGAGCCTCCATGAAATCGCGGGTCAACTTCACCGACTCCTCCTTTCCCTTGTTTTCATAACCCAGACCGACGATTTGCAAGCCCTTGTCCCCATACTTGGTCTGCAGCTTCACGAACGAGGGAATCTCCGCCCGGCACGGCGGACACCAGGTTCCCCAGAAGTCCACGACGACAACTTTCCCTTTGAGGTCCGCCAGCTTGAGGGGCTTGTCATCCAGATCGGCAAGCGTGAAGTCGAATGGATATGACTTGAAAGCCGCCATCTCATTGCGAACCTCTTCCTTGGCGTGGGCTGCGGCGATTGCGTCCATTTCTTTTCGCCAGGCCTCGAATGCGGGCAATGAGCGGACCGTGGCCAGATCGGTGTCATTGTGGAGCTGGTTGGTGTCCGCAAAGCCGGCACTGACGGCTTCCTTGAGCGCCGTGAACGCCGCGTTGGGATCACCACCCATGGCTAGCGCACAAGCGTCGTTATAGAGCACATTACTCACTCCGGCCTTCTCTTGCGGCGAGAGGTCCGGGAACCGCTTCTGCAGTTCGCGGGCGAATTTGGCCGATTCCTGAAAGGTCTTATAACCCTCCGCCGATTTATTCTGCCCCATCAGTTGGAAGCCTTGCTGCTGGGCGGCAGCCATCTTCTGTCCCAGCTCGTCGCGACTCAGCGCTGCCAGCGCCGGCTCGGCCCCGGGCTCTTTCGCAGCGCCGGCCGGCGGCGGAGTACTCGGAGTCGTCGGAACCGTCGGAACCGTCGTGGGCGAGGACGCAGTCGCCGGCGAGGAAGCAATTGCCGGCGGTGTAACGGGCGCGGGAGCACGAACCACCGGGACGGGGATTGGGGCGGGTGCTGATGGGGAACAACCCGTCAGCAGGACACCAAAAGCGATAAACGACAGGCCGAGAGTTCGTAACATTTGCCAGGCTCCAGCGTGATAGGTATGGGACATTTGGAAATGAGGGTTGTCGCATCCCTGCGCCACTGGCTCCATCCGAAGTTGTCTTGGATTGTGGCGGATAGACCAGCCACCTGTCAAATCGAACGACTAACTTTGCCGCCCTCTGGGCGTTTAATAAAGAGCCGCCTTCTTCAGGCGGCGGAGCAGGGCCTGCTTGCTTGCATTCTGTTTGCGGATTTCCTGAACTTTGCTGACAAATGCCTGAACCTGATTGTTCTGCTGGGCAAGACCTTTCAGGTCAACGAGCATATCGACCGCCTTGTCGTAGTGATCGGAATCTTTCGACGCGATCCAGGATCCCACTCGTTCCCACGCCGTCTTCTCCTTACCCGAGAGTGCTTTCAGCCGCTTGGCTTGCGCCGCAGCAGCTTCTCTTTGCTTGCGAGCTGTGGCTGTCGCTCGCTGCTCCGCCTCGGTCTGCCGGCGCTTCTCGCCATAGGCCTCGGCGGCCTTGCGGAGCTCGCCGGCGGTGCGCCGCGAGGACTTATCCCCTTTCTCGGCTGCGGGCTTCTTCGGGTTTTGCGATTGTTGGAAGTCGCGCATCATTTCGGACCGTAGACCGAATTCCTCGCCTTGTAAAACCCTCCACAACCACTCGTCCTTCTGCTTCGCAGGCGTTGCGGAGAGCCACTTTCGCATGGTGGCAGGATCGTCTGCTGCAGGAGCCAGGGGTTCGCTCCGCTGCGCGGCCACGGCAATCAGGTCGAAATCTATTCGCACAAAGTCCGCCAGGTCGGACAGCGCTGGCGAAAGGTCTAATAGTCCCGGGGGAACTGGCGGTTCCACATCATCGTCTTCAACATCCGTGTAGTCCTGGCAGACAGCATTGAGCCACCCCAGATACAGTGCCCGTTTATCCCCCGCCATCAGCTCGTCACGTATGCGACCGAGACTGTGGGCTTTCGGTTCCTCGTCCCCTTCCCAGTCGCCGCTTTCATCCTCGGAATGAAAGTCGAGAACGACAGACGTCTTGTGAACGGCAGAGCCGAAGAATTCGGTTTCGTAGGGCTTGATCTCCTCGGCCTTGAGCGCTCCCTTCGGCAGACGGAGCATCAAGCGGTGCGTCCCCCAGTTCGCGAAATAGAAAAACAGGTCAAAGTACTTCTCCATCAGCTTGTCGGGGTTCCCCTTGAAGTCCCCCCACTGGTACTCATTGGTCAGACTCGTCGGCGTAATCTCCGCCCGCGAGGAGATCCGCCCCAGCTCGTCCATCTCCTTCTCGGTCAGCCGGCGGTCGAGGGCCTGGAACTCGTAATATTGATATTCGCTCATGAGAGACTTCTTTCAATCGCAAGATTATGCCGGAAGGATTTGCCTGGCAAGTGGAGGAAGTCGGTTGCGCGCGGAAGTTTCATTCAGCCGCGGTAGCGGCGAGAAGAACCAAGCCCACGGCGCAAGCCGTGGGGAATCGTCACCAGACGATCGCGAACCCCGGTAGGGGTGAAAGAAATGGCGGCCATCGGGCGCGGCGGGTATTGCGGAGTTGCGGCGGTGTGTGGCACCAGCCATTCTTTCGCCGCTGCCGCGGCTCTGGCGATGTTCTGTTTCCTTCACCCATAGCTTGCGCTATGGGCTGGGTTCTGCCGCCGCTGCCGCCGCTGGAATCAGGAAAAGAGGACGGCCGACTGCGTCACCTTCCCTCCATAAATCCAAGCATGCTTTCGAGCAGGATGAAAAAGCTCGGATAGTTGAATGCTCTACACCGCCAATAGCACATTGCAAAGTAAAGAATGACTGGACGGTCTCAAATCTCAATCGCAACCGGTAGGTGGTGTTTTCTCGATGAAAACTTCGTTGGGGGTTCGAAAGCCGAGGCACGCGCGGGGACGGTTGTTTAGTTTGTTTTCGGCCTGGCGTACCTGGCAATGGGAGATGTCTCGAAAGTCAGTTCCCTTGGGAAAGTATTGACGAATCAGACCGTTGGTATTCTCGTTCGTGCCGCGCTGATACGGGCAGCCCGGATCAGCAAAGTATAATCCCGGCGCGCCGGGATGGTTTTCCAGACGATAGCAACGCGCGAATTCAGTCCCGTTGTCGAAGGTGATCGAGTGGCAACGCTCGGCTTCCAATTCCTTCAGTCGCTGCTTGATCTGTTCATGCACATGGTCGGCGTTCTTGGATTGGACCTTGACGATGATCGTGAATCGCGACTTGCGGTCGACCAAGGTCGCCACGCCACCCGTGCCCGGCAGGCTTGGGTTTTTCGGGCGGCAGGGACGTTTACCACGCCGCCGCAGGTGCGATTCCCAGTGCGGGGGATGCTCGCTCTGCTTGATCCAGGCATAGATCGCCTGGTGGGAAACGGAGCGGCCTCCCGCCTGTTGCTCCAGTCGGCCCGCAATCTGTTGCGGGGACCATTCCTGCGACAACCCTGCCCGCACGGCCTCGTTGAGCTGGGGATCCTCCATCTTGCGCGTCAGCGGACGCTCCGTCGGACGCTCCTCGGCCTTCCGTTGCGCAAGGCCGGCGTAGTAATCGCTGCCCGTGCTGTTGCGTCGCAGCTCCCTGCTGACCGTGGAAGCCGAGCGCCCCAAAGCTCGGGCCATTTTCTGCTGAGTGGCCTTCTCATACCGCCGTTGCGCTAGGCGATCACGCTCTTCCACCGTAAGATGATTTGGCATCGCTGGGACTCCGTTCCCAAGGGAAGTTTACAAGACTTTACCCATGGGAACTTCCCCGCGATGTTTTCTCCTACACTACTTTCGAGGCCCACTTTAGCGAGCCTCAATTGCATTTGAGACTTGAGACCGCCCCGCCCGCCCAACCTGGAACGCTCGCGGCAAGAAAAGTAGGCCGCGACTCCGTCGCAAGCCCCGAGAGTCGACATTTTTTCCGGGAAAAACTTTGAGCGGCACTTCCGCGTCTACTCTGCCGGCTCGCGAGAGGACTCGCGGCCTACTTTGGGGGTGGGCCGGACACACTTTGACAATTCTTTGCGATGACCTATTGACTGTGCCAACATCAATATATACACTTTCGTACAGTATAGGGCGGAGCTGCGTACGATGAGATGGAAGGCCGGAGGGGGATTTGAGATCTGAAATATGAGATTTGGGACTGGAAAGAGGGAAGGCGACGACACAGCAAGAAGAGGAGGGAAGAATACCCCCCTGGTGTTGAAAGAGGGGGGAGCGGATTCAACACGGACCCCGTTTTTCTCCCCGAGGAGGGTGTTGAAACAGGGGGGGTAAGTTTCAACAGCGAGGAGAGTAGTGGGGATTTGAATCACAGACGGCAGAGACTGGTCCTCAAGTGAATAAGACAACATGAATAATCAAGAAGGTATTTCGTAGTACAAATGAATAATGAATTGGCAATGTCCGTCGCCGCAGGTAGTTGTGGGACTGGGAGTTAGGTGCAGGGCTGGCGATGGAGGGTGTCCGAAAAATGGAGCTTCAAAACATGAATAATCGATGCCCCAAGCGGGGGAGCCCCAGAGAGGAAGGCTGGAAAGTCCGGTTGCAGCTACGCGCCCGGCGGCACGCGGCGAAAGCCGAGGTGATCGCCGCCGGTGTCCACTTCCCCTGTGCCGCGCGAAAGGGTCGCGACAACTTGACGGTGCCAGCGGTTCCTGGGTCATCGCAGACGCCGGTCGACTTCGGCTTCGGACAGCGAGACGCTCAGGCCGAGGATCGTGCGGTGCCCTTCCGGCGTGATTCCCAGCGCCACGAGCAGCGCGCACGAGACCACGGTCCCGCCCACGCGGACATGCTCATAGCGGGCGTCCAGGAACAGATACTCCATTTTTCCCAGCGGCCGGCAGCGCCATTGCTGCAGCTCTTCATCCAGCTTTTGGGCCGCGCGGCTGACCTGCGTGCTGGTCACGTCCAGCCCGCAGAGCTGCTCCAGGATCGGGGCCACTTTGCGGGTGGAGACTCCTTGCCAACCCCGTTCCGCGTGGTGCCCGCATTTCCTCCAGGGCCAGCGTCAACGCCCGCTCGCTCCGCTGCCCCCGCTCGAGCGCCGAGGGATAGAACTCGATGCCGCGCGTCTTGGGCACGGACAATTGCAAAGCGCCGATCCGCGTCTTGACCGTCTTGGGCTTGAAGCCATTGGCGTACATCTGCCGCCGCGCGGTCCGCTCGTAGGGACGCGCCCCCAGAACCTGGGACCGCTCCAGCTTCATCGCTTCGTTGAGCAGCGTTTGCATCGCTTCCGCCAGGCCGTCAAAGCCTTGCTCCGCCAGTAACTCCAAAACTTCGCGCCAGGCCGGGCCGCCTTCGTCGGGGAACTGGATATCCTGCGCGAGTCCGTTAGAATCATCTCGGTGGGTCATGTGAGTCTCCTTGGGAAAGGTTGATGATTCCCTAAGTAACACCGTCTGACCCGCCTTTTCAAAGATCACTTTTCTCGCTGTCACTGCCGCACTAGCGTCTGGCAGCTAGTAAACTTTTTCAGACCCAGGGGTACGCGATCTGCTGCGACGTCACCGTCCGGTTCGGCCGGCTGGGCAACAGTGGCCAGATCCAGACTAAGGCAGGGGGCTGGAAATAAACTACCAGTAGAACAAGTCGTCACAATGGAAAGGCTCAGGGACGCTCGACTGACGCGGTAGTTTATTTCCTTCTCGCTGCCTAAGACTTTGGACGACGCCGCCGCGGCCCAGAAGCACGCCGAGAAACTGATCGGCCACAAGCTAGAAAGGGGATACGTGGAGAAGCAGTTCGCTTAACCTGCCCTCTCTGGTCCGTCCCTTACTTCGATTTCCCGACCAACCATGGCCAATCACTACACCCAGTTGTCCGAGTCCCTGAAGATCAAGAACTCCTCCGAGGAGCGGTGGCTGCGCAAGCAGCTTGCTCACGTTTACCTCACATCAAGCAAATAGCTCTTCCCCGAAAAGACGCGGAAGCTCAACCAGAGCGACGAGACACTATGAAGAAATGCCCCGGTTCCAAGCGGAGGCCCTGCAGCGCGGAGTGACGGATTGTTCGCTCGACTTCCTCGGCTTTAGCTGGGACATCCAGCAGGATGATGGGGGGACCAGCCTCTGGATCTACGCCCAGGAGAGCGGCTCCTGGAGTTCATTCAAGACACGCTGCTGGGCAAAAAAATCTCATATGCTATGCCCCTTGCTCACCAGCCGTGCCGGGATCTGGAACATCTGCGCGCCGAGTTAACCCGTGTGGAGAGCCTCGGGGGCGAAGGGCTCATGCTCCGGCAGCCAGGGTCCAGGTACGAAGCGGGCCGTTCCGCGACGCTGCTCAAAGTCAAGACGTTTCACGACGCCGAGGCCTCTGTCCTGGAGCACATTCCCGGAGCCGGTCGTCACAAGGGGCGGCTGGGAGCACTGCTGGTCCAACTTCCGGACGGCACCAAGTTCTTCGTGGGGACCGCTTCTCGGACAACCAGCGGGGGAATCCCCCGCCGGTGGGCTCGACGATCACCTTTCGCTACCAGGAGCTGACCGACGGCCGCGAGATCGACCTTATCCTTTCGACACTTTTCGGCGAATCGATCCGCACCCATGCTGTAGCCGCATGCCAGCACTGCCACCTTGCCTATAGCTCGCTCCCGCTCGTCACGCTTGGTCACCAGGCGGCCAAAGAGCCCGCTGGCGAATTGGGAATAGACATCGTCACCTCGGCCGAACGGAGCGACGAGATTCCCATCTCCTGCACACCACGCCACGCCGCGGGCCTCGACGGCCGAGAAGTCCACCATGACGAGCATTTTGCCATCGGGGGCTCGAAAACAGGGCCGGACCAGAGCGGCGATGACGTTGTCGATCGTGACGCCGACTGGCAGCAGGTTCTTCATGGTTTCCAAGCTTGCGACGGCTGGAATGAGCTCCGTGACGTCACCAAGCTTCTTGTGCGGGCGGGGAAGGTTTTGGGGCTGGATGCCCCGTCCAGCCCAGCGACCCGTGCGGGCTTGATGGTAGACCAGCATATGACGTAGGCGACCGTCGTCCTCGACGTGTAGCAGGCCCGTCTCCAACTTGATGGTAGATTTGCGCATGGCAGCAACTTGTGCCTGCAGCACCGCTCGTATCTCAGGCGATATGTCCTTGCGGACCAGCTGACCTTCCAGCGTCTCTTTTTCCAGGCTGGGGAGGTTAAGCCCGCGGTCTCGGAGCCACTGCAGCAGGAACTTGCCGCGTTGGAGGTCGGACCCTTTGAGGGCTCCTCCCGTCGTCTGCTCCATCTCTTTAATCGACTGCCAATTGGCACTCACCGCATCAGCCATAGTGGTCCGCTCACTCCGTGAGCGCGGTATTCCAGAAATGCGGGCCTTCACACGGAGTGTGAAGGCTACTCTTGCCGCCGCCTCAGGACGTTGGCCGGGCCACCAGGAGCACGAGCCAGAAGGGGACGAAGTAAAGGCACCCCAGGGCGATCAGCCAGCGGTCCTGGCGAGCGCGAAAGAGTTGGCAGGTCACCCCAATGGCAAACAGGACCGCGCACGCGAACTGCGGGAGCCAGAAGAACAGCCCGAGCGAGATTTCGTACCACAGGAAGTTGTATTCCCCGCGTGAGCTGTAATATTCGTCCAGGCGCTCGCGGTTGGTCGCCAAATAGTAGCCATAAAGACACGAGACGACCGCGATTCCGATTGCCACGATCACCGTCCAGCGGAACAGCGAGTCGGGCCAGGCCCGCTGGGGCATTTTCCGCCAGGGGGAGAAGAGGCTCAGCCAGAGAACCAGCGGGATGATGTTGGCGAGCACCGCAAAGAAAGCGGCACCGCTTTCAAAATAGCTCCAGAACCAATCGTGGTTCTCTCTGGCGGCATGAACGAACAGCGTAGTCACGGCAACAACCAGGCAGACCGTCTCGATCAGGAGGTGCCAGGCACTCACGCGGCGCACGGCCTGCCGGTCGGGAAGGACGCTCGGGCTACGCAAGAGCCAAACCAAGAGGGCGAGAATCGGCCAACTGGCGAGCGATGCCGGAATCCCCAGCAGATAAACAACGTGGTAACGGGATGCATGGGTCGCGCCGCCACCAATGCCGACGAAGACCGCCACGGTGAAACAGACGGCGAGCGCTCTGACCATCCCCCACCTGCTGGGCAGGGGAATGCGCACGGCCAAAATGAACAACAGCCAATTCTCAACCAGGAACACCAACAGGGTGAGCACCGCCAGCGTCGGTTCCCACAGGCGCAACCCAGAAATGCCTAGGAACAGCCCGACGCCGACCGTCAAGATCATCAGCGAGCGGAGCGAAAACTGCCAGAGCTTAAGCTTTCCCTTGCCGCTCGGTCCTGGCTCTGGCGTTTGCATGGCTTCCCCCTCTCCCCATGGGAGAGGGCCGGGGTGAGGGTCAATTTTGAAATCTCAAATTTCAAATCTCAAATCCAGCCTGCCTCACTCAGGAATGTTCACGCGCCAGACTCGCACCACGGTGTCGTCCCCTTTGACCCCCCGCTTCATCGCCTCGAACATGATCCCCAAGGACCCTTCCCCTGCGGTAACAATCAACTGGCCACTACGAGAAAAACGGACTTCGTTTAGCGCGCTGCCGTTGATGGAGCCCTTCGCAACTGCCCTTTCGGCTAGCGTTTGGGCATCCAATAAATGGAGCGTCCCGTCCGGCTTTCCTATGGCAATCCAGCGGCCGTTCCGAGAGAATGATGCACTGCGCACGCCGCGAATCTTCTCCTTTAACTTCCGAAACGGCGATCCTTCGTCTTTTTCATAGTCGCACCAAAAGTTTCCGGTCAGGAAACGGGTTCCCGCAGGGTTAAACGCCAATGCTGAGTGCCCTTCGGGGACATGGTTCACCGGGCCCAGAACCAGCGGATTGCCGCTGATGCCGATTTGGCGCTGGGTCACAACATTCCATGCCCGCAAGGTTCCGTCTTCACCATGGGAAATCAGGTGCGGAAGTGTTGGGTGCCAAACCAGGGCAAAAACGGCGTCCTCGTGGCCGCGCAGGACGGTTTCGCGCCATTCCTTATCTGCGTACTGCCAGACGTGAATCTCAAGGGACATGGGTGGGTCCGTGTCATTCTTTTCACCAACCGAGAAGGAGGCGGCAATCCTGTCACCCTCCTCCGAAACCGCCGCCACGATCCTAGCTCCCTGCTTACCGAACTTTTTTCGCACCTGCCACGTTTGCGTGTCGAGTAACAATACCCCCTCGTTCGCGTCGGCGCATGCGAGAAAGCCACCCTTTACAAACCTCGTTATAAAGACTCTTCCGGGGCGATGATAGACTTCACTGGCGTTGTCGAGGCGCCAAACCCTTAATCCGTCCTCACCGCCGGAGGCGACAAGTTCCTCCTTCTCATCGAAATCGGCCGTATACACCCAAGAGGTGTGATTGGGGAATCTCTGCTGGACCACGAGATCGCTCGCGGCATACGATTGACGTTGAACCATGACATAAGTACCGCCAAGCAATAGCGCGATTGCAATGCCGGCGAGCAAAATGCCATAACGTCTCATACCCGCCCTCCGCAATAAAACTTAGCTACCACCGTGCTACGGCACAGTGATCCATTCCGACGAAAGGTTCCACGCCCAACCCGGATTGATCACATACTGATAAACCTCCGCGGACGCTTCGCCGCTGCTCCCATAGTTACCCGCCACGTTCCCATTGGCCAAGGCGAGCATTACGGTCGTCTGATAGGGGATCAACAGGCCGTCCCATGTTCCAGGAGGATGGCTGATCGTCAGGGAACGACTTTCAATCCGGTCAGGGAACGGGGCCAGCGTGGGCGTGTCAACATTATCCTACCATTCATTCAGGGTCAACATTCACGCGCCAGACCCGCACGACCGTGTCATCCGCTTTGACCTTCTTTTGCAGGGCCGTAAAACCGGCCACCCACCCATCCCCCGCGGTGACAAGCAACTTCCCGCTACGCGAAAACCGCGCTTCGGTCAATGGACTGCCGTTGATGGACCCTTTTACGACGGCCCTTTCGGTCAAGGTTTTTGCATCCCACAAATGGAGCGTACCGTCCTTATGTCCGGTCGCGATCCATTTCGAGTTGGGTGAATAAGAAGCGGTGTACGCCGGACTGAGCTTCGGATCATCATTAACTTTTGTAGCGTTATGCAGAATTGTGTGGTGCCCCAAGGCATAGTCGTGCGCATACTTTACCCCCAGCAGACGGGTTAGCGCGGAAGAAGTCATCGCTTGCGGAACTTGATGCCCATCAATTGCCAGCTTCTCGCCTCGTTCATCGATTTGCTTGCCAGTGGAAAGGTTCCAAACGCGAATTACCCCTTTCTCGCCGTGAGAAATCAGATGCGGGGAAGAGGGAAGGAACACAAGCCAATAAATGGGGCCACTGTGGCCATGCAAAATTAACTCCTGCCATTCACCGTCTACCATGTGCCAGACATAAATCTCGGTTAAGAATGGAGAATCCCTGGTGTTTTTGTCCGCACTGGCGAAGGTCGCAGCGATCCTATCGCCATTCAGCGATACTTCGGCGAGTGCATTGTTTCGTTTGGGCCCGAGCTTTCGCCGCACTCGCCAAGTTTCACAATCGAGGAGCAAGATTCCCTCTTCGTGGCCCGCGGCCAAGAGATCCCCCCCTTTGACAAACCTGGCTTGATAGAAGTCTCCGGGCCGATGAAACACTTCTTTGGCGTTGTCCACTCGCCATACACGCAGTCCATCAACGCCCCCAGAAGCTATTAATTCCTCGTTCTCATCGAAATCAGCTGCGTAGACGGCGTATTCGTGGCCCGAAAATTTCTGCAGGAGTAGCAGGCCTTGCTCAGCATCGGATATGCGTTGAGCCATCAGGTAGATACAACCGAGCATCAGCGCCATCGCAATGCCGAGGAATGCCAAACCATAGCGTCTCATAGACTCCTCCTCATGGAAATCATTTCCCCGAGTTTAGGGAACAGTGATCCATTCCGAAGTAAGATTCCAGGCCCAGCCCGGATTGATCACATACTGATAAACCTCCGCGGACGCTTCCCCACTGCTCCCATAGTTACCGGCCACATCTCCATTGGCCAAGGCGAGCATTACGGTCGTCTGATAGGGGATCAACAGGCCGTCCCATGTTCCAGGAGGATGGTTGATCGTCAGGGAAAAATCTTCAATCCTATCGTCACCTGGATCGAGGGGGTTATCGATGATGTTGTCGTAGTCATAGAGCCGCACGGTATTGGTTTGAGAGGCTGCGGCGAAATCGCTGGCCAGCACCGCGCCGAACAAATTCAGCAACAATCCATTGTTTGCCGCCTTTTGCGGTGGAGGCAGCGTATACGCGACGACTTCATAATAAAAGTAGCCGGAGTCGGCCGGGGGTGCCTCGAAGCCTTCAAACCCTGGATACGGGTTATCCACCTGCATATCGTAATGCACCCAGCCCCAAGACCAGGCGGTGCCATCCGGCCCCATCAACTGGGTTCGGTTCCTGCCGAGGCGTCCGGTTTCGATACGGAATGTTACCCAGTCATTGGACCCCGTATCGTTACGGAATATGTTGTCTGGGTTGGCGAACATGTCGGCCCATTGAACCTGGCCTAGGTCGTCTAGCACGACGTCGTCCAAAGCAAAGGTGCTGTCCGCCACAATCTGGGCATGCACGTTGCCGATCGAGCGGCGCTGCACCATTCCGGTGATGGCCACCGTCTGGGATCCCAGTGAGGCTGGATCGGTCCCAAATACAAACTTGTTTCCGCTTTGGTTGAGACTACGGGTTCCATACCAATGGGAGCCGTCGCCAGGATCGAGCTCGACCTTGATGATCGCGTCCCGGTTTAGTCCCGCTCCGTAGCTGGCGCCGGCGGCGTCGATCTCGCTGCCGACGTAGGCATTGGCGAAGGAGGCGGGAATCTGCGGATCGTAGGCTGCCCGCTGCTCGCTCCCTAGCGGAATATTCTTGCTGTTGAGCCACTCCCGCACCTGGGCGAACACTTCATCGTTCGTGGTCAATTCCAGATGATTGACCTCGATTTTTTTGTTGTACGACTCTACACCCAGTGCGGCGCTCCACGTCGGCACGATCGCGTCCGTGTCGTCCGACCCGCGGTTGAGGTTATACAGCCAAGGAAACAAATGCGCATCGTCACCTGGCAACAGGCTGCTGCCGGTCAGCGGTTGAAATGCTTTATACAGGTTCTGGCCGTACAGATTGTCTTGCGTCCCAATGACAGCGGCATAGGCGACATCATCCTGAAACGGGTCGGTGGCGAGCTGCGCCAGACGGTCACTGCCCACTGAAAACACCTGGTAGGAGGGTCTCAAGTCCCCGCCCGGAAGCGAGGTATGGAGGGTGCCCTCCAGCAGGGAAACGACGGTTTTCATCGTCGGCTCGAGCGTCAAAAGGGGCAAAAACCATGCCGGCGAATAACCCATCGCCTGCAATATTGCCTCCCAAGCTCCGTCCACAGCACCCTCCGCTTTGGCATTGGCGATCAAGCCGTCCTTGTAGATCTCGGCCACGATGTTGGAGACCGGCGCTCCCTTATGGGGGGTGCCCAAGGTAACCAGCTTCCGCACGTCGCGGCGTTTCTCGAATTCAGTAAGCACATCGTCCGGCTTGTCCGGTGACTCAATATACCAGCGGGTCAACAGGCCGCCGTAACTGTGCGCCACGACGTCGACTTTCTGAACGGCGATTCGGTATCCCTTTGTGCCGTTGGCCCAGGGGAAGACGAAGCCTTGATCGAGTACTTGTCCTTGCGCGTTCGTAATGAGAGCCCAGCCGTCTCTAAAAGCTTTCGTCGCACCCGCAACTCCGTCCGACCCTTTCGTAGTATTGGCGGGCACCTCGACGCCGTTCGCTACGTTCTTCCACATATGGGTGATGTCACCATTACCAAACGTTTTGGGGCCGTCTTGTGGTGATTGCGGATCCTTGCCGCTGTGGTCGACCACGAACCACTTGGACCGGAACCCTTGGGCATCTAAATTCACAGGCGAATCACCCCAGGTTCCAGGTTCGCTATTGATGCCGTGGACCAGGATCACGGGCGGACGGACGAGCTTGATGGCCCGGGCCTTGGAGCCGACCGTTTCCACGTCTCCCGTGACCTTGACCGCGAGATCAATTCTCCGCGACAGAGCTGTACTTTGCGGGGCGTCCAAGTTGAATTCCACCGGCGGGCGGTAAAATCTGGCTCCGAAAACTTTGTGTTTGACGTCCACAAAATCAGCGCCCACGCCCGCGATGCCAAGCTCATCCAACTTGCCGTCCCCGCCGCTGGCATTGACTACCCAGCCCTCTTCAAGCGTATGGAATTCCCCATTCATCGGTTCCAAGGGAGCAAACGGGGCAAGCGGAACAATATACGCAGGGTCAATCATCCCAAATTCAATGTCGAAGCCACTGGGCAATTGTTCGAGGGACTTGGAGCCAACCACCCGCATCAGCAGGATTGACCCGTCCTCCACGCCCTCCATCCAATCGGTTGCCACGCCGTCCGGCTCGATATTGGGCGCAATCCGAGTGGTAGTTTCAATTCGGCTTCCCCCTACCTCCCGAATCCCGGTAACGTCCGTGTACACAATGTGCAAATCGGCGATCGTGACGTAGACCTTGTCGGTCGCCTCAAACCAACCGTCGCCGTCCACATCCAGCAGTACGGTAATCGCCTTATGGTCGGCGGCTTTGACCCCTTCCACGTACAGGACCGTCCGTGCGGCAGCTTGGGCCGTGGGGGCGATCGCGCTGAGCGCGAATGCCTGGCTTGGTGGCACCCAATCGCCCGGGTAAGTAGCATTGTAGACTGCATTCGTCTTTCGCGCCTGATCCCCGTTGCGTGTCCAGATCCGGAAACTGCCGGGAGTCCCAGGGAAATAGTCAGCCTCTGGCGCATCCAGCGCCGCTGGATCTTTCGTAACATTGCCAGCATAATCAGCGTCATAAACGAACTTGATCTGGGCAACTTGCGGGTTGATCACGCCCGGAATCTTGAGCACCAACTGGGCAAATCTCTGCGAGCGGTTTGGCCCCGAATTGCCGAAAATATCCAAACCATCGGCGAAATCAGGAATTCCATTGGCCGTGTGGTCCAGCACGTTGGCCAGAATGATCTTGCCGGGCAGAGTCGCTGATGCCTCGATGCCGTCTTCAATCTGGTCCTCTTCCGGAAGGCTCAGCTTGTTGTCGTTGTCGCTGTCGATATCGAGGTCAATGGAGGGCAATGGCAATTGCAAGTTGAATGCCAGGCGACTGGCTTCGGCAGAGTCGTCATCGCGCACCTTGACGTAGATCGGAAAAAATGTTTGGAGCGAAACGCCCGCCGGCAAGGGACGAGTGAAGGTGAACGCCGATGGGCCGGCGGGAAAGTGCTGCTCCAGCACTTCGCCGTCCCCGAACTCCACCTTGACCTTATGTTCGTCCAGAACCCCCAAGTCGCTGAACGATCCGCTGACCGTCACCGCGTACACCACCCCGTCCAGTCCAAACAGCGGCAGCCAGCCTGCCGAAAGCGTGGGCGCGACGTTATAGACCGTTGCGGTCTTGCTGGCGGTTACCGGCGGGATGGACGAAGGCATGTCGTCGTCGCGGGCTTCGACGAGGACGTCGATCGGATCCTGCGACGTGATGTTGCTCTCCCAGCCCAGGTTGGAAGGTCCGTCGTCCTCGATCTTGGCAATCGTGCCGACGAAGGTCCAGATCCCGGTCCCGGCCGGGGTGAAGGCGACGGGGACGGTTTCGCCGGCATCGTCTTTGTCGCCGTCGTAGTTCAGGTCCACCTTGATATTGCCGGTGTGGGTGTCCAGAATCCCGACGTCGGTGAGCGTGCCATAGACCTTGAAGCCCTCCCCTTCGTCGATGCGGGACGGGTTCAGGGCCGTGTCGTCGTCCAGGACGGTGTTGATCGGGTCGATGCGGTCGATCCGGAGCGTGGGCGCGACGTTTTTGATGAGGATGGTGTCCGTCCCGCTCCCAGTGCCGGTGTCGTCGTCGGTGATGGTGGCCGTGATGGTGTAGAGGTCTTGGGGAGTAGCCGTGGGATTGTCGTCCAGGTAGACGTGGGTCGCCGTGCGGTGGGGAAAAGTGGGGGGAACGGGAGGATTGATGGGCGGTGGGGGGATCATGGTCCAATACCACAGGGTGGACGGCTCGCTGTCCTGGGCGGTTTGGATCGTCTCGGTCTGGCCATCGCCCCAATCCACGACGACCGTCCAGGTATCGCTGGCAATCCCATAACCGTTCGCGGCATCGATCATGGTGATGTCGATGGTGGCCACGGACCCTTCGTCGAATTCTCCCAGGGACACGATTTGCAATGAGGGATTGACGTTGCTCACGGTAATGGTGGCACTGGCTTTTCCAATGATGGTTGGAGAGAGGTTGTTGTACACTTCAAAGCGCAGGGTCCGAGTATCGCTGGCTGTGCCGGAACCGTGATCGTCCACAAAATAGCCGGTGACGGACCAGTCGCCCGACGAACTACCCTGAAAAATGCCGGCGGTCACGCGGAATTCACCCCCCAGCGAACCCACGGTAAGACCATAGGCCATGGTGAAAGTTCCGCTGACCGTGAACACCTGCATTTCATCGACCGCCCCAGGGACCGACGAAATCATAATTTCAGGAGGGATGGTGTTCGTTCCTGGTCCCGGCGGTGGACTGCCAGGGGGGGGAGTCGAGCCGCCCGGGGGGTTCCAAATTCCACCGGCATTCAGCGCGTTGCAGACCCGCTGCCAGTCGGCTTCGTTGACGAGCCAATCGCCGTTCACGTCCGGGTAGGGCGGGCCGGAACCGTTCGCCGGCACGGAGACTGGCATGCCACCGTTATTATTGAGCATCTCGACGATGATATGGGCGTCCGTGGCGGTGACGAGGGTATCGGCGTCCACATCCTCGGGGAGCGCCATGTTGGTCCAAGGAGTCGCATCGAGCATCCGGCGATCTTCCATCGTCTCAAAGAACAGGCGGCGATGGCGCGCTTGCGTTGCGTACTGTGCGGCGGAAGAGCGAATGGCGCTTTCTCATGGGAGCCTGCCTCAAGTGGTGAGATAAAGTGACTACTTCCCTCTCAGGGCGGGAGAATTCCCGCACTCAGAGAGGATTCTAAATCGGCGATTTGGCGATTACAAGCAGCCTCCGGGATTTTCCTAGAGGGTTCCTTTTCGCCGCGCGGGGAAACTTCGGAAATTTTCCCGCCAACCCCTGGACGTGGCCAACCGTATAGTATACAATACAACACAACACAACACATGCAGGGCGGAGCCGCGTGTGGAGGCAGGGCCGGTTCGCTCATTGACAATTTGGTCGTAAGGGAAGGTAAGTTGCCGTTAAGTCGGTAGGCGATTGGATTCATGTGTTTGAAAAACACGTTATCAAATCGCGGTCATGTCCCTAGAAATGAGGGGTGTTTTGGTGAATAAGAAAAGGTGATGATTCACGAACTGGCGAAGCGGCGTCGCTGCAGAAAGTGGTTGACGGATAAGAGGTTGTGGCCGGTCGGCTGGATCAAAACGGCGCGAACAAGGAGCGTGAAAATGTGAATTACCCGCCACTTATCAGCCCCTTATCGCGCGATTCCCGGGATGGAATCCAATCGGGGAGTTAAGGGAATAGTCCTGCTCGGGATTTGGCCGCTGGCTGCCGGCCATTCTCTTCTGGGCAAGCGGGAAGCCTAGCCCGCTGCTCCTATCCTTGGCCCTGCTCCTAGCAGCTCGGCGACCTTCTCGAAGCGGTAGTCGAAAATCCGCTCCAGCGTGCGGCGGGTCCAGAGGGCGTGGGCGAGAGTGCCGAGCGGGCCAAATGGCATTTGATAGTGGACGTGGTCGGTCATCAGCGTGCCCTCCGCGGTCTCCAGAAACTGGTGGGTGTGATGCCAGAGGCGGTAGGGGCCGCGGATTTGCGTATCGCTGAATCGTCGTGGCGGGTCGAAGGTTTCAATCTGCGTCCGCCAGTACATGGGGATGCCGAGGAGGCGAATGCGATAGTCGATGAGCGTCCCGGCCTGGAGGGTAATCGGCCCTGGGCTGAGGATTCTGAACTGTAAGAAGGGGGGCGTGATGGCCTCCAGGTTCTTGGCGTCGGAGAAGAACGAAAAGACTTCGCGGAGCGGCAGAGGAATGAGCTGGGTCCGCTCCAGGGTGTAGGTGCGTGGCATGTCTACTTTTTGAAAATGTCCGTTAGCGCCGTCTCGAGCTGCGGGTACTCGAATATGAATCCCGCCTCCCCAGCGGCTTTGGGAATGGCCCGCTGGGAGTTAAGGAGTATGGAGCCAAACTCGCCGAACATCAGGCGGAGCATGAAGCCGGGGACCGGGGGCATGAAGGTGGGGCGGTGGAGGGCGCGGCCGAGGGCCTTGGTGAATTCTCGGTTGGTCGCCGGATTGGGAGCAGCGCCGTTCAGCGGGCCGCGGACGCTCTCATGGTCGGCGGCGAACAGCATTAGACGCACGAGATCGTCGATGTGAATCCAGGGCATGTATTGCCGCCCATTGCCGAGAGGAGCGCCGGCACCGAGATAGAACGGCGTGAGCATCTTGGCCAGCGCGCCCCCTTTCTCTCCGAGCACGATGCCGATGCGGACCATCGCCACGCGGATGCCGTGGGCCTCCGTCGCCAACGCTTCTCGCTCCCAGGCCTGGCAAAGCTCCGCTAGAAAATCGCCGGCTGGCGACGAAGTCTCGTCCAGAAGTTCGTCTCCCCGGTCCCCGTAGTAGCCGACGGCGGAGGCGCTAATGAGCACTTTCGGTTTGACGGGGAGCGCAGCCAGAGTGGCGACCAGATTCCGCGTGCCGGCGATGCGGCTTTCCCTCATGCGGACTTTCTTGGCGCTCGTCCAGCGGCCGGAAGCGACGGACTCGCCGGCCAGATGAAAGACCGCATCGACCCCGGCAAACGCTTCCGCCGGAGCCGGCTCCTGGGTGGGATTCCAGGAGAAAGCCGTGACGCCGAACTGGGCGAGCTCTTTCTCCGCTTTGGCTCCATCGCGGCTGAGGACGACCGGGTTCTCCAGGTGAGCTAGCAGCCGCTGCCCCACAAAGCCGGTCGCTCCGGTGACGAGAGCCCGCATGGTTGGTCCTTTCCGCTGTGGCGATTTTCACATGTAACCGCAACGGTACCCGCGAATTCACCGGAGAAGTATGGGCCGCGGCAAATTTTCTCAGTTGGTCTGGACGCGGCGGAAGGAATTTGGGACTTACTGTGCGTGATACCTCTTACTTCAGTCATCCCAGGAGTATCTGCTGTGAAACTGCCGCGGCTGCTCTCGCTGAGCCTGATTCTGCTGCTGGTCTTCGTCACGTCCACCCAAGCGGAATGGTGGAAGCCGAGCATGCCCAGCCTCAACCCGTTCAACAGGCGGGATTCGCACCCCGCCAACATTGGCAACAACGAAGACAGTTGGCAATGGCCGGGAATGTCTCGCAAGCCCGCCGCGGAGCCACAAGAGGCCAAGCCCTCCATGTGGCAGCGGGTTAGCGGCGGCACCAAGAGCACCTGGACCAAGACCAAGTCCGCCCTCACTCCCTGGCGGGCCAAGCCCCAGCCCGAGGAAGAACTGGTAGTTACCGGTGCCAATTCCAGCTTTTCGCGGATGGCCAACGGAGATAGCAAGCAACCCGCGAAGAAGGCCTTCTGGGCCTGGGGTAATGAAGAAGACGAACGGCCGCAAAAGGCAAGCAGCGTCTCCGACTTCATCGGCGGCCGGCGACCGGAATAAGATAGTACTCATCTCGCTCCGCGAGATGATCCTCACGCGGAGCGTGAGGAGTACTTTGGTGGCCTACTTTAGCGGCAGCGGAATATCCAGCAGGTCGCCGTTCGCCTTGAATCCTCTGCCATCGACGTCGACGAAGATGGGATTGGAGACGGCTGTCGGGGGAAGGTTGCCCCACTCCGTCCCCATGACGCGGCCGACGCGGCCCTCTTCCTGGATGGTCGCGACGATGACGTGCGTATCGCTCTTGAGCTCCAGCGGCAGCGAGGCTTCGAACTTCACGACATCGTTTTTGAAGCGGTCAGGAGTCGTCCGCCTTGTGAAGTTCAGCTTGGGCTCGGGCCGCCCGTTGAGAAACACCTGCACGCGGTTAACGTCCAACCAGTTCGGGCACTGCACGCGAACACGCAGGTCGCCTTTGCCGCCCATCAAAGCGAGATCGTCACCGGGAATGGCCCGTTTGCCGCGCTCGGCATTGGCGGCGGTCAGGCTCACCTCCATGAACGGCCCGGTGCTGACGACCACATGCCCCTTCTCGGAGTTATGCACCATCTCCATCGTGTCGATCTTGGCCGGGTCATCGGTGGTGCTCAGGATGTAGTTGCGAAAGCCGCCGCTGCCGTGATAGTTGTAGTGGGCGTCGGTATTGATGACGCCGCTCAGGCGGTAGCCCAGGTTGAGCATCTGCATCCAGTTCAGGATGGTATTGCGAATCGGATCGCCGGCGGAATCCCGTTCGATCCTGAAAATCGTGTGCGGCGGGTGGACCTCCACCACGTCCACAAACCCGAACATCTTCTCAAAGCCGCCGTCCGGCTTGCCGTCCAGATCCTTGTCCCCCAGGATTTGCCGCAGGTTGGGGTGGTTCATCTGGATTAGCTTGTCGGATTTGTTGTCCCACAGTGCCAACCGCTCGATTTGCACTTCGGGGTTCTGGTCGGTCACCGGCCCGCCGCCGTCCTGCATCCGCGCTCGAAAGAGCAAGGGGAAGGCGTTCTGATGATTCACCGGCAGCGGCCCGCCGGTCAATTCCATGCCGGTGCAGGTGGCCATCAGATGCTCGGCTTTCAGGGCCTTCAGATGCGGGACGTAGGTGTCGATGCGGTTATGCTCGGTGCAGGGGCCGAACTCGATGTGCTCGCAAATCAAGTTTTGCACACGACCGAACTGGCTGCTCGTGTTGTCGCCGGACGGGCTGCTATGGCTGTGGAAATCGCTGCTCACCCAGCCGGCCGTGTTGACGGATCGTTTAAGCTTCGCTGTAAGTGCCGCAGGCTTGCCTTGCTCCACCGTGATTTGCTGTACGGCAATGTCGTACTCTGGCCCATAGCTGACGACGACCTCGTACTTGCCGGGCAAGATCGCCTGTGTGAAGCTGCCGCTGACCGCGTAAACCAGGTTCTTCACCGAGGTATCACCGCTCTCCGGCCCGAAGTTCGGGTCCGCCGTTCCCTGCTCTCCGTGAAAGGCGACTTTGCAAGGAATCGGCTTACCGGCGTCATCGGTGACGGTTCCTTTCACGTAGCCGGGGGCTTCCATCTCGATCACCACTTCCGCTTCATTTTCCGACGATATTTCCAGCACTTTGAACGGACGCCCCAGCCCCTGGACCATTACCGAGCCTGTCGCGCGGGGCGAGATAAAGCTCAATTTCCCAGCTGCGTCGGTGCGCCCCACGCCCAGCGGTTTGCCACTGGCGCTGTTCAGCGTCACCTTGGCCTGCGCGATCGGTCCCGCGGCATCGCGTACGAGAAACGAGACCGGCTTGGCCGCATTGTTGCGAAGATTCGCCGCCCGCCCGCGAACCTCCAACTCGCTTTGTCCCGGAAAAAACTGGCGAGATACCGCGACCTGCTGGCCCGGCTCGACGGTTACTTTGTTCGTTCCCTTCTGCTGAAGCTGCACCAGATTTCCTTTGCCCCCTGGCTGCACCGGCTCGCGGTCGTCCAGTACGATGCCATAAGATTGGCGAAACCACTCGTCGTCCGCTTGAAAAAGCTTGAGAGCGGAGTCGACGGAGAGTGTAAACGTTCGATCCGCCCGGATGGTGTCGCTCAGCTCCTCGCTGAGCGGCTTGTCCGTAGCGTTCGTGAGCGTGGTCGTGGCAGTGATGAACGGATTGTCGTCGGCAAGCGAATACACCGTGGTTGCAGTGAGCTTTCCCGCCACTACTTCGGCGTCGCAGGACCATGTGACGACCTTTCCGCAAACGACAGCGCCGCCGACAATCGCCGCTTCCTTGCCGTCCCCGCTGGTCTTCACATTCTTCGGCGAGTGATACTGATGCTTGCCTCCCCCTGCGTAATACGCGCTGAGCTGGTCGTTTTGCGCGTGCCGCTGCGTCAGGTCGATGATCATTCCCCCCACGCTGCGGACCGTCATGTTCGCGTTCCGCGTCGCCAGCGGCTGGGCGATGACGACAACGATCTTTTCATTCCGCAGCACGTAGTCGCCGTAGATGCAGTCCACCTCTTTGCCCTTGGGGGCAAACTCTTCCCAGTTTTTTTCCGTCAGCACGGTGATTTCGGCCGCGTGGCCTGAATGGACGACGGCCAAGAGTGTGGTCAATACGAGAATGGCGGTAAGGAAGGGGTGGCGCATGGTGGTGGGAGTGAGGCGAGGAATCTGCTGCGTGAGGAGGCGACTGCATCAATATCCGTGGATAGAGCGACGGAAGCAATCTGGCAGGCATGCATTCGCTAGACTAAGGAACTGCCATGTCTCGCCAGGAATCCGAACGCGAAGATCTGCTGCGGGAAGCGACGGCGCTTGTCGAGCGCGTCGAGCTGCGCCTGCCGGAACAGCCGGAGTCAATCGTAGCCGGCTTTCGGCGGGATGGTTCCGCCAGCTTCTTTTTTGGACAAAGCCCCGTCTATCAATTCAACAGCCGCCGCGAGCTCAGACGGGCGTATGTCGATGGCCTGCTCTATAAGACCGACAACGGCCGGCTGATTGAAATGCGACGGGAGCGAACTGCCACCGCGGTGGAACTGCGCTCGCGGCCGCTGTCGGAGGATGAAACCGCGCTTTTTCTGCGAGCAGCATTGAGTCGGCTAGGCGATTTGCGAGACGCGTTGGCAGCCGGACAAGCTACCGTCGTCGGCCAGGTTCCCAGCGACTCCGATGAAGTTGATGTGACGAGCAAGGTCGCAACCTGGCTGAATCAGCTGACTGGGGGAATCGCAATTGCGAAGTCGTCACGGGTTCAATGATCCACCCGAGCCTTTGCCCCACCAGCTTTCGATTTTCTTGGTCAGCGCCTGCACCTGCTCCGGCCGTTTGCTGGCCAGATTGTGCTTCTCCGCTGCATCCGCCGACAGGTCGTATAGCTCCGGGCTTTTCCCATCTTTCGGTAGGATGAGCTTCATCTTTCCGGCAATGCACCAGCGGTAGAGCAGTCCAGGCTCGGCGTGGTCCAGGTCGGCAACATCATGCTCGTAGATTTCGCCGAAGGCGGCATCTCGCGCCGCCAGCTTTCCGCCAGCCATCTCCAGAAGATTAGCGCCCTGCATTTCCTTGGGCACCTCAATCCCGCAGGCGGCCAGAATCGTCGGCGCGAGGTCGATGCTGCTGACGAGGGACGTGTCGTCGTGCTTCGGCTTGAGTTGCGCGGGCCAGCGAAGAATGATTGGCGTGCGGATGCCTCCTTCATACGGCGTCCGCTTGCTGCGCGGAGCGAACTTTGCCGCCGAGGGATCCTGGATCCAGCCATTGTCCGCCAGGTAAACAACGAGCGTGTTCTCCGCCAGCCCCTTCTTCTCCAGGTGATCTAGCAGCTCGCCGCACTGCTCATCCCACCATTCGCACATCGCCCAGTACTTGGCGACGTGCAGCGACGGACTCTTGTCCCGGTACTTCGCCAGCAGCCGCTCCGGCGGATTGTGCGGTTGATGGGGGAGCATCGGTGCGTACCAAATGAAGAAGGGCTTCTCTCCGCGAGATTCCAGAAAGTCATAGATCGGCTGGTTTCCCTGCCGGCCGATTCTGAGCCCCTCGTCTCCATGCCGGCCGCCGCGGGTGACATCCCCGTGCGTCATCCCGGCCGTGAAGCCCCCTTCTTTGAAATTCCCTTCCCACCATTTGCCGCACTGAAAGCAGGCGTATCCGTGCTCCGCCAAAATCCGCGGCAGCATCGGCACGCGGCGAACATGCTTGAGCATTTCGGCCCGATCAGTCCCCTTCGGCGGATCGTTCCCGGTGATGAGATGCCGATGCGGATACTGCCCGCTCAGAATCGACATCAAGCTCGATCGGCAAAGGCTCGTCGGCACATACCCGCGCGTGAACGCCACCCCTTCCTTCGCCAGCTTGTCGATGCGCGGCGTGCGGACGTGCTCATGCCCCATGAAGGAATAATCGCTGTAGGCCTGGTCGTCGCTGAGCAGGATGACCAAGTTCGGCGGCGCTGCGAATGCCGCCGAAGAGACTAAGAGCGATAGAATGATGATGGCGATGCGGTTCATGGCAGGCATCCCTTGTTAGTAGTCCGCACACTCCGTGTGCGGACATGCCTGCACACGGAGTGTGCAGGCTACGCAACGCTACTCTTCCTGCACCACCGGTTCCGGCTGGCCATTCATTCTCCAGAACATGACGAACAGGGCCAAGATGCCAACCACCGCCAGGACTGCTTTTGTCTGGTCCCAGACCGATTCGCCGCCGATCTTTTTCCAGGCCTCCGCCAGCAGTGGCAACGCGGACCCCTCATCGGCAGCGCTGGCTTTCGCCGCATCTCCTCGACGAGACGAAATAGGAGATGCGCTGGCGGAAAAACTCGACGACGAAGCATTGCTCCCGTCCGGCGATAACGAGGCTCCACCGGGGTCAATGCTCGCTAGGCGATCTTGATCAGAATGATCAACGGCCAGTGGGATGGCTGTCTCTGGCGTCGCGAAAGGCTCTTTGTCCGCTGCTTCCGTCACGCGCCTTCCCGGAATAGGGACCAGCGCGGAATCCTGGTCCGCAGACTCATACCCATTCTTATGTTTTGGCTGCGCCAGCATTCCACCCGGCGGTTCCGCCAACTGGCGCGAGGGATGCAGCGCCATGGCCGACAACTGCCGGCTCAGATCGGGCTCCGTAATCGCAAACGCCTGGTCGGGCGGAAAGGAAGTCGTTGGAATCATGTTGGCCGGCAGCGGAGTTGTCTTGGCGAAAGCACCGCCGGGAAGCACGGAATTGAGGAACTGGATCACTCGACCGCCGTAGCTGCCATGCGTGGTGCCATTCGTTCCGAAGAGCACGCCCGCGATCTCTCCACCTTCCGTCAAAATGGGTCCGCCCGAGTCGCCGTGCCGCGCCTCGGCATCCACTTCCACAAGCTCTTGCGGAAAGCCCTGCTCGGGCGCGCCATAACCCAGACAATTTCCCGCCGCGGCCCGAAAGTCCCCGCTGCCGTATCCGGCGATGATGAGCCGCTGGCCCGGTTGCGGCGGAGTGGCACTCATCGGCAGCGGCGCGGCATTCGGCTTGCGGATGGAAAGTGCCGCCAGATCCCAGTCCTTGTCCACCTTCACCACTTCGGCCTTGGAGCTGAAGCCGTCGGGGAACAGCACGCTGATGGCTCCCTTGGCGTCCCGCACCACGTGCCAATTGGTCACGACCAAACCGTAGTCATCCCGCACGTCGATGAGCGACCCAGAGCCGTAAGACACGCCGTCCTTTTCCGGCACGATGATCCGGGCAATCGCCGGATGCGGCGTGGTGGAAACCGTCTCGCTCCTCGTCTTCTTTTGCGCAGCCAACGAAAAACGCTGCGAAAGGGGCTGGGCGAACAGCGGAGAGGAGAAGAGAAGCAGCGCGAGAACAGGCGCGCCGAATAGCGCGCACGTCCAGCGCGAGACGCACCAGACGGTGCGCGCGAAGTATCTGCGATCTTGCATCCCTGCAATCGGCAAGGTCGCCCTGAGCAATTTACACCTCGAAGCGGACCACGCGAGGCGGCGCGGCCCTGTTCAGCGTTGACACACTCCTCATCGGCACAGCCCGCGCCACGCGAATACGCTTTGGCGACGCGGCGAAATAATCCTTTCGCCGGGCACAGCCACGCGCTGCCGCGGGCTATACTACCGGGCCTAAATCATGTCCTCTCCACTTAACCCCTACCATCCGCCCCACACGCCGCCCCCGGTGGAGAAGTTGTCGGGGCAGGGAAGTTCGTTTGCCGCAGCCACCTCCGTCCGCTACCGCATCATCGCGCTGACCGTGGCGATGTCGGTCCTGCTTTATCTGGACCGCTTCTCCATCGGGCCGGTGACGTCAACCATCCTCAAGGAGATGAACTGGCGCAGGGATGACTTCGGCTGGGCGATGTTTTTCTTTTTTGTGACCTATGCCTTGTTTCAAGTCCCGTCAGCCTGGATTTGTGATCGCTTCGGCAGCCGCGTGGCCTTGCCGGTGTATGTTCTTGCCTGGTCGCTGGTGACGATGCTGTTGGGGCTCTCCAATTCCTTGATCATGGTCTTCATCCTGCGGCTGCTATTGGGGGCAGCGCAGGCAGGTGCCTATCCCGCCGCCGCCGGCTACATCAAAAAATGGGTGCCGCTGGAAGGCCGAGCCGGCGCCAATGGATTGACCGCGATGGGCGGGCGGGCCGGTTCGCTGCTGGCGTTCTCCCTCACTGGTCCGATCGCCCTTTTGATTGGCGGAATGCTTGGGATTTCGACTGGTCAGTGGCGCTTCGTATTTGTTCTCTACGGCCTGCTGGGATTCATCTGGGCCGCTCTTTTCTACTGGCAATTCCGCGAGCGGCCCGAGGAGCATCCCGCCAGCAATCCCGCGGAAGCAGCCTTGGCCAGCCGAGCGGAACGGACGGCAAAGGCGCAATTGGCACACGATCGACTGACCGCGGGAATCAAAGAGCCGAGCTTCCCCGATACGACTCCCGCATCGCGCCTTGATCACCCGCTGATTCGCATGTTATTCAGCCCGAATGTCTGGCTCCTTAGCCTGAGCGGGTTCTTTGTGAACGTCGGTTGGATTTTTCTGGTGGCGTGGAATACGGTTTACATCTCCGAAAAATATGAGGGACAAATTGCGGCGTTTTATGGCGCGGATTTGAACGACCCAGCCGCCGTGGAGAATGCCCTGAAGGCAATTGCCGGCCCGCTCACGGCGCTGCCGCTCCTGGCGGGCGTGCTGGGCTGCGTGACCGGCGGCGCTTTGGCAGATCGCCTGTTGCGGAGATTCGGCCGCATTTGGGGGCGGCGGATACCGGGCCTGTTCTCGGCGACGCTCGTCACCATCGGCTATTTCCTGGCACTTTTCGTCAACGACTTGTGGCTCTTTATCGGCCTCATGGCCGCCATCTCCTTCTTCATTGATCTCGGACTGGGAGCCCTCTGGGCCACCTACCAGGACATCGGCGGAAAAAACGTCGGTTCGGTCCTTGGCTTTGCCAACATGTGCGGCAACCTCGGCGCTGCAGCCTGCGGCACGCTCATCGGCTACATCGCCCAGGCCCGGCAATGGCATTGGGTCTTCATCATTTCAAGTTGCAGCTTTTTGGTCGTCCTCTGCTGCTGGAGCTTCGTGAATCCAACGCGGCCAGTGGTCCCGCGCGGGGACGATTGACGCTTGATCCGAATGACCTTCTTCGCCTTTCCTCTGCGGTCTTTGCGCCTCCGTGCTCGGCTTCGCCAACATGTGCGGCAACCTGGGTGCCGCCCTCTTCGGGATCGTCATCGGCTACCTCGCCGACGCCGACCTCTGGCCCGTCGTCTTCATGCTCTCCAGCGGCAGCTTCGTGATCGTCGCCTGCGTCTGGTTCTTCGTGGACCCCACGCACCAATTGGTGCCGGAAGAGGAAACCAAGCGAGTGGTGTAATATCCCGACCGGCGCAAGCTCGGCGATTCAGGATTTGCCGCTCCGCCGCCCGGCTTACTCCGTTGCCTCCTCGACGATTTTGATCTCCTCCGGCGTCAACTCGTAAAGCTCGTAGACCAGCTCATCAATCTGCCGGTCCGTCGCCGTAATCTGCCGCTCCAGGGAGGCTTTGGCGAGGTCGGATTTGGCGGAGGGAAGTTGCTCTTGCAGCGCAAGGATTTGGTCGACGAGAGAAACCATTTTGTCGTGCCGAAATCGTTCCTTTCGCTTATCGAGGTCGATAACGGGGATGGGAAGCGTTCCGACGTATTGCTTCGTGCAGGTGATCCAGCCTCCGCGAAAAATGTTGCTGATATGCCGCAGGTGCCAGAATGCGATCTTCGAATTGAGAATGCCGAGTACGAAGTTCGGCGCGACTATACACTCTGACGACAACCCAATTGAGAAGCCTCCGCTGGCCATCGGACATAACTTGCCAATGGTGTTTTTGGGAATTGGAGCGAAGGAGCCTTCGTTGGCGAGGAGCGGCACCAAGAAGTGGGCGGACTCGTGCAACTCTAGATTTCGCGGAGCGCTATAGGCGTACCATTCCTTGAATTGCTTCCGTTTCTCCAAGACGGATCGGTTTTTGCGAAGGTGCTCGAAAGCTCGGGGAAATCTCCTTTTGAATTCGCTTTCTGCCATTAGCCGAAACTTGCCTGCTTCTCGCTCGTACGGGAAAATCACGCTCCATTCAGGCTGAGGGGCAAACCGATAGCGACGGAAGTCGGTTGCAAAAAGTGGCGTTCGCAAAATCCCCCGTTCCACGCCAGGATGATCCGCCGGGACCATGAATACTTCATCGCATCCGGTGCTGCTGCCGCGGCTCATTGCGGCAGGAAGTTCGAGAAGCGGGCGTGATATTGCGGCGATTTTGGCAATCAATCTTGTCCGTCGCTTGTCGTCAAACGTCCAGAGTCCGCCGGCTAATGATGTCGATGGCAATTCTGCAAAGGAGACAGACTTCAGCTCTTGAGGATTTGCCATCGATCTCGCGAGATAGAACTTGCCGTTGCCTTTCTTGGAAAGGAACAAGAGACAGGTATAGGTGGTCGCGCCAAAGACCTGGCTTGCGCCAAAATCTACGATTGCGGTCACGGCATGCGCTTCGGCCAGTGTTTCGCGCAGCTTCTCCCCGTAATCCGTCTTGAAAAACTTATTGGGCAGAATCTGTCCGACGCGTCCTTCCCGATTAATGAGGTCGAAACCCTTTTCGACAAAGCTGACGTACAAATCGGCATTGCGAATAGCGGTCTTGTATTTGCCCGCGAGATAAGCGACTTGCTCGCGCGGAAATCCCTGAATCCGCACATACGGCGGATTCCCAATCACCGCGTCAAAGCCGCCGGCTTTCATGATTTGGGGAAATTCGTCTTTCCACTCAAAGGTGTTGATCCGCAGCTTTTCTTCTTCGTCGAACATGCCGAGTTGTTGGCCGGCGTAGAAGTCGTGACCGATCAGGGAGTTACCGCATTTGATGTTGTTCCCCAGGTCGGGAAGGGCGCGGTGCTTTTCCACGAGCCGCAATTGGCGGTCGAGAGTTTCGCGGTTTTCTCCTTCCAGAACCTTCAGCAGGAGGGAGAGTTTGGTCACTTCGACGGCTTGCTCGTCAATGTCGACGCCGTAGATGTGATGAAGCAGGATGCGCTTCCGTTCGGCGGAGGTGAGCCGCCAATCGCCGGCGTTGGATTTTTCTGACCCCCGTTTAGTATCAGGGGGCTGACGCCCCTTGCTCGCCTTGCCTGCCAGATAGATTCCCTTGCGGTGCTTTTCCGGGCCATCGTTGACGTACCACTGCAAGTGCCAGTCGAGCAGGAACTGATAGGCTCCGATGAGAAACGACCCGCTGCCGCAGGCGGGGTCGAGGATGGTGAGTTGGGCGGCCTGCTTGGGCGTTTTTCCCTTCAGAAGCTTGCCGACGGTCTGCTGGACGATGTAATCGACGATGTAGGTCGGCGTGTAATAGACCCCGCCCGCCTTCTTCACTTCCGGCTTTTCGTCCACTTTGGCTCGATGGCCGGGAGTCAGGGTGATGACTTTCCCCAGGAACTGCTCGTACACTTGCCCCAGGATGTCGGCGGGGAGGACGGAAAATTCGTACGGGCTGATGGGATAGTAAAGGCTTTCGAGAATCTCGCGCAGGATCTTGTCATCAACGGCGAGGTCCGGCGTCACGTTGTCCGGGTTTTCGCTCCGCCCCTTCTCCGGCTCAAATTGGAAAATGCCCGAGTTGTACCTGTCATCGGCGGCCCGAAAGAGTTGCATCAGGCGGGGATAGATTTTGTCCCCATTGGCGAGGGCTTGCAGGCGGCCGTAATCTTCAATTCCGCGGTCTTCGGCAATCCGCAAGAAAATGATCCGGTCGATAATCCGTTGGATCGAGAAATTCAAGTCCCGCTGGCTGAGGTCTTCGTTCCTCAGGGCGATGTTGTGGGCCAGAATGTCCCGCCAGCGCTCGATCTCCGCGAGAAACTCAGTATCGACTGCCCCCGTGCCTCGCTTCTTTTTGTTCGATTCGGCAAACTTGTCGAACGAGCCTTTGAGAACGGCCTGGCGGGAGAAGATGGCGGCAAACTCATCCCACTTGTTGGCCAGTTCGTCAACCGTGAAATACATCACCCTGGCGGTCGAAGCTTTGTCCGTCTTTTCAGGCTTGATGCGCGTATCGTAAACGGCCCACTCGGCAAAACTGCTGAGAATGGAGAGCGGCAGATTGGCGGACCAGGCGTAGCGGCGAAGTTGGTCAGAGTGCTTCTTGTCCTCTTTGATGTTCTCCGCCGGTTTTTTGGCTTCGGTGAAGAATTTGCGGGTGCCGCCGATGCGGAAGCAATAGTCGGGGGCTTCGATAACATCCTTGGTCTTGAGGGAGTATTCGTGAACGACGTCCTTATAGGCTTCGGCAAATCCTTGCTCGTTGTCGATGTCCCAGCCCAGGTGCTTGAAGAGGGGGTCGAGAAATTCCCGCCGCAGCTCGGTTTCCTTGTACTTAGGATTGAGATAGTCCTCGCGCTGTTCGTTAAAGCGCTCGATCAGGGCCAGGACTTCGAGGGGGCAGGGCACGGCGTCGCTCCGCGGCGTTGGTTGTTCGTTAGTGGAACAGTATAACGAAGCGAAAAAGGGATATATTCGCGAGTCGGGGAAAACGGCCCGCAGTGCCGAAGAAGGCCCCCCTGTCGCAAGCAATTCCCGCATGGTAAACTCGCGAAATTTTACACATCTCGCGGCTGAGCGACTTTCGGTCCGCGTGATTTTCCTGCTGGACCTCTGCGTGGAAGGACTGTCCGCACCGTGCCCAAGCGTACTGATATCAAGAAGATTTTGCTCATCGGCTCCGGCCCGATTGTGATCGGGCAGGCGTGCGAATTCGATTACTCCGGCACGCAGGCTTGCAAGGCCCTGCGCGAGGAAGGTTACGAGGTGGTCCTCGTCAACAGCAACCCGGCCACGATCATGACCGATCCGGAAATGGCGGATCGCACCTACATCGAGCCGCTCACGTGGGAGATTGTCGAGAAGATCATTGAGAAGGAGCGGCCGGACGCCCTGCTGCCGACAGTTGGCGGACAGACGGGGCTGAACCTGGCGATAGACCTGGCCAAGCACGGCGTGCTGGAAAAATACGGCGTCGAAATGATCGGGGCAAGGCCGGACGTCATCAACAAGGCGGAAGACCGGGCGCTCTTCAAAGTGGCGATGGAGAAAATCGGCCTGGAATGTTGCCGCGGCGAGACGGTGACGACGGTCGAGCACGCCCGCAAGGTCATGGAGGACGTCGGCCTCCCCTGCGTCGTCCGTCCCAGCTTCACGCTCGGCGGCAGCGGCTCGGCCATCGCTTATAACCGCGAGGAGTTCGATTTGCTCGTTCATCGCGGCCTCAATCAGTCTCCCGTCCACCAGGTTCTCATCGAAGAATCCATCATCGGCTGGAAAGAGTATGAGATGGAGGTGATGCGGGACATGGACGACAACGTGGTCATCATCTGCTCCATCGAAAACTTCGACCCGATGGGTGTGCATACCGGCGACTCCATCACCGTCGCCCCCGCCCAGACGCTCACCGACAAGGAATATCAGCGGATGCGGGACGCCAGCCTGGCTGTCATTCGAGAAATCGGCGTCGAAACCGGCGGCTCGAACATTCAGTTCGCCGTGCATCCAAAAACCGGGCGGATGATCGTCATCGAGATGAACCCCCGCGTCAGCCGCTCGTCCGCCCTGGCGAGCAAAGCAACCGGCTTTCCCATCGCCAAAATCGCCGCCAAGCTGGCCGTCGGGTATCGGCTGCATGAGCTCCCCAACGACATCACGCGCAAGACGATGGCCTGCTTTGAGCCGACGATTGATTACGTCGTCACCAAAATTCCGCGGTTCGCCTTCGAGAAATTCCCAGAAGCGGATGACACGCTGATGACGCAGATGAAGAGCGTCGGCGAGACGATGGCCATCGGCCGCACCTTCAAGGAGTCTTTTCAAAAGGCCCTCCGCAGCCTGGAAGTCGGTGCCTTCGGCTTTGGCAGCGACGGCAAGGACAAATGGGGAACCCCCGAGCAGCCGGGGGAAGATGAAATTCGGGCCAAGCTCTCGGTCCCCAATGCCGAGCGGGTCTGGTATCTCCGTTATGCCCTCAAGAGCGGCATGAGCGTGGAGCAGATTTACTCCCTCACCAACATCGACCCGTGGTTCCTGGACCAGCTTGTGGAAATTGTGCGGATGGAAGAAGAGCTGCGGAAGATTGACGGCCTGGAAGCAGTGGGTGACGCCACTTTCCGCAAGGCCAAACAGTACGGCTTCTCCGACCGGCAACTGGCGACCATTTGGCGGTCGGCGGAGATGGACGTGCGGGCCAACCGCAAGGCCCGCGGCATCGTACCGACGTACAAATCGGTGGATACCTGCGCGGCAGAATTTGAAGCATACACGCCCTACTACTATTCCACTTATGAGGACGAGGACGAGACGCCCCCCAAGCAGCCGGGCAAGCAGCGGGTGATGATTCTCGGCGGCGGGCCCAACCGCATCGGGCAGGGAATTGAGTTTGACTACTGCTGCTGCCACGCCAGCTTTGCCCTGCGAGAGCTCGGCATCGAGTCGGTGATGGTCAACAGCAACCCCGAGACCGTCAGTACCGACTACGACACCAGCGACATTCTCTTCTTCGAGCCGCTCACGACGGAGGACGTGCTCAACATTCACGACCGCATCCAGCCCGACGGCGTGATTGTGCAGTTCGGCGGGCAGACGCCCCTCAACCTGGCCCGAGCCCTGCACAACGCCGGCGTCCCCATCATCGGCACCAGCGTCGACACCATCGAAGCGGCCGAAGACCGCGAGAAGTTCGCCGCCATCCTCCACCGGCTGAATCTCAAGCAGCCGGAAAATGGCATCGCCCGGACGATGAACCAGGCCCGGACGGAGTCCGTGAGGATTGGCTTTCCGTGCCTGGTCCGGCCGAGCTTCGTCCTTGGCGGACGAGCCATGGAAATCTGCTATGACCAGGCACAGTTTGAACGGTACGTCGCCGAAGCATTTGTCGTCGCCCAGGGCCAGCCGGTGCTGATTGACCGCTTCCTGGAAGACGCGACCGAAGTGGACGTCGACTGCATCAGCGACGGCGAAACGGTTGTCATCGCCGGCATCATGGAGCACATCGAAGAAGCGGGCGTCCACTCCGGCGACTCCTGCTGCGCCATCCCGCCTTACAGCCTCCCCGGCCCGGTGGTGCAGGAAATCCGCGAAGCGACGATCACGATGGCCAAGTATCTGCGGGTCGTTGGCCTGATGAATGTACAATTCGCCGTGAAACGCGAGGATGGCCACCCGGTAGTCTACGTCTTGGAAGTGAACCCCCGCGCCAGCCGCACGGTGCCGTTTGTGGCGAAGGCGACCGGCCTGCAAATCGCCAAGGTGGCGGCCAAGGTGATGACCGGCGTGTCGCTGATAGAACTTGGCGTGACGAGCGAGCCAATTCCCGCGCACGTCAGCGTGAAGGAAAGCGTCTTCCCTTTTCGCAAGTTCGCCGGCGTGGACATTGTCCTCGGCCCGGAAATGCGGAGCACCGGAGAAGTGATGGGGGTCAGCGAACGGTTCAGCATCGCCTTCGCCAAGGGACAACTCGCCGCGGGCGTGCTGCTGCCGGAAAAACCCAGCAAAATCTTCGTCAGCGTCTCCAAGCGGCACAAGGACGCCGTGGGAGAGCTTGGACGACGCCTCGTCGCCCTCGGCCATTCCCTCGTCGCCACCGAAGGCACCGCCCAGCGGCTGGAGACCGATGGCATTGTCGTCGAGCGGGTCAAAAAGATTGCCGAAGGGCGGCCCAACGTCGTCGACCAGATGAACGACGGGGTGATCGCCCTCGTCATCAACACTCCCAGCGGCAAAGGGGCTCGCACCGACGAGGGCCGCATCCGCGCTGCCGCCGTCCAGCTCGGCATCCCCTGCATCACCACCATCCAAGCCGCCGAAGCCTGCGTGAAGGCGATGGAGGCCCTGCGGGAGGAAGAGATGACCGTGGAGGCTCTGCAGGATAGATTCCCGCGCGTAGAAACAGGTCAAATGCTGACGGTCTGACATCGATAAACGTCAAACATCTTCCAGGAGCCCCATCATGCCTCAGAACGCCATCCACTGGTTCGAAATCCCGGCTCTCGACATTGACCGGGCGGTCAAGTTTTATAATCAGGTGCTGGGTTACACGATGGCGCACTTCACCATGCAGAACTGCATGATGGCGATGTTCCCCTGCGAGAGCGCCGTGGGCGGAGCGATTTGCAAGCAGGACGACTTCCAGCCCAGCAAGCAGGGGTCGCTCGTCTATCTCGACTGCGGTCCCGACCTGAGCGTCGCCCTGGACAAAATTGAGGCCGCCGGAGGAAAGGTCGTCATGCCGAAGACCGCCATCGGCGAGCATGGCTTCATTGCGCTCTTTCACGATACGGAAGGGAACCGCGTGGGGCTGCACTCGGACGCTTAGCTGACGTCCACACTCGGCAGAATCAGAAATAGTTGAGGAACCTTGCACCATGCGAATTGAATTCATCACGCGGCGGACTTTCCTGCTGCTCGCGCTGCTCGCGGCTCTGCTCCGTCCATTTACCGCGCCGGCGGCGGAAGCTGATCCGAATGAAGTCTTCACGGTGGTGCTGTTGCCGGATACGCAGTTCTACAGCGAGAAGTATCCGGACACCTACGTCCAGCAGACGCTGTGGATTCGCTCGCGGGTGAAAGAGGACAACCTCAAGTTCAGCATCGGGCTGGGGGACATTGTGCAGAATGCCCATCAGGAGCAGGAATGGAAAAACGCCAACCAGGCCGCGAGTACGCTGGATGGCGTGCTTCCGTACAGCATGGTCCCCGGCAACCACGATCAATTGAGCAAGGGGAAGATACTGACTCGCGATACGTCCCTCTACAACAAGTATTTCCCTGTCAGCCGCTATGAAGGCGAGAAGTGGTACGGCGGACACCTGGGAGACAAAAACGACAACAACTACTGCTTCTTTGAGGGAGCCGGGAAGAAGTACTTGGTCCTCAGCCTGGAATTCCATCCCACGGACGAGACCTTGGCCTGGGCGGCTAAAATTTGCCAGGAACATCCTCAACACAATGTCATTGTGGCCACCCACAGCTACCTAGGGCTGAAGGTCAGGACCGAAAGCCCGCTGAAAGGGTACGGCCTGGTGGGGAATAGCGGCGACGAGATGTGGGACAAGTTCGTCCGCAAGCAGCCGAACATCTTCATGGTGGCTTGCGGCCATGTCGGCGGCGTGAATATGCAAGTGAGCAAGAACGACGCGGGGGCACCCGTCATCGAGTTGCTCACCGACTACCAGAACCTGAAAAACGGCGGTGACGGCTGGCTGCGGACGATGAGGTTCGTGCCCAAGAATAACAAGATCTACGTCACGGCTTACTCGCCCTTGCTGAAGGAATTCAACCGGGATCCTAAGCACACGCACACGCTGGACTTGGACTTTGCGAAGTTGCGGTAAGGGGAGAGAGAAAATGACGAAATTCAAATGACGAATGACGAATGAAAGACCGGTAAAGTGCCTTCCCATTCGCCATTCGCCATTCGGAATTCGGAATTCCTCGCTCCCCCACTCCCTTTAAGGCGCGCGAGTAATCGTCTATTCTGACGACTATGACCACCCAAATTGAATCCGCCCGTGCCGGCCAGATCACGCCCGAAATGGAGTTCGTTGCCCAGCGCGAAGGGCTCACTCCAGAACTCATTCGCGAAGAAGTCGCCATCGGCCGGATGGTCATCCCGGCCAACACGGTCCATCTCGCCGGCCGCCTCGAGCCGATGTGCATCGGCATCGCCGCCACATGCAAGATCAACGCCAATATCGGCAATTCCGCGGTGACCAGCAACTTTGACGAGGAGCTCGACAAGCTGCACACGTCCGTCCATTACGGAGCGGACACCGTGATGGACCTTTCCACCGGCAAGGACATCGACGGCATTCGCGCGGCGATCATTGCCGCCTCGCCGGTTCCCATCGGCACGGTGCCCATCTATCAGATGCTGGAGGAACTGGGCGGCAACATCGAGGACATGCGGCCGCAGCACTTCCTGGACATGGTGGAGCATCAGGCGAAGCAGGGGGTGGACTACATGACCATCCATTGCGGCGTGTTGCTGGAGCACCTGCACCTCACCACCGGCCGCGTCACCGGCATCGTCAGCCGCGGGGGCTCGCTGATTGCCAAGTGGATGATGGTCCACCGCAAGCAGAATCCGCTTTACGAGCATTTTGAGGACCTCTGCGACATCATGCGCCAGTACGACGTCACCTGGTCCCTCGGCGACGGCCTCCGCCCCGGCAGCATCGCCGACGCCAGCGACGAGGCCCAGTTCGCGGAGCTGAACGCCCTTGGCGGCCTCGTCGAAAAAGGCTGGGCCAAGGGGACGCAGGTCATGGTCGAAGGTCCGGGGCACATCCCGATGGACCAGATCGACATGAACATCAAAAAGCAGATCGAAGTCTGCAAGGGCGCTCCGTTCTACGTCCTGGGCCCGCTCGTCACCGACATCGCCCCCGGCTACGACCACATCACGAGTGCAATTGGGGCCGCTCTCGCCGGCTGGAGCGGGGCGGCCATGCTCTGCTACGTCACGCCCAAGGAGCACCTCGGCCTCCCCAACCGCGAGGACGTGAAGCAGGGAGTCATCGCCTACAAAATCGCCGCCCACGCCGCCGACCTCGCCCGCCACCGCAAGGGCAGCCGCGACCGTGACGACGCCCTCAGCCGGGCCCGCTTTGCCTTCGATTGGAACGAGCAATTCCGCCTCTCCCTCGACCCCGAAACGGCCCGCAGCTACCACGACGAAACGCTCCCCCAGGACACCTTCAAATCCGCCCACTTCTGCAGCATGTGCGGCCCCAAGTACTGTTCCATGAAGATCACCGAAGACATCCGCAAAATGGCGGATCAGGGGGAGCTCAGCGAGCTGCTCGCGATTGAGCCGGTGAGCCAGAAGGCGTAAGTGACGATTAGGACTTGTGCGACGGAGGTTGCATTGTGAATTCGCTGGAGCGCCAAGTCATGGAATTCGCGCTACGGGGCGAGCACCCAGCACTGGAAGTGATGCGCGAGCAATTCACGGCCGCCACCGTCTCTAGGCGCGAGTACACAGGCGTCGGTTTCTTTACGCATTTCGCCGTTCCCGACAGCGCCCAACGGTTGCCGTCTTTGGAAAGGATTGTCGTCGGGGACGTGTACGCGAAGATGTCCGACCTGCAATACGGGGCTGGTTTCCTGGTTTTCATCGATCGCGGCATCCTCGACATGTTGGAGTGCTTTATCTTTGAGGATGCTTGGCCGGTTGAGGCCCGCATCCGCCGCCTCTACTATGTCCATCCGAAGGAGCCGGGTAGCGGATCGCTTGTCGAGGTCGAGCCGCGGGATCTTGTTTTCGCGCTGGGAGGCGCCTCGATAAGTGGCACATGAAAAACAACGCAAAAAATGATCGAGCCTTCCACGTAGTGCTCGAAACACTGTGATCCTTTCCACGTTATTCTTCGGTCTGCCCAATTGCTCTGCTGCAACGTCGGGAAGCTGCCATGAAATACAATTTGACAGAAAAATGGAGGACAGAAAAATGTTTCTGTCTTCCATTTTTCTGTCAAATGCCTTTTCCTAACACAGCATGATCACCCACCGCTATCTGCAAATCACCTACCGCTATCTGCAAATCACCTACCGCAACGGCCGCCCATTCGCGGCCTATCTCTATGCTTCCCCGCAAGCTCGGGGACAAGAGCGCTCGCTCGGTTCGCTGCGAAAGCGGACTGGTCATCGACTACGCTGCGGATGGCCGAGCCATCGGGGTTGAAATCACAGCACCCCAGTCGACCAGCCTCGACGCCGTCAACCGAGTGCTCGCCACCGCTCAATTGCCGCCGGTAACCCAGCTTGAACTCCAGCCACTGGTGTCGGCAGCAGCGTAAAGACCGGGGTCGGGAGTTTTTGGCGAGAGTGAGCCTCCACCGGCAAAAGACTCAGCTCGCCAAAGACTCCCGTCCCCCTGACGTATTTCAGGAGTCAGGCCTAGCGCCAGGGAAGACGCGGAGGCGAGTCGGCGCTCGCTATCCGACGCGTGATCCATTTCCACCTCAGGGGGTCGGGACTCTTTGGCGGCCGAACGATTTCCGGTGGTACGTCTTGCGACGCCAAAGACTCCCGACCCCGGTCATCACAACGCCAAGAAAAGTAGGCCGCGAGTCCTCTCGCGAGCCGGCAGAGTTCGGATGGCAGTGGCGAAAGCACCCCCAGGCAAGAAATCGCCGCAGCGAATCTGCCTGCCGCATAACGCCCACCGCAACCACCAACCCCGCTCCACGTCTTTCAGGTCACAACCTCGACTCTCGGAGCTCGCCAGAGGACTGGCGGCCTACATTTCTTGCGGCGGGAAGACTCGGCGGGGCGCTGAGGTATAGTGGAGGTTAGTATCCGTCTTCCTAGGCAATGCCACACACCTGCCGCTAATTACTTCCCATGCCCAACCGCCTCTCGCGCGAAACCAGCCCGTATCTGCTGCAGCACCAGAACAACCCAGTGGACTGGTTCCCTTGGGGGCCGGAGGCGTTAACGCGCGCGAAGACAGAAAGCAGGCCGATCTTTCTTTCCATCGGCTATTCGGCGTGCCACTGGTGCCATGTGATGGAGCATGAGAGTTTTGAGAACCAAGGGATTGCAGACTATCTCAATCAGCACTTCGTCTGCATCAAGGTGGACCGCGAGGAGCGGCCGGACCTCGATCAGATTTACATGAACGCCGTGCAGCTCATGACCGGGCGCGGCGGCTGGCCGATGTCGGTGTTCCTCACCCCCGATTTGCAGCCGTTCTTTGGCGGCACGTACTGGCCGCCGACTTCGGGACGCGGTATGCCCGGCTTTGACCAGATCCTGGCGGCAGTCGTCGACGCCTGGCAGAACCGGCGGGAAGCGGCCGTAGCGCAGGGGGCGGAGATGACGGCTCACTTGCAAAGCGTGGGGGAAGATGCCAGTGGGGTAGGCTTCCAGCCTGCCCAAAAACTGAATCTGCAACTCCTCAAATCCGCTGAGCAGAAACTGCAGCGGGCGTTTGACATGACCCACGGCGGATTTGGAACCGCTCCGAAATTCCCGCACTCGATGGACCTGCAAGTACTGCTCCGGATGTGGCAGCGTCATCCAGGACCGGAATCGCTCCACATGGTCACGCTGACACTCGACAAGATGGCTAGCGGTGGCATCTACGACCATCTGGCCGGCGGCTTTGCCCGGTATAGCGTGGACGAGCGGTGGCTGGTGCCGCACTTTGAGAAGATGCTGTACGACAACAGCCTGCTGATGGCGGCGTATTTGGAAGCGTTCACGGCCACGCACCAAGAGCGGTTCGCCCGCGTCGTCCGCGAGACGGCGGACTACATTCTCAAATACATGACCGACCCGGAAGGTGGCTTTCAAAGCACCGAGGACGCCGACAGCGAAGGGGAAGAAGGAAAGTTCTACGTCTGGACGCCGCCGGAGATTGAAGCAGTCCTTGGCAAGGAGCGGGCAAAGATTTTTTGTTACGTCTATGATGTGACATCAGAGGGCAATTTTGAGCATGGCACCAGTATTCTCAACCTGCCCAAGACCATCGCCCAATGCGCCGCTATCAAAGGCATGGAGGTGAAGAAGTTGGAGCTGGACCTGGCGCAGATGCGGCAGGAACTGCTGGCGGTGCGAGACAAGCGAATCCGCCCCGGCAAGGACGATAAGATCCTGGTGAGTTGGAATGCCTTGATGATTGACGCTCTGGCGAAGGCCGGCGTCACCCTATCGCAGCCCAGTTACCTCGCGGCTGCCGAGAAAGCCGCAGCGTTCATCCTGGCGAAGATGTCCCGCCCCGATGGCCGGCTGCTGCACACTTATCGCCACGGCGAGGCCAAGCTGGATGCGTATCTGGATGACTACGCATATCTTGTGAACGCGCTCGTCACGCTTTACGAATCTTCCTTCGACGAAAAATGGATTGACGAAGCAGTCCGCTTCGCCGACATCCTGCTGGCCCGGTTCGCCGACAACGAGCGCGGCGGCTTTTACTTCACCGCGGATGACCATGAGCAGCTCATCGCCCGCAACAAAGACCTGCACGACAGCAGCGTTCCCAGCGGCAACGCCATGGCCGCCACGGCTCTCTTGCGGCTCGGCAAGCTCTGCGGGCGCAACGAATATCTCTCCGCGGCGGAAAGGGCATTGCTCATTGGCTTGAGCGTGATGGAACGCTCCCCCACCGCGGCCGGTCAACTGCTGATTGCCCTGGACATGTACCTCGGTCCCATGCCGGAGATCGTCATCGTCGGCCCGGACAACGACGAAACTAGCGCCGCGCTGACGGACCTCCACCAGCGCTTCATCCCCCGCCGCGTCATCGGCCTCGGCAAGCCGGGGCAGAAACATACACAGCATCTCGGTCCACTTTTCGCCGGCCGCACGGCTGCCGGTGAGCATCCCAGCGTCTTCATTTGCGAGAACTTTGCCTGCCAGGCCCCGGTTAGCGGATTGGCGTCAATCCGCCAGCAATGGGATAAACTTAACGGACTCCAAGAGAAGGCCTAGTACTATTTCCATTCTGCGAAGAGCGCGTCGATAAACTCGTCCGCGCGAAACACGGCGAGATCGCTCGCTTTTTCCCCCAGGCCGATAAACTTGACTGGGATGGCGAACTGCTCGCGGATGGGGATGACGACCCCGCCTTTCGCCGTGCCGTCCAGTTTGGCCAGGATGATGCCGGTGCATTTGGCGGCTTCGGAAAAGCCTTTGGCCTGGCTGAGGGCATTTTGTCCGGCGGTGGCGTCGAGCACCAGCAGCACTTCGTGCGGCGCATCGGGAATCTGCTTGGCAATGACCCGGTAGATCTTCTCCAGCTGCTGCATCAGGTTGGTTTGCGTTTGCAAACGGCCGGCGGTATCGACGATGCAGATCTCCGCGCCGGTTTCGACGGCCCTGGCCACGGCCTTGTGCGCCACGCTGGCCGGGTCTCCGCCGGGTGGTCCCCTTTCAATCTCCGCCCCCAGCCGGTCCGCCCAAATCGTGAGCTGATCGACGGCCGCGGCGCGAAACGTGTCGGCGGCTCCCAGCACGACTCGCTTCCCTTGGCCGCGGAAATGGTGCACCAGCTTGGCGATGGACGTCGTTTTTCCCGAGCCATTCACGCCGACGACCAGAATCACCGTCGGACCGCTGGCGGCCAGGTGTACGGGCTTCTCCGGCTGCGCCAGGAGCTCCCGCAATTCGGTTTTGACAACGGCGAGCACGTCTTGCATGTGGACGACGCGCGCGCGGAAATCGGTTCCGATCTTGTCGCGAATGCGCGCCGCAGGCCCCACCCCCATGTCGGTCTTCACCAGGATTGCAAATAGCTCCGTCAGGAACGGCTCGTCAACCAGCCGCCCTTCCTTCTTAAAGAGATCGCGGACATCCGTGTTGAGGAGGTCCGCCGTCTTCTTGAGGGCCTGCTTGAGGCCGGTGAAGAGTCCTGGGGCGGGCTGATCCTTGGCCATGCGCGGCGCTGGCGGCGGCAGAGTTTTCTCCAGGGCAGATTCCGGCGCTTTCTTAAAGTAATCAAACAGTCCCATGTCGTCCTTTCGCCTTACTTCCCTTTTTCCTGGCCTTCTCGGTTCCGCCACATCCGGTCCAGGATGCCGTTGACGAAATGGGGAGACTGTTTGGCCCCGAACCGCTTGGCCAATTCCACCGCCTCATCGATGGCGACCGCCCCCGGCGTATCGGTGAACAGCATCTCGTAGGCCGCCAGCCGCAGCACGTTCCGGTCGGTCACCGCCATGCGGGAAATCCGCCAGTTGTCCGCCAGCTCGTCCAGCCGGCCATCCAGTTCCCCGCGGTTTTTCCGCACGCCGGCCAGCAGTCCGCGGGCAAACGCGATCAGCTCTTCGTCCTCCCCCAGCCGCCGGCAGAGGAACTGGTCCGCGGCCGCCAGATTGCGGTCGGGATTCAGATCGTCCTCGTACAGGATCTGCAGGACGATTTCTCGGGCTCGGCTGCGACGCGGGGCGGACATGGGAACATTATACACGCGAGGCTTGATTTGGGCGGAAGGCACACACAACTGGGCGTGCCCCGCGCGTTTTCAGCCGCATCTTGTGATTCTCTCTTGCCCCAAGTAGAATGGCCTTCGCATTGGGATTTGCGGCCGCTTGCAGCCTTCAATCTGCTAAAGAGCCACCAGCACCTGCGCGGCACTAATTGCCCGAGGTGCCGATGATGCTTGACCCGCCGCCTGGTCGAGCTGCTTTGGCGTGATGGTCCTGCTTCCGAGTTGGCCCGTTTTCCCGGCTTGGAATCGGAGCTTGGAACAATCATGTCGTCTCCCCCTAATCCGACTTCCGGCGAAAACAGCCGCGGTTTCGGCCCTTCCACGCTCGCCGTCCATGCCGGCGAGGCCCGCCAGAAAATCGCGGATTCCATCACGGACCCCATCATCTGCGCGTCCACCTACACCTTCACCAGCACGCAGGCGGTGATCGACTTCATCGAGCAAAAGCAGCAGCGCGAAGAGTATGGCCGCTACGGTAACCCCAGTGAAAGAGTTGTCGAGAAGAAGCTGGCCGCCCTTGAGGGGGGTGAAGAAGGCATCCTCTACGCCAGCGGAATGGCGGCTTTCGTCGGGCTGTTCATGGCCAAGCTCTCCGCCGGCGATGAAGTCGTCTTCTTTGACGAGTGTTACCACCGCAGCCGCGAGTTCTGCGCGAAACACCTTTCGCGATTCGGCGTGGTCACGCGGCAGGTGAAAGCCTGCGACTACGACGCGATGGCCGCCGCCATCAACCCGCGGACGAAGCTGCTCGTCAGTGAATCCCCCACCAACCCGCACCTCTCTATCGTGGACCTCTCCCGCTTCGCCGAGCTCGGCCGCCACCACCAGGTGGAAACGCTGATCGACGCCACGCTGGGAACGCCGTACAACATTCGCCCCATCGAGCACGGCATCGACTACGTGCTGCACTCCGCCACGAAATACCTCGGCGGCCACAACGACCTCCTCGCCGGGGTCATCATTGGCTGCAAAACGAAGCTGGAGGACGTCCGCAACCTCCGCGGCATCATGGGGGCCATCAACTCCCCGCACAATATCTATCTACTGGAGCGAGGGCTGAAAACCTTTGAGCTCCGCATGACGCGGCACAACGAGAACGGCCAGGCCATCGCCGAATTCTTGGCCGCCCACCCGCGGGTCGAAAAAGTCTACTACCCCGGCCTGAAAACGCATCCCTACCACGAGCTGGCCCGGCGGCAGATGCGGGGCTACGGCGGCCTGGTCACTTTCCTGGTCAAAGACGCCGACTGGCGGCAGACCGCGGCCATTGTCGACGCCACCAAAATCGCCCGCATCGCCCCCAGCCTCGGCGGCGTGGAATCCCTCATCGAGCAGCCCCTCATCATGAGCTACTACGAGGTCTCCCCCGAAGACCGCCAGCGCTTCGGCATCCCCGACAACATGATCCGGCTGTCGTGCGGGATTGAGAACACGGAGGACTTGATCGCGGACTTGGAGCAGGCGCTCGCAGCGAAGTAATTGTGGGAATTGACTCAGGGAAGATCAAGCGACTCTTTGGGACACACGTCCACCTTGTCCATCAATTAATTCGAAGCCGAACACGCCCTGGCATCAGCGACGCAAACTACCCCCCACCGGTATCTGAGAATCCTGGGTCGGCGACAACCGCTCTGCCGCAACCGAAATACGGCCAACAACACCGCGTTTTTCGGCCCCAAAAAAACTTTTCGGAATTCCCGCCCGGTTTTGCGCGCCGAATGCGACTTTAGAGATAGGGGAACAATCTCATCGCACCTGCATTCCGAAAGGACCAGGCCATGTGGCTGGTTAGTGCTTGGCCGGTAGGCGGAAACCTGCCGTTTGAACTGAGGCCGGGGGAATATTCGATTGGCCGCTCCACGGACCAGGCCATCGTCATTTGCGACTCCTCCATCTCGCGCATCCACGCCCGCCTGCGCATCGGCGAGCGGGGGGACATCACCATTGAAGACCTCGGCAGCCGCAATGGGGTGGACGTGAACGGCAAACTGACGCAATTCGGCGGCCTGGGCCTGAACGACCGCATCCGGCTGGGAGCGGTTCCCTGCTTGATTACCGCAGAGCGGCAACTCAGGTCGTTTTCGCTGGATGAAGATTCGACCCATGGCGGAACGCCCGCGCCAAGCGGCCGGCGGCTGCCGCTCGACTTCGACCTTTCCCCCCCGCAGGCGGAAGTGCTGAATCTCATCGCGGACGGGCTGACCGAAATCGAGGTCGCCGCCCAAACCGGCCGTAGCTACCACATGGTGCATAACCATGTGCGCGTGATCTACAAGCGATTTGGCGTCCATTCCCGGGGAGAGCTGCTTTCCCGGCTCAAAAAGGGAACGCAGGCGTAGGACGGGCGGATCCAGATGCGTCACCCCGTGATGACCTTCTCGCAGGCACTCCCCTCATTGATGGTCGGCCGTTCGGGCCGGCCTTTGCTGAGGTAGACGAGCTGCATGTGGTCGATGCCGAGCAGGCGGAGGAAGGTGGCATGCAGGTCGTGGACATGCAGCCGGTCCTCCACGGCGTGCAAGCCAATGTCGTCGGTGGTGCCGACGGTGCGGCCGCCGCGGATGCCGCCGCCGGCGACCCACATAGTGAAGCCGTAGGGATTGTGGTCGCGGCCGTCCCCCTTTTCGCTCATGGGAGTGCGGCCGAATTCGCCCCCCCAAATGACGAGCGTGTCGTTAAGGAGCCCGCGGCGTTTCAGGTCCTTGAGTAGCCCGGCAATCGGCTGATCGGTGGCTTTGCAGAGGCCGCCGTGGTTCTTTTCAATGCCGCTATGGGCGTCCCACTTGCTGCCAGCACCGCTGTAAAGCTGCACGAAACGGACCCCCCGCTCGACGAGGCGGCGGGACAAGAGGCACATCCGTCCGAAGCCCTGCGTCTCCTTCTGATCGAGGCCGTAGAGCGTCTGCGTCTCTGCTGTCTCATCCTTGATATCGACCGTTTCTGGCGCTTCGGCTTGCATCCGGAAGGCGAGCTCGTAACTGGCGATGCGGGCTTCGAGCTCGCTCTGGCTGGCCCGCTGGGCGGCATGTGCCTGGTTGAGTCGTTTGAGCAGGTCCAGCTTTTGCCGCTGCTCGGCGTCCGTGATGCCTTTTGGTGAGGCGAGGAAGCGAATCGGCTCCGGCCCGCTGGCCAGCGCCGTTCCCTGATAGCCGGCGGGCATGAATCCGGCGGACCAGTTTCGAGGGCCGTTGATGACCTGGCCGGCGTTGTCCTCCATCACCACGAACGCGGGCAGGTTCTCGTTCTCCGTCCCCAGGCCATAGCTGACCCAGGCCCCCAGCGACGGTCGGCCGCCGATGGTGCTTCCGGTGTTCATCTGGCAAACGCCGCCCGAATGGTTCAGCCCGTTGGTCCAGCAGGAGCGGATGACGCACAGGTCATCCGCACAGCTCGCCGTGTGCGGCAGCCAGTCGGAAACCCACAGGCCCCCCTCGCCGTGCTGCTTCCACTTGCGGGGCGAATCCATGATGGGGCTGTTATTCTCCCCCATCGCCAGGATCACCGGCTTGAACGTCGCCGGCATCGGCTTGCCGTGGAGCTCCTTGAGCAGCGGCTTGGGATCGAACGTGTCGAGATGGCTGGGGCCACCTTCCATGAAGAGGAAGATGACGGATTTGGCGCGCGGGGGGACGTGGGGAGTTTTGGGGGCCAGCGGGCTGGTCGCCGAGAAGACGGAAGTTGGCAGCAAGTGCGCAAGGGCCAGGCCGCCAAAGCCGGCACCGGCGGAGAGGAGCATCTCGCGGCGGGAGATACCCGACGGATTTGAGATTTCAGATTTCAGATTTGAGACTGGCATGGAACAGGTCTATTGGGCTAACGCGTGGCCGACAAACGTCGTGTTAAACGGGGGACTAAGTCGCATGACGAGAAAATATTCAAGTGCCGATGCAAGGCAAATATGGCGATCATCAAAGCAGATTATGTCCGTCCAGCGACGTTCCAATCGATTGTCGTGACTCCAAACTCGCTTATCGAAATTAACCGTTGCCACTCCTACATATTGTAGAAGTGCTCTTTCATCGAAAATCAAATAAACGCCCCGACATTTTGAAGGAAACCCCTTTGCACGAAGCCGTTTATACTCTTCCATGCTCCAGGCACGGTCATTCGCATGAATCACTTCAAGCCTCGGAAAAGACGGCGACAACATAGCCTGAAACTCTTCAAGCAGCGGCTGAATGGTCGTCCATCTTTCCATTTCTGATTCCTTATCAGACGTCGATTGTAGCCCAAATCATCGCCGTAGTCTTTCGAAGTCCAATTTCGCGAGCACCCGATGGAATTGGCGGGTGCAGCTATCCCTTCCTGGCCCCAACGGGGCAATCTATGTCAGCCCAGGGTAAGGCGGCGCTTCGCCGCCGCAACCCTGGGTAACCAGGACAGAATTCCCAGGAGCCCCAACGGGGCGAGCTAGTCCCAAACGTAGCGCTCATCGATCTCGATGCCATGTTTCTGGCAGAGCCAGCGGAATTCGTCCTGGTAGCTCATCGCCTGATGGTGTCGTTCTTGATCCTCAATGTACTTCTTCACGTCCGGGCAATTGGATTCGCTCACAGAAAAGACGCCGTATCCTCCTTGCCAATAGAATTCGACGTATTCGAGTCCCTTCGTCTTGATCCATTTGGAAGAATCCGACTTGACCCTTTCGAAGAGCTGGGCCAGCGTGATCTTTCGCGACATCAAGCAGAGCACATGCACATGGTCTTCCACACCGTTAATGATCAGTGCGGGTGAATCCAGGGTTTGCAGAACGGTTGCCATATAAGCGTAGAGCTCCTTGCGAATCTGCTTGTCCATGAGAAATGGCGTGCGGTGTTTCGTGCTCCAAACCATGTGGATCAGCACTTTCGCAAGGGACTGGGGCATGGCTCACCTCTAGCGCGCCCCGTTGGGGCTTTGTGGATTCGTGATCCTTCTAACCCAGGCCTGCGGCGGCGAAGCGCCGCCTTAGCCTGGGCTGACATAGACTGCCCCGTTGGGGCAAAGAACACTCAGTCGACGTACAAGAATTCGTTGGAGTTCAACAGCACATGGCACAGGTCAATCAGCCGCTCTTTGGAGGATCCATCTCCTAGAAACGCCGTCGCCGTGGCGGATTCATCGGCCGTCGGAGCGCGACCGAAGAGGCTTCCATAAACGGCCGCGATCTTCTGTTCCCTCGTGGCGCTGCCATTCTCGCGTTCGATTCTCTCCGCCAGCGCCTTGGCCCGCGCGAGCATCCACGGCCCGTTGATCATCAGTAACGATTGCGTCGGCGTGGTTGTGACATTTCGCTGCGGGATGCTGTTGGAGCCGTCGGGAACGTCGAAGACGTCGAGCAAGTCGTCCCGCTTGTTGCGCATGACTTTGAGATAGACGCTGCGGCGGGAAGAAGCGTTTTCGCCCCCGGGGCCACCGCGAGTGCCGTCGAGTTCGCCGGTGGCGGTCAGCGCCGCATCGCGGATTTGTTCGGCCCCCAGGCGGCGAACCGTCATGCGCGAAACCCACTTGTTGGCGGGGTCTTTGGCGGCGGAATCGTTCACGTCGGGTCCATGGGCGACTTGCCGATAAGCCGCCGAACTTAACAGCCAGCGATGAACGTCCTTCATGCTCCAGCCGCTGTTGATGAAATCGGCTGCGAGGTTGTCGAGCAATTCCGGATGGCTCGGCGGCTGGCCGAGACGGCCGAAGTCGCTGCTGCTTTCGACGAGTCCCCTGCCGAAGTGATACTGCCAGATGCGGTTGACCATCACTCGCGGCGTCAGCGGATTGTCCGCCCGCGTCAGCCACTGGGCCAGCGCCGTCCGCCGGCCAGTGGAGTTCAGCGACGTTGAAGGCTGCAAGATTTCCAGTGGCGATGGGTCAATCACGCTCGGCGCACCGGGAGCGATCTCTTCGGCGCTGCGCTTGCCGGGAATCGTGACCGGCGAGACCACCGGCCCCACGTCGCTGATCATCATCGCTTCCGGCAGCGGCTGAGGCTTTTGACTATCGAACTCCGCAAGCCCCTTCTTCAACCCTTCCCACTTCGTTTTCTCGTCCCCCTTGAGCTTCTTGGGGAAGTCGACCTTGCCTCCCTCTTCGATCACTTGCCGGGCCGCCAGGCGGACGAGCTGTGCTTCCAGCGGCGTGCGTTCATTTTCTGTCTTCGAAAAAATCGGTTCGATATCGACGGGGAACTTGGCGATGAACGCCTTGGCGGCGGCATCGACATGTGGCTTCTCGATTTCATCAATCTGCCCGCGCAGGTCCGCCGTTTTTTCTTCCCACGCTTTTAACTTCTCGCGGTAATCCCCGCAAGCCTGCGGCGTGGCAGCCGGCACGTCGTCCCGCTGTATGATGGGGGCGAAGAACGCCTGCAAGCGGTAGTAATCTTTCTGCAAAATCGGATCGAATTTGTGGTCATGACAGCGGGCGCAGCTCATCCCCATGCCGAGGAAGACATCGGAGGTTACGTCGGTGATGTCGTTGAGGATGATGTTCCACTGATTCCGCACATCCCGCTGGTTGTATTCATAGATGCCGAGCCGATAGTAGCCGGTGGCGATGAGAGCTTCGGGGTCGTCCGGGGCGATTTCATCCCCGGCGATTTGCTCCTGCACGAAGCGGTCGTACGGCTTGTCGGTGTTGAGGCTGCGGATGACATAGTCGCGGTATCGCCAGGCACTGGGACGATAGCCATCCTGCTTGTAACCGTCCGATTCCCCGTAGCGAACGAGATCCAGCCAGTGTCGGGCCCAGCGTTCGCCGTATTGCGGGCTGGCGAGCAATCGGTCGATGAGTCGTTCGTAGGCGTCGGGGCCAGTGTCACTTACAAAGGCCAGCACCTCTTCCGGCGACGGCGGCAGACCGAGCAAATCGAACGTGACCCGGCGGACGAGCGTTCCCTTATCCGCTTCTGCCGCCGGCTGGAGACCTTGCGGAATCATCCGCGCCAGCAGAAAGCGGTCGATGCTGCCGCGCGACCAGATGTCACTGCCAATTTCAGGAGCCACCATCTTCTTCACCGGCTGAAACGCCCAATAAGCCCGATCTTCGTCGGTAATCTTGCCGCGCGTCTTGCGGAGCATCGGCCCGTTGCTGCCGGGCTCTTCCGGCCACGGCGCACCGAGCTTCACCCACTCGGTCAGCGTGGCAATGTCGGCATCCGCCAGCTTCTTATCCGGCGGCATTTCGAGGGAGGTGCGATTAATCGCCTCCACCAGCAGGCTCTTCTCCGGCTGACCGGGAACGACAACCTCTCCCGACTCACCCCCCGCCAGCAGTCCGCCGCGCGAATCCAGGCCCAAGTCTCCCTTCGGCTCCTTCCCCGAATGGCACTTATGGCAATTGGCCACCAGAATCGGCCGGACCTTTGTTTCAAAGAACTGCAGTTGCTCGGGCGTGGGTTTCGCCGTTTCAGAGGCCAGCGCCAAACCGAACATGCTCGCTATCGACGACAAGGCCACTGCGATAATGGCAGCCAGGCCCGGAGCGAATTTCCAGCGGGACAAAACCATATTGTCGATTGGTTCATTTGAAAATGAGAACAGTCCTGCAAGCCTAAATCCTAGCCGCAGAGCGGGGTTGGGTCAATGAAATGCGGTAATGAGTAGCCCTGGGACACCGGAGTTATGCCTCTAAAATTCAACGGAGACGGCGGGTAGACTCCGGCGTACTCTTCAGTCGGATGAGCCTTCTTGATTGGACAGGGGAACGTTCCTCGCGCTGGTCAGCGTGGATAGAATGGGGATGATGCCCTCGGCCCCTCTTCCCAGGCGTTTAAGCGTACTTTCCCCGGAGCAGCTTGGCCACCTTTCCACCGAAAGGCTGCTTTTCCTACCGCAAAAAATGTTTGTCCTTGGAAAACACGCCGGAAGAAGCGGACATTGATCCCGACCAGATTTGCAACCTCGACCCAACTTTCATCTGGTTTAAGTCAGACCCGCGTTGGAGCGAAGCCTACGCGAACGTCTTGTCGGCGCTCACCCAAAGCCAAACTGAGTAAAGGCACGCCGCACTCTGCGACCTACGCCACTTCATACCCCTTCCGCTGCGCCCGCGTCTGCCAGCCGTTGGCTTCCTCGTCGCCGGTGATTTGCTCGGCCATCGCGTCCCAGTTGAGCTTGCGACCGAGGCGGAGGGCGATGTTGGCGAGGTGGCAGGTGGTGAGAACCCGGTGGTGGGAGTAGACGTCGGAGACGGGGAGCGAGCGGTCCTTGGTACACTGGATGAAGTTTGCCATGTGGCCGTCGAACTTCTTGCCCTTGCGGAGCTTCAGTAGCACGTCTTCGGCAAGCGGGTTCTTTTCCAGGTCTTCCACCGGCTTGCCGGTCAGCTTGCCCCGGTTGACGAAGAAGCGGCCTTTTTCCCCCTCGAACATGATGCCGTTGTCAAAGCCGAGATCCTGGGCGTCGTCGCGGATGAGCATTTCCACGCCGTTGGCGAACAGGCACTTCACATTGAAGGTGACGGCGGCGTTGAAGGTGTCATCGACAGTCGGCCAGCCTTTTTCAAAGGGAACGGGATGCTCGGCAGCGACGACTTCGACGCTGGTCGGGCCGGATTCCTCCATGCCGATGCCCCACTGGGCGATGTCGACGTGATGGGCACCCCAGTCGGTCATCTTGCCGCCGGAGTATTCGTACCACCAGCGGAAGTCGGCGTGGCAACGCTGCTGGATGTAATCGACGAGCGGGGCCTGGCCGAGCCACATCTCCCAGTTGAGGTTCGATGGGGGAGTGGTCTTTTTGAACTTGCCGCCGCGCGGAGCCCCGCCGATCGCCACGGTCACGCGATTGATTTTGCCGATGCGTCCCTCGCGGGCCAAGGCCACCGCCGTCAGGAACCCGCTCTCGCTCCTCTGCTGCGTGCCGACCTGGAAGACGCGGCCGGTCTCCTTCACCGTTTTGCAGAGCAGCTTCCCTTCCGCGATGGTCAGGGTCAGTGGTTTCTGGCAATGGACATCCTTGCCGGCTCGCAGGGCAGCGAGGGCGATGGCGGTGTGCCAGTGGTCCGGCGTGCTGATGGTGACGATTTCAATGTCCTTGCGTTCCAGCAGCTTGCGGTAGTCCTCAAAGACCTCCGCTTTCCCTTCGCCAACCTCCTTATGAGCCGCCGCCGCCTCGGCATGGTTCTTGTCCACGTCGCAAACCGCCACGATGTCCCCATACTGCTTGACCGCCCGGGCGTCGCCGTTCCCCATCCCTCCCAGCCCGATACACCCCACCAACGGCCGGTCGTTTTTCGCCTTCGTCTCATCCGCCATTGTTTTGGGCGTGGAAAAAAAGTACGGCGCGGCAGCGGCCGATGCGAGGGCGACGGACGAGGATTGGAGGAAGGTGCGGCGGGAGAGGGACATGAGGGGGCTCCTTGGAATCGTTTGAGCTTACAACGACGCTATTCTAACGGATGTAGACCGGGCGAAGTAGCCAACGAACGAACAGGCAGAGGAAACCCAAGATGATGAGCAAGTTCCCGACGGCAATGAACTCACCCCCGCCTCCTAATCCCTTGATCGCTAAACGAAAGTCTACGGACAGCTGGGACAAAAGCAGCAAGATCAGGCCGAAGAGGGCAAAAGACACCCCAGCAGCTACCATCAGAACCGCTAATCGCGGCCAAGAGCGCTGGGACGGCGGCGAGGAAGAGGGCTCCTCACCCATATTCTCTTTTGTATCAAGCGGGTCGGGCGGCATTATTGCAGTCCCATTTAGCGCCGCATCATTTCCTTTCCGACGCGTTTCTGCTCCTCCAGAGCAGCCATGAAAGTGGCGTGGTCCTCTTCTGAGATTTTCTCGCGCAAAGCGCACATCTCTGCCGACCAACGCCTAATCGCTTTCGGATTATCGGACGAAGCGGCTTCCGCAAGAGACTTTCGCAAATGGGCCGCGTTGGCTGGACTGGCCAGCAGATAACCCGTCTCTTGCCAGGAGTTGAATTCGTCCAGTGGAACGATGACGGCTTTTTTTCCGCTGGGGGAACAGACAATTGCCGGTTCCGCATCGTCGACGACCTGGTCGATGAGCTTTTCCCAGCCACCTTGCGCGTTCGGAAAACTGGCGGCATTCATGGACGCATCCTTTGGTTAAATCAGCTCCCCAATCGCCTCCCCTTCCGGCAGCAGGTACATCGGCCGGCCGCCGTGGTCGGGGAAGGTGGTGGTGCGGTGGTCGATGCCGAGGTGGCGGAAGACGGTGGCCCACAGGTCGCAGGGGCTGAGGGGGCGGTCCTGCGGGTGTTCTCCCTTGCTGTTGGTGCTGCCCACGACCTGCCCCATTTTCAGGCCGCCACCAGAGACGAGCACGCTCATCGCCCCCGGCCAATGGTCGCGCCCCGGCTGCATGGTGCCGGTCTGCGTGCCGATGGATGTACTGACTCGCGGAGTGCGGCCGAACTCGCCGGTGACGACCAGCAGCACCTTCTTATCCAGGCCGCGGGCGTGCAGGTCCTCAATCAGGGCGGTGATGACCTTGTCATAAATCGGCAGCCGCACGAGCGCGTCGTGGAAGAGGTGGCAATTGACCGCGTGCGAATCCCAGTTGTAAACCCCTTCCTTCAATTGCGGCACGCCGGAGACGTACGGGTTTTCCATCACCATCGTGACGAACTTGCAGCCGGCCTCCACGAGGCGGCGGGCCATGATGGCTCGGGCTCCCCAGGCGTGCTTGCCGTACCGCTCATGGGTCTTCTCGTCTTCCAGCGACAGGTCGAAAGCCTTGCGGGCCTTCTCGCTCAGGAGCAGATCCACCGCCTGGCGATTGAACTTGTCGAGGCCGTCGAACGTGCCGCTGCGGTCGATGTCGCGGCGGAGCTTGTCGAGGCCGCTCAGCAGACTGCTGCGGTCATCGAGGCGGCTTTCAGTGCTCTTGTCGAGAGCCAGGTTCTGGATGGAGAAGCCCTTGTCGCTCGGATCGCCGGGAACCATGAACGGGCCAGTGGCCGGGCCGAGGTACGCCGCCCCGAAGCTGAAGGTATCAATCCCCTGACGGCCGTTGTCCACGCCGCAGACATAGTTCGGAATGCCGACGTTCCGCTTCTCCAGCACCTTGGCCGCCATCGAGCCGACCATCGGATAGTCGTTTACGAAGCCGGTCGGCTCTTTGGGGTCGCGGCCGGTGAGGAATTTCTTATGCCCGCCCCCGTGATCCGCAAAACCGTGGGAGATGGAGCGGATGAGCGAGTACTTGTCCGCACATTTGGCGTGCAGCGGCAGATGCTCGCAAACATCAATGCCCGCCACGTTGGTATGAATCGGTCGGAACTCCCCCCGGTAATCTTCCGGGGCGTCCGGCTTCATATCATACGTTTCCATGTGCGGCGGCCCGCCCGGCAGCCAGACGAAGATGACGGAGCGGTCATTATCTTTGGAATTGCCGCTTGCCTTGCCGCCGTTTTCTTGCGCCGTCGCTTGCAGCCGCAACAAATCCGCCAGGCCCAACCCGGACAGGCCAACGGCACCAGCTTGCAGGAAACTGCGGCGAGAGGAGGGACCGGGACAAACAGGAAGCATATGCATCGGTGGGACTCGACGGGCTGTAACAAGGCGGGAGAGTAATTTGGCGGGGATAGCGGCAGCCGCTACTGAGTGTAATATGACCCGTCAGCGGCAACTGTGTCAAATCCTTTATCGGGCCAAAATCTGTAGGGTGCATAAGCGCAGCGCCATGCACGCGTAATCGATATTGCCAACCACGCCATTTTCTGAATCGAGCCTTGCCACACGTGCATTTCGCTGGCGCTCATGCAACCTACAAGAGCTATGCCCCCAGAACTCCTTCCCTCCGACAAGCACAACGCCGAGCTGCTGGTGCAGGCGCATCCGCCGGGCTGGAGAAATCCGACTCCCACCGGCCCGTACAACCTGGTCGCCATCGGCGGCGGAACGGCCGGTATCATTTCTGCATTGGGAACGACAGGACTGGGAGGCAAGGCGGCGCTCGTCGAGCGGCATCTGCTCGGGGGCGATTGTCTCAACTATGGGTGCGTCCCCAGCAAGGCCGTTATTCGCGCGGCCCGAGCCGTTCATGAAGTCGCATCGGCTTCGCGGTTTGGAATTAAGACAACAGTGACGCCCCATGACAAAGCGGCCGCCTTCACTGCCGCGATGGAGCGGATGCGGCAGTTGCGGGCACGCATCAGCCATCACGATTCCGCGGAGCGGTTCACGGGCCTGGGAGTCGATGTCTTCTTGGGTGATGCCCGTTTCACGGGGCCGGATTCGCTCGAAGTCGCCGGCCAGTCGCTCACGTTCAAACGGTGCGTCATCGCCACCGGCGCGCGGGCAGCGAAGCCGGATGTTCCGGGTCTGGGCGAAGCCGGTTACCTGACGAATGAAACGGTATTTTCGCTGACGGAACTTCCGCGGCGGTTGATCGTCATCGGCGGCGGGCCGATTGGATGCGAGCTGGCACAGGCGTTCCGACGATTCGGTTCTTCCGTGGACCTGATCACCCACGGCAGCCGACTCTTGCCGAAGGACGACCCAGCAGCAGCCGAAGTGATTACGAAGCAATTTGCCGGCGAAGGAATTGCGATCCACCTGAATGCGAAGACGCTTCGCGCTCAAATCGCCGCCAGCGGCAAGGAGTTGGTAATCTCCACAAACGGCCAGGAACAAACCCTCACCGCCGACGCCATCCTGGTCGCCGTCGGCCGCACGCCGAACGTCGAAGGCCTCGGCCTGGAAGCGGCTGGCGTGCAGTACGGCCAGCGCGGTGTTAAGGTTGACGACTTTCTGCGAACCGCGAACCGCCGCATCTACGCCGCCGGGGACATCATCGGCAAGCAGCAGTTCACCCATGCCGCCGATGCCATGGCCCGCCTCTGCATCCAGAACGCCTTTTTCAGCACCTCCTTCTTTGGCCGCAAACGCCTCAGCAAGCTGGTAATTCCCTGGACCACCTACACCGACCCCGAAGTCGCCCACATCGGCCTGACCCCCGCCGCCGCCGCCGAGCGGGGGATCGAAATCACCAGCTACCGCGAAGAGCTGTCCCGCGTCGACCGGGCCATCCTCGACGGCGAAGAAGAGGGCTTCGCGGTCATCCACTGCCGTAAAGGGACAAGCCAGGTCGTCGGCGGCACCATTGTCGCCTCCCACGCCGGCGAAATCATCGGCGAATTGTCGCTGCTGCTGACCCGCCGCCTGCCAATATCATCGCTATCCAGCACCATCCACTGCTATCCCACTCAGGTGGAAGTGCTTAAGCGCATCGGCGACCAGTACAACAAGAACCGCCTAACGCCGCGCGTCGCTGGCCTGCTCAAGAAGATCTTGCGATGGCGCTGGTAGGAGCGGGCGTACCGCCGAACGACCCGGATCAGTTGCCGGGCCGGCTGCAACGGCGTCAAACCAGGCAAAGCCAAAATGCCGGCCCGGTCAACTGCATCCGGTGGTTCGGCGTTGAGAATCCACGATGTCCCCTCTTCGGGCCTTTGTTTCATGCCCGCGCCTGGGTCACCTCCCAGGTCACTGGGGGGCAAATCGGCAGGCTTGGCCAAGCTCCAGACACGCCCGCGTGCGCCGAGGATCGCCCCGGCTGGCATCGGTGTCGGCATCGACACCTCGCGCTATGGGCACTGCGCCGGCTTCCTGCGCGACGACCATCAGCCGGCCGACCGGATATCATAGCAGAGCAGCACTCCGCAATCGCGCAAATACAGGCAGCCGTTGGCGACGACCGGATAAGGCCAAGCCGGTTTCTTGCTGCGGTCGGGCTGGTCGAACCGGCCGAGTTCCTTGTAGCCGGCGGGGCTTGGCTCGACCAGAGCCACGGTGCCGTTTTCGCCGCGGACATACAAGAGGCCATCGGCTACGCAGAGGGCACCCTTCCCAACGGCCGCGTCTCTCCAAATGATCTTGCCGGTTGCAAACTCAGCACAAACGAGTCTGGCGGTTCGGGGGGTCCCGTAGAGGTGATCGCCGACTCGCAGGAAGCCGCAAATCTCCGCCTTCAATTGATCGTTGAACCAAACCTCGGTGGCCGTAACCTTATCCTTGTCGGCCGTCAACTTGACGGTGCCGCCGCCTTTGCTGCCAAGGCCCGCAGTGCCGAAGACAAGGCCGTTGTGGAATAAAGGCGTGGTCATGTTGGGGCCGAATGAATGGCTAACTTCTTTATAGCGCCACAGGAACTTGCCGTCGCTGGCCGCGACGCCGACCAAGCCGTTGTGGAGAAAGCAGACGTATTGCTTGACGCCGCCGGTTTCGGCACAGATCGGCGAGCCATAGGCCGCACGATCGCCGCCGGGCACCGCCGACTTCCATGCCGTCATGCCATCCTTCTTGTTGAGGGCGACGATCGTGGCGGCCTCTCCGCCGGGAGAAAGCACAACCAGGTCGCCATCGACCAGCGGCGATTCCGAATAGGCCCACATTCCGGCCTTGCCGCCGAAGTCGTCGGGCAAGCTTTTGCGCCAGATGACATTGCCGTTGATCGCGTCGACGCAGACAAGGTCGCCGGCGGAGCCGAGGGCATAGAGTTTGTCGCCATCGATGGTGGGGGTGCTCCGCGGGCCAGGGTATTCCGGACGACCCTCGTAGCGTCCGATCTTGCCGATCTTGGTGGACCACAGCTTCTTGCCGTCTTTCTCGTCGAGGGCGACAACGTGCTCGTCGTCGCCGAACGCCCCAAGAACGTAGATGAAGCCTTTAGCGACGGCGAGGGAGGAATAGCCCACGCCGCCCAACTCGGTGCTTTTCCACTTGAGCTTGGGGCCTTCCTTGGGCCACGTTTTGAGCAAGCCCGTTTCGGGAGAAATGCCGTTGCGGTCGGGGCCGAGCCACTGCGGCCAATCGGCGGCGCAAGCCACAGCGGGGATTTGCATAAGTGTCAAAGCGATGGCAACGATGCGTGCACTGGACATGATCTTTGTCACTCCTTCCTCGATGTTACTGCTTTCCGCGGGCGGAGCAGTCGCAAAGTTGGAAACCATAGCAGTCCCCGGGTTGCAACTGCCGCCGAACAATTATTAGACTGACCAGCCTATTCGGTCAGCCCATCTGGATAGGAAGCTGAATTGGATCAGCCTATCCGGTTTCTGAACTTCCTCGATTATCTCTCTAAGTGTGCGGTTGTCAACAGATTCGGGTGGAAGGTTGTGGGGCGGGGGGGCCGAGATAGGCTGACCGGGCCGGTCAGTCTAACTGGGTCGGGATAGGTTGACCGCAGCGTTTCCCAATTGGTCGAGCGGGCTGCGGACGCCGCGCCCGCCGCTGTTCAGGACATGGGTGTCCCGGCGCGCCGGGATGGTGGTCTCCACGCTGCTGTGTCCGAGCAGCTCCTGGATGGTGCCCCCGCGCGCCGGGGTCGTAACCACTGGCCAGTAGTTGGGTGGCGAAGGCATGGCGAAGCGTAGGGCGGAGTGAGACAACGGCGGACCTCCGCCGAGAAATCCCCGGGAAATCGCCTGGCTAACGGAGTGCGCAGCCCGCTGGACATGGCGGTGGCCCGCACTCTCGCGCCAAGCGAAAATTATTCTTTTGTCCACAGTGAATAAATGATCCGATTGGAGCGTCTAAAGAGTGCGATGCTATCGCGCCTCCCCGCTTGCTTGGGGAGGTTCGCTCCTTGACAATTCGGTCGTAATGGAAGAATAGTTGCCACTGATAAGGTGTGCTAGTATCCTGTTGTTCGTGAAATATAGCTTATAACTTCGCGCATAACCCACCCGGATGGGTCGGAATTATTGAACGGGCTAGTTTCCGAGAATGGGACACCAGAAAAATGACGCAAGACCCTTTCAAATAAGGGTTTGCGGCGACACATAGGCCGCGAAGATGCGCCTGTTTTCGGGGGAATATTCTGGATCATGGGCCGCTTATAGGCCGGCTGGCGGCTAGAGCCTGATCAGCGGGGGTTAAGGGCGAGACGCTCCCCGTGGGCACGAGGCGGAGCCTCGCAGGACGTGCGGTCCCAGGCAGAGCCCGGGACCGAGGAGGGCGAGAGAGTAGGGCGAGCAGAAACACGCCCACGTAAAGCCGTGGGCGTGCCACCCCGGTGATCTATAATAGTGACACACATGTTATAACAGGAAAAAGTTGTTGTGAATCAACAATCATCATTTTTGACACTTGTGAATCAAACTTACGTTACGGCGCGTCGGGCGAAATGGTGGAGAATAAACGACTTGCGGTGATTCATCTCGCCGTAGGTTTGGCGCTCCAGAGACGCGTGAATCCATGAATCAAACCCTACTTGCGAGGGGGTGATTTGCGGTTATCGCGCTCGCCGGTGCGAATGGTTCATTACGAGCAGAAGGCATGTCCGCTCACGGAGTGAGCGGGCTACTTTGGACCCCACCGAGCGGCTAGAATCCGCTTCAAGGAGAATATTATGACCAAAGAAAAACTCTGCCGCTGGGGAATCCTCGGCGCTGCCAATATTGCCCGCAAGAACTGGGACGCGATTCGCCACGCGGAAAACGCCACGCTCGTCGCCGTCGCCAGCCGCAGCCAGCCGCGGGCGGAAGAATACATTCGCGAATGCCAGCTCGTCGCGCCGCATGAAAAAGTGCCGGCGGCATGCACGTATGAAGAGCTGCTGGCACGGCCGGATATCGACGCGGTTTATATCCCGCTGCCGACGGGCATTCGCAAGGAATGGGTCATCCGCGCGGCCAATGCCGGCAAACATGTGCTGTGCGAGAAGCCGTGCGCCCCGACCGTGGCCGAGCTGGAAGAGATGCTCGCCGCCTGCCGCCAGAACAAGGTCCAGTTCATGGACGGCGTGATGTTCATGCACAGCGACCGGCTGCCGCTGATGCGGCGGGCTCTGGATGAATCCGGCAAGATCGGCCAGCTCAAGCGGATTCATTCCCAGTTCAGTTTTCTCGCGCCGCCCGAATTCATGGCCAGCAACATCCGGGCGTCGAGCGACCTGGAGCCGCTCGGGGCGCTCGGCGATCTGGGCTGGTACAACACCCGCTTCACGCTTTGGGCGACGAACTATCAATTGCCGACGCATGTCACGGGACGCATCCTCACTGCTGGCAAGCGGCCGGACTCCAGCGACGTGGTGCCGCTGGAATTCTCCGCCGAAATGTGGTTCCCCGGCGGCGTATCCGCCAGCTACTACTGCTCGTTCGTAACGCAGATTCAGCAGTGGGCCAACATCAGCGGCACCGAGGGCTATCTGCATGTCGATGATTTCGTGCTCTCTTCGTTCGGCTGCGAGGCGGCATTTGAGCTGACGGTTTCCAACCTCGACCGCATCGGCTGCATCTACAACATGCCGCGGCGGACGGAGCGGATTGCCTCCCCCGAGTACAGCAACAACCACCCCACTGCCCAGGAAACCGGCCTGTTCCGCCGCTTCAGCAGCATCGTCGTCACCGGACGCCTGGAGCCGCAGTGGGAAACCATCGCCCTGGCGACGCAGAAGGTCGTCAACGCCTGTTTGGAATCGGCCCGGAATGATGGGAAGAAAATCTCGCTGTGAGTCTTGAGTAAGGAGCTATTTGATGATGCGCGCCATCCTTGTTCCCACGCTCCGCGTGGGAACACCCGTCTTCGCCGCTCCGCGGCTTCTGGTAAGGCACGGGACGCAGAGCGTCCAGGACTTGCGTTCCCACGCGGAGCGTGGGAACGAGGACGCCTTTTCCAGCCGTGTCCTCCGTGTTTTCCGTGTCCCACTCCTTCTTCTCTTCGCCATCTTCACTTCATCGTCCCTTGCCGACGACTCCGCCTGGCCCAAGATCGAAAAATGCTTTCGGCCGCCCGTCGAGTACTCGAAAGACTTCGGCCCCTACCGCTCCCCGCTTAAGTTCGCGGACGGCAGCGAGGTGAAGACGGCCGAAGACTGGGCCAAACGTCGCAAGGAAATCGCCGACCTCTGGCACCAACGCCTCGGCTCCTGGCCGCCGCTGCTGGAGAAGCCGAAGGTCGAAGTCCTCGAAACAAAAGAGAAAGACGGCTACACGCAAAAGCACGTCCATGTGCAAGTCTCCGCCGATGGCAAAATCGCGGACGGCTATCTGCTTATTCCCCTTGGCAAGGGTCCGTTTCCGGCGGTCTTCGTCCCCTTCTATGAGCCATTGACCAGCATCGGCGAAGGTCAGAAAGGGCACGGCACGCACGACTACGGCCTGCAGCTCGTCCGCCGCGGCTTCGTGACGCTCTCCATCGGCACGCCGGGATCGTTCGAAAAAATCGGCAGCGACACCCGCGAGCTGCTGACCGCCGCCGGCAAGGAGCAGCGCCGCCAGCCCCTCACGCTCCTCGCCTATGTCGCCGCCAACTGCCACACGGCTCTCGCGCAGATGCCCGAAGTGGACAAAGACCGCATCGGCATCATCGGCCTCTCCTACGGCGGCAAATGGGCGATGTTCGCCTCCTGCCTGCACAACAAGTTCGCCTGCGCCGTTTGGTCCGACCCCGGCATCGTCTTCAACGAGAAGAACAGCAACGTCAACTACTGGGAGCCCTGGTATCTCGGCTTCGATCCCAAAACCCAGCGCAAGCCGGGCGTCCCCTCGGCGGACAACCCGCGGACCGGCCTCTACAAAGAGCTGCTGGACGAAGGGGACGACCTCATCAGCTTGCACGCCCTGATGGCCCCCCGCCCTGTTCTCGATTCCGGCGGCACTGAAGACCCGCCGCAAAATTGGCGGGCACTCAACCACCTCATTGCCGTCAACAACGTCCTGGGCCACAAGGACCGCGTCGCCATGACCGCCCGCAAAGGACACATCCCCACGGCGGAAGCCCTGGAGATTGAGCTGGCGTTTTTGGAGTATTGGCTGAAGAAATAGTAAGACATGACTCTTTTCGGATGAATCCGATTCTCGCTAGAATGATTGAAGAGGAACAAGACATGATTCTGAAGCCCAGTCAGATCGAGGTAATGGACGACGCCATGGTGGAGGTTCTTCGCGTGAAGACCCCGTTCGAGCGACTCCAGATTGCCCACGGCATGTGGAACTTGGCCCGAGGGCTAATTCTCGATCAATTGAAACAGCAATATCCGCACTGGAGCAGCGAGCAGATCAACAGGGAAGCGGCGCGGAGGCTTTCGCATGGAGCAGTCTGATCTGCTGCGAAAAATTGCCGCTACTTTCGACTCGCTGGGAGCCCGCTACGTGATCGTCGGCTCCATGGCCAGCACCGCGTACGGCGAGCCGCGCTTCACCAACGATATCGATGTCGTTGTTGATTTGCGTGCCAGTCATGTGGACGCGCTTTGCGCGGCCTTTCCTGCTCCTGACTATTATCTGAGCCGCCCTGCCGCCGAATCGGCGATTGCCAAGAAGTTCCAGTTCAATATCCTTCATCCGTCGTCGGGAATGAAGGTGGATTGCATCATTCCCTCGACTGGCGACCACGACCGGCTGCAGTTGGGACGTGGTCGGGCGATCACTCGCGCAGACGGCGGCTACACCGTCATATTCGCCTCTCCTGAGGATGTCATCATCAAGAAAATGGAATACTTTCGTGAAGGGGGATCGGAAAAGCATCTGCGAGACATCACTGGAGTACTCAAGATGCAGGGAGACAAAATCGACCGGGCATACATCCTGTCGTGGGCGGACAAACTGCAATTGATGCCGATTTGGCAAATGATCGAAACGCGATTGAAGGGATAGAGAACCATCCGCGAAATCTGCGGATGCAGGCTCATAGCACCGGCGATTCCACTCCGAGCTGCCCGGCCAGCTTCACTAGCGCATTCCAATTCTCTCCATCCAGCGTGATCCCTTCCGCCATCCGCTGCGCGCACAGCCGCCGTTCGGGGTCGCCGGGAAGCGTGATTTCATCCACGCCGTCGATCCGCGGGCAAGAGCGGACGTAGTCGACAAGCTGGGCGACTTCCGCCTGAAAGTGTTCGGCTCCGCCGAAGCGGGCGGGGTCGATAAACATCATGAAGACGCAGTTCCCCTTCTTGGGATACGGCACCGGCCGGGCGCAAACGCCGCCGGAAATCGCCCCGGTGAAAATCTCGATCATCAGGCCGAGGCCGAAGCCCTTGTACGCCTGGTTCCCGCCCATTGGCAGGATCGAGCCGCACGGATTGGCGTAGAGAGTATTTGGGTCGGTCGTCGGTTTCCCTTCGCAATCCAGCAGCCACCCTTCCGGGACTTTTTCGCCCGCGATTTTCTTCACGCGGACCTTCCCCTCCGCCGTCGCGCTGGTGCTGAAGTCCAGCACGAGCGGCTCATCGCCATGCGGCACGCCGATAGCCAGCGGATTGGTGGAGAGCCGCGGGGCCTTGCCGCCGGGGGGAGCGACCCGCACGGCTGCCCCGTGGGAGTTGACCATGAACATCGAAACCAGCCCTTCGGCCGCGGTCATTTCGCAGTATTCCCCCAGCCGCCCGATGTGGCCGCAGTGGGTCATCGTGCCGATCGCTTGTCCTTCCACATGCGCCTTCGCCGCCAGCCTTTTGATCAGCCGAGCCGCCTGGACCTGTCCGAAGCCCCAGTTGGCGTCGGCCACGATCCGGGACGGCCCTTCGTCGAGAATCGTCAGCTCCGCGCCCGAGGTGACTTCCCCCTCCTTGATCGCCTGCACGTAATACGGAATCCGCATCACGCCGTGGGAGTCGTATCCTTTCAGGTTCGCATCCACGAGACTCCGCGCGGTGATTGAGGCTTCCTCTTCCGACGCTCCGCCGGCATGGAGCAAGGACTTGGCGAAAGTGGTCAGATCGAGCGGACGTAGGGTGGGCACAGTGGGTTCCTTATTGTCAGGTGGGAAGAACAATTTACCGCATGCCGCCTTAACCTGCGACACTTGACTGAGGGATGGCCACAAAAAACGCAAAGAGACACAAAAATGCCGTGGAAGTTGTCCTTCCTCTGGCTCCCTTCTTTGTGCCTTCTTGTGTTTTTCGCGGCCATTCCCCTCCATCTCGGCCTGCAAGATTTCGGCGACAGAGGCGAATGGGTTTGTTAGGATGGCTGGGAACAGCCAATTTTCCCGGCAGGCCGGATTATGCGCCTTCTCGTCAAGTGTCCCAACTGTGCTCAGAAGTACGACGCCACTCAACGGAAGATCGGCAGCCGCTTTCGTTGCCGCTGCGGGAAGGTGGTGCAAATCGACGAGCCGCAGCCGCATGAAGCCTCGGTGATTCACTGCTCGGCTTGCGGGGCGTCGCGCGAGGAGGGGGTGCGGGCCTGCAAGTACTGCGGCAGCGATTTCACGATCCATGAGCTCGACCTGAACACGGTCTGCCCCGGTTGCTTAGCGCGGGTCAGCGACAAAGCCCGCTTCTGCCACCACTGCGCCACGCCGCTCTCCGTCGAAGCGGTCGCCGGTGAAGAAATGCCCTTCCGCTGCCCGGCCTGTGAGGATCGCCAACTCGTCAGCCGGCGGCTGGAGAGCATTGCGACGACGGCGATGGAATGCCAGGTCTGTGCGGGGCTGTGGATTGGCCTGGAGTCGTTTCACGATCTGCTCACGTTGGAAGCTCGCGGCAGCGAGGGGAAAAGCGTCTCGCATCGCCGCCCCAGCGGACAGCCCAATTCCGCCAAGCGCTACCGCCCCTGCCCCGTCTGCCGCCAACTGATGACGCCGCGGCACGTCGGCCAGGGGCGGAGCGGCATCATCCTGGATGTTTGCGGCGAACACGGCCTGTGGTTCGACTGCGACGAGCTATCGCACCTCATTGCCTGGATCCGTAGCGGCGGATTGGAATCGGTGAAGGAGGACGTGGGGGTGCTCAAGGGTTCGCCGGACCGCATTCGCAAGCGGAAGGGGACCAAAGGCGAGCCCAAGCCCGGGCCTCCTCCGCCTGTCGTCGGCGGCAGTTATGGTCCCTATGGCAGTTGGGGCGACGAGGTGCGGGACCGCAACGGCGTCGACGAGCTTGTGATCATGGCGGGGCCATTGCTCTATGCGGCCGGGCAGGTCGTAGCCAACCTTTTCAGCAAGAAATCCTGAGGGCACTCCGCTATACTGTCCTTGCCATGCTCTCCCTCTTCACTCCCCCGGTGACCGGCAACTCGCCCCTGGCGCGAAGGGAGCTGCTGCGGATTGGCGGGCTGTCACTGCTGGGCCTCTCGGCGGGGCAACTTGCCAAGCTCCAGGCAGAGAATGCAACATCGAGCAGCAAACCGCCGCGGGCGAAGGCTTGCATTTTTCTGTTCCTGTTCGGCGGGCCGAGCCAGATTGACCTCTGGGACATGAAGCCGCAGGCGGGGCCGGAGATTCGTGGGGAGTTTCAGCCGGCGGCGACCAACGTGCCGGGCATTCAAATCTGCGAGCATCTGCCGCTCTTGGCGAAGCAGATGGACAAGCTCTGCCTGCTCCGCTCGATGAGCCACCGGATGAACGTGCATGGCCCGGCGTGCAGCGAGATATTCACCGGCCGGCCGTACTTCGGCCCGCCGACAACCGACCAGGCCACTCGCGAGGACTGGCCCTCCCTCAGCTCGCTTACCACCCGGTTCGGCAAATCCAATCGCGGGCTGCCACCGTCCGTCGTGCTGCCCTGGTACTTGCAGTTCACCGGCCAGGCCAAGAAGATTGCCGGCCAGACGGCGGGGCGAATGGGCGAAAGCCACAGCGCCATGCTGGTCCAAGGGGATCTCGGCCGGGCCGATTTCGAACTGGCCGGCCTCCGCCTGCCGGAAGACGTGCCGTGGGAACGGACGGTCAACCGCCGCGACCTCCTCTCCGCAATTCAAGCAACTCAATCACCACAGAACGCATTCGGCAACGGTCTGACAATGCTGGACGAGAATCGCCGCCGCGCCTGGTCGCTGCTCGAGTATCGCGCGGGAGAAGTGCTCGACCTCAAGCGCGAACAGCCGGCAGTGCGAGAAAAATACGGCCAGACCACGGTGGGGCAATCCCTGCTGATGGCCCGCCGCCTCGTGGAAGCCGGCGTCTCGCTCGTCACGGTCAACTGGCAGGACGAAACGCACATCGACGGCGTCAACACTTGCTGGGACACGCACCAGGAAAATTTCCCCAAGCTCAAGACTCTCCTCTGCCCCCTCTTCGACAAAGCCTTCTCCGCCTTCCTCGAGGATCTGCATCAGCGGGGCCTTTTGGAGACCACGCTCGTCGTGGCGGTCGGCGAATTCGGCCGCACCCCGCGGCTGGGGCAGTTCGAGCAGAGCAGCAACACCCGCAAGACGGGCCGCGACCACTGGCCCCACGCCTTCACCGCCCTCCTCGCCGGCGGCGGCGTCCGCGGCGGCCAGGTCTACGGCAGCACCAACGAGAACGGAGGCTACGTCAAAGAAAAACCCGTCTCCCCCGCCGACCTCTCCGCCACCATCCTCCACCACCTCGGCATCGACCCGCAGCAAACCTGGGGAGACGAATTCCAAAACCTGCCGCGGAAACTGAGCGAAGGGAAAGTGGT
>JBKJNY010000014.1:0-30627 GCA_046593355.1 Pirellulaceae bacterium | reverse complement strand
CGACACCAACCCGAAGCGTTAGCGAGGAAAAACGACGTTAGCCATGGGCTCTTCCTCGCTTACGCTTCGGGTTAGTTTCGTCGAACACGATGCAGGTTGAAACACTGAGTAGCCCTGCGTCTGGGCCGTCTAACCTAGCGAAGCTACCGCGCGGTCGAAATGGATCCAGGCCAGGCCGTTGCAGCACACAGGCGTGCCGCATCACAGCCGGCCGCAAACAGAGCGTCTGCAAAGTGGGCACGCGGACATTCCCTTCACGCACGGCAGCGCGTCCAAGGTTCGGCCCGTTCTGACTCTTTGTCTCGATGCATCGGCACGGCGTGCTACAATGCAGGGAGTTGTCGTGGGATGCACCCAACCGCGAGGTTTCTATTATGCCGACCCTAGTTCTAAATGACGTTCCGGTGCCCTTGTTTGACCAGATCCACCGCCTGGCCCAAGCTCGACAGCGCACACCGGCCGATACCGTCTTGCAAGTTTTGGAAACGGCGTTTCGTACGGTGACGCCGGCGCTCTCCGAACCACCGCCGCCAAGCGAGATTTTCCTGTCGCCCGAGATCTCCGCCCCGTTCGATATTCCCTGGCCTCAAGGTGAGCTAGTGCCGGCCATTATGGTTTCACCGCCGCTCCCCACGGCGCATGACTTTCCCGACCAGGACTGAAGGTGTTCGCAAACTCAGCCCTCCAAGCGCCGCTGACTCAGGGCGACCTGTTTGACGACTGTCCCCTGGTCGGCTTGAACGTCGACACGTCACCCGTCGATCTTTCCAGCACGACGGTGAAAAGGTGGATCGCCCGTGTGATCGTTCTTACTCAAGCCTGCGATCTCGTGCAGGCGAAAGCGGATCGCGTTCTGGTTGCGCGGGTACATCTGGCCCAGCAGTTGGTGGACCAAGGGCTGCTGAAAGCCGGCACCATCCGCGACCAGGTTCGCCGGCATCAGGTCTTCGGCTGGTATTTCCTGGCGGCCTCAAGTGCTCCGGTTGTAATACCGGAATCACTGATCGATCTGCGCGACCTCCATTCGGTTCCGCGCGTTGTGCTGGAGCAGTTGATCGCCGGCGGCAAGAGGGTTGCGAGCCTGGCGTCGCCTTATCGCGAGCACCTGGCGCAGCATTTCGCCGTCACTTACATGCGCGTCGCTCTGCCGGAGCCGTATTCGTCGCAACCATGAAAAGTTGCCGGCGTTGCGGCCATGATACCGTGTGGTAAACTTTGGGCTTGCCAGACATTTCCACGCGGAGCCAGTTTTTGCGATGAATGCCGTCCCTCCTCCTCCCGGCACGCTCCATCCGGCGCTGGTGGAATTGGTTCCCCAGTTGGATGCGCTGCGCGAGGTCGGGCGAATCTGTTGGCAGCGGGGTTGGAGCGTGGGGACGAGCAGCAACTACAGCGTCGTCGTCAGCCGCGATCCGCTGACGCTGCTGGTCACGGCTAGCGGTAAGGATAAGGGGCGGCTAGAGCGGAATGACTTTGTGCTGGTGGATGAGCAGGGCAAGCCGACGACCGGCGGTCAGCCCAAATCTTCCGCGGAGACCTTGTTGCACGTCGTCGCCGCCACTCAGCCGGGCATCGGCGCGGTGCTGCATACGCACTCGGTTTGGACGACGATTCTTTCCGACCTTTTCGCCGCACAAGGAGGCTTTGAGATCGCCGGGTACGAGATGCTCAAGGGGCTCGACGGCATCAGCACGCACGACACGTCGTGGTGGGTCGAGATTTTCGAGAATACCCAGCAAATCCCCAGTCTGGCCGAGCAAGTCCGCCAGCGGCTGGAGGATGCCGCCCGCCCGCTCAAGTACGGCTACCTGATCCGCAAGCACGGACTGTATACTTGGGGACGCGACCTCGACGAGGCCCGCCGCCAGCTCGAGATTTTCGAGTTCCTGCTGGAGTGCGTTGCCCGCCGCCTGATCCTCAGCGGCGAGTTGCGACCGGCAGGAGTTTTTTGATATTCACTCACGCGGGAAAGGCAGAATCATAGCAGCAGAATCATGCCGACTGGGGATGAGACAAATCACTCCCTAATCCACTATCTTCATCATTCTGCTGCTATAATTCTACATATCCTGCCCGACTTGATTTACCATTTTGGAGTTTCTCATGGCTCGCATCCGCATCCAGGACGAAAACCGCGAAATCACCGAAACGACGGCCATCCGCGAATTCCTCGAGCCCTTTGGCATCTGGTACGAGAAGTGGCCGGTGGAGGGGCGGATTGGCCCTGACGCCACCAATGAGGAAATCCTGGCCGCCTATGCTCCCGAGGTCGATCGCCTGAAGGCCCGCGGCGGCTTTGTGACGGCGGACGTGATTAACGTGAACCCGACCACGCCCAACCTGGATGCCATGCTGGCCAAGTTCGCCAAGGAACATACGCACAGCGAAGATGAAGTCCGCTTCACCGTGAAGGGGAGCGGCGTGTTCCACATTCATCCCAAGAACGGCCCCGTCTTCGCCGTCCAAGTAGAATCGGGCGACCTCATCAACGTGCCGATGGGAACCCAGCACTGGTTCGACCTCTGCAGCGACCGCAGCATCCGCTGCATCCGCCTCTTCCAGGACACGACTGGCTGGGCCCCGAATTACGTGGACCAACCCATCAACGAGCGGTACGCTGCCCTCTGCCTGGGCCCGGCCTACGTCTCCGCCGCTACGGGGTTTGATTCCGTGGTGAAGGTCTAACGTGCTGACGTTTTCCGGCCGCGGCATCCTGTTGGACATTGAAGGAACCACGTCGAGCATTAGCTTCGTGTACGACGTGATGTTTCCGTTCGTCCGGCGGGAGTTGGACGCCTATCTCCTAAGCCATTGGGGAGAACCGGCACTTGCGGCCGCTTGTGACGCGATTTCCCGTGATGCGGGAAATCCTTCTCTCGCGGCCAGTTTAGAGCAGGTGAAAGGCGAAGTGCTTCGCCTCATGGACGGCGACGTGAAGTCAACCGGCCTCAAGCAACTGCAAGGACTCATCTGGGACGCTGGCTTTACCAGCGGCGAGATGAAAGCCCACGTTTACGACGATGTTCCACCGGCCATCACCGCGTGGAACCAGGCAAGCCTGGATGTCCGCATTTACTCTTCCGGCAGCGTTCAGGCGCAAAAACTCTTCTTCGGCCACACCATCGCGGGAAACTTGCTGCCGCAGTTCCACGGCCACTACGACACCACCACCGGCCCCAAGAAGGAAGCCGCCAGCTACGCCGCCATCGCCGCGGCCTTCGCATTGCCGCCGAGGGATGTCCTGTTCCTGAGCGATGTTCCCGCCGAGCTGGATGCCGCGGAGCAAGCCGGTTTGCAAACCGGTCTCGTCCTCCGTCCCGGCAACGCAGCGGTCAAGCCAAGCCATGGCCACCCGGAGATTCACAGCTTTGCGGAGATTAAAATTGGTGGTTGATGCAGGGGCGAATCTCGGGAGCAGCTCGCATGGACCGGCGACACTTTCTCACTCTCATTACGCTGAGCGTCCTTTCGTTCCTCTGCACCTCCTGTGGCCCAGCCGCGGAGCCCAAAGAGCGGACCTTCGCGGAAGTGGAGTCCAAGCTACGACCCCTTGCCACGTCGCTGGCAAAGCCGGAGCCAGGCGACTGGCTGGCGGAACACAAGGAAGACGGGCAGACGTTCGCGGCGTACTTGCGGGCGAAGCCTGTCCGAAAAAGTCGCCAGCAGGGGACAATCTACATCTGCCTGCTGGGCGACTTCACGCCGGAGCAGAGAAAAGTCCTGGAGACAACTCAAAAATACTTGGAAATCCTTTACCAGGTGCCCGTAAAGGTCCATAAGAAAATGGCGGTGATGGACGTCCCCGCACGGGCCAGGCGAATCCATCCGACCTGGGGCGGCGAGCAAATCCTGAGCACCTACGTTTTGGACGAAGTGCTCAAGCCGGACCGCCCGGACGATGCCTTGGCCTATCTCGCGTTCACCTCCAGCGACTTATTTCCCGATCCGACCTGGAACTTCGTCTTCGGTCAGGCGAGCCTCCGCGAGCGGACCGGCGTCTGGTCCATCCATCGCAACGGGGATCCCGCCAAGGGTGAGAAGGCGTATCAGCTTTGCCTGCGGAGGACGCTGCATACCGCCAGCCACGAGACGGGGCACATCCTGACGATTCAGCACTGCACGGCCTTTGACTGCAACATGAACGGCATCAACAGCCAAGACGAGGGGGACCGCAAGCCGCTGACGATGTGCCCGGTTTGCCTGCGCAAGGTCTGCTGGAACTTGCAGGTCGAGCCGGTCAAATATCTCGGCGAGTTGGAAACCTTCTGCCGCGAGAACAAGCTTTTGGCAGAAGCCGATTGGTATCACGATGCCGCTGCCGTGCTGAGGAAGTGAACGATTCCGCTTGAGGACTGGCTATGCAGCCGTCGGAATCACGCCCACGCAAAGCCGTGGGCGTGCCACCCAACTTCATCGGCCAGCACGGAATCGACCGCCTGGAAATGGGCGTCGTCGGCCAGGCCGCCGAACAAGTCTGCTTCGCCTTCGGCGGCGCTGATGGCGATGGAGACTACCGCCGCGGCAGCGGACTGAGCGCCCAGGTTGTCGTTAATCCTGTAGCTGAAGCTGTCGGTCGTGGCCGCGGAGTTGTCGTGCAGGTAGGTCACGGTTCCATTCGCGTTGACGACCACAGTCCCGTGCGCCGGCTGCTGGACGATGACGATGGAGGTCAGGTTGAGTGTGCCATCGGAATCGGTGTCGTTTGTGGCGACATTGATGGTCGTGGTCCCGCCGGCCGCAATCGCCGCGCTGTCCGCAACCGCAATCGGCCGCTGATTGACGGCGATTGTTACCTGGGCTGGGGCGGAAACCGTCCCCTGGTTGTCCGCAATGGTGTATCTAAAGCTGTCGGTCGAACCCGCTGAGCCGTCATGCACATAAGTGACGGTGCCGTCCGAATTCGCGGTAGCGATGCCGAGGGCGGGAGCTTGCGTAATCGCCAGCGAACTCAGGTTGAGTGTCCCATCCTCGTCGCCGTCATTCCCCACGACGTTCACATTCGCCGTGGCCCCGGGATTGATGGAGAGCCCGTCAGCCGTTGCCGTCGGCGCGATGTTCGGCACGAGGGTGAAGTTGAAGCGGTCTGGATCGCCGACCAGCTTGATCAGCAAAGTGCCGTCGGTCTGTTGTCCCAGGCTGAAGACCAGGCTGGCGTCCGTCACCGAAACCGTGGAAGTCAGAGACTGGTTCTGCTCATTCTTGACGTCAATCTTCAGGAGCCGGTTGTCCCCCGAGAGAGCAAACCGGAAGTCGTGGAACTGGCTCCATTGGCTGCCCACGGTGGTTTGAAAGGACGCGGCTACAGGCGCACCGAAGGTAGTCGGCAATTCATTGGCTGGGAATGCGAACGTGACCGCTGCCAGGACGTTGTGGCCGATATTGGTGGCAAAGTATTCTTCGATCCGCGTCATGGCCCGGGGCTTGCCAAGCTCCGAGAAGTTATTGGCGACGCCATTCGTGTTCTGGCTGAGGGTGATGGTGATTTCATCATTGCCGCTGACCGTGCCTCCTTGCGACCCGGCGAATTCCGGGCCATCGGTCAAGAAGGCGGGCTGGACTTGCTTGAGCTTGTAGTCGCCAGGTGCCAGGCTCGTGAAGGCATAGGAGCCGTCCGCGATGGTGCGGGCGCTTAGCGTGACTGCCTGCCCTCCGGCGGCGGTGCCGGTCAGGCGGACTTCTACATTTTCGAGTCCGGCTTCGGAAAGATCGCGGGTGCCGTTGCCATTCGTATCCGAATAGACCTCCCCCGCGAGATTGCTGGGAATGAAGTCCTGGACCGTCACGTTTGCCGTCGCCGTCGCGGATAGGCCGCCTGCATCCTGCATGGTATAGGTAAAGGAATCCGCGCCGGTGTAGTCGGCAGTGGGGGTGTAAGTGACCCGCGTGCCACTATTCGTAATGGTGACCGTGCCATGGGCGGGCTGCGTGACGCTTGTGATGGTGAACGTCTCTGCCGGATCCGGGGCGAACAGATCGTTGGCCAGCACGTTGAACACGTTGGGCGTGTTCTTGAATCCGACCAACGTATCTGCCGTGGCGGTGGGGGGGTCGTTGACGTTGGTCACGGTGACCGTGACCGTCCCGGTTGCCGTGCCACCATTGCCATCGCTCAGGACATATGTAAACGTCTCGGTGCCCTGGAAGTTAGCGGCCGGCGTATAGTTCACGCTCAAATTGTCGGCCGCCCGGCTGACAACCCCTCCCCTGCTCGGCGTGCCGGTCGAGGTAATGGTCAGTGTCTCGCCGGTATCCATGCCGGTGTTGTCATTGGCCAGCACGTTGACCGTCGTGGCGCCGCTGTCCTCCGCGACAGTCCGGGTGTCGGCGGTAGCGACCGGGTTATCGTTGATGTGGGTGACGGTGACAGTCGCGGTCGCCTGTGCCGTGCCTCCCTTGCCGTCGCTGAGGGTGTAGCTGAAGGTTTCCGTCCCCTCAAAATTCGCGGCTGGGGTGTATCGTACAAACGAGCCCCCGGAGCCAAGCTGCAAGGCACCGCCTTGGCTTCCCTGGGTAACGGCGCTGACGGACAGATTGTCGCCCGTGTCCGGCGATGCCGAGTCGTTGGCCAGCACGTCCAGGACGTTGTTTGTCGAGTCTTCCGCCACGCTGAAGGTGTCCGCAGCCGCGGTCGGGGGATCATTGACCGGCGCTACCTGCACGGTGACCGTCGCGGTCGAGGTCTCGTTGTTCTGGTTTCTTACCGTGTAAGTGAAAGTCTCCGAGCCGTTGAAATTGGGAGCCGGAGTATAGAGGAGCGTTTTTGCATCCCCCGAGATGGCAACCGTGCCGGAACGGTCGGTCGCACCGACGGCGGAAATCGTCAGCACGTTGCCGGAGCCGGAAGCAATGGTGTCGTTCGTGAGGACCGTGAGCGAGTTGCTAACCGTGTCTTCATTGAAATTGAACGTGTCGCTGATGGCGGTGAAGGTGGTGTCGACGCTGATCGTGAGCGACGGATACTTCACCTCAGCCGACGCCACCGCGGGATCGCGCCCGAACAGCAGCACGTCGTGCGCGGGGAGCGAGTCGGCCGGGTCCGTCGTGAAGGTCAGTTGGCCTCCGGCCAGGACTCTCATCGGAATCTCGAACATCAGCTTCAGTCCGGAGTTAATCGGCGCGGTGCTGTTGGAAACCGCGCCGAGCTCGTCGACGAGACCGGCAGTGGTCGTGCTTCCCGACGTTCCAACCGTATATCCGCCGTTAAACTGCACCTCGCCCGTCACCTGCACCTTCGCCGGGTCATAATTCAGGTCCGCGAAGAGGGCGTATACCCCCTTGATGTCGGCGGTCCGCAGATCGCGAGTGGAGCCTCGCAGCAGGAAGTTATCGCCGGCGTGCAATGTGGTGAGAGGAGTGAAATTGAGGTCGGTGATCATCAGCACCAGTTCTGCTACTTTGGTAACAGGCTGGGCGACCGTGACGCTGACGTTCTGCGTGACGGAATTACCGGCAGCGTCGCTGGCTACCACCCCAAAGGTCTGCACACCGACTTGGGCGTCCACTGGGGCCCAGCTAATCACGCCAGTCGCGGCATTGATGGTCGCTCCGGTCGGCGGCGTTGTGAGCGAATAGGTGACACCGGAAACAACGCCGCTGTTCTCGGCGTTGTAGGAATAGAGGGTGCCGACATTGGCCGTCGTCGGAGCGTTCGAGGTAAAGCCGCCGGGGGCCGTCGCATCGAAGGTGACGCTCAGAGCCGACGATTTCACGCTCTCTTCGCCGGCCACGGCCTGGGTGACGCTCAAGTTGTGGACGCCTTCTCCCAGCGCGGTGATGCCGCTGAACGTGAAGTTGGCTGTCGTGCCGCCGGCGGTGGTCTGGGCCAGGACATTGGTCCCTTCGTACAGGCGGACGATTGCGCCGTTGGTCACGCCGCTGACCTGGAAATCCAGCGAAGTAGCTTTGGTGATGTTATCCGTGCTGCTGATGCCGGAATCCGTGGCCGCCGAGAGATCCAGGCCGGTTGGGGCGAGCGGCAGGATGTGGACCGTGACCTTTTGCACGTCGGTGAGGGACTGGCCGCTGTCGGGCGTGTTCTGCTGGGCGAGGGCTTTGGCGGAGACCTGCACCTGAAAATTGCCCACGAATCCGACAGGGGGCGTCACGGTGACGATATTGGTGGTGTGGTTGATGGAAACCGTGTAATTGACGCTGCCGATCTTGGCGGCATCGAAGAAGATGGCGTCCCCTTCGACATCCGTGCCCGTAAGCTGGAACGTGATCGGGCTCGCTCCCACGGTGGCCTGCACGGCGGGAATCTCGCCGAGGAACGGATTGGAGTTGGAAGTATCCGCGCCGACTGTAACCTGGAAGGTGCGGGAGAATGTACCTCCCTGGCCGTCATTGGCGGTGACGGTGATATCCGCGGAACCTGAACCGGCAAGCGCCTTGAGCATGAAGGCAGCGTTTTCGGGATCGCTGTTCAGGACGGTGGCCGAGGTGATAATGACGGGTGTATTCGGCGTGCCGGAGCCATTCGCGGCTACGTTGCTGATGGCCTGCCGCACCGCTTCCCCTTCGGTCAGCTTGCCGAAAATGGTGTGGTTGAAATCGAGATGGCGCGGAAAGTTCGAGGTTGGCGGGTTGACCGTGTCGGTGACGAAGAACTGGGTGTCGTTGGTGTCGTCAGCCCCCTTCGCCATGGCTAACAGGCCGGGAGAGGTGAACTGCAAGTCCGCGTGGTACTGGTCGTCGAAGTCCGCGACGTTGGCATTAGGTCCGCCAGCTCCGTCAGCGGCTCCGCCCTGAATGACGAAGTCACTTAGGATGCGATGAAAGGTGAGGCCGTTGTAGAAGCCGGCATTGGCGAGAGTTCCAATGGCCGTCGTGGCGCGGGGAGCCAGGTTGTCAAAGAGCTGGAGCTTCATGGTGCCGAAGCTCGCCACGTCGAGCTTCAGCGTCTTGTTGCCGGTGGGAACGGTCACCGCGACGACGCTGGGATTGCTGCTCGTGACCGTGTAGGTGAGCGGATTGCTCTCGGCATCCGAGCCGTCGATGCCCAGCCACAGCGGCGCGCCTTGCAGCACCGTCTGGTTCGAGATGGCCAGGAACGTGGGGTTGGTATTCTCACCTTCCCCCTCGGGGTTCACGGAGAAATGGGAACCCAGATCCCCCGCCAGCAGCGACCGGCTCTCCAGCGGCTCAAAAAAGAAGCCGCGGCGAGCGGCCCGGGCAGAGGCTACCTTACGCCGCTTCCAGAATCCGCGAAGATGGGAGAGCGTCTTCGTAGCCAGCGAGCGGCGGGTCGTTTTCATGGGAGCCAATTCTGTTCCTGATTTCTGTTCCGGGAGACGGAGGGCGAATGCGAGAACCCTCCCCAATGCCTCTTTGCTTGGACGCTATCAGGCCTCCGTTTGTTCCGGGAATTGGGCCTGTTCTTCAGGGGCAATTGACAGCGGCAAGGAGTGGCAGTTGTACTACGTGACGGGCCAGTAGAAGCAAAAAGCGGTCCAGCAGGTGGATATCCTTGTCGTGGCACTGAAATTCAACCGTCTGCCAGTGCTCCTTACGAACGCAATGGCCAACCTTTATATGTCGTAACTCGTATCTGGATAAGCACATGGGAAGCGTTGGCTTGGCATTTCGAGTATTCTTCAAGACGCTGTTCAGCGCCGACTTTACCCAGCGCGTTCGTACTGTTCTCGATGGCGAGGCGTTGCCAAAAATCGCCACCGAACAAAAATCGAAACATCCGGGGCACGATTTCAAGACATCCCTGCCCCCTACCGAGCCCCCCCTAAAGAGGAGTGAAGCTATTGCCCTGCTTGCCGCACTTCAGCGTGAAGCCCGGCTGGTCGACCTCGTCCAGCAGCCGCTGGCGCAGTTCACGGATGAACAGATTGGGGCCGCGGCACGGGGAGTATTGGGAGATAGCGCCGCCGTCCTGTCGAGGTTCTTTGCCCTAAGACCCGTGCTCCGCGAAAACGAAGGAGACCAGCTTCAAGTTCCGGCGGGCTACGACCCAGGCCGTTACAAGCTCTCCGGCAATGTCAGCGGCAGTCCCCCCTACAGTGGCAAGCTCGCCCACGCCGGCTGGGAGGCCACCACCATCAACCTCCCCATTTGGATCGGCAACAAAACCTCCGCCAACATCATTGCCCCGGCTGAAGTCGAAATTTAGCCCCGCATTTTCATTCGCCATTCGCCCTTCGAATTTCGTCATTCCCCCATGCCCTCCTTCGTCATCGGCATCGACCTCGGCACCACCAACAGCGTCCTGGCGTACGCGCCGCTCGCTGGCGAGAAGCCGGAAGTCACGATCCTGCCGATCCCGCAACTGGTCGCGCCGGGTGTGGTGGAAGAGCGCACGAGCTTGCCTTCCTTTATCTATTTGCCGCCAGAGCAGGAAGGCAAAAGCGGGGCGTATGACTTGCCTTGGCGAAAGGGAAACACCATTGCCGTTGGCGAGATTGCCCGCCGCATGAGCGCGGATGCGCCGCAGCGGAGCGTGAGCGCCGTGAAGAGCTGGCTCGGCCACAGCCGCGTTGACCGCCACGAGCCGATTCTTCCCTGGGGAGCGCCGGCTGACGTCCCCAAGATTTCTCCGGTCACTGCATCCCGGCGGTATCTCGAACATTTGGTCGCCGCTTGGGAGCACGCCCAACCCGAGGCTCTCATCGCCCAGCAGCAGGTCGTCCTCACTGTTCCCGCCTCCTTCGATGCCGCCGCCCGCGAGCTCACCCGCGAAGCGGCACTGGCGGCCGGCTTGCCAGCGGACCTTGTCCTGCTCGAAGAGCCGCAGGCCGCTGTTTATTCGTGGCTGACAGTAATGGGTGACAAGTGGCGGAAGGCGCTGAAGGTGGGAGATACACTGCTGGTCTGCGATGTTGGTGGCGGAACGACGGATCTGACGCTGGTGGGGGTCGCGGAGGAAAGCGGCGAGCTGACGCTTCGACGCATTGCGGTGGGCGACCATCTGCTGGTCGGCGGCGACAACATGGATCTCGCGCTCGCCCATTTTATGGCGGGCAAATTCGGCGAGAAAGGAGTCAAGCTCGATCCCTGGCAGTCCGTTTCGCTCTGGCACTCTTGCCGCACGGCGAAGGAAACGCTGCTGGCAGAGGACGGCCCGAAGAAGCATCCCCTCAGCGTCCTCGGCCGGGGGAGCAAGCTCATCGGCGGGACCGTGACCATCGACGTTGACCGCAAACATGCCTCCGAGCTGCTCCTGGAAGGCTTCTTTCCCGCCGCCGCCTTGACGGATCGCCCCGCCCGCCAGCGGCAGTCCGGCTTTCAGGAAATCGGTCTGCCGTTTGAGTCCGATACCGGCATCACGCGGCACCTGGCGGCTTTTCTATCGGCGCATGGTGACGGCCGCGCGGTCCAACCGACCGATGTCCTCTTCAATGGCGGCGTGTTGAAGGCCGAGATCTTCCGCCAACGGCTGATGGAGGTGTTGTCGTCGTGGTCGCCGGATGCGCCGCCAAAAATACTCCCAGGGGAGCAAGATCTCGATCATGCCGTCGCTCGCGGAGCAGCCTATTATGGGTGGGCCAAGGAGCATGGGGGCGTGCGGATTCGGGGCGGCGCGCCGCGGTCTTATTATGTCGGCATCGAGACCGTCGGCCTTGCGATTCCTGGCGCTCCGCGGCCGCTGCGGGCGCTCTGCGTCGTGCCTCATGGCATGGAGGAAGGGACGAGCATTGATGTTCCGTCCGACGATTTCGGCCTGGTCGTGGGGGAGCCGGCGACGTTCCGCTTCTTTAGTTCCGCCAGCCGCAAACAGGATCGGCCGGGCGATTTGCTGAGGGCCTGGACGGAGGAGGAACTTGGGGAGACCGATTCGCTCGAGGCCACTTTGCCGGCTGGCGAAACTCTCGACGGCGACTTTGTACCGGTCCGCTTCCAGTCCCGCATTACCGAGCTCGGCGTCTTTGAGCTCTGGTGCTGCGGCACCAAGAGCGATCAGCGGTGGAAGCTGGAGTTCAGTGTGCGGAAGGAAGACTAGTGGTCCGATTGCCTTGAATCGACACTTGCTAGCGATTGGAAGAACAGCGGTTCTTCAAGCCTCATGCGGTTTTGATTGGAGTGAAATCATGTGTCAATTGAGGGCCGTCAGACCACTAGACTTGGCGAGCGGGGGGCGTGAGCCCCCTGATACTTGCCAACGAATATTTTTGCCACTCGAAAAAACTTGCTGCCGTTAATATCAGGGGGCTTACGCCCCCCGCTCGCCTGTCGCAACCGTGTCCACCGACCTTCTCCTCGACGAACTTCCCAGCCGCTATGTCGTCGGCATTGATCTGGGTACGACGAACAGCGCGGTCTGTTACGTCGATACCGCGGAAAGGCCGTGGCGCGTCGAGGTGCTTTCGATTCCGCAACTGGTTGCGCCGGGCCAGGTGGAGAGCCGCGATACTCTGCCGTCGTTTCACTACCAGCCGGTAGCGGAAGAGGTTGCCGCCGGCGCGACGAAGCTGCCTTGGTCCGACAAGTCCCAAGGAAAACAGGGCAGGCTGGAAGCCTACCCCACTTATGCGGTCGGCTTCTATGCAAGGGATTATGGGGGGCAGGTTTCGGGGCGAATGATTGCGTCGGCCAAGTCCTGGCTCTGCCACAGCGGCGTACACCGCGCCAGCGATATCCTTCCCTGGCATGCGGCAGCGGACGTGGAAAAGCTTTCGCCGGTGGAGGCCAGCTCGCGCTATCTGCGGCATATTCGCAGCGTCTGGGATTTTCAGCATCCCAAAGAGACGCTCGAAAGACAGGACATTGTGCTCACGCTGCCGGCTTCCTTCGACGAAGTTGCGCGGGAGCTCACCGTGGAAGCTGCCGCGAAGGCCGGCCTCCCGCGCGTCGTGTTAATCGAAGAGCCGCAAGCGGCGTTTTATGCCTGGATTTACAAACATGCGGAGAACTGGGATCTGCTCGTATCGCCCGGACAAAAAATCCTTGTCTGCGACATCGGCGGCGGCACCACCGACTTTACGTTGATCCGCGTTCGCCGCGGCGAAGGAGGCAAAGTTCAGTTTCACCGAGTCGCCGTTGGCGACCATCTGATTTTGGGGGGAGACAACTTTGACCTGGCCCTGGCCCAACACGTCGAACAAAAGTTGACCAGCGGCGGCAAGCTCGAGCCCCGCCAATGGGACCTGCTCGTCCGCGCCAGCCGGCAGACGAAGGAAGAACTGCTCGGCAATGGTGGTCGAGATCAAGTAAACATCACGCTTTCCGGCTCCGGCGCGAAGCTCATCGGCGGGAGCTTGAATGTGCCGCTGACCCGTGAGGAAGTACGCGACGTGCTCGTGGATGGATTCATGCCACGGGTGGCGCTCGAGGATAAACCCGCCCCTCGCCGCAGCGGCTTTCAGGAGTTCGGCCTGCCGTATGCCAGCGACCCGGCAATCACCAAATACCTGGCCGCGTTCCTATCCGCCCATCGGCATGTGGCGATGGAAGAAGAGGACGCTCAATCAGGTCATGACCCCGCACAGCCGGACGTGCTGCTCTTCAACGGCGGCGTCTTTGAATCCAGGCTGCTCCAAGAGCGGCTCATCGATAGCTTGAGCGAGTGGTTTGCAACGCCGGAAAAAGCCTGGCGTCCTGTCGTCCTCGACAACGACCGCCTCGATCTGGCCGTCGCGCGCGGAGCGGCGTATTACGGCATGGTCCGCCGCGGCGAAGGAGTGAAAATCGCGGCGGGACTGGCCCGCACTTACTATCTCGGAATTGATGCGACGGATGCTAGTGGAACGTCACGAGCACTCTGCCTCGTGCCCGGCAATGCGGAGCCCGGGCAAGACATTACTCTCCCCAACCGCCATTTTGACTTGCTTGTTTCCGAGCCCGCGGAGTTTCCACTTTATGTTTCCAGCACGCGCCTCGCGGACCGGCCTGGAGAGCTGTTTCCCATCGATCCCGAGCAGATGACCGCATTGCCGCCGATTCGCACCGCGCTCAAGACGCGCCGCAGGAGCGAGCGAGGGACCGTACACGTGGAGTTGCATGCTCGACTGACGGAGATTGGGACGCTGGATCTGTGGTGCAGCGAAGTGGAGGGGGTCCCTACCAAGGGGGTCGGGAGTCTTTGCGGTCCGGTGTCCATGAGTATGGATAATCTGTCGGCCGCAAAGACTCCCGACCCCTTCGCGCCCCGCACCTGGCGGCTGCAGTTCGATGTCCGCAGCACGACACGGACGGATGTTGAAGCTCATGAGTCCGACGCGGAGGGGGAAGGAGTCGTCGACGAGTCGGCGTGGCAAGCCTGCCAGGAGGTGCTCGACGGGACATTGGGAATCGCGGCAAGCCACTCGCCCGAGACGCTCATCAAGCGGCTGACAGATGCCATCGGCATGGAGCGGAGCGAGTGGCCCACATCGCTGCTGCGGCGGATTTGGGAAGCGCTCCTCGAACTCGAACCGGGCCGCCGCAAGAGTCCGATTCATGAGGCCCGCTGGCTGAATCTGCTCGGTTACGCGCTGCGCCCCGGCTATGGCCTGGCCGTGGATGACTGGCGCGTTGCCGAAACCTGGCGAACCGTGTACGGCAAGCTGGCTCACTCCGCCCCCACCAGCCGCACGGAATCTCTGATCCTCTGGCGTCGCATCGCCGGCGGCTGCTCCCCCGGCCAGCAGCGGGCCATCGCCGAACCACTCCTTTCCGCCGTGCGGACGCTTCACAAGAAACAAACGACCGGCAAAGGGAGCGACCCGACGTTCAGCCCCCATGAAGGGCTGGAAGTCCTGCGCCTGCTCGGTTCGTTGGAACTACTCCCCGGCGAAACCAAGATTGAGCTCGGCAACCTGCTCATCGACCTGCTTCCCAAACGCAAGCTCGAGCAACTGCGTCCGGCTTTGGCCTGGGCTCTCGGCCGAATTGGCGCAAGAGTCCCGGCCTATGGCCCGCTTAACACGGTTGTTTCGCCGCGCGAAGCAGGTCTTTGGGCCGAGAAGATTTTGGCTGCGGGCGAGAGTGACGCGATGAGCGTGTTCGCCGTCGTTCAAATCGCCCGCCAGACCAGCGATCGCTACCGGGATCTGCCGGAGTCGCTGCGGGACAGAGTTGTGGCCTGGCTGGACCGGGCTAATGCTCCGCTCCATGCCGTTGAGCTGGTCCGCACCGGTGGCCAACTCGATGAGCAGGAACAGACCCGCGTCTTTGGCGAGTCGCTGCCGAAGGGGCTGAGGATTCGATGAAGCAAGGCAGAGGGATGGGACACGGAAAACACGGACGAACACGGGAAATCCCAAGCAGATTCAAGAGACCTTTGTTCCCACGACCAGTTTGAGCAGTCGATACGGCCGTGGAAACAGCCCTTCATGCACCTTCACTTCAAATCCCTGCTCCGCCAACAGCCGTTTGGTTTCGGCGAGCAGGAACGTGAGATAGAACATGATAAACGGCGGACGATAAAGCAGGTTGCGGAGATGCATGGCGCCGTTGAAGGCGCGGGCGGCCCAGTAAGCGGGCGACGTGAGCGGCGGCATGTCGGCTGTCACCAGAGCGAAGCGGCCGCCGGGGCGAAGGGCCTTGGCGACCTGACCGACGAACTCCGATTCCTTGCCGCGCGGAACATGGCCGAGTGAGCCGACAGTGACGGCGAGATCAAACTCGTTTTCAAACGGCAGATTCAGGATCTCACCGCGGACGAATTCCACGGGGCAATCGTCTTTGTTACTGACCGACAGATTCTTGCGTGCCTGATCGAGCATCCCTTGGCTGAAGTCGATGCCCACCACGCGCCGGCGGCAGAGTGGGTGGAGGATGCGAATGGCGGCTCCGGTGCCGCAGGCGATGTCGAGAGCGTCGTCAATAGACTTCGGTGGGCCGAGTACCTTGGCCATGCCATTCAGGATCTCGTCCGGCGTCCGAAACGGAGTGAGGTCGAACTTGGGGGCCAGCAGATCGTAGCCCCGCTCGGTGGATGAAAGCGCCTGGCGAGCCAGCTCCCAGAAGGTCGGGCCTTGGGGGTGGAACATAGTGGATCAGAAATTCGAAATTCGAATGGCGAATGTCGAATGTGTTTCGTTGAAGTGTTTACCGCGGCTGGCGGGGGAGATCGCCCGAAGGTAATTCGCCGTGAGGGCGCGGCCGGGCGGCGGCGCGGGTGGCGACGAGGTTGTCGCCCTGGGTGTCGACGAGCGAGCCTGGTTGGACTCCCAGGTCTTCCAGGTCCAGGATGCGGACTACTTCCAGCGGAACTTCCGGCGGCACTTCGTCGCGGGACAGAACTACTTGACGGCCGAGCCGAGGGCGAACGAGCTTCCAAAGCGGCAGCCGCAGGTCGGCTTCCACGAGCAGGGCCAGGTCGCGGCGGCGCTCGGGTGCATCGCGGAAGAAGCGGGAAAGGGATGTCACCAAATCATGTACCCAATCGGTCTTCGCCGCATCCCCCTCGGCGAGCTGTGCCTGAATGTAGTCCGTCGCTGACCGGTCCAGCATGACGACATAGAGCCGGCCGTCTTCGCCGCAAAGCTCGTGGCACATGGCCCGGCTGATGGCGAGGCGGGCGGCAATGACCAGATCTTCCGACTCGTGCGGCGAGCAGGCCCGCAGGGCGATAGCTTCCAGGATTCTGGGCAGGTTCTTGATGGAGACCTCTTCCATGAGCAGCCGCCGCAACACCACGTGCAGCTCCGGCACGGGCACGCGGAGCGTTGCTTCGCTGGCCGCCGCCGGGGCGATTTTTTCCAGCCGCGTCAGCAGTTGCCGCAGGTCATCGACCGAAAACATTTCGGCGGCATATTCCTTGAGCACATGCTGCAAGTGTACGGCAAGCGCCGCCCCCGGCTCACAAACGAGATAGCCGTGCATCTCGGCCGGCTCGCGCTGGCCGGGCATGATCCACAGTGCAGGCAAGCCATAGACCGGTTCCTTTGCTGCGGTGCCGGGAACGGCCTTGGCTACCTGGCCGCTGTCGATAGCGAGCAGCCGGTCGCACGTCAACTCCCAGGCGGCAATCGGGGCGTCTTCCAGCAGGATGCGGTAGGCGTTGGCGGCGAGGCGTGGATTGTCTTGCACCCGCACGCGCGGGACAGCGATGCCGAGCTCGCCGGCTACCTGGCTGCGGACCAGCGGAATTCGCCGTAACAGATCCCCATGCTCCGCCGTCGCAAGTTTCACCAGTCCCATCCCAATCTCGAGCCGCAGCCGGTCGAGGTGGAGGCTCCGTTCGAGGAGATCTTCCGCCGTCTCGGCGACAATTGTCTCCGGGTGCGGCTGACCGGACGAAGCCAGACGGGGCTCTTCCTTTTCGTCAGCGACGGAACTCCCCTGGTCCAAATTCCGGCCGTAGGGCGCGGCATCGGGATGAATGGCGTCCTGGCAACTGATGGCGACAATCTGATGGAACTGAATGATGGTCTCGGCGTTTCGCGGGCCGCAATTGTTGTCGGGGTCGGCGTGCTGAATCTGGCTGTACCAACCTTGGTCGTCGTGCTCGGTGGTGACGAGCGTGTTGACCAGCCGCACATGGTCGCCGTTGACCTCGGCCACCTCTCCCCAGATTTTGATGTAGCCAAAGGTGGTGATGGTAACGAGCCGGCCCAGATAGCGGAGCAGAATGTCTTGGTAGTCCATAGCTGGGCCGTTGGGGATGCAGGGTTGTTCGATGGAGCCGACTAGGAGCCACGGATTAAACACGGATTGAACACGGAAAATGCCAGAAATCAATTATGATCGACTTCCGTGTTCAATCCGTGTTCCATCCGTGGCCAAATTCTTCTTGCTATTTCGCGGCGAGCTTCTCCCGCACTCGCTCCAGCAGTTTCTTGGTGGCCCGGATTCCTTCGGGCTCGCTGAGCTTGTCCCCTTCGTACTCAATGCCGCAGTAGCCGTGATAGCCGGCGGCGAGCACGATTTTCATCATCTTGAAGTAGTCAGTGTGCGTCTCATTCCCCTCGGCGTCAAAGTCCTTGCTCTTGGCGCTGACGGCTTTGGCGAAGGGCATGGTTTCGGCGACACCCTGATAGCGATCGTAGTCGGAGAAGTTGCCAAAATCGGGGAGCGTGCCGCAATTCTCCAGGCCGACGGACTTGATGGTTTCCGAAAGCCACTTGCCGTTGGACGACAAGCCGCCGTGGTTTTCCACGATGACATTAAGCTGCTGCTTGGCCGCGAATTCGCTGAGTCGCCGCAATCCATCGGCAGCCAATTTCTTCGCCTCCTCAAAGTCGTTGGTGGACCGAGCGTTGACCCGAATCGAATGGCAGCCGAGGAACTTGGCGGCATCGACCCACTGGTAATGATTCTCAACAGCTTTGGTCCGCTTGGCGTCGTCTTTGTTCCCCAGGTCTCCCTCATCGTCAATCATGATGAGGAGCATCTTCACCCCCAGGTCGTCGGCCCGTTTCTTGAGCTCGGCCAAATATTTTTCGTCTTTGGCCTTGTCCTTGAAGAACTGGTTGACGAACTCGATGGCGTCGATGCCGTAGTCCTCTTTCGCGGTCCTGGCGAAGTCGAGGTTATCCAGCTTCTTGCCCTGTTTTCCGAAGAGCGCCTTGTTGAGCGACCATTCGGCGAGCGAAATCTTGAACAGCGGCTCGGCCGTCTTTGCCGGCTTGTCGTCCGCGAGTACGCGGCTAAGCGGCACAGTCGTGAGAGCGGCAGCGGAGGCGGCAGCGGTGGCTTGCAAGAATGTCCGGCGAGTGGTTGTATTCATGGAGGTCCATTGTAGGCGAGGGCGACTTTCGGGGTGGTCCATCATCAAATTGCCACCGCAAATTCCCGCGAAATTAATATAACCCTGCTCTCTGGGTGAAAATAGCAGGCGCGCACTAGGTTTTTCGGAATTTCGGCCGGCTTCAAGCCTTTTTGGGCGAAATTGGCGATGGGCACCGCACCGAGCTCCCTTACTCCCCCCGCCGCATTTCTTGGACTACCATGCAGCCGCCCGTGGAATTCGCCGCACTCTTTCTTCCCGCAATGAGCGACATCCCCTCCGCACCGACGCCGGCCAAACCCGCCCTTCGCCCCACCGAGAAACCTGGCGAGAAATCCGCCGGCAACCGGCTGGAGGCGATTGCGAAGGGAGCGACGTTTGATTCCGTGATTCACAAAGCGGTGCTGGCGGAAGACCCGATTGTGGAAGTCCAGGACTTCAACCTCTGGTATGGCCCCAAGCAGGCCCTGTTCAATATCAACATGCGGTTCCCCCGCAACAAGGTCACGGCCATCATCGGCCCCAGCGGCTGCGGCAAATCCACGCTGCTCCGCTGCATCAACCGGATGAACGACCTGATTGACACCGTCAAAATCAAAGGGGACATGCGGCTTTCGGGGGATTCGATTTATGCGCCCGGCGTCGACGTGATCGAGCTCCGCAAGCGAATGGGGATGGTCTTTCAAAAGCCCAACCCGTTCCCGATGAGCATTTTTGACAACGTCGTTTATCCGCTGAAAATCGACGGCGAGCGAAACCGGGCGATTATTCAAGCCGTGGCCGAGCAATCGCTCAAAGGAGCCGCCCTGTGGGACGAGGTTCATGAGCGCTTGCGGGAAAGCGCCCTGTCGCTCTCCGGCGGGCAACAACAGCGGCTCTGCATCGCCCGGGCCATCGCCGCCGAACCGGAAATCCTGCTGCTCGACGAGCCTTGCTCGGCCCTCGACCCCATCGCCACCAACAAAGTGGAAGACCTGGTCCGCGAGCTCCGCGGCGACTATTCCATCGTCATCGTCACCCACAACATGCAGCAGGCCTCCCGCGTCAGCGACTACACCGCCTTCATGTACCTCGGCCGGCTCATCGAATTCGGCCCCACCGCGGACCTTTTTACGCGCCCCAAACTGAGCGAGACGGAAGCCTACGTGACGGGGCGGTTCGGATGATGGGTCACAGGACTCCGGCTGAACACTGAAAACTGAACACTGAACACGAGCCCGTTGACCCTTAACACCTCCGCCTCGCCTCTTCCCGACCCTCCGCGCGATAAGCGGCTGATAAGTCGGTTTTGATGCCGGTTTTCGCCTCCCTGTTTTGATACCTCCTGTATCACGCGCCCGCTTGCAACCCCTTGCCCCCCTTCCACTTCCGTCCTGCTGCCGCTCGCAACTCGGCCGGTATCAGCGACTTTCTTGATACCGCCCCACCCACCCCATTCCGGGGGATGTATCAGCGATTTGATAAGCTGTTTATCAAACACAATTGCACAATCGCCCAGCCTCTTAGCGGCACATTTTCTTCCCTTACGACCTTGTTGTCAAAGAACTATTCCTCCCTGCCTCTGGCGCGCAGCTCCGCTGCTTTCCCGTATTGTATACACTTGTTCCCATATGTCAAGAGGTGCCGCCAGAATTATTTGCCGTGCGGGGCCGGACTGTGCCCCCACACTAACCCGAAGCGCCAGCGAGGAAGTCCAGCACCCTCGCGATGGCGCTCTAGTTCGTGTTGGTAGTGATGCCGTTTGAAAATCCTTGATGCGTAAGGATTAGGCAGGTGGTCGGCGTCTGGAAATGGCGAGAAGGATTGGAACAGCGACGACCGCCAAAAAGATGCAAGCAGCGCAGGCCAGTTGGCTGAGGGGCGGCATTGCTTTGAATTGGGCCAGCAGTTCCATGCCCCCATTCTACCAGCGCAGCAAAAAGCCCTGCAATCGTCGCGGGGCTAAACCGGCTTACACCAGCAACTCGTTGAGCGTCCAAAGCCGGGGCGTGATGCCAGCGGCAATGGCCGGGGTAGACGCCAGCAGAAATAGCTTTTCCCTGGCAGATGCCTCCCGTTACAATGACCCCATGAAGTACAGCCTGCGGAGCCTGATGGTTGTTGTTCTGGTGCTGCCGCCGCTGCTGGCGATTGGATGGTTCCGCTTCAAAGAATTCTGGAGTGAAGGAACGCCACCCGCCTATCCCGAAAAAATCGTCGTGATTTATCACACGCTTATGGATGAAGACGACGCCAGGGATGAAGATTGGTCGGAAGCACAGAGTATCTACAAAGGACGGCTGGGGAGTAACCCATGAAATTCTCCATCCGCGACCTGCTGCTCGTGACGGTGATCATGGCCCTGGCCGTAGGGTGGGGCATCGATCGGAGCAAACGCAGCGGATTAGGGGAGGAGAACGGGCGTCTCAAAGCAGAGCTGGACGAAACCAGCAGTCTGCTGTCGGAAATCCTTGACGTGCCAAAATCTCTAGCACCCCCCCCAGAATCCGTCCGAGAAGTAGGCAGATTCACTTCCAGACCCATGACCGGCATGATCAAGAGTGGGAAGCCATGTTTGTTCAAGATTCAATCGCCTCGCCGCGCCGACGGCGTTGGATAGCCCAGAGCCTTGTCCACTAGATTGAGCAGCTTCTGGCCGGAGAAGTAGCGGCGGAGGTTTTCGCTGATGAGGTTCGTCGTGTCGTCGGCGCGGCGGCGGGATTGAGCGCCGACGTGAGGGGTGATGAGGACATTGGGAAGATTCCAGAGTGGGCTTGCGGCAGGAAGGGGCTCAATTTCGGTGACATCGAGCCCCGCGCCGAAAAGGTGGCCGGAAGTAATAGCGGCGACGAGGGCCGACTCTTTTACGACTTCTCCCCGCGCGACGTTGATGAGCAGGGAGCCGGGCTTCATCCGCGCAAGCTGGCTCTCGGCAATCATGTGCCGCGTCAGCGCATTGAGGGGAACGCAGAGAATGACGATATCGGACTCGGTCAGCAGCCGATCAAGCTGGGCGGCGGGCCAGATGGCGTCGACCAAGCCGCGGGAGGCGTCGATTTCTTCGGGAAACATGTCCGTGGCGATGATCCGCGTTTTGAAGGGCCGCAGCACCTGGGCGATGCGCGTGCCGTTGCCGCCCAGGCCGACGATGCCGATTGTGGAGCCGTGCAGGTCGAGCGTGGGGCGGCGGATGAATTCCTTCTTCTGGGCCGCGCGGAAAAATGTCGGCAAGGATCGGAGCAGGCCGAGGAGGAGCGCCAGGGTCTGCTCCGCGACCTGGTCGGCGAAGAGGCCCGAGGCGCTCGTTACCAGAATGTCCGACGCAATCACCTCGGGAACCAAGCAGTGATCAAGGCCCGCCGCGGAGGATTGGATCCACTTCAGCCGGCCGCCGTGAACTACTTCAGGCCAGGGAACGGGCACTTTGGCGTGGCCGCAGAAGATGTCTGCGTTCACCAACTCCACGGCGATTCGTTCCTGGCCGGCATCAATGACCTCCGTCCCAGGCGGGCATGCGGCCACGACTTGTTCGTAGTGGCGGGGTTCGAGGGGGTAGCAAAGAGCGATGCGCATGGAGTGTTGGTGTCGGACGGTGCGCGGCGGGAAGGGGTCGGGAGTCTTTGGCGAGCGAAGTCGGTCCGTTTGGATGGTTGAATCTCGCCAAAGACTCCCGACCCCGTGCGTTGACAAATTCTAGCACCAGGGGTAGGGTTGCTGTGCAGAGGATGATTTGGCAAACCTATGAATGAACTGTCTGACATTCCAGCACCGGATGACGCCGCTGCGCCGGAACTCTCTCCCCCCTTGGACCTGTTGTCTCGCTGTGAGCGGCGACTGGGTTATATCTTCCACGACAAGCAGATTCTCCGCTCGGCCCTGACCCATGCCTCGGGAGCAGAGCACCGCCTGGCTTCCAACGAGCGGCTGGAGTTTCTGGGGGATGCGATTCTCGGCTTCATCGTCTGCGAGATGCTTTTCAAGCAGTTTCCGGCGTATCAGGAAGGGGACCTGACCAAGATCAAATCGGTGGTCGTCAGCCGGCAGACGTGCGCGAAAATCAGCGAAGCTTTGGGTCTTCAGGAGTTTCTGATACTGGGGAAAGGGATGACGACGCACCCCACCATCCCGCCGTCGCTGCTGGCGGATGTGTTTGAATCGCTCGTGGCGGCCATGTACCTGGACGGCGGCGACGCGGCGGTCCGGCCGTTCATTGAGGCCTTCATCGGGCCGGAGGTGGAGCTGGCGGCAGCCGGGGAGCTGGGCGGCAACTACAAATCGCTGCTGCAACAACTCGCGCAGCGGGAATTTGCCAACACGCCGGTCTATCACCTGGTCGATGAGCGGGGCCCCGACCACAGCAAGCACTTCAAAGTGGCCGCCCAGGTCGGCCCGCGGCACTATCAGCCCGCCTGGGGCCGCAACAAGAAAGAAGCGGAGCAGCGGGCCGCGTGCAATGCGCTCAGCGAGATCAAAGGCGAGGCTCCGCCGTATCTGTCGGAATAAGGTAGATGTCTTTAGGAATATCGCCGAGAAATTTGACTTGGAGGCCCTTACTTCTGCACAATTAGGAGTGGTTTGAAGGCCCGGTTATTCCACGATTGCAAAAACGGCTCTATCTAAGGGCGCGACTCATGTCCATGCTGCGTCTCTTCCTTGTCGCCATCGCGTTGACGGCGTCACTAGACTTGATCGCGTCCGCTGCCGAGAGCGACCTGGAGAAGGAGTTCCGCTCCGTCCAGCGGGGCATTCAGACGCAATTGAGAAGCAAGAGCCGCGAGCAGCGGCTGGCGGCGGTCAAGAAGTTGGAGGCGTATCCGGTGTTGGAGGCGGCCAAGGTGCTGCTCTTGACCGGTTTGGTCAGTGGGGATGAGGAGGTCCGCCGGGCTTCTTATGAGGCGCTCCTGAAGTACAAGGAAGATGGGGCGATTGGCCAGTTCCTGGCGGTTTCGATTGACAAGGATCTGAGGCGTGGCGCGGTGGATGAAGGAACCTGCGGCGCGATGGCGGTGCTGCTGGCGGCGAAGAACCCAGAGCTTGAGAAGAAGGCGGGCCAGTTGCTCGAGCAGGCCGCCAATGCCCCCAACACCAGCGGCTTGCTGCTGCTCGTTTCGGTCGCGGACGAACTGGGGGCCGAAGCTACGAAAACCAGTCTGGATTCCCTGCTCAGGCTCAGCCGGCTGCCGCTGTTCGTCAAACATTTTGCCTTTCGCCGGGCGGTGACGCAGGGGCTGATGCGCGTCCGCCAGGTGGAGGCTGTGACCGCCATCGTGGAAATGCTCGCGGCGGCTCAAGGAGAGATTCGCTCCGACATCGTTCGCTATCTCACCGCCATCAGTGGCCAGCAAATAGGCCCCGATGCCTTGCAATGGGCGGCTTGGTGGCGAACCAGCAAAGCCACCTTCAAATTCGCCGAGCCGGCCAAGGCTCCGGCGGTGGTACGGGCGAATGTCGCGCCTCAAGGGGCGAAGTCGTACTATGGGCTGCCGCTGTTGGCCACGCGGGTGTTATTCATCATGGATACGTCCGGCAGCATGCGCGGGCCCCGCAGCGAAGCGGCGAAACGTGAGCTGATCCAGGCCATCGCGGAATTGCCGGACGCGACGTATTTCAACGTGCTGGTTTTCAATTCCCGCGTCGCGGTCTGGCAGGCGCAGCTCGTAGAGGCGACCTCGGAGAACAAAGAATCGGCTTGCCGCTATGTCGCCGGCCAAGAACTGGCGGCCAACACCGCTTCCTACGATGCCCTCGAAGCGGCGTTGACCTTTGATGCGGAGGCCATCTACTTTTTGACCGACGGCGCTCCTTACGGCGGCAAGGTGACCCAGCCTGCCCAAATCGTGACGGTGATCACCCGGCTCAACCGCCTCCGCCGGATTACCATCAACTCCATCGGCGTCGGGGTGGGTGGGAAGGGAAACGTGTTCGACACGTTTCTCCAGGCGCTGGCGGAGAACAATTACGGCGAGTACATCCGGGTGGATGAGTAGGGCACCAGCCTGAAGCGCGAGCGAAGGAAAGTATCTATTTCTTGGCGATGCCGAGCTTTCCTTCGCTCGCGCTTCAGGCTGGTGTCGCGGGGTGGTGCCAACGGGGTCGGGAAGAGTTTTCGCGGTCGTCATTAACCGATAGGTAAAGCTCACTCGCCGCGAAAACCCTTCCCGACCCCACTCCTAGAACTCCCGGCTCTTTGGCCGGGCGTCGCGGGGGACCGGCGGCAGGGGCGGGGGAAGTTCCTCGACTGCGGGCTTTTTTGGATCATCCTTCTTTTCCTTCGGCTGGAGCGCCTTCTGCCCGCCGCCGAAGAGGTTGAAGACGTCGATGCTGGGGATTTCGAACTTCGGCAGATCGCCGGCCGCGGCGGGCTTGCGCTGCATGTCGAGCTCGACGTGGGCGAGAACCTTGTCGTCGAGCTTGATCAGGCTGGCGTCGACGCCGCGGAACCATTCCTGGATGGGGGCGGCATAATTCTCCGGCATCCATTCACCCGACTTCGGGGCAGCGGTGGACTGCCAATATTTTCCGCCGCCGGGGAGCTCCGTCACCGCGTAGTCTCCCCCCAGCGTGCAGCGGAGACGGGCATCGAGGAGATCTTCGGCAACCGTGCGGCAGTCTTCCAGCGGCACGTGCAACTGCTGATTGAGGGAATGCAGCAGGCGGTTGTTTCCCGCGACCGTTTCCACCGCCCGCTGAAACCAGGTGGCGTTGATCCAAGCCGCAAATTTGGACTGCGATAAATCACCGACGTGCAGCCGGACTTGCGCCGGCTCCGCCGCTTCGACGGGGCGGAGGTGCGGCGTCACATCGGCCAAAAGTTGCGGGTCAAAGGAGACGACGGAGAAGCCATTCCCCTGACGCCGCCAGAGGCCGAACAGCATTTTGGAAAAACCGTACTCATCGGGAGTTCCCCCCAGCCCCAGCGGCAGAGCGTCGAGAAAGCCAGGCTGGGGCCAGCCGCCGAGATATCCCGGCGTGGACCGAATGAGCTGAAGCGTCTGCAACAGGCCCTTGGGGGGCAGATCGCTGAGCGGGACCATATCTTGCACGCCCAGGAACATGGTGCTCGGCTGCACGCTGGGCAACAGCAAGCCGCCGCGAACGGAGGCTTGCAAATTGATGACATCGCCTGGTGCCGGCGTGATCATCACGGTGGTCGGCGGGCCGAGGATCGAGGCGAACGTGCCGTACTTACTTTCGTCGAACGGCGCGATCGTGCCGTCGATTACCAGGCGCTCCTGGCCGGGCTTCTCGAGCGCAAACCGCCGCAGGCTGATCATTAGCGGGTCCAGTTGCTTCCAGTCGTGGATGTAGGATTGGGCCAGCTCGGTGTACTGGACCTGTTCGCTCTCGGTCAGGCCTTTGAGCTCGACGTCGGGCACGGGAATAAAGGTTCCGCGAGCGCCGCGGCGAGAATCGAGAATTCTCTCCCCTGCGATAATCGGCCCGCTGCCGTCCGGCCGGCGGCCGAAGCCTTTGGGCAAAAAGCCGCCGTCTGTGAGATCTTCGATGGTCTCGGCCGGCGCGTTTTCACCGCGGGCCGCCAGGCGGGCGAGCGTGAGGGCTTCAATATCGGTGACCGATTTCATCCGCCGCGAAAGTTCCGTTTGATACTGCGGCGAGAGCAGGCCCTGGAAGAACTTCGCGGACATGTAGACGAAAATGGTGTCGTCTCGCTTCAGCGGCATTTGCGAGCGGGCAAAGCGGAACTCTTCCGACTGGCCAAGAGAATCCTTGCCATTTCCCGCTTCGTAGAACCGCTCCACCATGGCCCGCGACGTGGTCACCAGGTGAAATTTGCCGTCGACCGCGTGGAACGAGCGGAGCCGATTGTCGGGCGTCGAGATAAACGAGACATCATGCCCGGCAATGTTCACGGTCTCCGCGGCTGAGCCATTGGCTTTTTCTCGTTGCAGGGCCCGCTTTCGCTGGGCGGCGATGTCGCTCGCGAAGAGGTCATTGCGGGCTTGGAACAGCATGCCGATGGCAGCCCCTTCATTCACATAGGTATCGCGCCCGATGAGGGCGACATCGGCAATGACCTGGTTGCCAAAAATTTCCGCTAGGGCGTTTTGTTCCAAGGCAAGTTGTTCGCGGGCCCGCTTGTTGAGGGGCGGGATGTAGCCCCGCAGCGTGATCATGCTGCTGATGTCCCCGCCGTAATCCTCCATCAGCTTGTTCAGCCAAAGGTAGTTGGAAAACTTGTCGAAGCGGACGTAATAGCACTCCTGCGGCACATGCAGGGCCAGCGGTTCGACGGGAATGTCCTTGGCGAGCGGTGGCAACGGCAATTCGGGCCAGTTCAGCGCCTTGGGAACCGGGAATTCCAGCGACTGGCCAAAGTCGCCGCGGCCGAGCATCGTCTCTCTCAGCGTTTCGCTCCTGAGCCGCTCCATGCCGAGCAGCAGCTCCAGCGATGCCTGCGTTCGCGGCACGGCTGGGTCGCGGACGTCTCGTGGCGGGTCGCGGAGCAAATCGCCGACCCTCGTTTTGAGCTTTCCGAAAAGAGGGCGCTCCGGGCGGCCTTCGCGCGGCGGACGCGCGGCGGGCTCCGCGGGAAGAGCATCCACTCGTAAACGCTGCGCGAGCATCGACGTGAGATAGGTCTGCACCAGTTGCGGATGGTCTCCCGCCTCTTCCAGCCGCTGGGCTTGCTGAGAGTAGTCCTTCCACCAAGAGGCGAGCAGACGAGTGTGCAGCCTGCCGTCATCGGCGGTAACGGGGAGCGTGAATTCGAGACGCTGGGGCGTATAGAGGCTGATTTTGAGCGGCGCGTCCCCCTGGAAGAGGAACGTGACCGTAACACTTGCCGCTCCCTGATTGCCGCCGCCATCCAGAAGCTGCCCCAAGGCGCGGCCGAGTCCGGAGCCGGTGACGGCCGGATAGTGGACCCGCCCATCCCGTTCGTAGAGGAGAACCTGGCTTTCGTCGATCGGGCCGCCGGCATCCGTGGAAGTGAATGTGACTCGCGCCACGCCAAAAGGCTTGCCGGCAATGGCGTCGCCTTCGATGCGGGCGTGGGCGACGGAGGAAAGCAGGCTACCAACGAGGGCGGCCACCGAAAGGAGGCAAGTGCGCGGCATGAGACGACTCCGTTCCAAAATGGGGCGATTCTGACTCTGCCTATTCTATGCGAGCGGAGTCAGGAAGGTGTCGGAAGGACGCAAGTCTCATGCCACCAGTGGGTTACGACTGGAAGAGGCGGTTCTTTCCCTTGCCACCCACCAGCGTGTCGGTCCCCAAGCCGCCATACAGCCAGTCGTTGCCATCGCCGCCGTCCAGCAGGTCGTTACCCATCAGTCCGAAGAGGACGTCATTTCCCGCGCCGCCAAACAAGCTGTCGTTCGCGCTGCTGCCAAAGAGCACGTCGTTGCCGCTGCCGCCGTGGATGGTGGAGCGGATGCGAAGAGCGTTGCCGACGAATACGTAGTCGTTTCCGCCACGGGCATCGATATTGAGCTCCGTGACCGAGCTGAGGCTGAACGAGCCGAGTCGCCGCCCCAGATCCTGCACGATCAGGTTGGAGCCGCTACGAACCATCGTGATGCTGTCGAGCCGATTGGTGCCCGTGACGACGAGGACCGAACCGATCAGGCCGGCGGAGGGAGCATGTTCCTGGGCGATTAAGAAATTCTGCGCTACGAACGCGCCGAGCTTGGTGCCGGCAACAAGGCCATCTTCGTTATCGAAGCGGAAGTGAATGCCGCCATACAGCCGGCTGTCGGCGGATTCCTGGGCGGCCGCTGAGAAACTGGCGAAGGAGCGACTGGCCACGGTGGCATCTTCGGATTCCAGCGTGAAGGCGATGTTGTCGCGTCCGAAGAAGCTTTTCAGCACCGCTGCTGCCGCTCCGCTGAAGCTGGAGTGGCCGGAGACGTAAGTGGAGAAGGGAGGAGTGACGAGGAGGGGGGTCCAGCTCAAATCTTGAGTGGTGCCCGGATTCCCATCCGTATCCGCCGCGCGAATGGCGGTCACGGGACGCCAGCAGTTGGTGTCGTACTTGGCATCCCAGGCCATGATGGCGGCATCGGCCATCGCCACGTTGAGTACCGCAAACAGCCGGGCGTTTTGCGAAAGAGTGTTGTCCTGCGAGTCGGCCGCGGCTTGCGCCATACGGTTGAGATGTCCCGGCGGAGAGGAGGTTCCGGCGCCATTCGCCCAGAACCTGGCGATGGCAGTTTGGTCGGCAGTGCGGGTCGCGCTGGTCGCGGAACCGAGGGCTTGGACTTCGTTGAGGTCGGCGGTGTATTCCGCGCTCGTCAGCGCGGGCAAGTCATCGGGAGTGAATTGACTGCCGGTCGTCATGGCGAACGGCGTGACATTGGGCCATTGCGGCAAGAGGCTGGCGGCAAAGGCGGGAGGCGTGGGAATCCAGGCACCGACTTCGGTGCCTGGCGTATAAGTGACGAGGGCGATTGCTCCGTCATTTGCCCGCAGAGCCAGCATCTTGTCAGCAACTAGGTTGCCAAGAGCCACGCCATTCGTTTCCGCGGAGCCGTCGGTGATGGTGGCCAGTGAAGCTGTGAACTGGGTAGCGAACGTCGCCGCCTGTGCGGGAAAGAGCGCCACCAGTGCCCGATGAGCCGCCGCCGCCACAGCGGCTTCTGCCGATGTTCCTGGGAGTGCCGGCACATCAACCGCGTAGGGCTTGTGCGTGCGGTCGATGGCGTTCACCGCGTCGTAGACGGAGGTGTGAACGATGGCAAGTATCCGCGAGGCCCTGGGAGGAGCGGTTCTATCCACTCGAATTGCTTCCAGGACAATGTCGTTCCACTGCGTCACCATGTCCGCCGCGAAGAGGTCTCGCGGTTCAAGTTGCTCGAGCCAGAGCGGACGTTTCGCAGGGATTCGAGCAGCTTTTTGGATCATGAAATCACCTCGGTTACGGAATTCAAATAGACTCTCGCGGTTGACTGGGATATTTCCAAAAGTGTAATCAAACATTGCGGGAAAATCGAGCGTAATGGGGCAATTGGAGGGCCTGGCAACTTCCTGCTACAACAAAGAAATGCTGCTCCTGGATCTCACCCTGCCGACCCCCGAGGAAAATCTGGCCCTGGATGAAGCCCTCTTAGACGTGGCTGAGGAAGCGAGTGAGCCGGTGGAGGTTTTGCGGTTTTGGGAGGCGGACCGGCCGCTGGTGGTGCTGGGAAGGAGTTCCAAGGTGGCGGAAGAGGCCCAACTCAAACCATGCAAAAATGCGGGTGTTCCCGTGCTGCGGCGATGCAGCGGGGGTGCGGCGATTGTTGCTGGACCAGGCTGCCTGATGTATGCCGTCGTGCTCAGTTACGAGCTTCATCCCGAACTGCGAGCGCTGGACCTCGCCCACCGCTTCGTCCTCAGCCGCCTCCGCGACGCGCTGCTGCCGCTTGTACCCAGTGTGCAAATCCGGGGGACGAGCGACCTGGCCGTGGGAGAAAGTAAGTTTTCCGGCAACAGCCTCCGCTGCAAGCGGAACCATCTGCTCTATCATGGCACGCTGCTCTATGACTTTGATGTCTCACTGTTTGACAAGTACTTGGGACCAGCGCCGCGCCAGCCGGCCTATCGGAAGGGGCGAACGCATCGCCAGTTTGTTGCGAACATCCCTCTTTCCTCCGCGGAGATGAAACAGGCAATTAGTGCCGTCTTCCAAGCCTCGCGGGAGTGTACGCAGTGGCCGCGGGAAATGGTTCACCAACTGGTGAAGGAGCGATACTCCGAGGAAAGCTGGAATTTGCGGCATTAAACTACGCTTAGCCGCCGCGTCCACGCGGCGCGTCCCCGCGTGGACGCGGGGGCTAAGCTTGGGCGGAGGTAGACCCAGCTATTTCCTATTGTTTACGTTTTGTTGACGGAGGGCGGTTGCTTGCTGGCGAAGATGGTCTAGGGTGACAGAGTCGGCGGACCCTCATTCTCTGGAGCGGCTGTGGACCCTAGCGACCTGTTGGGTTTTCTGTGCGGTTTCGGCTGCGTCCTGGCGGTCGTCACTCTCGTCGGCCACGGCATCTGGGTCGTGCTGGCCTTCATTTTTCGTCAGATGTCCGGTGACGTTCCCGCGGGAGCGACCGGCAAGC
>JBKJNY010000206.1:0-21069 GCA_046593355.1 Pirellulaceae bacterium | reverse complement strand
CTTTCCGCCCCCCAGCTCCGGCGGCGTGCATGTGGCCCAGATTCTCAACATCCTCGAAAACTTTGACCTCAAGAGTATCTATCAAAAAAGCCGGGGTGAATTCACGCACATCGTGGCCGAGGCGATGAAGCTCGCTTTCGCCGACCGGGCCTACTGGCTCGGCGACCCCGCTTTCGCCAAAGTCCCCCACGGCCTGGTCGAAAAAGGTTATGCCAAAGAGCTGGCCGCAAAAATCAATCCCAAAGAGGCCCTCAAAGTGCCTCAGCAAGGTGAGCCGCCGGAGTGGCAGAGCGACGTTTTCTCCAAGCACACCACGCACATCGCCACGGCCGATGCCGCCGGCAACTGGGTTGCCCTCACGCAGACGATCAACACCAGCTTCGGGTCGAAGGTGATCGTGCCGGGGACAGGGGTGTTTCTGAACAACGAGATGGACGACTTTTCCATCGCCCCCGGCAAGCCGAATGCTTTCGGCCTGGTCGGGGCGGAAGCCAATGCCGTCGCCCCGCTCAAGCGGCCCCTTTCCAGCATGAGCCCCACCATCATCCTGGAAGAGGACCAGCCGGTGATGACCCTCGGCGCAGCCGGCGGCCCGACCATCATCAGCCAGGTGCTGCTGGCCATCGTCCGCCGCTTCGACCTCGGCCTCTCGCTGGAAGACTCCCTCGCCCAGCCCCGTTTTCACCACCAATGGTCCCCCGACGAGCTGCGGCTGGAGGCGTCCGCCCCGCTAGAGTTGCAACAGGACTTGGAGGCACGCGGCCACCAGCTCAAAGCCGTGCCGGCCATCGGCACTGCCCAGGGAATAGTCTGGGACGAGAAAGCGAAGCACTTCCGGGGTGTACACGATCCCCGCGTTCCGGGGAAGGCAGCCGGGCCCTAGGAGGTAGGATGAGCTTCCGCCCCGTCCCGAAACGCGCCTCACGACCGTCACGGGCGGCATCCTCGGAACTCGTTTCGCTCAATTGCTTGGAACGACCGGAGAGCAACCGTCGTTGCGCGTTGCCCCGCTCCCACGAGCGACCTAAATATCCCAGGAACCTCTCGATGTCTCGAACTTGGAGCCGCCCGCGTGAGCGCCGCTATCGCTACCCCTTCGCAGAACTGCGCGGCGCTCGCCGAGCAATTGCTCCAGGAGCACCAGCGCAGCACGGCGAGCGAGGGTTTCGCCGCGGTCAAGCCGGAGGACCGCCGCCGGACCGCCCGGCGAAACTTCGTTTGCTGGCAACTGGTGGCCGAATTCAACGGCGTCACGCTCCCCCTGCAGGAAGACTTTCAATTGCGGCTGTGCCAGGACATCTCGGCGGGCGGAGTCTCCTTCCTCTCGGACGAGCGGCCGCGGAGCGAAGACCTGGTCATCGCCCTGGGGCAAATTCCCTTCATCTTCTTCCACGTCAATTTCGCCCGCGCCGTCCGCCGCAGGGATCTCGACGGCCAGCCTCTCCAGATCGGCTGCCGGTTCATCAAGCGGCTGATGGGGTAGCGGTCCCTCGCAGGCTGGTGTTTGTGGCCCTGCTCGTTGGGATTGCATCGTCATCCCTCGCCGCCGATCCTCCCGGCTCTCCCGCCGGACGATGGAAGCTGGAAACCGTCGTTCTCAAGAGCGGCAAGGAGCATCGTGGGCTGGTGCAGGCTCGCCGCGAACGGGAAATCGACTTCGCGGAAATCGTGCAGCGCCCCGGCAAGCCGACCTTCGCCATCATCCGCGGCATCGACGCCGCGCAGGTCGCCAAAACGGAGCTGCTGCCGCCGGCCGAGCACGCGGAACTGGTGCGGAGGTTCCACGAGTATCGCCACAAGGCGCCGATTGAAGCTGGGCGGATGGAAGAAGTGAAGCTCGCTCCATTGAAGGCGGACGGCCATGCGTACCTCAGCTACCAGGGTTCTTGGTTCACGCTTCTGAGCACGGCGGATGAGGAATCGACGCGGCGGTGCGTCGTCCGCATGGAGCAAATTTTTCGGGCCTACCGCACGCTCCTCCCTCCGCGGCTGAAGGAGAAGCAGAAAGAGCAGCAGGAGCTGACCATCTACCTTTACTCCTCGCTCGACGAATATCGCCAGCGGCTTCGCACGCTCGACCTGAACCTGGATTCCCCGGCCATCTACTCCGCCCGCCATCATCAAATCCTGGCCGGCGGCGAAATGGCCCACTATGCTCACCGCCTGGCCGAGGTGCGGCTGGAAATGAAGGATCTGGAACAGCAGTACGACAAGCTCGACAAGGATTTCGCCACCAGCCTCGCCCGCCTCAGCGACGAGCTGCGAACGAAAGGCTTCAGCAAGGACGAAATCAACCAGGAGCTGCAGCTTCGCAAGACCGACTGGAAGAACGAGCGGGCGGCGGTCATGGCCCGCATGGCCGAGCAGGACCGCCGCAACCTGGCCCGCTTCAGCGAAGTCACCCGCGAGATGTTCGCCCGCCTCTACCACGAGGCCTTCCACGCCTACCTCGACAGCTACGTCTATCCGCAGGGCTCGCACCACGTCCCCACTTGGCTCCACGAAGGGCTGGCGCAAGTCTTTGAAGGCGGTCAGCTCGAAGGGGACTCGCTCCGCATCGACGCCCCCGACCGGGAGCGCCTCAAGCTGCTGCTGGCCGACCTGAATTCCAGTGACCCGCTCCCGCTCGCCCGCCTCCTCGTCGCCGAAGAACGGACCTTCGCCGGCGACCACGGCGGCCGGGCCAGCGAGCGGCACTACCTCTACGCCTGGGGCCTCTCCTACTACCTGGTCACCGAAAAAAACCTCCTCGGCAGCCAAGCCCTCGACGAATTCGTCTCCCCGCAGTCCGCCGCCCTCGCCCCCGCCACTCGCCTCGAAAAGCTCGTCCGCCAGCCGCTCGATAAGTTCGAGTCCCAGTGGCGGGAGAAGTTGCGGAAGCTCGCGCCACCGGGGAAATAGCTTGCGGCAAACGTCCCACCGGGACATCATTAAACAGTGGGGCAACCGTCCGGAGGTTTCGTTATGCTGACAACACGATCGATGTGGCGCGCGCTGCCAGCCGCGCTCGTTCTGATTTGCGTCGTTACAGCCGTAGCGGAAGAGAAGCCGCCACAGCGCACGATGCGGATTCAAGTGCTCGGCCCCGACGACAAGCCACTCAAGGGTGCCAAAGTTCATTCATCAATTTGGGCCAAGGACCCATTCAAAGGAAAGCGAGATTACCTCTGCGATGAGGAGGGCAAAGTGACGATGGAGCTTCCCAAGGAAGTCCAAATCCTTCGTCTCTGGGCTCGCATGGAAGAGCATGTCGCACTTTTTGCGAACTGGGGGTCGGGGGAGGAAGGTGACCTGCCCTCCCTTCCGGAAGAGTTCACTTTCCGGCTTGACAAAGGAACGCTCGTCGGCGGCTTCGTGAAGAATGATGACGGTGAACCAATCGTCGGAGCCAAAGTAGAAGTGATGCTCGTGGATCGCCCTGATCTTGTGGAACGTCCCGTTGCTAATACCTGGCTTGCAACCGAGGAAGCTGCTCTCATCACCGATGCCAAAGGACGCTGGACGCTAAACAACGTCCCTGCCGGAGATGATGTTCAAGTCAAAGTGATGCTCACTCATCCCAAGTACCTCAGCGAATCCAAGTGGGGAACTCTGCAGGAAGAGCAGGATGTCAAAATGACCGCATTCCGCGATCAAACGGCTGTCCTGGTAATGCACAACGGGGTTCCACTCTCCGGGACTGTGGTCGATGGTGCCGGCAAGAGCGTCGCTGGAGCTGTAGTTGTTTGGGGCAACGACCCGTACTACACCCGGGGAAGCCAAGAGGTCTTTACCGATACGAAAGGCCGATTCCAATTCCCGCCCCTTGCCATCGGTCCCACCAACGTGACGGTCGTCGCGCCGGGATGGTCGCCGGAACAGCGCGAAGTCGATATCGGACGGCCTGACAATGGCTTCATCCAATTCGAGCTTCAACCCGGCAAGAAGTTGCGAATCCGCTTCGTCGATCACGAGGGCAAAGCACTTCCGGACGTTTCCGTCGGAATTTCCAGGTGGCGTGGCAATCAGGCACTTTACAACATCAAACACTCCAATGTCGTCGAGACGAAGATTCCCCGGCAGGCTGATAAGGACGGTCTCTATGAATGGAATTGGGCACCGGCAGATGAAGTGGAATTCAGCTTCTACAAAGAAGGATATATGCAGCAGCACATGAAGAAGATTGTTCCGACAGATGGAATTGAACATGTCATCAAGATGATTAAGTAGTTCTATTTCACGAATTCCCACCCCTCGAAAGTTCGATACCCACCGCTGGAGGTGCTGCAAGCCCTCGCTCGCCCGGGGAATGGCTTGCGGCTGCGGACGACGGGACATCATTGGACAGCGGGACAATGATCCGGCGGCAACTTATGCTGACAACACGATTGATATGCCACTCGCTTCCGATAGCGCTCGTTTTGATTGGCGTCAGCACGGCGGCAGCGGAAGAAAATCCGCCGGCGCGCACGATGCGAGTGCAAGTGCTCGGCCCAGATGACAAACCGCTCCAAGGCGCGAAGGTCCATTCGTTGATTTGGGCCAAAGACCCTCTCCAAGAAAAGCTGGGCTATGTCTGTGACGGAGAAGGGAAGACGGTCGTAGCGCTTCCCAAGGAAGTCCAGAGTCTTCGTCTCTGGACCAGCGTGGAGGGACATGTCGCGCTCTTTGCGGACTGGGGGTCGTGGACGAGGAAAGACCTGGCTTCGCTGCCGGAAGAGCACACATTCAACCTCAAGAAAGGGACGCTCGTCGGTGGCATCGTCAAGAATGACGACGGAGAACCGATCGCAGGGGCCAAGGTCGAGGTCATGCTGCAACGGCTGGACGGCAGGCACTTTCGTCCCATTCCGAACACCTGGCTTTCGCCTGAGGATGCCACTCGAATCACCGATGCCGAGGGACGCTGGACATTGAACAGCATCCCTGCGGGTGAGGATGTTCGTATCAAAGTGATGCTTAGTCATCCCAAGTATCTCAGCGAGTATGAATGGGGGACTTTGCAGGACAAGCAGGATGTCACCGCGAAGGCATTTCGCGATCAAACCGCTGTCTTGGTGATGCACAACGGGGTTCCACTTTCCGGTACGGTCGTCGATGTTGTCGGAAAAGGGATCGCTGGAGCCGTTGTGGTTTGGGGAGATAAGCCGCGAACTACACTAGGAAGCCAGGAAGTGTTTACCGACGCAGATGGCCGATTCCAGCTCCCGCCCCTTCCCATCGGCCCCATGAACGTCACGGTCGTAGCGCCGGGATGGTCGCCGGCGCAGCGCAAGGTCGAAATCGGCCGTCCCGACCATGGTTCGGTACGCTTCAATCTTGAGCCGGGCAAGAAGTTGCGGATTCGGTTTGTTGACCTCGAAGGGAACGCGATCCCCGACGTCAGAGTGGATATCATTGGATGGCGCGGTAGTGGGGCATTGTTCAATGACCAGCCTCCTGATGTGGTCGACACCAAGATCCCCCGCCAGGCTGACAAAGATGGAGTCTATACATGGGGCTGGGCTCCGGCTGATGAAGTGACTTTTGCCTTCTATAAGTCAGGGTATATTCCGCATACGAAGAAGATACTTCCCGCGGACGACATCGAATACTTCTTGAGTAGGCCAAAGTAGTTCCATTCCAGCTTTCTCTCGTCTCAAATCTCTCGCGCCTGCAGCCTTCATCCCCTTGGGCAGTCCCCCGCGGCCGCCGTTTTGAAGCGCCTTCAACAACTTTCCGCCGTGTCTCGGGGCAACTTGCCTCGAGCGCAACCTTTTGCTGCCTTGGAAGTTAGGCACAGCGCGAAAAATCTTTTCATTTTGTTCGCCCGGTTTCAGGCGCGTTTTACGATTTATTAGGTAGGGGATTCGCGGTTCGCGCGAAACCACGGGAGCCGCTCCTGATAGCGGCCCCGTGCCGAGAACGAGGCCGGTTTTCAGCGGTCTTGGCCCTGGGTCAATCCTGCAGCGGCACTTTGGATGTCGTTGTTCCATTTCCCGCACTCGAACCATGGTGGATGGGGCGGTGCGGCTTGAACTCGGAGCGGCCCAGGGGTCGTGACGAACCATGAACAGCAGCAATCGACCGCTGAACGGAACGACTACCGCAAATCGCGCGAAGTCGGATGTTCCCGTCGTCCTGAAGGAGATGCTCAAGGGCGGCCTGCTGATCCTCTGGAGAGGCTGCGAGTACGCGCGCAATCTCGGGCTGGAGAGCTGGGAATTCGCGGTGGAACAGGAATCACTCGCTCGTGCCGGTCTGCTACCCATTGACCTTCACTGGCTGATGAGCCGCGGATACGTTGAGGTTGCGCCGAGAGTCACTTCGCCCTTGGGCCGGCACGGGCTTGCTCAACACTGCAATGGATCCTGCGAGGAGCAGCACGCTTGCTTCTTTTTGACCAAGGCTGGAGTGGCGTATGTTTCCCCCATCCTTGCAGACGGCTCGCCCCCCTCGCGGCGACTGCCTGTGGAGAAGGGAAACGTGGGGGACAGCGAGGAAGTTCACGATCTCGCGCACCACACGACCGGGGACATGGTGGCGCTGGCGGGAGTCGGCGCACGCTTCAACGGCAACGTCTTGGTCACCGGCGTGCGGCACGATTACGATCTGGTGCATGGCTGGAAAACGAACGTGCAGTTCGGCGGGCTCGAGAGCGATGGGCCGGCCACGAACGACCGTTCCGCGCCCCCCGCCGGCGGTTTGTTGCCGCGCGTCAGCGGCTTGCAAATCGGCGTTGTTGTGAGCAACGAAGATCCCGACGGCGAGCATCGCGTGCGGATTCGCCTCCCGCTGGTTAGCGATGACGATGGCATCTGGGCCCGCGTTGCCAGCCTCGACGCCGGCAGCGACCGCGGGTTCTTCTTTCGCCCCGAAATCGGCGACGAGGTCGTGGCCGGATTCCTGGACGAAGACCCGCGCTGCGCGGTGATCTTGGGAATGTTGCACAGCAGCGCCAAGGCCGCGCCGCTGCCAGGGTCGGACAAGAACCACAAAAAGGCCTACAAGAGCCGGTCGGGCATGCAGTTCACCGTCGCCGATTATCGCAAGCTGCTGATCGATCTGCCCGAAGTCCGCAACGCCTGGATCAGCCCCCACCCCCTGCGATATTTTACCGACACCATCCACAAGCGGCTGTGGCGAGACGATCCCGGCACGTTCGGAATCCGGCCAGTCAATAGCCATGGCGTGTACGATATCCGGCTCGGATTTATGGATGAAGTGACGACGCCAGAGAAGCGGCAAGCGGTGATTGCCGGTGCCATGCGGGTCTTGCAGGCCAACCGCAATCTGTGCGAAGACTTCGTGAGCATCCCCTCGGCCGCCACCGCCAAACGACGCGCTATCATTCCTTCCAGCACCATTTCCCGGAGGTCTACGGCCTCTCCGATGCGGGTCTGCCTGAGGAAGCGGATGCCTTGTTCGGCAAACGCACGCGCGTCGAGGACTCGCACGACCGCTACGCCAATCAAGAAGTCAGTTTCCTGTTACGGTCATCGCCCGCCAGGCCTCTGGGTCGCAGCATGTCGCGGAGAACGTCGCCGCCGAGATCAGGGCCAGCCAGGCCGGCGGCAGTGCGCTACCGAAGTCCGTGCGCCGCTTCATGGAGCCCCGCTTCGGCGCGAACTTCAGCAAGGTCCGCGTCCATACGGACGCCCGCGCCGCCAAACTCAATCGCCAAGTCAGCGCCCGCGCGTTCACCGTCGGCAATCAGGTCTTTTTCGGCGGCGGCCAGTTCCAGCCGGAAAGCCAGGAAGGGCGGGAGCTCATTGCCCACGAATTAACGCACACGATTCAGCAGGGCGCGGCCGTGCAACGTAGCGAAGCGCTGCAGCGCGCTGAAGATGTGACAGTGAGCGAGTACCCATCCGGGCAGCGAACCGCGTTCAGGCGCGCAGGCCGCCCTGATGAATCTGCTCGTTACCGATCCGAGCCAGCGCAGCCCCGACAAGTACATCCGGGGGCACCTGCTCAACCACCGCCTGGGGGGCATCGGCGACGAAAACAACATGTTCCCGATTACCGGCAATGCCAACAGCCGGCATTACCACAGTACCGAAGCACGGTTAGTGAGCTGGATCAACGCCAGTCGGGCCAACTGGGCGATCTACGAAGTCGTCGTCGTCGGCGTTAGCGCAAGTCTCGCCCAGGGCCGAGCCCTGGAGCAGAACAAGGTCAACGCCACCCTGCAATGCCGTGTCGTCCTTAAGAAGCCGGATGGCACCGAGCAGGAAAATCTGGTGACGGCGATTTCGTCCACCTATACAACCCGTCATGAGGCTGCTGATTCCTTCAGGCTTTCATGAAGAAACAAGTCGCCCGAATGATCACCGGCCCGGCCCAAATCGCTGGCTCAACCGCACCCAGAAGCGGCTGGCATGCATCGATAACAATTGATTGCCGCCGCCTCAATCGTTACGATGAGTGAGCCCGCTCCGCTTCCCGCCTCGACTCGAATGTTCCCGCCTATGCCCCGCTTCTGGCTTATTCTCGCGCTCTTGCTTTGCTGCTGCCTAGCGCTATTTGTGAGTACCGGGTCTGCGGCTGAGGGGGATAAGGCAGGGGAGGAGTTTTTTGAGCGGCGGATTCGGCCGCTGCTGGCGGCGAATTGCTTTTCGTGCCATGGGAAGGAGAAGAAGGGGGGACTGAGTTTGGAGAGCCGGGCGGGGCTGTTGGCCGGAGGGGAGGGCGGGACGGTGGTGTCGCTCGGCAAGCCGGAGGATAGCCGACTGATGCGGGCGGTGGATTATGGGGACGATGAATTGCAGATGCCGCCGAGTGCCAGGCTGCCAGAGCAGGATATTGCCTTGCTGAAAGAGTGGATTGAGCGCGGACTGCCCTGGCCTGAATCGGGCGGTTCATCCGCCGGGTTCATTCGCACCAGCGGCGAGATCACGGCTGAGGACCGGCAGTTCTGGTCTTTCCAGCCGGTGAAGCCGCAGTCGCAGCCGGCGGTAAAGGATGCGGCTTGGCTCCGTCAACCCATCGATTCATTTGTCTTGGCGGCGCTCGAAGCCGAAAAGCTTCAGCCGGCCAAAGCAGCCGACAAGCGGACGCTCCTTCGCCGAGCGACCTTCGATCTCACCGGCTTGCCCCCGTCGCTGGAGGAAGCGACGAGCTTTCTGGCGGATGATTCGCCGGACGCCTACGAGCGGCTGATTGACAAGCTGCTGGCCTCTCCCCGCTACGGCGAACGTTGGGGCCGCCACTGGCTGGATGTCGCCCGCTATGCGGAGGATCAGGCCCACACTTTCCAGGCCCGGATGTATCCCGGCGGCTATCGGTATCGGGACTGGGTGGTCGGCTCGCTCAATGCCGATCTGCCGTACAACCGCTTCGCGCTGGAGCAGATTGCGGGGGACTTGCTCGAGGACGAGGGCAAAATGGCCCGCCTCCCCGCCCTCGGCTTCTTCGCCCTCGGCCCCGTCTACTACCTCGACGCCGGTTGCGCCCCCAAGGCCCAGGCGGATGAAATGGATGACCGCATCGATACGCTCACCCGCGGCTTCCTGGGGCTGACTGTCTCCTGCGCCCGCTGCCACGATCACAAGTTCGACCCGATTCCGACCAAGGACTACTACGCCCTGGCCGGCGTCGTCGCCAGCACCGAGTATTTTGAATCGCCCCTGGCACCGCCGGACGTGGTGGCCGCGTACGACCAGCGAGCAGCCCGCGTGAAGGAGCAAGAAAAAGCGGTTGAGGAGGCGAAAAACGAAACGCAGCGGGAAATCCGCGAATCGCTTGCCGGGCAAACCGCCAAATACGTGCTCGCCGCTTGGAAGCTGCAGAACAAGCGGAAGGTGGAAGGCTCGTTCGCTGCCGCGACCATTGCCAAGGAACACGACCTCCGCGAATTCACTGTCGAAGCCTGGGCAAAGTTTCTCTCTGGCGAAAACGTCCAGAAAAAGCCGTACCTGGTGGCCTGGAAGGACGCAGTCGCCACCCAAGACGTCAAAATCGACCTATCCGTCGATGCCGCTGCTCTGGCGTCCATCCAATCCACCGCGGACCAACTGCAGAAAGATGTTGCCATCGCGCTCGACATGCGCCGCAAAAAGGAAGCACTCGACAAGTCCGCCGAGGAGCTGCTGAAGGATATCGTCGACGATAACAAAGGTCCCTGCGGCATCCAGAAGGACCAGTTTGACAAGCTTGCTTCGGAAGAACAGCGCAAGGCACTTGGCGAGCTGCGCAAGGAATTGGAGGAACGCAAGAAAAAGGTTGGCGAAAAATATCCGGTCGCTCACGGCATCAAGGATGGGGAAGCCAAAAACCTTCGCGTCCACATCCGCGGCAGTCACAAGGAGCTCGGGGATGAAGTGCCGCGGCGGTTTTTGGAAATCCTGTCGGCGGGAGAAGCCAAATCGTTCTCGCAAGGCAGCGGCCGGCTGGAGTTGGCCCGCGCCATCACGAGCGAGCAGAACCCGCTCACCGCCCGAGTGCTGGTCAACCGGATCTGGCAGCAGCACTTCGGCCGCGGCCTCGTTGGCACGCCCAGTAACTTCGGCATGTTGGGCGAGCGGCCGACGCATCCTGAACTGCTCGACGACCTCTCCGGCCGCTTCATGGCCCGCGGCTGGTCGCTGAAGTGGCTGCACCGGCAAATCATGCTGTCTTCCGTCTATCGGGCGTCGTCAGAATTCAAGCCGGAAAACTACCAGCGCGACCCAGACAACCGCCTGCTGTGGCGGATGAATCGCCGGCGGCTGGATATCGAAGCCTGGCGGGATTCGCTGCTGAGTGCATCGGGCAACCTCGACCTGTCGCTCGGCGGGCAGTCCGTGGACCTGGCGAAAGACAACAACCGCCGCCGCACGCTTTATGCCGCCGTCAGCCGTCATAACCTCAACAGCACGCTGCGGCTGTTCGATTTTCCCGACCCGAACCTCACCAGCGAGCGCCGCGTCAGCACCACGGTGCCGATGCAGCAGCTTTTCGTGATGAACGGTGAATTCATGGTCAGCCAGGCCAAATCCCTCGCCGCCCGCCTGCAAACCGAATCGGCCGACGACTCCGCCCGCATTCGCTTCGCCTATCAGCTCCTCTTCATCCGCGAGCCGAGCGAGAAGGAACTGCAACTAGGCAACGATTTCCTGAAAGCCGCCGTATCTGCACCGGATGCGAAGCTGACGCCGTGGGAGCGTTATGCTCAGGCACTGCTGGGAACGAACGAGTTTGTGTTTGTGGATTGAAATCAAAGGATCGCCACCATGCAAAACTTCACCCTCTCTCGCCGTGATTGGCTCTCCCGCATGGGTGGCGGCTTCGGCACGCTCGGCCTCGCCAGCGTTCTGGCCGAAGCGGGCCTTCTCGACACGGATAGCTCAGCAATCGCAGCGGAATCTTCAACATCTTCTTCCGCCGCGAAAAGCCCTCTCGCCCCGCGCCCTCCGCATTTCCGCGCGCGTGCCAAGCGAGTGATTTTCCTCTTCATGAACGGCGGCCCGTCGCACGTCGATACCTTCGACCCCAAGCCGTCGCTGGTGAAATACGCCGGCCAACAGCCCGCGGAGCTGACGAAGAATTACCAGCGGAAGGTCGGCAACCTGTTTCCGTCGCCGTTCAAATTCGCCAAGCACGGCCAGGCGGGAATCGACGTCAGCGAGCTCTTTCCGCACGTCGCCGGGATGATTGACGACATCTGCGTCATCCGCTCCATGCATACGGACATCCCCAATCATGAGCCGGGCCTCCTCATGATGAACAGCGGCAACACGCAGCCGACCCGCCCCAGCCTCGGGTCGTGGCTGACGTACGGCCTGGGGACGGAGAACCAGAACCTGCCGGGCTACGTCGTGTTCTGCCCCGGCAAGCCGGTGGTCGGGCCGCAGCTCTGGTCGAACAGTTTTCTGCCGGGGATTTTTCAGGGCTGCCACATCGATAACAGCAAGCTCGACCCGCGGACCGTCATTCAGCACGTCCACAACCAGTACCTCCCCGCCGCGGCCCAGCGGCAGCAGCTCGACCTGCTGCAGGAGCTCAACCGCGAGCACCTGGCGGCCCGCGGGCAGGACGGCCAGCTCGAAGCCCGCATCGAATCGCTGGAGATGGCGTTCCGCCTGCAATTCGCCGCCCAGGAGGTCTTCGAGCTCAATCGCGAAAGCGAAGCGACGCGAAAACTCTACGGCAGCGGCCAGTTCGCCGACGCCTGCCTCGTCGCCCGCCGCCTCGTCGAGCGGGGCGTGCGGATGGTGCAGCTCTACTACGGCGGCGGCCAGCCCTGGGACGACCACGGCGACATTATGAACCACGCCAAGCACGCCAAGGACAGCGACCAGGCCATCGCCGGCCTCCTGGCCGACCTCAAGCACCGCGGCCTGCTCGACGAAACGCTCGTCGTCTGGGGGGGCGAATTCGGCCGCACCCCCTGGTCCGAAGGGGCCAAGGGCCGCGACCACCACAGCCGCGGCTTCAGCATGTGGCTGGCCGGCGGCGGCGTGAAAGGGGGTCAGGCCCTGGGCAGCACCGACGAGTTCGGCAACGAAGCGGTCGAGAACAAAGTCCACGTCCACGACCTCCACGCCACCCTCCTCCACCTCCTCGGCCTCGACCACACCCGCCTCACCTACCGCTACAGCGGCCGCGACTTCCGGCTGACGGACGTGCATGGGCGGGTGGTGGGGGAGATCATTGCGTGACAAGCGATTCATTGCGTGACTAGCGATATAGTCCTGTATTTCGATTCCGAATCTCGTCGCACGTGCGCCGCGAGTGTCTCGCCAACAGCGAGCGAAGGTTTGAGAGCACTAATGTTTCGAGGAAGCATTTTCACTCGCACTGGCGACGGACTCGTGTTTTGGGATTACTTGGTTGATTCGGAAAACCAAATTGTGGGCGTCGAGCTTGTCAATTTTGATGTCAACCGGCGGCTTGCGCAATCAGATCTGTTGACCGCGGCCCAAAATGTGATTCGCAACGAGTACGGTTTTCGTGTTGTGTTAGGCAGCGCCAAGTCGGAGCCGGAAAATGATGGTGCCCAGGCATTCGGTTCTTCGCTCTTTTGCAATAGACAGGACTGCTTACTTTTGTTGCCCGATTGGCACGGACGCGACTACGGGTTTTCGCTAACCGAAGGACTGGTAGACGTTTGCAAATCGCACCCCGAAGGGCCTTCGGGGTGGCAGACTTTGCGTTGAAGTTCTCCTATGAATGAAGAGCTAACCGCCGAAGGCTACGAGCAAACCCGAGAAAAGCTCCACAATTTGCAGCAGCGGCTGGCCGAAAGTGAGGCGAGGGCTGATCTCACGCCCGCTCGCCGGGCGACGGTCGCCAGGTCGTATCACGCGATGATGCGGCAATACCTCCGCGAAATCAAACTTTACGAGTCGCGGAACTCGGTTTCGACGAACTAAACACGCCGCAAACGAATATTGTCGGCCTCGACCCACATGCCGCAAAAGCGAAAGCCACAGACTTCCCCTGGACCGGCTTTCACAGAGTCTCAGCCAAATGATGACTTCACTCTACCGGCGGCCCTGTATTACGACGCCATTTATCATTTTGCAAACGCTGTGGCCGCGGATACCACCGGTGATTCGCAGGCATGCGAACGCCTTATGCGGTCATCTGTATTGGCCGCTTTCTCCTGCTTCGAGGCCATGCTCAATCAAGTCGCGTTTGCGTACGCTCACACGCATCGCAATCAACTTGGCCAAATCGAACTAGATGTACTCGAAGAAATGGAGACCACCGTTGACGAGCGGGGCGACATCATACGCCGGAACAAGTTCTACAAGACTGAGGCGCGTTTCACATTTCTCGCGTATTTCTTGTCTGGCAAGGATTTTGATCGCAGCGGCGATCTATGGCAGAGGTTTCAAGCAGCACGAGAATTGCGAGATCGCTGGACACACCCCAAACCGCCATTTGATACGTGGTCGTTGACGCTTCTGGACGTTCATAGAGCCATAGCTGTTGTCCGAGACCTCTTTGTGAAACTGGATGAAATGATGGGCGCCGATCCGCGACGGTGGCTACGACCAATTGACGAGATCCTTGCAGAGATGAGCTCTGCCGCGCAGCAACCGGCAATATGACAAGGAGTTGAGCCGGAGCTGCCGACCATCGTTTTTGACGTGGTAAGCGGACTGTCTAGCCTATACTCGAGGCGGATTGACAGGAGCCGTCCAGAATTCGAGAGGAATCGACGTAGGTCCTAACCGTTGACCACCTCGCCCCCGTTGGGATGCAGCACTTGGCCGGTGATGTAGCTGGCGTCATCGGAGGCGAGGAAGACGAAGCAGGGGGCGACTTCGGAGGGCTCGCCGGCGCGGCCCAGGGGGACGTCGGAGCCGAAGGACTGGACTTTTTTGGCGTCGAAGGTGGCGGGGATGAGCGGGGTCCAGATGGGGCCGGGGGCTACGCCATTGACCCGGATTTTCTTCTCCACGAGTTGCATGGCCAGGGAGCGGGTGAAGGTGACGATGGCTCCTTTTGTTGCGGAGTAGTCGAGCAGCTCCGGGCTGCCGCGATAGGCGGTGACCGAGGTGGTGTTGATGATGGCCGCCCCTTCCTTCAGGTGCGGCAGGGCGTGCTTGACGATGTAGAAGTAAGAAAAGATGTTGGTCCGAAAGGTCTTTTCGAGCTGGGCTTTCGTAATCTCGGCAATTGATTTCTGCGGATGCTGCTCGGCGGCATTGTTGACGACGATATCGAGCCGGCCGAACTTTTTCGCCGCGGCGTTCACCGCTTTGCGGCAAAAAGCTTCGTTGCCGATATCGCCGGCGAAGAGCAGGCATTTGCGGCCCGTTTCTTCCACCATGCGGGCCGTTTCCTTGGCGTCCACGTCCTCATCCAGGTAGAGGATCGCCACATCCGCCCCTTCCTTGGCAAACGCCAACGCCACCGCCCGGCCAATGCCGCTGTCGCCGCCGGTGATGATGGCAGCCTTGCCGGCGAGCTTGTACGCCGAGTGGTACTCGCTCTTGATCGCCTCCGGCAGCGGCCGCATCTTGGCCTCAATCCCTGGCTGACGCCGCTGGGATTGCGCCGGGCGCTGCTGGCGTTTGGGCTGGGTTTTAGCGACCATGGCGACTCTCCGTAAGAAACGACCCTTGGATGTAGCAAATCAGCTTGGCAAGAGGCGATGCAAACGACGAGCCTGTTTTTTCCCAATTCGATTACCAGCTGCCCAGTTGGCTCTCGGAAGGGAGGCGGGGGAGGTGGCACGCGGCTTGCAATGGCGACCGGCTTTGGATATTTCCGAAAAAAGTTACGACAAGATGCCAAATCGAACTGGACATGCGTATATAATACTGGCAGCCCGGGCGGAGCCCTGCGCGGGCGGCCAGGAGGGTGTGATCTTTCTCAATTCGGTTGTTTGGCCAAAGCGAAGTCCGCGGCGCTTCGAGACTGCCGACGCAGGGAGTGAGTCTGCGCGGGTCGAGAATCGATGGAGTCTGTTTGGACATACGTCGCGGGCCGTCGACGTAAGTCGCGCAGAAAAGCGCACAAATGGCAGCTTCCGACCGGCGGTATCAAGAAATCGTCTGATACAGGGCTGGATGTATCAAGCCTGGAGCCGGAAGATGCGGCAGGATAATGAGTTGCGCCCACGAAGCGGCTGCCGATTTGCCCGATTGACGGGCTTCCAAACCGCTATCAAAACCGTCTCTTTCGGGCGTTTTTTGATACGCGGCAGCGATGGTTCAGCGGGGACTTACGGCAAACGGAATCGACGTAAGTCTCCCAAGTGGAGCGGGCGAGTCCGATTCGTCCCTGGCGGATCCGAACGAGGCTCCCCTAGGTTTTGACTTCCGCCTCGGTGCTCTTCGCGGTGAGATAACGGTGGCGGATGAATTCAAACACCATCGGCAGGACGGAGACGAAGACGATGGCGAGGACGACGAACTCGAAGTTCTGCTTGACGATGGGGATTTCACCCAGGAAGTAACCGGCGAGGGTCATGCTGAGAACCCAGAGCGCCCCGCCGAGGATGTTGTAGAACAGGAATTTGGCGTAGTTCATCCGCCCGACGCCGGCGACAAATGGAGCGAAGGTGCGGACGATGGGGACGAAGCGGGCCAGGATGATCGTCATCGGGCCGTACTTGGCGTAGAAGTCCTCGGTCCGCTTGAGATGGGCCGGATTGAGCCAGCGCGAGAGCTTGCCGCTGAGGACCCTCGGTCCCAGGAACAGGCCGACGTGGTAGTTGACCGTATCTCCCAGCACCGCGGCGATGAACAAGACGCCGCAGAGCACCCAGATGTTCAGCGACCCCAGCGAAGCAATGGCGCCAGCCGCGAAGAGCAGTGAATCGCCGGGCAGGATCGGTGTGACCACGAGGCCCGTTTCGCAGAACACTACGAGAAAGAGAATCGCGTACGTCCAGCCGCCATAGTCCGCCGTCAATTGGCGGAGGTGATCGTCGAGGTGCAGGAAGAGATCGAGAAGCTGGCTCATACCACATTATAGGCTGCGAATTTGTAGTCCGCTCACTCCGTGAGCGGACATGCCGGCACACGGAGTGTGCCGGCTACTAAGTATTCATTCCGGCAACGGTTTGCCGCGGGTTTCCGGGGCGAGCCAGATGATGATCATGCCAACTACATAGATGAAAGCGATGGCGGAGCAGGCGAGAGGTCGTCCTGCCGGTATGGTCAGCCCCCACAACTGCTGGTCGGCGGTCAAAGTGCGGAGCAGGTTCCCGAGTTGCAACACGCCGACGGCTGCCAGGATACGGCCGTAATTAAAGCCAAAGCCTTGCCCCGTCGCCCGCACGTGGGTGCGAAACAGTTCCGGCAGATAGAGCGGAAGCCAGCCATAGAAGGAAGCCGTGCAGACTCCGGCGACGAACGCCCAGAACAGCAGCCCCGTGCCAAATGTCGTGTTTCCCAGAAAAAGCATCCAGACCGAAAACATCGACAGCACGCAGAGCAGAAAATACGCCGGCTTGCGGCCGAACCAGTCACCGGCGAACGCGGCCAGGATGGTGCCGACGATGGCTCCGATGGAAAGCCAAATCAGCGTGTGCTCCTTGGCCTTGATCTTTGGCTTCTCAAGTTTGGCGGCTTCCTCGGGCTTGCCATCCGCTTTGAGTTTTTCAACTTGCTTGAGGTAGGGCGCTTCCACCATGTCCTTGGCCCACGTCGGCGCTTGCTGCGTGGTTCCCCAGGTGCCGAGCAGCGCCACGCCGGAGAGGCACGCGGCCAGCATCATGCGGCCGAGCGTGGAACCGTACGCTGCGCCATCGGTGGCGGCGGATTGGCGCTGCAGGAAGCGGATGACCGGATAGATGTATCCCACGGTGGCGATGGCGAGGCCGAGGAGCGTCACCCCAATCTGAATCCCGAGAAAAAATGGTGGCGGTTCTTTCGGCTGCCAGGCCCAGATGCAGATAATCATGGCCGGTCCCGCCAGTCCGATCAGCACCCCCAGCAAATCCTGCGTGGCCCAGTGCGAAGTCGCGCCGCTCCCTTGGGCCTTCTTCCATTTCTCCGACTCCGGCACGAACATCCGAATCAGGAACGTGAGAAATGCCGGGAATGTCCCCAGCAGCATCATCAGCCGCCAGCCGCCGTTTCCCACCAGCGATTCGACCAGCGATTTTTCCAGTCCCGAGGCAAGCAGAGAATCCTTCAAACTCAAAAGCCAGTCCTGCAGCACCAGTCCGACAACCCCGACCAGCAGATAGCCGAAGTTGGCTGCCGCTCCGATGAGGCCCGCCATGAAGGCCCGCGATTTGTTCGGCCAGATTTCCATGACCAAGGCGACGCCGAGCGACCATTCTCCTCCCATCCCCAGCGAGGCGATGAAGCGGAGGACGCCCACTTGCCAGGCCGCCGTGGAAAACCCGCACAGGCCGGTGAAGACCGCATAGGTGATGACGCTAAGGGTCATGGCCCGCACACGGCCGATGCGGTCGCCCAACCAGCCGAAGAGCACGCCGCCGGTCGCCGCCCCGACGAGAAAGCTGGCAATGATAATGTTGAACCAGAAACTTTGGTCCCCCGCGGAGGATGTCGGCATCAGGGCCTTCATCGCGTCGCCGCCGACGAGCGAAAATATTCCCATCTCCGCCCCGTCGAACATCCAGCCGAGCAGCGCCGCGGCTAGGGCCATCCATTTGCCGCTGCCGCTGTCGGGGCCTGAGTGTTCGGGGAGAATGGCGGGCGTTTTCGCGGATTTGGGAGGAGTACTGACGGCCATGAGTTCGGAGCGGGAGAGAGGGAAAGGAGGGCTGGCGTCATTCTAGGGGCAAACGGAGGGCTGCCGCAACAATCGATCAACGAATCGCGGGTAGGATGGACAATGTTCCTTCCTACCAGCAACTTCCTAGTGTTTGTGCAATAACGCCAGCAGTCCTCGGCTAACGACAATACTTGTGTTGAAAGACGCGATGACAGTTTCTCAACCACTCAGTTCCAGGAGAGTCCACAATGTTACGGTTTTGGTTCATGCCGATAGTTGCGATGATCTTGGTATCTTTCAGTGACTCTCGGGCCGATGACATTGAGCTGCGGGTGGAAAGGCGCGTGAAGTCGCTGGGAGGTAAGATCGAACGGGACGAAAAGGCACCCGGCAAACCAATTGTCGGAGTGGATTTCGAACTGGCGAAAGTGACGGACGCGAATCTGAAGGACTTTGTTGAGCTCAGGGAACTCAAGACGCTCCGCAGTCTGAGCTTGGACTATACGAAGGTGACGGACGCCGGGCTCAAAGAGCTCAAGGAATTCAAGAACCTTCAAAACCTGGGCCTTTCCTTTACGGACGTGACAGACACTGGGCTAAAAGAACTCAAGGATTTGAAGAGCCTTCAATCCTTGAGCCTGGCTTTTACGAATTTGACGGACTCTGGGCTCAAGGAAATCAGCGAACTTAAAGACCTTCAGTCGTTGAGCCTCATGCGCACGAAAGTAACGGACGCGGGTCTAGAGCACCTCCAAAACCTGACGAGCCTTCGGAAACTGAATCTTGACAGCACCAGTGTCACTAATGCCGGTCTGACGCAGCTTCAGGGCCTCCTGGAACTGAGTATTTCATCCTCTCAAACGAGCGACGCAGGACTTAGAAACCTGAAGGGGCTCGCAAGCCTGAAGAAGCTGCAGCTTAACGGTGCCAAAGTTACCGATGCCGGACTGAAGGAGCTCAAGGAGTTCAAGAGCTTGCAGAATCTGGAACTCGAACGCTGCCTTGTGACGAACGCCGGAATGCGGCACTTGAAGGATATCAAAACCTTGCAGTCACTCATGCTGGGTAGTAGCCGAGTAAGCGATCCTGGACTGAAAGAGTTAAAGAATCTCCCCAACCTCCAGGTGCTCAGTCTTGATTTTACAAGCGTAACCGCAGTCGGTCTGAAGGAGGTCAAGGAGATGAAAAACCTCCGAAGGCTATCACTGCGGGGAGCTCAAGGGACGGAAGCGGGCTTAGGGGAGCTAAAAGAATTAACCGGCCTGCAAGCATTGGACCTAGGCGGACTGCCGGTAACCGATGCCCAACTTAAGGGATTAGTATCGCTTCAGAATCTCAAAAACGTCAATTTAAGCGGAAGCTCACTCACCAGCGCCGGATTCAAGGAGCTGAAGGGGTTCCAGAATCTCGAAGAACTGTGGCTCGATTCGACGGAGCTGACGGACGCCGATCTCCGCGAACTGAAGACGCTGAAGAAACTACATCTTCTTAGTTTCAGCGGCACGAAGGTAACCAAGGTCGGCGCGCGAGACTTCAAAAAGGCTTTTCCCAAGTGCCAGGTTTTCGATTAGCAAGCCAACTTCACAGTTTCACCCTAAATCGCCAGAATCAATTGAAACGCAGGACCCGCCATGATTCGCATCTCCGTCAAAGATGCCCGCCAGGCCCCGGCCATCGGAAGCACGGGCGTGGTGCAGGGCTGGGTCCGGACGCGGCGGGATTCCAAGGGAGGGTTCTCGTTCATTGAGGTCAACGACGGCAGCTCGCTGGGGAACTTGCAGGTGATCGCGGACGCAAACCTCGCCAACTACGAGAGCGAAGTGAAGAAGCTCGTCGCCGGGTGCAGCGTGACGATTGAGGGAACGATCAAGGCCTCCGGCGGCGGCAAACAGCCGACGGAGATGGGGGCCAGCAAGGTCGTCGTGCATGGCTGGGCGGACCCGGAGGCGTATCCGCTGCAAAAGAAACAGCACACGCTGGAGAAGCTCCGCGAATGGGCCCACCTCCGTCCCCGCACCAACACCTTCGGGGCGGTCACCCGCGTCCGCAACTGCGTCAGCCGCAGCATCCACAATTTTTACCAGGAGGAAGGCTTCCTCTACATCCACACCCCCATCATCACCGCCAGCGACTGCGAAGGGGCGGGGGCCATGTTCCGCGTCACCACGCTCGACCTCGACAAGCTCGCCCTGAGCGGCAGCAAAGTCAAAAACGAGCTCGACTTCTTCGGCAAGCCCGCCTACCTCACCGTCAGCGGCCAGCTCAACGGCGAAATCTTCGCCTGCTCGCTCGGCAAAATCTACACGTTCGGCCCCACGTTCCGGGCCGAGAATAGCAACACCTCGCGGCACCTCGCCGAGTTCTGGATGGTCGAGCCCGAAGTCGCCTTCTATGAACTGACCGACAACATGGACCTGGCCGAGCGGTTCCTCAAGCGGCTCTTTAAGGACGCCCTGGACCAGTGCGGCGAGGACATGGCCCTGTTCAACGAGCACTATGACAAAACGACCATCGCCACGCTGGAAAAAATCGTCGCCACCGAGTTCCGCCGGCTGCCGTACACCGAGGCGGTCGAAATCCTGAAAGCAAGCGGCGAGAAATTCGAGTTCCCGGTGGAGTGGGGCATCGACCTGCAATCCGAGCACGAGCGCTACATCGCCGAGAAACACGTCAACGGCCCAACTGTGCTGATGAATTATCCGAAGGAGATCAAGGCGTTTTACATGCGCCTTTCTGACGACGAGAGAACGGTTGCGGCGATGGATGTGCTGGCACCCGGCATAGGCGAAATCATCGGTGGCTCGCAGCGCGAAGAGCGGCTGGATGTGCTCGACAGGCGCATGGTGGAATGCGGGCTCGATGTTGCGCATTACGGTTGGTATCGTGATTTGAGGCGCTATGGCACGGTGCCGCATGCGGGCTTCGGGCTCGGGTTCGAGCGGACGGTTTCGTATATCACCGGGCTCTCGAATGTGCGGG
>JBKJNY010000012.1:0-4744 GCA_046593355.1 Pirellulaceae bacterium | reverse complement strand
ATCGTCACGCTCTCGGGCAAGGTCGCCTACATGAAGGACACCGACGGCGACGGCAAAGCGGATGTGAACGAAACCTGGTTCACCGGCTTCAGCGAAGCCAACTCGCAACTGCGGGCGAATCATCCGACGTTTGCTCTCGATAACCACGTCTACGTCGCCAACGGCCTCCGAGGCGGAATGGTGGTGAATCATTTGAAGAAGCTGAGAGGGCAGGAAGGTGGGGTAGGCTTCCAGCCTGCCCAGAAAACTGACGACGCCCCCATCAACATCTCCGGCATGGACTTCCGCTTCGACCCCCTCACCGGCGAAGCCGAGGCGGTCAGCGGCAACGGCCAGTTCGGGCTCTGCTTCGACGACTGGGGAAACCGCTTCGTCTGCTCCAACCGCAATCCGTGCCAGCACGTGGTGATTGAGAACCGCTATCTCAAGAAGGCCCCCACCGTCGCCATTCCCTCCGTGGTGCAAGATGTCGCCGCCTTCGCCGAGAACAGCCGCATCTACCCCATCAGCAAATTCTGGACGACCTCCAACCTGCACGAAGGGCAATTCACGGCCGCCTGCGGCGTGTTCATCTACCGCGGCGACCTGCTGCCGCGGGAGTTCCGGGGCAACGTCTTCACTTGCGACCCGACCGGCAACCTGATCCACCGCGAAATCATGGAGCCCAAAGGAGCCACCTTCACCAGCCAGCCTGCCTACGACGGAAAGGAATTCCTCGCCTCGCCGGACACCTGGTTTCGCCCCGTCGGCATGGAGCTCGGCCCCGACGGCGCTCTCTACGTCATCGACATGTACCGCGCCGTCATCGAGCACCCCGAATGGGTCCCCGACGAGCTCAAAAACCGGCCGGATGAACGGCTGGGGGATGATCGGGGGAGGATCTATCGGATCGTGCCAAAAAACCGCAAGACATCCGTGCCGGCTGTCTCCAAACTGGCCTCGCGATTGACCGCGAAGGATATAGTGCCCAGTCTGCAAAGCCAAAACGCCTGGCAGCGCGAAACGGCTCACAGACTGCTTGTGGAAAGAAACGAGGATGAATCGAGTGCAGCCATCGCGAAGCTCTTTGAGAATTCCGCCTCTCCGCAGACGGTCGTGCATTGCCTTTGGCTGCTATCGCACCTCGGAGGAGCGTCGGATGAACAGCTCGATGCAGCGCTTGCACACCGCGAAGCTCAGGTTCGGCGGCACAGCGTGCTCGTCGCCGAAAGTGATGCGAAGGATTTAGAAAAGGCGAAGCGATATGCCAAGGGTCTGCACGGTCATCCCGACGAAGCCGGGCAATTCCTGTTTCTCTTGCATCCGTCTGAAATTCCCGTCCCTGAAGGTAAGACAACCCGCATCGGCGACATCGTACTTAGTCATGCGGATGATCCGTGGATGCGCCGGGCGGCTTTACTGGGAAGTTCAGAACGAGTCTCCACCGAATTGATCGGGATTCTAGAAGGTAGGAGTCGGCATACTGCGGGAAAAAGCTTGTTGATTCAGGAGTGGGGAGTTTACGCTGGGGCGACCAGGCCAGTAGCAGAATGTCGAGAAATTGTCGCAGCGGAGGGCGGATTCCCGGTTAGTTATGACAGTAAATACGCCTTTGAGCTTCGAGTGCTCTTGGACGCAATCGCTACAGGACTTGAGCGGCGCAAGCTGACTCTCTCTGCTCTGGCAACCAAGCCAAACAACGACAAACAAATACAAGAGTTCCTGACGCAAGCCCGCGAAGGCTCTGAAGCGCTCGCCGCGGATACCACGCAAACTGTTGAACTCCGGACGGAAGCGATCTCGGTCATCCGGCACTTTGAAAAGTCGCTCAAAGTATTGGAAGCACTGGTGCTTAGCGAATCCGATCAAAACCTGCGGCTGAAAGCCATTTCGGCGCTACAGTCCATGTCGGCCGAGGGAACATGGCAGAAACTTGTCTCCAGGTTTTCCAGCGAATCCCCTGTCATTCGTCAAGCCATCCTCGATGGCGTCCTTCAGCGTCCCGAGCGCATTTCCCTCCTCCTCGATTCCCTTGATTCAGGCTCGATCAAACCCACGGAGCTTGACCCCGTCCAAACGGCCCGGCTGCTCAAGCATGGCGATGCCAAAATCCGCGAGCGGGCGGAGAAGATTTTTGGGTCCGCGACACCGGCGGATCGGAAGCAGGCACTTGCGGACTATCAGGCCGTGTTGACGATGACGGGGGATGCGAAGCGGGGGCAGGTGAGCTTTGCCAAGAACTGCGCGACGTGCCATAAGATTGGCGAGACGGGGGTGAACGTCGCGCCGGACATCAGCGACTCGCGGACCAAGACCCCGGCTCAGATTCTGGCGGATATCATCCAGCCGAACCGGGCGATTGACGCCAACTACGTCGGCTATAACTTGCTTTTGACGGACGGCACGACGGCTGCGGGGATCCTCACGTCGGAGACGAGCACCTCCATCACGCTCAAAGCCGCCGGGGCGAAGGTCATCACGGTCACTCGCGGTGAAATCGAGCAGCTCAAGTCGACGGGGGTCTCGCTCATGCCCGACGGCCTGGAGAAAACCATTCCGCAGCAGGAAATGGCGGATGTGATTGCCTTCATCAAGAACTGGCGGTATCTGGATGGGCGGGTGCCGCTGAAGTAAACAATCACTAACCCGAAGCGTTAGCGAGGAAAGAGTCTCTTTGTCCTCGCTAACGCTTCGGGTTAGTAGGGCTTTTTCCGCTTCCCTATCCTCCACGCAAGTCCCTGCGTACAATGGACGATGGAAAGAAGCGGCGGATGGCAACGTCCGCCGCAAGAGCCACTCGGGGGCGAACTGGATTCGACCGGATAGCCTGAAGCGCAAGTGGCGTGCCGTGGTTGATCAGATGGCCACGTTAAAAGCTGATCACATTTTAGTTGCCGAGAGCAATCTCGTCCTGGCTGCCTAACTAGGAGCCACCAGCTGCGGGTCTTCACCGGAGAGGCCCAAAAGTTGGTCACCAATTCCGGTTCGCCGCGGCTCATGACGGGTACAGCCGCGGTTCAACAAGTTCCCGAATAAGCTGACGGGTAGTCCGCAGAGCAACGCCCCGCCGGACGAAAATCAAAGGCCCTGCTACGCACGTAGAAGCTTTCGTGAAAATATCGCGGGACGCGGGTTCAATTCCCGCCGCCTCCACTGCAAGGCCCATTACGCGCGTTCGTAATGGGCCTTTTTTGTTGGATTTGGGCGTGTGATTCGCGGCTGCTGCAACGCTTGCATCCACGCCCTTTACTCTCCACGCAGCCGGCGTTGTACCAACGGCCCAACCGTGAACAGGTTCGCGTTTCTCAGCGGGCCGGCCTGGAGTCGGGACGGCGGTTGGAGGATTGAATCTCCGGGGGCGAGTCCAAATGGATCGGCTGCCCTTTGCCGATAGTGGCGACGTGCAACGCCAGCCTGAGTTGCTGGTTTTCCATCGCCAATTTTGCCATTTCATGCACGAGAGAGAGCTTGGCCTCGGCCATTTCGGCGTGGGCCTTCAGGCGGGCATTCTCGCTCACCAGCGCCAGCAATTCCTTTGTCAGCTCGGCCTGCTTCGCGTGCGTCTCGACCTGAGCCTCCAGCTTGGCCTTCTCCATCAGGATCGCGACGAATGCATCCATCATTTCCGACTTCTCTTCCTGATACTCTGTCTGGGCCTCCAGCGTTGCCTCGAGCGCCGCATTCGCCGCGGTGAGATCGACGATTTCCTCCCACGACAATCCGCTCCGCTCCGCCATCTCACAGTCGCTTCGGCAGCAGGCATTTTGGCAGCAGGTCGATGCGTCCGCACACTCTTTCCCGCAGCACGGGCCAGGTTCGTGGCACGCCGCGGCTTCCTGCGCGTGCGCGGCGCGGCGCACTGCGAAGAGCTTCGCACCGGCGCTCTGCGTGCAGGCGGCGGATGAAATGCCAGACGGCACCGGACAATCCTGGCAGACTTCAAAATCGATGCCGATCCGCTCACAGTCCTGGGGACAGCACTCTTGCTTCCGGTCAACGCCGACATTCTTGAAGAGTCGGGCGATGCCGGGAATTTTGCTCAGGATGGGAATGCCTCGCTCCGCCGTGCTGCACTTGGGGCAAGCGGGCGGAGGCTCCTCACCGCGCACCGCGCTTGGTGTCGCAGCTGCGGCCAGGAGCAGAACTCCCAAAATCATCGCCTGGAATCGAATGTTCTTTGCCGTGGTCATGGTTCATCCTTGAAAGCAGAGGCGCGGGAGCCAGAACTGGTGGGGGGTATAGCCGCCCGGCGGATTCAGGGCAAGGCGAACTGCCGCTAGCAGGCGATAGTACTCCTCACGCTCCGCGTGAGGAGTCATCTCGCGGAGCGAGATGAGTACTATTCTTGGTGCCTTACCTCTCAACCTTCTCAAACGCCAGCGGCTCGTCGGCTAGCGGATCGGCAATGCGGATGGAGACGTCCCCCGCGAGTAGGTGGTCGATGACCTGGCCGACGACTTCGGCCCGCCAGCCCGTGGCGAGCGCAGGCAGCTCCCCTTCATCAAATCCGCCCAGGCCCAGGCGGTAGGCGATTAAATCCCGCACGTCTTGGGCCGTCCCCACCAGGCTGGCCGCGACGGAAGCCTTGCGACAGATGCTCCCCAGCGCGGTGCTGAGGAATTGGCCCAGCAGATTGAGCTGCGGCCGAGAGTTCTTCCGTTCGGATTGCGGCAGGTCGTGTTCATGCAGCTCGAGCGCCCGTTCGATGACAGCGGATATATTTGGCAGGTGCCGCTGAACGCCGCCGTGTTCCATGCCGCGGAGC
>JBKJNY010000192.1:0-4238 GCA_046593355.1 Pirellulaceae bacterium | reverse complement strand
CATCGAGTGCAAGCCTCCCAAGGCGGACGTGCTCGCCATCGCCGATACGCAGCAAGTCTCGCAGTACTGGGACCGCTACAACCAGGTCCTCGTCACCAACTACCGCGAGTTCCTGCTCATCGGCCGCGACGACAAGGGCCGCCCGGTCCGCCACGAATACTACCGCCTCGCCGAAAACGAAAAGGAATTCTGGAGCCTCACGCAGCATCCCGATAAAGCCGCCGAACTGCACGGCGAACGGCTGCTCGACTTTTTCCGCCGTTGCCTGCTCCGCCCCGCGCCGCTGACCGATCCCAAGGACGTCGCCTGGTTCCTGGCCAGCTACGCCCGCGATGCCCGCGGCCGTGTGGAACATTCCGCCGCGCACGAGGTGATGGAAACGGTCGGCAAAGCGATGGAAGACGCCCTCGGCTTGCAGGTGACCGACGAGAAAGGAGAACGCTTCTTCCAGTCCACGCTGGTGCAGACCCTGTTCTACGGCCTCTTCTCCGCCTGGGTCCTCTGGCACCGCTCCGCCACCAGCAGCAAAGACAAGTTCGACTGGGAAAAGGCCTCCAAGTACCTCACGGTCCCAATCCTGCGAAAGCTCTTCCGCGAGCTGACCGACCCGGCGCAGCTCGACTCCTGGGACAACCTCACCGAGGTCATGGGCTGGGCGGCGGACACGCTCAACCGCGTGGACCGCGCCGCCTTCTTCGCCAAATTCCACGATGCCCAGGCGGTGCAATATTTCTATGAGCCGTTCCTGGAATCGTTCGATCCGGAGCTGCGCAAGCAGCTCGGGGTCTGGTACACGCCGCCGGAGATCGTGAAGTACATGGTCGCGCGGGTCGATCAGGTTCTCCGCAGCGACTTCGGCCGCCCCGACGGCCTGGCCGACCCCGGCGTCTACGTTCTCGATCCCTGCTGCGGCACCGGGGCCTACCTGGTGGAGGTGCTCCGGACCATCGCCGCCACGCTGGCGGACCAGGGGGAAGGGGCGCTCCGCGGCGGCCAGCTCAAGCAGGCCGCCATGGACCGCGTCTTCGGCTTCGAAATCCTCCCCGCCCCGTTCGTGGTGGCCCACTTGCAGCTCGGCCTGTTCTTGCAGGACCACGGCGTCAGCTTCGAGGAGAAAAAGAAGGAGCGGGCCGCAGTTTTCCTCACCAATTCCCTGACGGGTTGGCAACCTCCCGTCGGTCCCAAGGCAACACTGACGTTCCCGGAAATGACCGAGGAGCGGGACCTGGCGGACCGGGTCAAGCGCGGCGTCCCAATTCTCGTCGTCCTCGGCAATCCGCCGTACAACGGTTTCGCCGGACTGCCGGCTGAGGAAGAAGCCGGCATCGTCGAGCCGTACCGCACGACCAAAACGGCCCCCAAGCCGCAGGGGCAGGGGCTGAACGATTTGTACGTCCGTTTCTGGCGGATTGCCGAGCGGTGCATCACGGAGCGGAACGCCCAGCACGGCATCGTCTGCTACATCTCGAACTACTCCTGGCTCGACGGCCTCTCCCACACCGGCCTGCGGGAGCGGTTTCTGGAAGAGTTTGACCAGATCTGGATCGACAACCTCAACGGGGACAAATACAAAACCGGCAAGACCACACCCAGCGGCGACCCCGACCCCAGCGTCTTCAGCACGCCGCAGAACCGCGAAGGAATCCAAGTCGGCACGGCTGTGGCATTGATGGCGCGAGTTCCGGAGCATCAAGGACCGGCTACCGTGAGGTATCGCGATTTCTGGGGGACAGATAAGCGGGGTGAAGTCGCGAAGAGTGCAACCGACTTTCGGGCGAAAGAGTATGAGGTCTTAAGGCCCAATGTCGCGCTAGGGCTGGCAGTTCGCCCGATGCATTCGGATGCGGGATATACAGGCTGGCCGATGATCACCGATGTCTTTCCGGCATCATTCCCGGGCGTTCAAACCGGTCGGGATGATACGGTGACAGATATCGACAGAAAGACTCTCGAAGGGCGATGCGAGACATATCTGAATAAGGAGCTCCCCGACGAAGAAGTGCGACGAGAATTCCCGCGATTCCTACAGGATACCAGTGGTTTTAGCGCCGTAAGCGCAAGAAAAGCACTCCTCAAGAAGGGATTCTTGCCCGCACAAATTGTGAAGTTTGTGTACCGGCCATTCGACCATCGATGGCTGTATTGGGAAACAGAAACCAAGCTTTTGGACCGCAGCCGTGGCGACTACCAACCGCATGTGTTTCCAAGCAATAAGTGGATCGCTGCCGTGCAACAGAACCGAAAGGGCTTCGACCCGCCAACGGTTACTGTTGCCGCAACATGCCGTCACGTAATCGAGCGTGGTGCCAATGTCTTTCCAATGTTGCTTTCGCCCCTGGTCGATAAGGCCGACCTCTTCCGCAACGCGCATACTTCAAACCAGCGTCTCGGTGACCACGTCCCAAACCTGTCTGAATCATCCATAGATTATCTCAAGACGCTGAAGGGTGTCGAAGACACGCCGCATCTCTTCCACCACGCCATCGCCATCATGCACGCACCGTCCTATGCGACGGAAAATGCTTCGGCCTTGCGGCAGGATTGGCCGCGGATTCCTCTCCCCAAATCCCGCGAGCAGCTCGTCGCTTCCGCCGACCTGGGGCGGCAGGTCGCCGCGCTCCTCGATCCGGAAACTCCCGTTCCCGGCGTCACGGCTGGCAAGGTGCGGCCGGAGCTGAAGCTCCTGGGAGTCGCGGCCAAGGTCGGCGGCGGACAGTTCCGTGGAGAGGACTTCACCGTCGCCGCCCGCTGGGGAATCGCGGGCAAAGGAGGCATCACCATGCCCGGCAAGGGGGACTCCCGCCCCCGCGAATTCACCACCGAGGAACGGGCCGCGCTCTCCCGTTGGAGTCCCGGCTTTAGCCGGTCTGCTGCCTTGGAAGAGCCGCCTAATGGCGGGACTCCAGCGGACCTGTTGGGGCCGGATACGCTCGACATCCACCTCAACGCCGCCGCCTACTGGGAAAACGTGCCGCGGCGGGTCTGGGAGTACACGCTCGGCGGCTACCAGGTGTTGAAAAAGTGGCTCTCCTACCGGGAACAAGCCCTCCTCGGCCGCCCCCTCACCGTCGACGAAATCGCCTACTTCACCCAGACCAGCCGCCGCATCGCCTCCCTCCTCCTCCTCGCCCCCCACCTCGACGCCAACTACACCGCGGTGAAAGCCGCCACGTACCCGTGGCCGCAAGAAAAGTAGGCCGCCACTCCCGTGGCGAGCCATCAGAGTAAGTATCGCTGCGGGGCACAAGCCAGTTGCCAGTTCCAGCTCAACTCTGCCAGCTCGCGAGAGGACTCGCGGCCTACATTTCTTGAGCCCGCGGCGACAAAAAAAGTCGCAAAATCTTTGTGGCTAGATCTTGACTGTGCCAACCTCCGTGTATACACTTACGTACAGTACACGAGAGGGGCTACGCGCCGGTGGGAAGAGGATTTGAGATTTGAGATTTGAGACAGGAAGAGCAAGACGGAAGCGTGAGGGGCACTATTGGGAGGGGGTTTGGCAGTAGGGGTGTTGAAAGGATCGGGGCTGAATTCAACGCGCAGGCCGTTTTTGCATAGGGAAGAGCGTGTTGAAACCGGGGGGGATGAATTCAACAGGCAGGGGCGAGGTGGAATATCGAGCCCGCTGGAGTTCCGCCTTTAGGCGGTCGTCACAAGCCGCCTAAAGGCGGGACTCCAACGGCGGGCGGTTAGTATCAGGGGCTGACGCCCCCCGCTCGCCTTTAGTCTGCCAACTTGAAGGCTTCCTTGGCGCCAGCGGCGTTGAAGGCGTCGGCTGTTCGCTGCAACGGCTTTTGTTCGCTGATCTGGATTGTCAGCGGCCGGGGGGCGATCAGTCCCAGGGCGTCGGGGACGTCGCAGGTGCGGAGGACGCTGAGGGACTGGGGAGCGTCCTTGTCCATGTGACTGGCGGGCGGCGAGAGGAGGGTGACGCTGGCGAATTGTTCGTCCAGAATCGCGGCATAGGCGGCGAGGAGGCTGGAGGGGCCTTTGCCGGCGACGTGGATGGGGGGAGCGGTGTCACCGGATTTGCGTTCGGCGGCCAGGTATTTGGCGGCGGCGATGATGTCCCAGACGCGGCCGGTGTCGGCTGTGCGGCCGAGGAGGACGTGGGAGCGCTCGACATAGTTGGGACCGTTCTTGCGCGTCCAGCGCGTGGCACCGATGCCGCGGGGCTCGCAGAGTACGATGGTCATGCCGCCGGCATCGAGTTCCTTCAGCCAGTCGGGCGTTTTGCC
>JBKJNY010000181.1:0-3882 GCA_046593355.1 Pirellulaceae bacterium | reverse complement strand
CCCACCGTGCTTGGCGGGTGGCAGCAGCGGAGCCGCAATCTCCCATTGAGCGTCTGTCAGATCCGTGGAATAGGACTCTCGCGACGTGGCTTCCATGCTAGCACTCCTAAACAAGGGACGAAGGAATGCCTAAGTCTACGCGGAATAGCGAAATTGCGTCGAGATCACTTCTCGGATAGGCTCTAACGTCCCTTCGCCCGACCAGGCCCACAAAATGGCCGTCATCACGATGCCACCGAGGGACCATTGGCAATCGCTGCGAAACCGCACACTCGAGAAATCCGCGCCCTTCGTCAACTATTTCCAATCGCGTTTCAGCTCTTGATGATGCTCGCCAGAACCGCTATCACTTACCTGTGCTTGATGCGACATGCCCGATTCCTTTCGGGTTAGCGTGGTGGGTTCCTTTCCCAGTTACACGCGAAAGCATCCCCGCCCCGCCCCGCCGTGTCGCATCAAGACATTTTTTGCTAGCACCAAAAATGGTTAACGGCGTAGCGTGCCGCTGGTACGTTTCAGATCCGCACTGGGGCACAGCCGACAAACGTGGCCGATGCCGCCTCCGGCACGCTTCTCGGAACTCTTACGTTTGCAGCTACAGCGTTTGGTGCCTCTTCGACCGGCGTCGCGACCGCGGCATCGATCACGTCAGACTCGAATGCCGACAACTCCGGCACTGCTGGGCATGCAAGGATTCTGAGGGGTGGCGGCACGATTCATAGCGATGCGGATTGTGCGCAGGGGTCTGGATCATTTAACTTTGATAACTATGTAATAGTTAATTGATTGTAAATCGATTATTATTCAATGACAGTTACGCATCATATCAGCTAGTCGGTCGATTCATTTTCACAGCAGTAAAATCAGGATTCCTAACCATGCCCAAAACCACCCACGAACGCCGCGGCGGTTCATTCGCTCCGCCTCTCTCCGCCGAAAAGCTCGCAGCCTACGCGGCCCTGGTCCCAACCATCGAGGATCCGCAAGTCAAAGAGATCATGGAGAAACTCCATGCCTTGGGTGTGGAGTTCCAGAAAACGCCGAGTTCGACATTGGCCGGCTCGCCGCATCCGAGCGGCATGGGCGAAATCGTGCGACTCGAACCGGCGGAAATCCAGCGAATTTGGGATCTGGTCCCTTGGGACTATGAGCTTGCCGCCATGCAAACGAAGCTTGATGGCTTGGCCGCTGACTCTCCCCTGCGCACGCCCGCGTTTCACCTTCTTTGGATGGCAAAAGAACTGGAAATGGGCCGGGAACCGATTACGAGCGACAAGCTCTAGGCCGGGAGACGGTCATGAACAGGCATTCAGATTGGCGACGTTGGAACTATCTTCGTTCTCCAAATTGTCGAGCAGGACGACAATGATCGGGATGCCTTCGTCCCGGTGAATATCTCATCGGCAACCGGCATGACCGTTGAATTCTTGAAGCCCGAAGGCACGGTGATTTCCAGGGCCGCCGTTCTCAACACCACCGGCCTCGATGGGAAGCTGAAATATGTAACCGTCTCGGGAGATATCAGTCAGTCAGGAGCATGGAAATTGCAATCAGCGGCGACGATAGGCATCTTTGTCGGCCGCTCTTCCGTTGCTTCCTTCTTCGTGCGCAACAACCTCTAACTTCCACTTGGGCGGGCACCGCGTCGCCGATAAAATTTCTCCGGCGGTTGTTCCGCCGTCCGGTTCGTTCGCCCGCGGCCTTCAGCAAGCCGCGGGCATTTTTTGTCGACGCGTCAACAAAATCAGCATTTTGCAAGTTGACAGCGCCCAAATCCCCGGCATAGTTCTCCCGTGAATAAGGAATTCTTTACGCCGCCGGAGCTAGCGGAACGACTTGGCGTCAGTGTTGAGAAGATACTGACGTGGGTGCGGTCCTGTGAGATTCGCGCCGTGAACCTAGCCCGGACCAGCTGCCGTCGCCCGCGGTGGAGAATCGCAGCGGGAGACGTGGATCGATTTCTTGAAGCCCGACAGAATCAGGCCGCTGACCCCAAGCCAGAAAGAAAGCCGCGGCAAGATACCTCTGGGGTTATTCAGTATTTTTAGTCCTCGCCAACAGGAGCATTTACGTGGATTTAAGATCAAGCCTTCAGCCGCCCTTCGGCAAAGAGAAAATCGACGGAATTAATGTCCTTTTGGATTTCGTCGAAGAGGACGAAACCAACAAGACCTTGGTGCGGGTGGTGAAAGAGCTTGTACGAGTGGTCGATTTTGACCACCGTCGAATGAATGAGGTTTGCCGCCAGCTTCGCAAGCTGGACTAGGCCGCGCCCTTGAGCCACGCCCACACGTGATCCGCCACGGCCTGTAGGCGGCTATCCTCAATCCTCTCCCGGTACTCTGCCGCCATGCTGCTGTCGGCGTAGCCCATGGCGAAGTCGACGGCCACTTGATCCCGGCAGCCGCCGGCGATTGTTTCAAACGAGTGTCGCAGGGCGTAAAAGTTAACCCCGCGGCGGCTGATCCCCATAACCTTCAGCAGCTTCGCCGTCTCTTTTGATATGGCATCGTCCGCCGCACCCTTGGCTTTCATCTTCCCGTTTTCATCGGGCGTCTCTACCAGGCCGTACCGCACCCAGGGCTGCCCCAAGCGAGTGAGGAACACCAGGCCCGCATGTTCCGGATCCCGAGGCGTCCGGCGTGCTGCAATGACGGCCTGAAGTGCGGCAACGGTTTCCGGCCAAAGCTTCGCCCGCCGTTCGATGCCGGTTTTCACTCGCGGGAAGTCCAGCCAGCGGCCGTCCAAGTCCAGCGCACACACTGGCAAGGTGGCGCAGTCGCTATTGCCCAGCCCCGCATTGATGCCCAGATAGACCATCGCACGCAACTGCGGGCTGGCTAGCTCGAGCATCCGGCGTATCTCGGTCGCCTCAAGCATCCTGTCGCCTTCAGCGTGCTTTCGTTTCGCTCGCTGCTTCCGCTTATCCGACTTTGAAAGCGACTTGAACCGGGGCCCGAACTTCACCGCACGGTCGATCAGGTCTGACTCCACTGCGTATTTGAACACGGAGCGGCACATCGTCACTTCGCGCCCCAGCGTCGTTATCCCGTGCTCTTGGCGAGCCTGTCGTAAAGCTTCTCAAAATCATCGGGCCGAATATCCAGCACCAGGCGGTTACGGCCAAATGTTTCGACCAGCACGACTGCAGAGCGGCTGTACTCGACAAACGTACGCGGCGAAAGCTTCCCGGTTGCTACGTCCGTCCACTTCCCGGAAAGGAACTTGTTGCTCAGGTCCCCGAGCTCCAGACCGGACGCCTTGGAGCGCGGCTTCAGACCAGCGATTAGGGTGTCTTTTTGTTCTGCCCAAAGTTTCGCGGCGGCTTCCCCTTTGGGGTCGCTCTTGAGACCACCGAAGAAATGGAGCTTGCCTTTGACCTTCTTGCACCAGGAGCCGTTTTGGTGAATGAAGAGTGGAAAATCCGGGTGAAGCCCCATTCCCTTGCGGAAATCACTGCGGGGCTTTCGGGTGGCGCGAACGCTGTTAGAATGGGCCATGTCATCACACCTCCAGGTAATAGTGGCGGGTGGTGTAGGACACCCAGCGACGTTACCGCTGGGTGTGGCTTTTGATGGCCCTTAGCCTGCTCCTGTCGGTTAGGTGTCGCAATAGGTGTCGATAGCCCAAATTGAATGAAAGAGAATGCGGCAAAAAACCGCAATAAATGCCGGTAAAACAGCAATTGCGACCCGGTAGCTCAGTTGGTAGAGCAACGGACTTTTAATCCGTAGGTCTCGGGTTCGAGTCCCGACCGGGTCATTTTTTTCAACGGCCCGCTTGAGGGCTAGAAATGCTATTGGCGGGGGAGGTGGGGCGGGGATAGGTTGCGTGCTTCCTTGGGGGGAAACAAGGAAGTTAGCGAATGCCTCATCACTGGGA
>JBKJNY010000037.1:0-20750 GCA_046593355.1 Pirellulaceae bacterium | reverse complement strand
AAATCATGTCGATCAAGCGCCGCGCCGGCGGCTTCCGCAATCCCGAAAACTTCAAAACCGCGATCTACTTCCATTGCGGCGGATTAAGCCTGTACCCATAAGAAACCCAGATGGACCCAAAAAGAAGGACATGGCGATCTGAGGGACCGTCCTGTGCAACACCAGCGATCGCACCAGGTTGATGCAACGCAACGTAAGATCGCAACACCGCGAATACGACTGCGCGCCGAAGGCCATCACCTTTCGAATCAATCGGGCCGGTGACGCCGTCATCCACAAGAATCTGCGCGGAGGATAGTAGAGTCCGTAATTCAGGCGGAGGTACTTTGATTTCAAGTGACACGCCGGCAAAGCTTTCACGGACAAAGTCCTGGACGGTGCTTTCGATTAACTTCACTTCATCCAGTCGATTGTCGATTATCGTGCCATCACTGAGCACTGTCCGATTGAATTTCTCAGATAGTTCTTTGAAGAGTGTCGCAATATTACCAAGCTTTGGTTCTACGGCATCCATGAGAATACCCAAGATTCGGCCGAATGGCGTCGCTTGACTTGTCTTGATATCATCAGAGAGGTTCTTGACCGCAGGAATGTAGATCGGCTCAGGCAAAAAGCCCTTGATACTCTCATCAATTCCTGTAGGCAGGTCCGCATCACGTTCTTCCTTTTGGTCGGCGGGGAGCGAACGGGCAAACTCTTGGATCGCATCGCGTGCATTAGTGATCGTCGCAGAGGAGTCCAATTTCCCCTTGAGTTCCGGAAACTGACCGGTAACTGCAGTCACCAAGCCTGCACCTTTCTTTCCCTTAACGAGCGCGCTGATTTCAGAATCGTGGAAGCGGGACTCTTTGGGGACAAGGCCAGCGTATCGGAACCGACTTTTGCCATCCGTTTCGTAGAAGCGCACTAGTGTTAGATTTCCATCGACAGCGACTGCTGCAATACGATCACGGTGTTCCGGGGCAAGTCTGGACAAATCTAATTGCGAAATTCCGGACAGAGTAATCGCAATGCGGATCGGCTTCGTCTCGTCGAAGAAATCACCTCGCGGTAGCTTGGTGCCAGTGAAGAAGAGTGAAACCGCCTGTAGAGCTGTCGATTTCCCTGCGTTATTTCTGCCGATGAGGCAGGCAAATCGAGATAGGGGGACGTCCATTTGATGGATGCCACGGTAATTCGTGATTGAGACGCGGGTTAGCTGCATGGGAACGCCGAGTACGATGAGAGGATGTTAGTCGTTGGCATCTGAATCCAATGATGTAGGCCCATCGGGTGTCGGAAGCAACGGGAATTCGAGGTGCTGAATAGCGGGCAGAGTTGCTCCGATAATACCCTGTAAGTCGCCATACATGCCCGCCGTCTGTGACGTTGCCCGCTCAAGTTGCTTCTCACGTTTGGCCCACATTCGCTGCGTGGCCCGTTTTTCGGTTTCAAGCTCTTCGCGAAGAGTGACGAAGGCTTCTACGATCCCTTCGACGCGGTGGCGGAATTCTTGCCCTGAAAGGTACTTGTAGAGCACCTCCATCTTGTCGTGGCGTCCGTCGAGAGCACGTTTGGCCGCACCAACTTCGAGCATTCCGGCGCGCAGTGCATGAGCGAGGTTTATGGCACAAGAAACGGAAGTGACCCATACGCCATCGATGTGCCCAAACGTCGTCACGTCCCTTGGCAATTCCACGCTGACGAGAATGGCAATCTGGGCCTTGGCGGCGCGCTGATCGTCGCGAAGCTTCGGGAGCCAGCCATCGCTCCAATTCTTGGTTCGTTTCGACTCCCAAAGAATAATGCCGCAGATGGCCCCGGTAGCGTCCCGCACAATATGAATCACGTCACCACCATGAACACCTTTGGGAACGGGTGTGATTTCGTCGAACGGGAAATGCTGGCGGAGCAGGTCTTCCAATGTTATTTCCAGAACCTCGCCTTGGAGTTGCTGCGATCCCTGTTCGGATTTCCGCCGTAGTTCCTCAATCTGCGCACGCATGGCACTCATCAACTTGTCTGTCTCGGCATCTTTCAGTTGGCGCTCTTCCGCAGCCTCTTTTTTGGCTACATCGCGTATTTTGTCCCGTTCCTCGTCCAGCCGGCGGTCGACGGTCAACTCCAGTGTCCGCGTTTTCTCTTCCAGCTCGCGGCGCTCTTTCCGCAGGGCAAGTTCCGCTTCCTGAGCCGCCATGAGCTTCGCGTTGGCGTCGGAGAGTTGTTGATCTTTGTCGCGGATTTCCAGCATCACCTGCTCACGGGCATTCGCGAGCGCCTCTTCCGAAAGCTGCTTCCGCTCCTTGGCGAGCTGCGCGCTGACGAGGCCGTCAAGGTTGTTTTGGGCCTTTTTGACTTCTTCTTTGGCGCGTGCAACCTCCCTTTCGCGATCCCCAATTGCCTCTTCCTTTTTGCGAATGTCCGCCTCGAATTCTTTCTGCATCTGCGTGCGCAACTGGGCCGAGAGCACCTCGGTGACCTCGATCTCGTATTTGCAGTTCGGACAGATCACCGTATCGGACATAGGCCACGCGTCTTGTCAAAGAACGGAAGGTGGGGAATCTACCCTTTATTAGTTCCCCAGCGCAACTGCGGAAAAGACTGCGGAACAGGGGACATTCTACACTTTGTCGCCTATCTGGATTCTAATCCTGATTTGTTCCCCTTGACCCGATACCAGACGCCGGGCTTCAGCGCACATTCTAATCCGCGAGTAGCGTCAGGAGGATACGGTGCCTGCCGCGATGGCACCTGGGGATCCCTTGGGACGCCTCGCACTCCTCACCAGCCTGTACCCGAGCGTGCGATAGATAATCAGCGAGGCAGCCACCGGACCTACATCGCTGTTCACTGTGGGAACTTCCCGGAAACTATTTCCACTTTTTTTCGCCCCGCCCCTTGACGACGCCAACCTGGTTGTATACAATTGTTTCAGTAAGCAGCGGCTTTGCCCAGCATCGGCGGCGAATCACATTGCGTGGTATACGTCGCGACTTGCTGGGCAAAGCCAAATCGGGCCGGCGAGAAACCGGCGGGCTCTTTGACAACTGAAACGAAGATTGTGCGAAATTCGGGAGATCCTGCGCGCGGATGGGCTCTCAGGATGTGTATTGGAGGAGTTCTTATGTCCCCCTTATTCCGGAGGGATTTTCCAAGACCCCCGCTGAATAACCCGGGGGGTTTTTCAGTTTAGGTGGGGCCCCCTGTACCCCCTTCGCTGCTGAAAAACCAGGGGGGTTATTCAGCACCCCCCTTTTGGACTACCAAGGCTTTTACGCCACCTGTGCCAGCACATACGGCCCTTTGGGGATGACGGCTATCCTGGCCTCGGGGCCGTACTCCGCCAGCGAAGCGGCCACGGCGGACTCGACGCTGGTGGCCGGCTCAACGAACAGACCGGCGAGGACCTCGGGAGCAAGGCCGCCGCTGACCATCTTCACCTTGGCCTTGCGGCGGACCTTGGCCAGCTCTTCGAGCTGCCACTGGTCCATGAGAAAATAGTCCTTGCCGAGAATCCGCTCCACGAAGAGTTCCAGGTTGTCGTGTTCGCGGAACAATTGCTCGAACTGCGGGCTGCCGATCCCTTCGCTCAGGCTGGCGGCGATGATGATGGTGCCTCCCTGTTTGACGATGGAAAGCGCCCCGGTCATCCCTTTCACCGCTTGATAGAAGGTCGTATCGAGCGGATACCCGGCGGAGCTCGTGACCACGATGTCCACCGGCTCGGAGACCGTATCGCGGACGACTTCCTTCACGAACGCAGCTCCCTCCAGGAAAGCCGCCTCCATGTCTCCGGCCACCCACTTCAGCGGCCGCCGCTCGCTGTCGATGACGACGTTCACGATGAAGTCGCAGCCGGTGCGGCGGGCGATCCAGGTGTTTTCCTCGTGCACCGGGTTGCCGTCGAGGATTCCGCAGTCCGCCTTGGGGTGCTCCAAAAAATCCGGCCCGTGCCAGACTTTGATCGTTTCCAGGGCCGCGATACCGGGGCAGATGAGCTTGCGCCCGCCGGAGAAGCCCGCCATCAGGTGCGGCTCAATCAGGCCGGTGGTGATTTTCAGGTCGGCCTGGACGAAGCGGGTGTCGATCCAAATGGGCACCCCGCGGGGGCTCTGGCCGAGATACGTGTGCTGGCTCAGCTCCTGGCCGTAGTGGTTTTCAATCCGGTAGTTATCGAAAATCTCGCGGCCCACCATCTCGACCAGTTCATCGCCGAGATTGGGCCGGTGCAGCCCGGTGGCGACCAGAATGGTGATGTTCTGCCTTGCGATTCCCGCTTCTTCGAGCGTCCGCAGGACCGGTCTGAGGATCAACTCGTTGGGGACCGGACGGGTGATGTCGCAGATGGCGATGCAGGCGTTTTTCTTGCCGCGCGCGATTTCTGCCAGCGGCGGCGAGGCAATCGGACTGGCCAGCATCTCCGTGAGCGAGCCCGCGGGGTCCGGCAGCGGCGCAGCGTCCTTGTACTGGAGCGTGCGAACAATCCGCTCCGCGGGAAGGTCCACTTCCAGCCCCGTGCGACCATATTCGAGCTTGAAGCGCATGGCTGGAGTACCGCCTTGAGGCGGGATGCTGGATTGGCTCCGCTGGGCGCGATTTGGAAACCGCCCGAAGGCGGGACTCCAGCGCCTAACTTACTTTTTCGATCCGCCAGCAGGCTTGGCGCCTGCGGCCGGCTTGCCCGCTCCGGCGGCAGGCTTGCCCGCACCGCCGGCAGGCTTGGCTCCGCCGGCAGCAGGGGTCGTAGCCGTCGCTCCTTCGGCACCCTCTTCGGCCTTGGCCTTCTTCTTCTTCTTAATGGCCAGCTTCATCACCCGGACCTTGGGGAGCCCGAGCACGCTCATGCCCGGCTGGAATTTCTCGAGTTCCCTGAGCTTTTCGACCCGCTCGGCACGCTTGAGGACGTTCCGGTTTTTGATGCCGCCGGATTTTATTTTCAGGGTCTTATCGATGGGCATGGTTGTCTTGGCTCCAGGAATGTCCCGCGGCGTTGGCAATACCAAGGGATTTGAGATTTGAAATCTGAGATTTGAGATTGATACCGGAACGGGTGAATTCGCTAATATAAGGGGGCCGGAGCGACCTATCAACGCCACCCCGCCCCCTCCAGCCGAAGGGATTTCCCGAAAAGTGCCGCTTCGCATCGCCAATGCCGCCGGTTTTTTGGGGGATAATCTCGATGCCCCGCGGCGGCTCGTGGAATCGTCTCAGGTCGATTATCTCACCCTGGAGCACCTGGCGGAGCTGACACTTTCCATCCTGGCCCGGTTGCGGGAAAAGAACCCGGCCGAAGGATACGCGGCCGACTTCCTCGACATTTTGTCCTCTTTGACGGGTCCGCTCTCGAAGCAATCACAGCTCAAAATCGTCACCAATGCCGGAGGCATGAATCCGGTATCCTGCGCTAAGGCAGCCGCTAAGATTCTCACGGGCGCTGGTCTGGGGGAATTGCCGATCGGCGTCGTCAGCGGTGACGACCTGCTGCCGCGGCTGGAGGAGCTGCTGGCGGCGGGGTGCGAGTTTAGAAATCTCGACACGGGAGAGTTGCTGAGGGATTTGAGATTTGAGATTTCAGATTTGAGACTGGGAATGACGGAATTGAACCAGGGAATACCAGAGATGTCCCTCGCTTCGGGTCTCAAATCTCAAATCTCAAATCTTACATCTGCAATTGTCTCTGCCAACGCCTACCTCGGCGCTCGCCCCGTTGTCGAAGCTCTGTCTGGCAACGCCCGCCTGGTCATCACCGGCCGCGTGGCGGATGCTTCTCTCACACTCGGCCCCGCAATACACGAGTTCGGCTGGAAGTGGGACGATTGGGATAAGCTCGCCGGGGCCAGTGTGGCGGGGCATTTGATTGAATGCGGCGCGCAGGTGTCCGGCGGCTATAGCGTGGACTGGAAGAACTACGAATTGGCAAACGTCGGCTATCCGATTGCGGAGTTGAGCGAAGATGGCAACGCAGTCATCACCAAGCCTGATGGAAGCGGCGGCGCGGTCAATCGCCGAACGGTCATCGAGCAGCTCGTTTACGAAATCGGCGACCCCCGGCATTACTTGACCCCCGATGTGGATTGCGACTTCACCACCGTGGAGGTTACAGAAACAGAGCCCGACCGCGTTGCCGTGCGAAATGCCACCGGTAGGCCGGCGACCGCTACTTACAAAGTCTCGCTCGCCTATCGCGATGGATACATGGCCAGCGGGCAGCTCCTGGTCTACGGACAGGATTGCGTCGACAAGGCAAAGGCGTGCGGCGAGATTATTCTGAGGAAGGTGGAGCAGGCCGGGTTCAAACTTGCTCGCACGAACATCGAGCTGCTGGGAGCCGGAGCGGGAGTTCCAGGTGCCTGGTTCTGGCGAAAATATCAGCCGCCGGGAGAAGTAGTGCTTCGCGTCACCGCCCATGACCCGCGTCGGGAAGCGGTCGAACGATTCAGCAAGGAATTCGCCCCGCTCATCACCAGCGGCCCCGCGGGCCTGGCCGGTTATGCCTCCGGCCGGCCGCAGGTTCGCCCAGTCTATTCCTACTGGCCAACGCTGGTGCCCAAGGAACTGGTGCCGGCGAAAGTGGAAGTGCGAACTGCAAAGGAGTGGACTGCATGAGCGCAGCGAAAAAGACAGTCCGTGTCGGCGAGCTCGCCTCCGCCCGCAGCGGCGACAAGGGAAACCATGCCAACATTGGCGTCGTCGCCAGAAGCGAAGCGGCGTATGAAATCCTCGTCAGTCGCCTGACGGCTGTGCGGGTGCAAGACTATTTCCGCGAGCTCGGCGTGACCCGCGTCGAACGTTTTGAGCTTCCCATGGTCCACGCCCTCAACTTCCTGCTCTACGATGCTCTCGCCGGTGGCGCTAGCCGCAGCTTGCGGATTGATACGCAAGGAAAGCTGCTGGGAACAGCGCTATTGGACCTCGTGCTGGTGGTGGATTCTGACTTCTGACTTCTGACTTCTGACTCCTGTCCCTGCCCCCCATGTCCATCGTCATCAAAAAAAACCTCCCCTCCGCGACCATCATCCTCAGCCGGCCCGACAAGCGGAACGCGCTGACGCGGCAGATGCTGATGGACCTGTTGCAAGCCCTCGATGACCTGCACCAGGAAAGGAAGGTGCGTGCCGTCATCCTGACCGGTGGCGGGACTGCGTTTTGCGCCGGGATGGACCTGGCCGAGATGCAGGAAACCGCGAAGCAGCCACAGCGCGAAGCTTGGGAACAGTGGTACGAAGATGCCAACCTCTTTCGCGATGTGATCGACAAAATGCGACTCTTCCCCAAGCCGATTATCGCCGCTGTGAATGGTCCAGCGATTGCGGGAGGAATGGGACTGCTCTGCGCCTCCGACATTGTGCTGGCCGCGCCGGAAGCTCAGTTCGCCCTCCCCGAGCCGCGGCGGGGAATCGTGGCTGGCATCGTATCGCCACTTTTGGTGTTTCGCATCGGCTCGTCCCATGCTTCCAATCTGCTACTGACGGCGCGGACGATTGATGCCGAGGAAGCGCGACGGATTGGCTTGGTTCACGAGATTGTGAAAGGGGATATTCTCTGGGCTCACGGGCAGGAACTGGCCGGGGAAATCGCCAAGAGCGCGCCGGAAGCAATTCAGCTCACGAAGCGGCTGCTGAATGAGACTATTGGCGAGAACGTCGGAACGCAACTCTCGGCGGGTTCCGCGGCGAGTGCGACGGCGCGGACGACCGAGGCAGCAGCCGAGGGGCTGGCGGCGTTTATGGAAAAGCGGGAGCCGAAATGGCTGTAGTCAATCCGATTGCTACAAGCTACTTCTTTAACTCAATCTTCACCGTCAAAGATCCCTCGTTATCCGCCAGTCCCGCAGCCGCTTCGTTGATGGACAGGTAGAGCGTGCCGGCAAACGCAGGCGTGATTTCCGCCAGCCTGCCGACGGCAACGGGATTGGCCAGAGGCGTGACGGTATCCGCCTCGTTCTTGTTGTCGCCTATGGCCGCCAGCAGCATCCCCAGCGGCTTGCCGCGGTGGTAGTGGATGGTGATGCCGCCGGGCTCGCAGGGCCAGGGCTGCGGAGATTTGGCGACCCGATAACGGCCGCTGGCAGCGACCGTGTAGGTCTTGCCCGCTTCGACCGCGAAGCCGCTCGATTGCCAGCCGCGGTCGGTAGCAAGAGTTACCGTCGCGCCGCCGGTTGGAATAGCGGACACTTCTTTCTTTCGCAGCACCGCTCCCCGCTCCACGTCGTAGCCATAGTCGGCATTGACGATGAACAGTTGCCAGTCCTCGTTGATGGCGGGCCAATCCGCTTCCAGCTCCTTGAGAAAATCGCGAGTGAAGTCCATCGAGCGATCCGCAGCTACTTTTGGCAAATTGCGGAAGGCGTCCCGAGTGAGCGGATGGTTGTCGAGAAACAACGCCGCGCCCCAGCACCAGCCGTAGGGTTCGGTTTTGAGGTGGGCGTGGGCGTCGTACCGCATGATGTCGGTGAGTAACATGCCGCGGCTCTTGGCGTAGTCGTCCTTGATGATCTTGACGCGGCCCCAGTAGGGAGCTTCCTCTTTCGTCCGAGGATTGTAAGCGAGCGTGAGTTCTCCACCTTCCCACTTGTGCGTCCCGAGATACTCCGCCATCCCTTCCGCGTACCACGGCGGCCCCATGCCGCCGAGAAACCGCATCATAAAGGCGTGCGTACCTTCGTGCAGCATCAGCTCGCGGCGGTAGAAAGTGCCCGGCTGGTCGTACCACCAGAATTCGCTCCCCCGCTGATAGCCATGCAAAAACGGCGGCAGATTATCGGGCAAGAGGCCCATCCCGGCGAAGCGCTCCTTGTCCTTCATCAAGTAGCCGTTGACCATCCAGTCGGCGGCGATTCGTGCGTCGAGCTCGAAGTACTTGGTCCATTGCGGGAGCGCCAGGTCGAAAACCTTGGGCAATTCATCAACCGCGGGGTCGGCGGGCAGGTCCGTATAGATAGTGATGTGCTTGCCGCTGAGCTTGCGAATCCCCGCCGTCGCCACTTTTGCCTCATCAATCTCCGGCAGCCGGAATTCCGCGACATTCGCTTGATGGACCAAGTCGCGCAGCGTTCCTTCGGTTCGTGGAGCCGACGTGGGAGGACGCTGGTCTTGAGAAGGAGGCGCGGCGACTGGCTGTTCAACCGGCTTGGGGAGTGACCCAATTTGTTTCTTCGGGTTCAGTGACGGCGTTATCCGGGGCTTCTTGTCCGTCACGGCTGCATTCGTGGTGGCAGGTGCCTTGGCAGGTTTTGAAACCTGCGTCGTCTGTCCACCGCAGCCCGCAGTGGCAATGGTCGCGGCGAGGACAACCCACAGCCTGTGTTGCGCCGGTTGATTGGAAGAAAACATCAAGCTTGGCATGAATGGCTCCCCCGTCAGGGCCAACTCCCCTATGGATTGGCCCAGCGTATCGTCATTCTAAGGGAATCTAGGTGGCACGCCCACGGCTTGGCGTGGGCGTGGCATTTCTCAAAAGCTTCGCCGCAGTGCCGCTTGGGCCGCGTGATAGCCGCACATGCCGTGGACACCGCCGCCGGGGGGCGTCGAGGAAGAGCAGATGTAGAGTTTGCGGAGCGGCGTAGTGTAAGGGGAAAGGCGGATGGCCGGGCGGGTGAAGAGTTGCCGGAAATCCTGGATGCCGCCGCCGATGTCTCCGCCGATGTAGTTGGCGTTGTGCTCCTGGAAGTACGCCGGGGACATGGCGTGCCGGGCCAGGATGCAGTCCCGAAAGCCGGGGGCGAACCGCTCCATCTGGTTCTCGATGATGTCGGTCATGTCCACCTGCGAGCCATGCGGCACATGGCAATAGGCCCAGCCGGTGTGCTTGCTGGCCGGCGCTCGCGTGGGGTCGAAGAGGCTTTGCTGGGCGACGAGGACGTAGGGGCGGTCGCAGATTTCTCCGCGGGATGGGGCTCGCTCGGAAACGACGATTTCCTCCAGCGTGCCGCCGAGGTGAATCGTGGCGGCGCGGGCACACTCCTTCGCTTTCCAAGGGATCGGCTGGCTGAGGGCCCAGTCGAGCTTGAAGACGCCGGCACCATAGCGATACCGCGTGAGCTGCCGTTTGTAGCCGGCGGGGAGGCGATGGCCGGCCAGTTCGAGGAGCTGCTTAGGAGAGACATCGACCAGGATGGCTTTGGTGGGCGGCAGCTCGTCGATGTTCTTGACTCGCTGGCCGGTCACCACTTCGCCGCCGAGGGTTTTCAAATACGAGATGAGGGCATCCGTGATTTTCTGCGAGCCCCCCTTCGGCAACGGCCAGCCGACGCTGTGACCGGCGATGCCGAGCATCAGGCCGACGGCGGCGCTGGGGGCCTGGTCCAATGGCAAAACGCTGTGCCCAGCAATGCCGGCGAAGAGCGCGCGAGCCTTTTCGGTGCGGAAGCAGCTTTTCGCGAGTCCGCTGGCGGAACGAAGTGCCGACCAGCCGAATCTCAGTCCCAAGAGCGGGCTGCGGGGAATACGGAACGGGCCAAGCAAATCGGCGTAAAGCCTGTCCGCGCCGTCCACCAGTGGCTGAAAGAGCCGACGATAGGCGCTAGCATCTTGCCCAAGCCTTTCCGCTGTCTCGTCGACAGATCTTTCCAGCATGACTGCCGTGCCATCGTCCAGCGGGTGAGCGAGCGGAGCGGGAGGATGAATCCACTCCACGCCATGCTCTTCCAAGGGAACCGATTTGAAAAATGGCGATGCCAAGCCCATCGGATGAATTGCCGAGCAGACATCGTGCACAAAGCCAGGAAGCGTCAATTCGCTGGAGCGCGCCCCGCCCCCCGGCTGCTGGTTCGCTTCGAGGACGAGAACCTTCAGTCGTGCCCGCGCAAGCGTGATCGCCGCGGCCAGGCCGTTGGGTCCGGACCCGACAATGATGGCGTCGTAGGGAGTGGTCAAGGTCGTTCTCACACCAGCCTGATGCTCCGATACCAGCCTGACGCGCCAGCGAAGGAAACCTCAGCTATCCGTGATTCTCGAATTCCCTCGTAAGCTACCCTGCCCTTCGCTCGCGCGTCAGGCTGGTATCGAAAAGATGGCGAAGGCCCCGCCAGTCTCAATAAACAAACCCCTTGGGCAAAGATGTGTTGGTAATCCCCCTGTTAAACCAACAACCCCCCCCGGCCCCGTCGAGCAAGATCTGTTGTTAAATCCCCCTGGTTTACCAACACCCTCCGGCCCCTCCCAAAGGCCGTTTCGGTCTCAATAAGCAGCCCACATACTCCGTGTGCGCGGCTCTTTTGTAGGACGGCCTTTCTAGGTCGCCACGTCGGCCCAGTAGGGCTGACCTACGGACAAACTAGCCGAACGACTCGCGTCCAGTCAGCGCGCAACACCAGCACAATCGCCTGCTTCACCCGCCTTTTCACATGTCAAAGAACTGCCGGATTCTCGCCGACCCGAATGATCACAATTGTATACACATACCAAAGTGTCCGTCAAGTCCCTCGGCATCACACAGAGGAGAATGCGGTGACGCGTCTCACTCTGGCAGTTTGGTCCCGATACGTAAATCGAGCCAGGCGATCAGGCTCTCAAAACCGGCAAAGTGGTCTGGGATCCGCCCGATGGTGACACCAGCCGAGTCTATGAGTTCAATTTGTCTGCCCATCAGTGTGATGACACTGTAAGCAGCAACACGGTTCAAGGGGATCGTGCTGCGAGAAAATGCTTTTTGAATTCGAATTTCGTCCTCGGTGACTTCCATTCGACTTCGCAAAACCGCAACAGCGACAAATCCCCAAAAACCACTGAACAAGATCGTAAAAGCAAGTCCTTTAAGATCGATCCCTTCATAAAATAAGCTGAAATAACTTCCGCACAGCAAGATGCCGACAGAAAAATACCCACCAAGTCCCCCCAGTCCCCATCGAATTAGCGGCTTAAGATGGCAAACCAAAGGTTTAGGTAACGTCGTTGAGTGTTGACTTTCCACGAGATTTACAGTGGTGAATCCAGGTTGGCACGTCGAATTGTGATCATGTTCAGGAGGAACTATGGCTAGGGTAGGTATGAAATTCTTTGTTCTTTGTGTCGTTCTAATTGGAACAGAAATTGGAGTGCCATTCAAGGTTCAGGAGTTTTTGCGAACGGCCAAATATGTGCAGAGGTGCACTTTTTCGTCATTTTCTCTTAAGTTTCCAAACGTCGCTCTGCATGTTGTTGCCGGCCACCATCCAGAGTGCGTCGTCATGCACGTAAAGGCTGGCGGCGTGGCGAGCGGCCCAGGGGGTTTTGGGGACTTCGGCCCAGTGTTCCCCATCGGCAGAATGCCAGACATCGTTGCGATTGCCCTTCGCGTAGCCCTCCATCACCCACAGCCGCCCGTCCCAGACGGCGACATCGTGGTATTGGCGGCCTTCCCAAGGAGCGGCTTTGGTGTGCTCTTTCCATTGAATGCCGTCGGCGCTGCTCCACACGTCATTGAAGTATTTTCGCTGGGGAATCTTCGGCGTGTCATAGGTGCCGCCTCCCAGAATCCAAATCCGTCCGTCCTTCACCGCGCTGCCTCCAATCATTCCCCGTTGCGGCCAGAAGGGTTCGATCGGCTTGACTTGCTGCCAGTTCACGCCATCGGTCGTCGTCCAGATGTCGCGGTAGAAGATTTCCTCCGCGGCTCCGATGGGGGGAATGGTCTGGCCGCCGATGACCCAGATTTTGTCCGCGAAGCTGGCCGTGTAGTGCAGCACCCGCGGTCCCCACGGCACAGGCTTGTCCTTATTCACGAGGGTCCAGCTTTTGCCGTCCGTGGAATTCCAAACGTCGTTCTGGTAAGTTCCCTGATTGGCGTCGCCGCCGACAATCCACATCTTGTCCTTGTAGACGACGTAGCCCGCGGTGTGGCGGCCTTCCCAGTCCTTCGTCTTGTCGAACGTACGGTCGAGGAAGGTGTTGGGTTTGATGAGTGTCCAATCTTTGCCGTCCGCGCTGTTCCAAACCTCGTTGTTGCAAATTCGGGGGAAGCTCTTTTTGTCGCTCGGATTCCAGCCGCCGAGGAACCACATCTTGCCTTGAAAGGTGAGCGCCCCCGCCCCATCGCGCGGCACGAAGGCGGCTTTGGCGGTAATCTGCTGCCATTCGTATTGGGGCTCGGCAGCCAAACAAGGCCCAGCCAGAATGGCAATAATTGCGATTACACAGACTTGGCGAATCGACCGGACTCTAGGCATGGCGTCACCGGCAAGAAGGATTGGAAAAATCATGGATAGCAGAATCATAGGAGCGGAGAGGCAAGGATAGATGATAACGACTGCCCGTGGTTATTTTCATGTGAGTGTGCCGGCCTTCACCATTCCTCCCTGCATCACCGCCAGGAAGCGCGAGCGGTCCTCCAGGATTTCAATGTTGGCGAGCACGTCGCCGTCCACTACGAGAACATCCGCCAACTTGCCGGCTTCGAGGGTTCCGAACTCATCGCCGCGCCCCATGATTTCCGCGCCGGTTTTGGTGGCGCAGGTCAGGACTTCCAGCGGGGTCAGGCCGACGTGCTTCACGAAGAACGTCAGCTCCTTGGCGTAAGTGCCGTGCGGCGTCCAGGCAAAGCCATAATCTCCTCCCATCCCCAGCCGGCCGCCGGCGCGGAGGATGCGGCGGGCGCTCTCGGCTCCTCCTTCGAGGGTTTCCTTGTGGCCGTCGATGACCCGCTGCCCCATGCCGAACTCGGGGCCGTGGACGATGCTGGCGTGCTCGAACTGCAAGGCGGGAACGACCGGCACGTTGCGGGCCAGGAGCATCTCCAGGGCTTCGTCGTCCATGAAGGTGCCGTGCTCCAACGTGTCGTAGCCGGCACGGAGGGCGTTCTTGATGCCGGCGTTCGCCCGGCAGTGTCCGGTGACTTTCAGGCCGTGGTTGTGGGCGGTGGCGACGACGGCGTGCATCTCCTCGAAGGTCATGCAGAGGGTGTGGTGGTCGTTGGTGTCCGGGGCGGCGGCGTCGCCGGTCGGATAGGTCTTCACCCACTCCACGCCGTCCTTCACCAGCTTGCGGACGGCGGCGCGGGCTTCGTCCGGGCCGTTGATGAGCAGCACCAGCCCCTCCATGCCGAGTTTGCGGAAGTCGGGGTTCCAATCCATCAAGCCGCCCACGCCGCAGATTTCGCGGCCGCTGGCGGCGAGGCGCGGGCCGGGGGTGACGCCCTCTTCAATCGCCTTCTTCAGCCACACGTCGATATTGAACAGGCTGCCGCCGCTGCGAGCCGCGGTATAGCCGCACTCCAGCGCCAGCTTGGCGTTGGCGGCGGCCAGCAGCGTGACATACTCCACCGGGTATTTGATATCGAGGTCTTCCAGGGCCGCGACGTTGAAGTACGTGGGATGGAAGTGAGACTCCACGAGGCCTGGCATAATGGTCCCGCCGCGGGCATCAATCTTCTGCGCCGTGGGAGGAGCAGCAGGCGCGCGGTCCGCAGGACCGGCGTAGGTGATGCGGCCATCCGTGATGTGGACGGCCCCCTGGCTGAGCGGCTGGCGGCCGGAGCCGTCGACCAGCTTGCCGCCGGAAATCACGATTTGGCCTTGGTGCATCTTCACGGCAATTTATCCCGCGGAATATTTATGGAGAGGTGGAGTTGGTTATAACCTATGAGGTTCCGATTTTCTGCTCTTCATGATTCTATCCCCCATTATTCTGTCTCTAAGACCGCCTGAGGACACGCCATGCGTTTGAAGCCGTTTCATGTCCAGATGCTCCTTGTCGCCGCGCTGGCCATCCGCGCCACCTTTGCTGCCGCGGATGAGCCGGCGAAAGCTCCATCCGTCAAGGGATCGAAGCTCTTCGAGCAAGAGAACCTCATGGCCTGGTGCATTGTTCCCTTCGACTCCAAACGCCGCGGACCGGAGGAGCGGGCGGCCATGCTCGAGAAGCTCAAGTTCTCAAAATTCGCGTATGACTACCGGGCTGAACATATCCCGACGTTCGACGCAGAAGTTGCCGCACTGACGAAACACAGCGTCGAGCTTTCCGCCTGGTGGTTCCCGACGGAACTCAATGCCGAAGCCCGCGGGATTCTGGACGTGCTGAAGCGACACAAAATCAAGGCTCAACTCTGGGTAACCGGGGGTGGCGAGACGCCAAAGAGCGAGCGGGAGCGACGTTTTCAAATCATAAAGGAAGCACATCGTATTCGCCCCATTGCCGAAGAGGCGGCGAAGATCGGCTGCTCGGTCGGGCTTTACAACCACGGCGGCTGGTTTGGCGAGCCGGAGAATCAGATTGCCATCATCGAGGAATTGAAGCTCGCTAACGTCGGCATCGTCTACAACCAGCACCACGGGCACGACCATCTGGACCGATTCCCCGAGCTGCTGAAAAAGATGCTGCCGCATCTGTACGTCCTCAATCTCAATGGAATGATGCCCGACGGCGAGCGGCGCGGCCAGAAGATTTTGCCGCTGGGGCAAGGAGAGCTCGACCTCAAGCTGCTGAAAATCATCGCTGAAAGCGGCTATCAAGGGCCGATTGGAATTCTCGGGCACACGCAAGACGACGCCGAGCAGCGTTTGCAGGACAACCTCGATGGCCTGGCCTGGCTGGTGAAACAGCTCGAAGGGAAAGAGCCGGGCAAACGACCCCAGCCGCGAACGCCGGTCCCCGCTCCGGTAAAGGCTGCCAGCGCCGCGCCCTCTGAAACGCCCGGCTGGATCATCGCCGGGCGCAAGGAATACCGCCAGCCGCCGCTCACGGTCGACTGCCGCGTCAAGCTCACGCAGCGCGGCACGTACAACATCCTGGTCGCCTCGGAGACGAAGAATTCCGGCCGGCACTGGGAGGTCTTCTCGATGGCCGGTAGCGGCCAGCTCACCGCCTATTTGCCGGGTTATCAGCCGGACCATGTCAATTCGACGGCTCTGGTCGCTGATGGCGAGTGGCACGAAGTGGCCATGCAGTTCGCAGCTGACCGCGTCAAGCTGTTCCTCGATGGCCGCGAGGTCGCGGACCAGGCGGTGAAAGCTCGCGGAGCGGCTGGCGTCGATGGAAATCTGGCCATCGGCCGGATTGTGGAAGGGGGCATCGGCAGCGAGGGAGAGTTTGCCTGGGTGCGGCTGACCGCGGGGCTCGACAAAATTCGCAAGCCTGACGAAAAGCCGCCGACCGCGAATGAGAAGACGTTGGGGCTGTGGATTTTCAAGGACGGGGGCAAAGAAGTTCCCGACGCGGCTCCGGCCAAAAACCCCGCCCGCCCGGTGGCAAGCAACTTCACTCCGCTGGGCCTTCCGCAAGTAGACGCGCATGGCCACGGCGTTACCGCACACTCGGACCACTCCGCTCATGCTGGCCCTTCCGCGGCACTTCCCGCTCTGCCGCCGGAATACGATGCGAAGCTTGTGACGGAGCTTGTCGCCAGCGCTAAGAAAGACGGCAACGCCCGCCGCGGCATGGCGGTCTTCCGCGCCGCCAAATTTGCCTGCCTGTCCTGCCATCAGGCCGGCAAATTTGGCGGCGCGGTCGGACCGGCTTTGACCGATGGAGGCAAGCGCCTGAAGCCGGATGAAATTGCGGAAGCCATCCTTTGGCCGAAGCGGCTGGTCAAGGCGGAATACATCACCTGGCTGGTGCAACTCGACGATGGCCGCTCGCTACAAGGCTACAAGAAACAGGAAACACCGAGCGAGCTGACTTTGTTTGACCCAGCGGGACAAACGACGCACATCGTCCTCAAGGAAGACATCGCCGGCCAGCGGGAAGTCGGCACGCTGATGCCCGACGGCCTCGCCGCGGCAATGAACGCCAGCCAGCGGCGGGACTTACTCCGGTTCCTGATGGAGCTCGGTCACACCCCCGGTCTGGAAAACGAAGTCCGCCCCGAGGACGCCCCTGCCGAGTTCGTCTATAACCGCCAACCGCTTCAACCCGCCGCCTGGCCCCTCTGGCAACATGGCGTCAACCGCGACCGGCTGTACGATTTTTATCTGAAGGAGGCCCTCTTCTTCCGCCAGCAGTCGCATCGCCCCCATCTGCTGCCGGCGTTTCCCGGCCTCGATGGGGGCAAGCTCGGGCATTGGGGAAATCAGAACGAGGAAGTCTGGAAGGATGGCCGCTGGAACGATGTGGACCTCGGCAGCGTGCTGTGCGGCGTGTTTCATGGGCCGAACAACCTGGTCGTGCCCAAGGGAGTCTGTGTCCGGATTGGCGAGCAAGGAGAAATGGGGGTCTGCTTCAATCCCGAAACGCTCAGCTACGAAGCGGTGTGGCGAGGGAAGTTCCTCAAGTTCTCCGCCGTGCGACACGGCTTTATGGATGGCCTCGTTCCCGCGGGGGAAATCGTGCCGCAGCCCAAGCCCAATTCTCCCAAGGAACCGTTCATCTATCACGGCTTTTTCCGGTCGGGGTCGCGAGTCGTTTTCTCCTACCGGCTCGGCGACGTAGAGATGCTCGACTCTCCGTGGGTCAAAGACGGGAAGTTCGAGCGGCATGTCGGGCCAGCGGCTACGCATCCACTGAAGGAATCTCTTGAAGGCTCTCCGGCGCAGTGGCCGCAGGAGCTGAAAGTCGCCGGCAAGCTCGGCAGCGGCAAGCCGTATGCAGTCGATACGATTCCGCCGCCGGTGGACAATCCCTGGAAGTCCCTGTTCTTCATCGGCGACCATGATTTTCTGCCGGATGGCTCCGCGCTCCTTTGCACGATGCATGGCGACGTTTGGCGAGTGAGCGGCCTGGATGCGGACCTCAAAAACGTCCGCTGGCGACGGTTCGCTTCCGGCCTGCATCAGCCGCTGGGGATGGTGGTTCATAACGGCAACATCTATGTGCTCGGCCGGGACCAAATCACGCGGCTCAAGGACCTCAACAACGATGGCGAAGCCGATTTCTATGAGTGCTTCTCCAACGCGATTGTCACCTCTCCCGCGGGGCACGATTTCACTTGCGGGCTGGTGCGGGACAAGGCCGGGCAGTTTTATACGGCCTCGGGGAAACAGGGGCTGATTCGCGTTTCCGCCGATGGCAAGAAAGTAGATGTTCTGGCGACCGGCTTTCGCAACCCGGATGGCCTGGCTCTGTGCAACGATGGGGCAATCACAGTCCCTTGCAGCGAAGGAGAGTGGACGCCCTCTTCCATGATTTGCCTGGTGCCGATGGAGGCGGTGTGCTCTCCGCAAAACCCGCCGCCCCATTTCGGCTACCTGGGGCCGCAAAACGGCCAGCCGCCGTCGTTGCCGCTGGTATATCTTCCCCGCGGCCTGGACAACAGCAGCGGCGGGCAAGTGACCGTTCCCGATAACCGCTGGGGGCCGCTGCAAGGGCAGCTCGTGCATCTCTCATTCGGCCAGGGGACGCACTTTCTGGTCCTGCGGGACGAAGTCGCCGGCCAGCCGCAGGGGGCAGTCGTTCCGCTGGCGGGTGAGTTCCGCTCAGGCGTTCATCGAGGCAAGTTTCATCCCAGCGACGGCCAGCTCTATGTCTCCGGAATGGCCGGCTGGGGAAGCTACACCCCCGACGACGGCTGCTTTCACCGCGTCCGCTACACCAGCGAGCCCGTCCAACTGCCGCGGTCGTTCCACATCCATGAGAACGGTGTCCTCATCTCGTTCACCCAGCCAGTCGAACCCAAGCAGGCCGCCGAGCTTCAGAATCACTTTGCCGACGCTTGGAACTACCGCTACGGCCCCGGCTATGGCTCGCCGGAAATGGCTCCGAGCCACCCGAACGTCGTCGGTCACGAGGCCCTCGATATCACCGGCCTGCACCTCATCGATGAGAAGACCGTCTTCGTCGAGCTGCCGGACCTGCAGCCGGTCAGCCAGTTGCACCTCGTCCTGCAAGTCAATGCCGCCAAACCCCAGGAGCTGTTCATCACCGCCCACCGCCTCGACAAGCCGTTCACAAGTTTCCCCGGCTATCAGAAGAGCGACAAGATCATCGCCGCCCATCCGCTCGCCGTGGACCTGGCCAGCCTCGGAAAGCGCATCCCCAATCCCTGGGGCGAGAAGCGGCCGGTAACCGCGAAGCTGGAACTAGCCGCCGGCAAAAATCTCACTTTCTCCACTCGCACGCTGCGGGCAAAGTCCGGCGAAAGCGTCAAGCTGACGTTCAGCAATCCTGACGTCGTGCCGCACAACTGGGTTCTCCTTCGGCCCGGCACGCTCCCCCGCGTCGGCGACCTGGCCAACAAACTCGTCGCCGACCCTGCAGCGGTCCTGCGGCACTACGTCCCCAAATCGCCCGACGTGCTCGCCTACACCGACATTGTCTCCCCCCAGGACCAGTTTTCCATCTACTTCCAGGCCCCGCAGGAAAAAGGCCGCTACCCCTACCTCTGCACCTTCCCCGGCCACTGGATGGTCATGAACGGAGAGCTGCTTGTGGAGTGAGCATCACCCCTTTCTGAGCTGCTTGGCACATTTCGGACAGTGTTGTGGCTAAGGCGGCTGGAGTAATTGGGCTTCCAATGCGGCAGGGCTGAGGTAATCCAGGGCGGAGTGTCGGCGTTCGGTATTGTAGTAGGCGAGGTAGCTGGCAATTTCACGTCGAGCCTGGCGGCTGTCTTCGTATTCGGTCATTTCCAGTTTGGTCTGGATGGTTCCGAAGCAGGATTCCATGAAGGCGTTGTCGGAGCAGTTGGCCTCTCGGCTCATGCTCTGGCGCATGGCGGCCCGGCGTAAGACCGCACGGTACTCGTGGCCGGCATACTGTCCGCCGCGGTCGCTGTGATGAATCAGGTCGGAGGGCGGTTGCCTGGCGGAGATGGCGTGCTGCAAGGCGTCGAGCACAAGCGTCTCGGTCATGCGTTCGGTCAGGCTCCAACCGACGACGCGCCGCGAGCAGAGATCGAGCGCCAAGGCCAGATAGGCGAAGCCGCCGCCTTGGAGAGGGATGTAAGAGAGTTCAATCGCCCTTGAACATCCCTTGTCACCATGAATGGACCTTTGGCGGCGACGCTGTTTTGTGCCCATTCGCCACCAAAAAGGTATCACCAAAGGTATCACCGGGGCCAAGAAACGAAGCAAGTCGCTCGCGCGTCTTGCTCGTAAGTTGCTTTTCTCAAACAACTTAGGTTTCAGTCGGGGTGACAAGACGGCTATTGAACTTTTTCAGTGTGGGCTCCAATCCTGGACGGCCTACTTCGTAGTGCAAATAGACGCAATTGGGCCATCTTCTGTTCAAAACTCGTCGGCGAGTCGTTCCCAGTCGTCCGCCAGAATTCCTTCGACCACTGGTTTCGCCTGATCAATCGCCCAGTTTGAATGCCTACGCGGAACGGGGCACCGAGTCGCCCACGGGGTCGCGTGCCAACCCAGTCAAGGCGTCAGTTCTTTTGCTTTTGCCTCAATTGCTGCGATAACTTCGAATGTCGTGGTGCCGGGTGGAGAGGTCAGGACAAACTGCTTGCCAAGATGATCCCATTTCATCCGTTCTCGGCGGCGCTTCATTTCCTTGGACTGCTGATTCGGCCGTCGGCAAAAACGGTGACGCTCCCATTTATCTCCGAAGCCTTTCCTGGCATGCGTTCGACGCTCTTCGTCGTCTTGCCACAAATCGTCGCTTTCAGGAGCCAACCATATGGCCGTTGCCAGCGTTTCGACCCATGTAATTGGGAAGCCCAAGGGATTTTCAAGTTTCAGTACGTTGTATTTTTTCCCATGCTCTTCACGAGTCTCGGTGAATGAGATAGTTTCGGGCATCACACCTTCATGCACTAGCTGACAGCGAAGATGATGATAAAAGATATCCTCCAAGGGCGTATCAAGGCCAGCGCGCATAGCTGGGCAAGGCAGGTGGGCTAGCGCGTTTGCTGTCGGTTTGGTATTTTTCCTCTTGGATTGTGGCTGCGTGAGTTCGCTGGTCGTGTGACTGCGAGCG
>JBKJNY010000096.1:0-12418 GCA_046593355.1 Pirellulaceae bacterium | reverse complement strand
CCACCGAATTCCGCCGTCTGCCGTACACCGAGGCGGTCGAAATCCTGAAAGCGAGCGGCGAGAAATTCGAGTTCCCGGTCGAATGGGGGATCGACCTGCAATCCGAGCACGAACGCTACCTGACCGAGAAAAAATTCGACGGCCCCGTCATCCTCTACGACTACCCCCGGACCCTCAAGCCGTTCTACATGAAGTGCAACGACGACGGCCGCACGGTCCGGGCGATGGACGTGCTCGTCCCCAAAGTGGGCGAAATCATCGGCGGCAGCCAGCGCGAAGAGCGGCTCGACGTGCTGGAAGCCCGCATGGCCGAGCAGCACCTCCGGGCCGAAGACTACTGGTGGTACCTCGACCTCCGCCGCTTCGGCACCGTCCCCCACAGCGGCTTCGGCCTCGGCCTGGAGCGAGCCGTGCAGTTCATCACCGGCATGGCGAATATTCGGGATGTGATTCCGTTCCCGCGGACGCCGGGAAGTGCGGAGTTTTGAGATGATGAGAGAGTTTGATGAATTGAGTGGTGAGGCAAACTCGGCTTCGCTAAATGTTCAAGGTACTGAGTACTGAGTACTCCGTACTGTGTACTCGGAACTTGATGATCTCTTGTGCTTGGTTGTGCCTCATGAGAATTCTGCCTCTAGGAACTGGTCCCTTCGCAGTACCGACGTTTCGTTGGTTGCTCGCATCTGAACACACAGTGCCCGCGCTCGTGACGCGTCCCACGCCACCCACCAAGGGGCGCGAGAAGGTTTTTCTTCTTAACCCAATGCACTATGTGGCCATCGAACGAAGTCTGGAAGTCTACGCACCCGATAGCATCAACACCGAAGAGGCTCGGCAGAAACTCGCCGCGTGGCAGCCGGATTTGCTCATGGTTTGTGACTACGGCCAGATTCTCTCGCGGGAGCTGCTGGCGGTCGCGCCGCTGGGGGGAATCAATCTGCATGGCTCGCTGCTGCCGAAGTATCGCGGGGCGGCTCCGGTCCACTGGGCGGTTTACAACGGGGATGCGGAAACCGGCGTGACCGTCATCCACATGACACCGCGGCTCGATGGCGGCCCTTGCCTGGCGGTGCGGCGGACGCCGATCGGGAGCGAGGAGACGATGGCTGAACTGGAGCAGCGGCTCTCGGTGCTGGGAGTCGAAGCAGTTCAAGAGGCCATCGAAAAACTCTCCCGCTGGGACCGAGTCTCCCCCATCGGCGAAATCCAGGACCAATCCCAGGCCACCAAAGCCCCCCGCCTCAAAAAAACCGACGGCGCTGTCGGCTGGACCCGCTCCGCCGAGCAAATCCGCAACCAGGTCCGGGCGTTCAAGCCCTGGCCCGCCACCTACACCCACTGGCTCCGCGCCGGAGCCGAGCCGCTGCGGATATTGCTCGACAAAGTGTCGGTCGTTTCGCCTTCTACTCCAGATGCACAGCCCGGTCAGGTTCTACTCAGCGACGGCAAGCAACTCTTCATCGCCACCGGCAGCGACAGTCTTTCCATCCATGCACTCCAACCCGCTGGCAAGCGCGTGATGGAGATCGCCGAGTTCCTCCGCGGCTATCCGGTGCGCGCGGGGGATAGATTCGGAAACCAACCCGAAGCGTTAGCGAGGGAGTGAAGGTATTGAACAGAAGGGAACGAAGGAAACGAAGGGTGGAGGAGGCGTAGATCTATGAGCCAGGTACGACTTGAACCGATGACGGCGGCAGAGTTCGCGGAATTTATGGAAGTCATTCTGCCGCCGTACATCGCCGCGCGCTCTGTTGCTGACCACATATCGCTGGCCGAGGCGGAGCGATTTGCGCGCGACCAACATCTAAGACTTCTGCCCGCCGGTCAGTGTACGCCTGGCCATAATTTCCACTCGATTGTCGCGATCGATACCGATGAGGCAGTCGGCGGCGTTTGGTTCCACATCGACGCCGAGAAGGGACAGGCCTTTCTCTACAACATCACCGTCTTTCCCGAGTGGTATCGCCGCGGTTATGCGACGGCGGCACTCTCCTTGGTCGAAGCAGCCGTTCGCTCCATTGGCTGCTCGGTCTTGGCGCTCAACGTGTTTGCCGAGAATACGGCAGCGGCGGAGCTTTACCTCAAGGCCGGATACAATAGAGTTTCGAGCCACATGAACAAGCGGCTCTAAGGAGTGCATCATGGAAAGCCCTATTCCGGTTGCCTCCTACGGCGAATCGGGATAAAGTCAAGAATACCTGCCTGATGCGGACCTGCCCGACACCCACCTTGGGTCCGCCAACGAAATCCAACCCAACCTTGCTTCGGAAGCATGATGCGTATTCCCATCGTCATTTTCTGCGCCGGAGTGTTGCCGCTCGCTGCGTTAACGTCCGCGTCCGCCCAGGAGAAGCTCACTTTCGAACAGCACGTCCGGCCGATTCTCAAGACCTACTGCCTCGATTGCCATGGCGGCGGGGAAAAGCTGGAAGGGAACCTGGACCTGCGGCTGGCGAAGTTTGCAGCCAAAGGTGGCGAAAGTGGCCCGGCGCTGGTGGCGGGCGATGCCGCGAAAAGCAAGTTAGTAGAGCGAATGAAGTCGGGCGAGATGCCTCCACTGGAGAAGAAGGTTCCGGCTGACAAGATTGCCGTGATTGAGCAGTGGATTGCTGCCGGGGCCAAGGCCGGCAGAGTCGAGCCTGATCAACTACCGCCAGGGATCGATATTACACCCGAGGAGCGAGCCTTCTGGTCATTCCAGCCGATCCGCCGCCCCGAACCGCCGAAATTGGACGCCGGCACGGACAAGATTTACACCCCCATCGACAATTTCATCCTGGCGAAATTGCGGGAGAAGGGGCTGAAGTTTTCCGCCGAAGCGGACAAGCTGATGCTCATCCGCCGTGTGGCGCTCGACCTCACCGGCCTGCCGCCGAGTGAGCCGGAGATTGCGGCCTATCTTGCCGATGGCTCGGAACAGGCGTATGAAAAGATAGTCGATCAGTATCTTGCTTCGCCCCACTACGGCGAGCGCTGGGCTCGACACTGGCTCGATGTGGCCGGCTATGCGGACAGCGAAGGGAACGGCAACGAGGACACGGTTCGTCCTTATCTTTGGCGCTATCGCGACTATGTGATTCGGGCCTTCAACAGCGACAAGCCCCTCAATCAGTTCATCATGGAGCAGCTTGCCGGCGATGAGCTGACGCCGCGGCCGTGGAACAACCTCACGCCGGAACAGATCGACAAGCTGGCCGCTACTGGTTTCTTGCGGACCGCGGCCGATCCGACAGCGAGCGGCCAACCCGACGAATTAGCAGGGGCCAATCTGGTGGTGGCCGACACGATCAAGATTGTCAGTTCGTCGCTTCTCGGTCTGACCGTCGGCTGTGCCCAGTGTCACGATCATAAGTACGACCCGATTCCACACACGGACTACTTTCGAATGCGGGCGGTCTTTGAACCGGCACTCGACACGAGCCATTGGCGACGGCCCAATCAGCGGCTCATTTCGCTCTTCACCGATGCCGACCGGGCGAAATCCGCGGCCATCGAAGCGGAAATGCAGAAAATGATGGGGGTTTACCGCGAGAAGGAAACGAAATATGTGAACGAAACGTTCGAGAAAGAGCTACTCAAATTCGCTGAAGACCTGCGGCCGAAGCTCAAGGAGGCGTTCACGACGCCCGCCGAAAAACGGAACGAGGAGCAGAAGAAACTGCTCGATGCGCATCCGAAGGCCAACATCACTCCCGGCGTCCTCTATCAATATGACATGAAGCTCGCGGACGAGCTGAAGGCGGATCTTAAGAAGGTTGAGGAGAAGCGAGCCGAAAAACCGGTCGAGGAATCCATCAACGCCATCTTCGAGGTCGAAGGGACCATTCCCGAAACCAAACTCTTCCACCGGGGAGATTACCGCCAGCCGAAGGGTGCGGCGATTCTGCCCGGCGACCTGACGATTCTCGCCCCCGACGGCAAACGACTGGAGATTGCGGCCAAGGATCCGATGCTGCCGACGAGCGGGCGGCGGCTGGCGTTCGCCAAACATCTGACCAGCGGCGAACATCCGCTGCTGGGGCGCGTTTTGGCCAACCGCATCTGGTTGCACCACTTCGGGCGCGGCCTGGTGGAATCTCCCGGCGACTTCGGCGTGCTCGGCTCGCGGCCGACGCATCCGGAACTGCTGGATTACCTCGCCAGCGAACTGCCCCTTTCCGGCTGGAGCCTGAAGAAGATGCACAAGCTGATCATGCTGTCATCTGTCTATCGCCAATCGTCCAGGCGGGATGCAGCAGCGAACACCGACATCGAAAACGCCCTCTACAGCCGCTTCCCCATCCGCCGGCTGGATGCGGAAGCTCTGCGGGACCGAATTCTCGTTACCAGCGGCAAGCTCAATCGCACGCTCTTTGGTGCGCCGGTCCCCGTGGAAGAAGATTTCGTCGGCCAGGTCGTGGTGAAAGACGACCAGCCGCGGCGGAGCATCTACTTGCAGACGCGGCGGACCAAGCCGGTTTCGTTCCTGACCACATTCGACGCCCCAGTGATGACCGTCAACTGCGAACGCCGCAGTTCCAGCACGGGAGCCCAGCAGTCGCTGATGCTGATGAACAGCGAGTTCATCCTCCAGCAAGCCGGTCTGTTCGCGCAGCGAGTGCGGAGCGAGACGCCCGCTGGCTTTGCGAAAGAGGTCGTGCAGCCGCTCGAAGGGAAGTACGCCCGCCATGCCGACGCCTGGCAGTTAGGCTATGGCTCGTATGACGAAGGGGCGAAGCGAGTTTCGCAGTTCGCTCTGCTGCCGCACTTCACCGGCTCCAGTTGGCAAGGTGGAGCTGTGTTGCCAGACCCGGCCATCGGCTGGGTCATCCATCATGCGGCCGGAGGACATGCGGGTGCCGACGCCACGCACATGACCATTCGCCGCTGGGTCGCGTCGCAAGCGGGAGTGCTCGCCGTCAGTGGCAAGCTCAAGCATGGTTCCGAAAACGGAGACGGAGTGCGAGGGCGGATGGTATCGAGTCGGACGGGCTTGCTCGGCCAGTGGGAAGTGAAAAACAGCGAAAGCCCGAGCGACATGGCGAGCGTGGAAGTTCAACCCGGCGACACGATCGACTTCGTGATTGATTGCCGCGGCGATGTGAACTCTGATTCGTTTGAATGGAACATCGACTTGAAGCTTTCGCCAGCGGCTGCCGTCGGAGTTCCCACCGAGCCGCTCACCTGGAACAGCGTCAAGGACTTCCACGGCCCGCTTGGTACGTCGCTACCTCAGCATGTCGCCTACGCCTGGCAAGTTGCCTACCAGCGGCCAGCAACCAGCGAAGAAATCGAGCTCGGCTGCCGGTTTGTGCTTGCTCAGCTCACGCAGCTCAGGGCGAGCGGCGACACGACCGACCATGAGCTGACCGCGCTCACCAGCCTCTGCCAGCAACTTCTCAGCAGCAATGAGTTCCTCTATGCCGATTAGACCGGGGTCGGGAGTCTTTGGCGTCACTGACTACCTATCACCAACAACCTCAGCCGCCAAAGACTCCCGACCCCCTCGCTCCGCACTTCCTATGACGACGAATCTCCCAAAATCCCGCCGCGAATTCCTGGCCAACTCCGCCTTCGGCATCGGCACGTTCGCGCTCGCCCATCTCCTTAAAGAAGACAACCTGCTGGCCGAAACGACGAGCAAGCCCGGCGAGAACCTTCCGCTCGATTTGCGGCCGAAGCCAGCGAATTTCGCTCCCAAGGCCAAGGCGATGATTTCGCTCTTCATGCACGGCGGGCCGAGCCATGTCGATCTGCTCGATCCCAAGCCGGAGCTGTCCGCGAAGAGCGGTACGGAGTACGGCGGCGACGTGATTTATAGTTTCGTGAATCGGGCCAACAAGAAGCTATTTGGCTCCCCCTGGAAATTCAGCAAGCACGGCCAGTGCGGGACCGACGTTTCCGAGCTGCTGCCGAATATCGCCGGGATTGTGGACGACATTTGCGTGTTGCGGTCGATGCACACCGGGCACAACGGGCACGAAGTCAGCATCCGCTATTTCCACGGCGGCATGGCGGGGATCACCGGCCGGCCGACGATGGGAAGCTGGATCGTGTACGGCCTGGGGAGCGAGTCGCAGAGCCTGCCGGCGTATATGGTTCTCTCCGATCCCGCCGGCCATCCGGTCGACGGCACGCACAACTGGTCCAGCGGGTTCATGCCGCCGCTCTATCAAGGGACGGTACTCCGCGCCCAGGAGCCGCGGATACTCAACCTCGACGCCCCACCGCAGCTTCGCGGCAAGTTGCAGCAGCAGAACCTCTCGTTCCTGGCCGAGCTCAACAAACGCCATGCCGCGGAGCATCCCGGCGAAGCGGACCTGGAATCGCGCATCGCCAGTTACGAACTCGCCGCCGCCATGCAGACGGCGGCGAAAGAGGCGCTCGATGTCTCGCAGGAGCCGGCCTACATCCACAAGTTGTACGGGCTCGATAAGGATGCCACCCGCGAGTACGGCACGCGCTGCCTCATCGCCCGCCGCCTGGTGGAGCGGGGCGTCCGGTTCGTGCAGATGTTCCTGGGCGGCCAGCCGTGGGACACGCATACTTCGATCAAGTCCGCCTTGCCTGGGATCTGCGGCCGAACCGACCAGCCGGCGGCCGCACTTGTCATTGACCTCAAACAGCGGGGGCTTTTGGATTCAACCATCGTCCACTGGGGTGGCGAAATCGGCCGGCTGCCGGTCTGCGAAGGGGAGCTGAACGACACTGTCGGCCGCGACCACAACGGCCAGGGCTTTTCCATCTGGCTGGCCGGCGGCGGAATCAAGGGGGGCATGACCTACGGCGAAACCGACGAAGTCGGCCACAAGGCGGCTGTCAACGTCGTCACGCCGAACGACTACCAGGCCACCATCTTCCAACTCCTTGGGCTCGACCCCCAAAAACTCGTCTACCACAGCAGCGGCCGTGAACAGCGGCTGATTGACAACCGCCCGGCACGGGTTGTGAAGGAGATCTTAGCGTAGGCGGGTCTACTTGTTCCCAAGCTCCGCTTGGGAACCAGGGGAAGAGCCGTCCTTTCGCGGAGCGAAAGGCGACTATAAAATCAGCCTCTCCCTTCTTCTCTTTTCTGGCACCAAGTTATGGCTCTCAAGATTCCCCCTCCGGGCGGGCTCGATTTTCTTTCGCTCGGGGCCCTCGTCCACCGGCTCGATCCGGGGATCATCCCGTTTCGCAAGGCGACGCAGTGCCAGATCCACGTCAGCGGCGGCGAGTTCAACGTGGCGGCCAACCTGTCCGACTGTTTTGGCCTGAGCACCGGCGTGGCGACGGCGATGGTCGATTACCCCATCGGCGACCTGATTGCCGAGCGGGTCCGGGCAATGGGGGTGCGGCCGTTCTACAAGCGGTTCGAGCACGACGGCGTCACCGGGCCGAACATGGCCTGCGTCTACAGCGACCAGGGGTACGGCGTGCGCGCCCCGGTCGTCTTCTACAACCGGTGCAACGAAGCGGCAGCGAAGCTGAAGAAGGGTGACTTCAACTGGAAGGAAATTATGGCCGGCGGCCTCCGCTGGTTCCACAGTGGCGGCATCTTCGCGGCTCTCTCCTCCACCACGCCGGACCTGATCATCGAAGGGATGCAAGCCGCCAAGGCAGCCGGGGCGGTGGTCTCGCTGGACCTTAATTTCCGGGCCAAGCTCTGGCAGATTTCCGGCGGGCTGGAAAAAGCCCAGGACACCATGCGGCGGATTGTCGCCAACGTCGATGTGCTCGTGGGCAATGAGGAAGACCTGCAAAAGGGACTCGGGCTGAAAGGGCCGGAAGTCGAGTCCAAATCGAAAATCGACCCGAGCGCCTTCCTGGCGATGATGGACGCCGTCGCCAAGCAGCTTCCCAACATCAAAATCGTGGCCACCACGCTCCGCGAGGTCCACACCACCAACAAGCACGACTGGAGCGCCGTCTGCTGGGTCGAAGGCAAAACCCACCAGGCCCCCACCTGCGAGCTCGGCGTCCTCGACCGCGTCGGCGGGGGTGATGGATTTGCGGGAGGGTTCTTTTACGGCCTGCTCAGCGGAGCTGCGCCGGAAGAAGCGTTAAGGCTTGGATGGGCGCATGGGGCTTTGCTGACGACGTTTCCAGGCGATACGACGATGGCCTCGTTGCAACAAGTCAAAGACTTTGCCAAAGGCGGCTCGGCTCGAATACAGCGGTAGGCTGCGGCAACCTCTTGGAGTGAACGATGTTCCTGCATATCACCGCCGCCCAATATCGCGGTCAATATCGTGTCTGGTTGGCGTTCAACGATGGCTCAACCGGAGAAGTCGATTTGGAGTCGTCGCTGGAAGGCCCGGTCTTTGAGCCGCTAAAAGACGTCGAGTATTTCAAGAGCGTTCGGTTCGACCCAGACGCTCATACGATCACCTGGGACAACGGAGCAGACTTTGCTCCAGAATTTCTGCACCAACTTCTCGCAACTCCAGCCGCCGCCCACTAATCTCTAATCTCTAACCTCTAATCTCTAACCTCCACCCTCTCATGTCCGCTGACTTCGGTCTCATCGGTCTCGCCGTCATGGGCGAAAACCTCGCTCGCAACGTCGAAAGCCGCGGCTTCACCGTGGCTGTGTTCAATCGCACCACGGAGAAGGTGGATGAATTCCTCAAGGGGCCTGCCAAGGGGGGCAAATTCATCGGCTGCCACTCCCTCGAGGAGCTGGTCAAAGCCGTCAAGACTCCTCGCAAGATCATGATGATGGTCAAGGCGGGAAAGCCGGTGGATGAGCTCATCGCCCAGCTTGTGCCGCTGATGTCGCCGGGGGATGTGCTGATTGACGGCGGGAACGAGCATTACACGAACACCGAGCGGCGGACGAAGGAGGTCGAGGCCAAGGGGCTGCTCTTCATCGGCACCGGCGTCTCCGGCGGCGAGGAAGGGGCGCTCAAGGGGCCGAGCCTGATGCCCGGCGGCAGCGAAAAAGCCTGGCCGCTGGTCAAGCCCATCTTCCAGGCCATCGCGGCCAAGGTCGGCCCGGCCAGCGACATCCCCTGCTGCGAATGGGTCGGCCCGCGCGGGGCGGGCCACTACGTCAAGATGGTCCACAACGGCATCGAGTACGGCGACATGCAGCTCATCTGCGAAGCCTACCTGATGCTGAAGGAAGCGGTCGGCCTCTCCAACGACGACCTCTACAACGTCTTCGACGACTGGAACCGCGGCGAGCTGCAAAGCTACCTCATCGAAATCAGCCGCGACATCTTCAGCGTCAAGGACGACCAAGGCGGCGACGGCTACCTGGTCGACAAAATCCTCGACGTCGCCGGGGCCAAGGGGACCGGCAAATGGATGAGCCAGCTCGCCCTCGACCTCGGCGTGCCGAGCACGATGGTGACCGAGGCGGTCTACGCCCGTTGCATCAGCGCGGTGAAGGACGCCCGCGCGAGGGCCAGCAAGGTCCTCTCGGGGCCAACCGCCCAAACCGCCGGCACCGCCATCGGCGACAAAAAGGCGTTCATCGAAGCGGTGCGGCAGGCCCTCTACGCCTCCAAAATCTGCTCCTACGCCCAGGGCTTCGTGCAGCTCCAGGCGGCGGCGAAGGAGCACGACTGGCCCCTCAACTACGGCGACTGCGCCATGCTGTGGCGCGGCGGCTGCATCATACGGGCCCAGTTCCTGGACCGCATCAAGGAAGCGTTCGACGAGCACCCCAATCTCGAAAACCTGCTGCTCCACCGCTATTTCGCGGACGCCACCAAAAAGGCCCAAACCGCCTGGCGGCAAGTCGTCGTCGCCGCCACGCAAATGGGGCTGCCGGTGCCGGAGTTCAGCACCGCCCTCGCCTACTACGACAGCTACCGCCGCGAGCGCCTCCCCGCCAACCTGCTGCAAGCCCAGCGGGACTATTTCGGCGCCCACACCTACCAGCGAACCGACAAACCGCTGGACCAGAAGTTCCACAGCGAGTGGCTGGAGCTGAGGAAGCAGCCGAAGCCCTAAGAACAGAGGCTTAACGGCCATGCGTGGAGATTCGCGTGAGCAGTAGCAGCTCATCAAGCATGGGCCAGATTCTTTGCGGATCAGGCATAAATGGATTTATCAGCAGGTGGTATCTGAGCAAGTGGTGCCGGTGTTGCTCCGACAGCCCCACGATGATTTCACGTGATTCGGGTCTTACGGATAATCCCTTTTTTTCAACCAATTCGAGCAATGCGATGAGGTTATGGCGGCAGTCAAATTTACGCAGGTCCGATGGTACGTAGCCACGTTTGAGGAGTGCAGACTTAAGAAACAATTCTACTGTGTGAGAGATTAGGAAGTAGAATGGAATGGCGGTAAGGCTAGCCGGCGTACCGGTACTTCGAAGCTCGATTGTTGGGAGCAGATTTTCGGCGCTTAGCCGGAAATTGACGGCCGCCAACCGATAGGTTGAAGCCCAGTAAATCGGATCATCGGTCGCTGGAGAGGCGCTCATCTTATGACCTATGCGAATGTCGAAATCGATTCTGTCTATGTCTCGCTAGACACGAATTGTACAAGCTAGGTTCGCATGTCGGCGTTCGTCCGAATTAGATCGGGGTCGGGAGTCTTTGGCGTCAATCGCATTCCATACGTGACAACCATCGCCGCCAAAGACTCCCGTCCCCCTGACGTCGCGCCCGAGGACGGTATCTGTCCCCAAAGACCAGGTCCAGCGTCTTTCCAGCTTGGCGGCCGTTTCGCCATTTCCACCTCAGGGGGTCGGGACTCATTAGCGGCAGCGCGTATCCGAGTGGAGAGTCACCGGCGCTAATGACTCCCGACCCCGGTCCGCCCCCCTGGATAGGTGCTTTTTGATATCGGTTTCGCAAGCCATTTCTCACGGACTTACGTCGATTCGCCTTGCCGGAACCCGTTATGTGAACGCATGTTCCGTAAGCGGTCATTGACGTAAGTGTGATACCGCGCTCGCGATTTTGATATGCCCCTCGCGCCGGAGAATCTAACCATTTCTCAAGTGCGAGATCGGAATCAAACAGCACCTTAACGGCAACTATTCTTCCATTACTACCAAATTGTCAAAGATCAAACTCGCGCTGGAGTCCCGCCTTCAGGCGGTCTCCCTGTCTCAAATTTCAAATCTCGTAACAGTTTAGCCGCATGAAGCTAACCACGGATTTCACGGATGACACGGATATTTGAATTTCGTTTTTTTGTTGCCCCATCTGTATCTTATCCGTGAATTCCGTGCCATCCGTGGTTCATTACTTCAGACGGCTAAACTGTTACCAAATCTCAAATTTCAAATCCTCCTCCTCCGCCCTGCCTGTTGAATTCATACCCGCCTGTTTCAACACGCCCCACCCTATGCAAAAACAGGTTCCGTGTTGAATCCAGGCACCCAGGTTTCAACACCAGGGGTACTCGCCCCCCTCCAAACAAGTAGGATGGGACTCCCGTCCCGTCCGTCTTCTCCTCTCCCCTTGGGAGAGGCCGGGTGAGGGCTCAGATTTCTACGCCCGCCCGGTACATGTACATAAGTGTACACACGCCGGTTGGCACATTCAAGCCCCCGCTGTCCAGATTTCCGGAAATTCTTTTCTTGCGAATACTTCGGGGATGGGAGTCTTTGGCGATTGAGATTGTACCGATGGATCGTCGATCGCGCCAAAGACTCCCGACCCCGGCCTATCGCCGCCTAACGACAAAGCTAAGCTGCCGGGGCCGCCTGCAACGACGTAATGCCGCGCGAAGCCGTGAGGGCGGCCCTGGTCCGCTTCCGCATTTTGTTCGCCGTCACGCCTTCACGGAATCCAGCCCGGCCAGCAGCTTCATCAGCGATTGCGGGTCCACCGGCTTGACCAGGTGGTGATCGAACCCCGCCTCCTCCGACTTCCGCCGGTCGTCGTCCTGCCCCCAGCCCGTCACGGCGATGAGGATCATTTTCTCGTCCCACGCCTGTTCCTTCATCTGGCGGCACGCCTCGTAGCCGTTCAGCTTCGGCAGGCCAATGTCGCACAGCACCACATGGGGCCGGAACTCCCCCGCCGCGGCCACGGCCTCTTCGCCGTCGTGGGCCGTGTGGACGTTGTTGCCCATCATCTTGAGCAGCATCGCCAAAGTCTGGGCGGCGTCCCGGTTGTCGTCCACCACCAAGATGCGGAGGCCGGAGGTCGGCTGGGCCTTGTCGCCGTCGTCGCTCGCCTGGCGCGGGTAGGTCCGCTCCACGACAATCGGCAGGCGGACCACGAACTCGCTGCCCAGGCCCGGCCCGCCGCTCTTGGCCTCGATGCTCCCGCCGTGCATCTCGACCAACCGCTTCACCAGACACAAGCCGATGCCCAGCCCCCCCTGCGACCGGGACAACGCCCCCTCGACCTGCGAGAACATCTCGAAGATAGTCGGCAGCTTGTCGGCGGGGATGCCGATGCCCGTGTCCGTCACCGACACCACCACGTCGCTGCCTTGCAGATCGGCACGCAGGTCAATCCGACCGCCCCGCTCCGTGTACTTGGCG
>JBKJNY010000225.1:0-13124 GCA_046593355.1 Pirellulaceae bacterium | reverse complement strand
GCAGCTTTCGATGACTTCCCTGTCGTGCTCGACGACGATCAGTGTGTTTCCCAAATCGCGGAGCTTGTGCAGGGCTTTAAGCAGCTTGGTGTTGTCTCGCGGATGCAGGCCGATGGTCGGCTCATCGAGGACATACAGCACGCCGCACAGGCCGCTGCCGAGTTGGCTGGCGAGGCGAATTCGCTGGGCTTCGCCATTGGAAAGGGAGGCGGCGGGACGAGAGAGTGACAGGTATTCCAGCCCCACGTCGTTGAGAAACTGCGTCCGGCCCGTGATTTCCCGCAGCAATTCGCCGGCGATCTTCTTCTCTCGCTTGTCGAGGTCCCACGCTTCAATCTGCTGCTGAAGGGGACCGAGCGGCAGCTTGCACAGGTCCGCAACGCTGAGATTTCGGAACTTGACCGCTGAAGCATCATCCCGCAAGCGCGACCCGCCGCAGATGGAACATTCCACCTCATCCACCAGGTGTTCCAGCCTCATGCGAAAGAGTGGCGAGAGTCGAGACGCTTCTTCCAGCGCAGGATACAGCCCCTTGAACTGGAACTTGAACAGCGGCTTGGGGTTCTTAGCTTTGCCTCCCGGCACGATAACGTCAAACCACTGCTCTCCACTGCCGTGCAGGACGATCCGCCGCTGACGATGCGTCAGTTGCTCGAAGGGCACGTCCGATGGAACGCCCGTACCGGCGCACAGCGAAATGAGCATTGCCTGGGACATGCCGTTGTCCAGGCTCGGCCACAGCCCGACGGCTCCCTGGGCGAGCGTCAGTTTGGGATCGCGGAGCAGAGCGGCGGGGTTCGCCCCGGTCTGCACGCCCAGCCCTTCGCACGTCTTGCACCAGCCGAGCGGGCTGTTGAACGAAAAGCTATGCGGCGTGAGGGGCTCGAAGCTCCGGGCGCATTGGCGGCAGACCATGTGCTGGCTGTGGACGACCGTTTCCCAGCGGTGCTCCGGCACTTCCTCCTTGGCGTGGGCAAGATGCATGACGCCTTTGCCCAGGGACAACGCATTCTCCACGCTCTGCGCGATGCGGGAGCGCGCCGCCGTTTGGACGATGGCTCGGTCGATGACGACTTCCACCTTGTGCTTGCGGCGGCGGTCGATTTCCGGCGGAGATTCCAGCGAATGGGTGACTCCGTCGATCCGGACGCGGCTGTAGCCGGTGGAGCGGAGCTCGTCCCAGAGCGGGGCGTATTGCTGGCCGACTTCGATTTCCACCGGGGCCATGATGTAGAGCCGCGTACCGGCCGGCTCGTTCATCACGGCGTCCACGATCTGGTCGGCGGTCTGCGTGCCGACGGGGATGTCGCACTCCGGGCAATGCGGCTGGCCGAGGCGGGCCATGAGGATGCGGAGATAGTCGTAGATTTCGGTGACGGTGCCGACGGTGCTGCGCGGCGTGTGGCCGAGATTCTTTTGTTCGATGGCGATGGCCGGCGACAGGCCGTCAATGTGATCCACCAGCGGCTTTTGCATCTGGGCGACGAACTGCCGGGCGTACGCGGAGAGGCTTTCCACGTACCGCCGCTGTCCTTCGGCATAAATCGTGTCCATCGCCAGCGAGCTTTTGCCGCTGCCGCTGGGGCCGCAGAAGACGGTCATCTTGTCCCGCTCGATCTTGGCATCCACCCCTTTGAGGTTATGCTGGCGGGCCCCTTTCACCGTGATGTGAGTGGCCAAATAGCCGGTGGTGATGGGATCGTCCTTCCCCTGGCCGTTCTTGGCCGCCTTGCCATTCTTTGTGCCGTTGGCGGGATGCGTCGCCGCGTAGGCCGCGTCCCGCAGATGCTGCACGTGCGAGCCGTCGAGAACTTTGGCGAGGGAACGGCCGGTGTACGACCGCGGATTCTTGGCCACTTCTTCGGGCGTGCCAACCACGATAATCTCGCCCCCGGCTTCGCCCCCCTCGGGGCCGAGGTCGATGATCCAGTCCGCGGTTTTCACCACGTCCAGGTTGTGTTCCACGACCAGCACCGTGTTTCCCGCCAAAACGAAGTTTTGCAAAACCTTCAGCAGCAGATGGATGTCCGCGAAGTGCAAGCCGGTCGTCGGTTCGTCGAGGAGGTAAAGTGTTTTTCCGGTGCTCTTTTTTACGAGTTCCTTGGCGAGCTTGATCCGCTGGGCCTCGCCGCCGGAAAGCGTGGGGGACGGCTGGCCAAGCTTGAGATAGTCGAGGCCGACGTCGTGCAACGTTTGCAATTTGTGACGGATGTTGGGGACATTCTCGAACAGGACGAGCGCCTGCTGTACGTCCATCTCCAGCACCTCGGAGATGGATTTCTCCTTAAACTTCACTTGCAGCGTCTCGCGGCTGAAACGCTTCCCTTCGCAAACGGGGCAGGTGACCCACACGTCGGCCAGAAAATCCATCTCGAGGCGCGTGGCCCCGTTCCCCTCGCAAGCTTCGCACCGCCCCCCTTCGACGTTGAAGCTAAACCTCCCGGCCTTATAGCCGCGGCGTTTAGACTCGGACATCTGGGCGAAGAGCTCGCGGATGTCGTCAAAAACTTTGATGTACGTGCCGGGGTTGCTCCGCGGCGTGCGGCCGATGGGGGACTGGTCGATGGCAATCAGCTTGTCGAGATGCTCCAGTCCTTCTATCGACTTGTGAGCCCCCGGAATCCCTTCCCCCTTGTTGAGGTCGCGGCGGAGGGCTTCGACCAGAATATCGTTGATGAGCGAGCTTTTGCCGCTGCCGGAGACTCCGGTGACGCAGACAAAGGCCCCCAGCGGAATCTCGGCGTCGATGTCCTTCAGATTGTTGTGCGTGGCACCTAGAATCCGCAGCCGCTTCTCGCCGATGGCTCGCCGCTCTTTGGGAATGGCGATTTGCTTCTGGCCGGAGAGATATTGGCCGGTAACGCTGCGCTCATTCTTGATAATCGTGCCGGGCGGTCCTTGAGCGACGAGCTCGCCGCCGCGAACGCCGGGGCCGGGGCCGAAATCGATGATGTGATCCGCCGCCCACATGGTGTCTTCGTCATGCTCCACCACGATAACCGTGTTCCCCATGTCCCGCAGACGCCGAAGCGTGGAGAGCAGCCGGTCGTTGTCGCGAGGGTGCAGACCGATGGAAGGTTCGTCGAGGATATAGAGGACGCCAACCAGACCGCTGCCGATTTGTCCCGCCAGGCGGATCCGCTGCGATTCGCCGCCGGAGAGGGTGGGGGCCGTGCGGTCGAGTGTGAGATATTCCAAGCCAACATCGATCAGAAAACCGAGCCGCGAGCGGATTTCCTTGAGGACTTCCGTGGCGATCAACGTGCGGGTTTCATCGAGCTGAAGATCCTGGAAAAATTCTGCGGCGTCGCTGATGGAGAGCTTGCAAACATCGGGAAGGGTCCGCTCGGGCTTGTCGCTAAAGTTTGAAATGGCGCTGGTAATGCGCACCGAGCGGGCCTGCGGCAAGAGGCGCTGGCCGTGGCAGGCGGGGCAGCGGACGTGGCTCATGTATTGCTCAAGCTGCCGCTGCTGAGGGGCGCTTTTGCTGCCGCGGTATTTGCCGTCGTACTCGGGGATGAGCCCTTCAAAACGGCCGCCGTACATCATCGGCGAGTTGCCGGTTCGCCAGGTGAAGGTGATGTGCTCGCTGCCGGAGCCGTAGAGCCAGATTTTTTGCAGGTCGGCCGGAAGCTTGTTCCACGGAGTGTCGAGCAGCGTTCCTTTCTCCAGGCCGAGTTTTCGCTCCATGCTGTCGGAGACCCCTTGCAGGATATGCCGCCGCCAGCGGCCCAGCTCGTGCCACGGCCCGACCAGCTCAATCGCTCCCTCCTTAAATGACAGTCGCGGATTGGGGATGAGCAGCGCAGGGTCGAAAGAGTACAACTCTCCCAGGCCGGCGCATTGCTGGCACATCCCCTGCGGGCTATTGAAGCTGAAAAGCTGCGGGCTGGGAGGCTCGAACGACAGGCCGCAGTGGGTGCAGGCATACGAGGCGGAGAACAGGACGTCACCTTCGCGAGCGGCCTGGCGCTTGCGGCGGGAGGAACCCTTGGCGACTTCTTTTTCCTCACCCTCCTTCTCTCCGTCTCTCGGTCTCTCCGTCTCCTCGTCGTCTTCGCCATCCTCGCTAATATCAGGGGGCTGTGTTTCTGAAGGTAAGCGCCCCCCGCTCGCCAATTCGGGACGCCGCCCGCTCGAGGAGTCAGGCCGCATTCCGTTCGCCTCTTCCGCGATGATGAGGTTCCCTTGCCCCATCCGCAGCGCCAGCTCCACTGCCTCGGCTAGGCGAGGGCGGAGGTCGTTTTTCATCACCAGGCGGTCGATGACAACTTCAATGTCGTGCCGCATCTGGCGGTCGAGCGTGATGTCCGCATTGAGCTGATGGATCGTGCCGTCCACGCGGGCCCGGACGAAGCCTTGCTTCAAGAGATCCTCGAAGAGGTCCTTGTATTCCCCCTTCTGCTGGCGGATGAGCGGGGCGAGGACATGGAATTTGGTGCCCGGAGGAAGCTGCAGGATGCGGTGCAGGATTTCGTCCCGCGATTGGGCGGTGATAGGGCGGTCGCACTGGGGGCAGTGTCCCTGGCCGACGCGGGCGAACAGCACGCGAAGATAGTCGTAGATTTCAGTGACCGTGCCGACCGTCGAGCGGGGATTATTGCCGGCCGCCTTTTGCGAGATGGAAATCGAGGGTGACAGGCCACCGATGAAATCGACATCCGGCTTGGGCATTTGCCCCAGGAACTGGCGGGCGTAGCTGGACAGGCTTTCGACATACCGCCGCTGCCCCTCGGCATACAGGGTGTCAAAGGCCAGCGAGCTCTTTCCGCTGCCGGAAACGCCGGTCAGGCAGATGAGCTGATTGCGCGGCAAAACGAGCGAGACATCCCGCAAATTATGCTCACGGGCGCCTTGTACAACGATGTCGGAAGCGGGCATGTGGCGGCTGGTGGGTCTTTGGGCCTGTCATCCTTGGGCGAACCAATCATTTTAGGCGTCTTCTCCACAGGAGGACAGGGCGGGAAAACGCCGGAGCTAGCTCCGTTGGTAGTAACCGGCTTCAGCCGGTTCCATTTTGCGAACTGGGAACGTACAAAGGACTGACTCGCCCTGCAAAGCCCCGAGGAACTCACCCGCCATGAAGACTCTCTTGCTCGTGTTCGCCTCTTTGACCCTGGCTTCGTCGGCATTCGCGGCTGAGGCGGCTATCGCCACCTTTAGTACCGACGTGACGCCCCCTATCGGCGCGCCGCTGTGTGATGGACTGGTGCCGCCCGCGGATAGTGTGGACGACCCGCTGTTTGCTCGCGGCGTTATCTTGTTTGGAGATGGGCAGCCGATTGTGCTCTGTGCGGTGGACTGGGTGGGGATTGGCAACACGGGGCATGACATCTGGCGGGCCGCATTGGCGAAGGCGGCGGGGACGACGCCGGACCGGGTGGCGGTCCACTGCCTTCATCAGCATGATGCACCGGGGTTTGACGAGGCCGCGGAGGAAATGCTGGCCCAGCAGGGGCTTTCCGGCAAGCAGTACCATGTGGCCTTCGCCCACGAGGCGGTCAAGCGGGTCGCGGACGCCGTGAAGGCCGCCGTTGGCAAGAAGCAGCCGATAACCCATTACGGAATCGGCAAGGCGGAAGTGAAGGAAGTGGCCTCTAACCGCCGGGTGATGGGACCCAGCGGCAAGGTGAAGTACGTTCGCTACAGCTCCTGTAAAGACGAGAAAATCCGCGCCGAGCCGGAGGGGACCGTGGACCCGATGTGCCGCATCGTTGCCTTCTTCCACGGCGACAAGCCGGTAGCCTCGCTCACCTATTACGCCACGCACCCGCAAAGCTACTACGGCCAGGGAAACGTCAGCTCCGATTTCCCCGGCCTGGCCCGCGGCCTGCGCGATAAGGAGCAGCCCGACGTGTTCCATGCCCACTTCAACGGAGCCGGCGGCAACGTGACGGCCGGCAAATACAACGACGGCTCACCGCCACTGCGGATGATCCTTGCCCAGCGGCTGGCGAAGGGAATGCAGGAAGCCTGGGAGAGCGCCGCCGCTCACAAGCAGCCGCTCTCGGCCAAGGACATCGGCTGGGCGGAAGTCGGCGTGGTCCTGCCGGCGCGGGACATTTTGGACGAGAAGAAGATGCTCGCCACGCTGGCTGACAAGTCAGCTCTTGAGCGAGAACGCATTCGCGCCGCTCGTGACCTCACGTTCAAGCGCCGCTCCGACAGCGGCCACAAGACCAGCCTCGGCTGCCTCCAACTCGGCACCACCCGCGTCCTGCACCTGCCCGGCGAAATCTTCATCGAGTACCAGCTCGCCGCCCAGAAGATGTACACGCTCGGCGAAGTCTGCACCGCCGGCTACGGCGACTACGGCAGCGGCTACATCGGCACCAAAATCTCCTACGGCGAAGGAGGCTACGAAACCACCTTCGTCAGCCGCACCGCGCCGGAAGTGGAGGCCGTGCTGCTGCAGGGGATAAGGGAAGTGCTGGGGAAATAGACGAAGACGAAGCCTGACCCGAATGGCACTGCCGCTTGATGCGTAAGGAATTACGTCATTGGTTCGCGTTGCTATCACTGACCCGATTTTTCCAGGCTCTATTGTCTCCGCGGTTTTTGCGACTTGTGCTTCCCGGCGACCGATGCTGTCACTGCAAGCAGTTTTCATAAGTCCTTTGGTGGCAAGCGGCAGTGCCATTCAAGCCTGACCCCTTTTGACCTTCCTGAGAGTTGATGCTTTGACCCGAAAGACGTGGGGCGGCGTGGGCGGTTGGCAACAGGCGTTTTTGGGCAGAGTTTGTCGGCGTGGAAAGGTCTTTGGCCTTCAACGTCAACCCTGCTGGCTCGCGAGAGGACTGGCGGCCTACAATGTAGGCCGCCAGTCCTCTGGCGAGCCCCGAGAGTTGAGGTCGTGACCCGAAAGACGTGGGGCGGCGGTGGATGGTTGTTTCGGGTGCTGAAAGGGAGTTTCGCTGCGTCGATTTCTCGCCTGGAGTATTTTTCGCCACTGCCAGCCGAACTCTGATGGCTCGCGAGAGGACTGGCGGCCTACAATGTAGGCCGCCAGTCCTCTGGCGAGCTCCGAGAGTTGACGTCTTGACCCGAAAGATGTCGAGCGGCGCTCACGGCTGATAACAGGGCTTGGGTGCGATGCGTATTCACGTCGATAGCTGCTCGCCGCTGCAACGTCCACTCTGATGGCTCGCGAGAGGACTCGCGGCCTACTTTTCTTGGGAATGTTCACCGCGCCGCGGATTGCCTCAAAAATCGAGACTGGGCATTGGGAACCTCGCGTCACCGCAACTCACCACATGAGTGACCAATTAGGGCGTGGTCGGACCGGGCAAGGAAGCGACAACATCCGCCGGCGTCAGGACTGGAATCTGGCTGGCGGTGAAGCCGCGAGGATCGCGGGTCACGATGGCATCGACTCCAGCCTGTGCGGCGGTGACGATTTGCAGGTCGTCTTCGAAATCGGAGCCAGCCAGCGCTTGCGCCGCCCGTAACGTAGCCTGATCCGTGGGAACAATGTCGAGGGTGGCCAAGCAGACTTGCACCGCTGTTTGGGCCGCGGACAGGCCGGCCTGTTTGCGAATAATGTAGAAAATGGTGGGGAGCGAAAATGCTGCGGCGAAGACCCTAATCTGAATTCGGTGATGCGCCTCCCAGATAGCTGCGGCATCGGCCGCCCAGGGTACACGCTTCAGCAGCAGGTCCAAAAGCACACTGGTGTCGAGCAGATACCGCTTCATCCGTACTTTTCCGTGCGATGCTCGTGAATCCACTGTTTGACAGTTTCATCATCGGGAGGAGGAGAGGCTGTACCTGCCCCGATACCCAGTACTGCTGCTGCGGGGACGCCTCTCCGAGGCGGATGTTCAGTCTGTTGCGGCTCCACGGTGACAACGAAATCGGCCATCCCCGTCGGCACTTCGGGCGGGAGAGTCAAGACGACGCGGCGGTCGTCCTTCACGTCGGCAGTCATACGGAGAGTTGTCATGGCTTGTTCCTTACGGTCAATTATAGCCGCGCGAGTCGATCACAAGTAAAGAAAATACGAGGTTCAGCGTTCGGCGCGGGTCTCTGACCCCGCCGAAATGGCTGACCGCAGGTCTCCTCCGCCGGGACTGGGAGACCTTCGGTCAGGCGTGTGGGCGGGGTCGGGAGACCCGCGCCCAACTCTGACGATCTAGGGGGACCTGGGAATGTTAACCGCGCCGCGGATTGCCTCAAAAATCGAGACGGGGCATTGGGAACCTCGCGTCACCGCAACTCACCATATGGTTCACACGCAACGGAGAAGAGGAACCCGTAGCTCAGTGAACTGCGTCCGTACACCTATGTTCGCGACTTGCAAGCCTCGAACAATCCGGGTCCAATAATAGGAAAGGAGATTTTCAAATGGCAAAACAGGGCATTCCTCGCCACAACGGAAAAAACTTCGTGGGAGATTACGACGCAATTGTGTCGGGAAACGATGCGGACGGTGACGTGAAGGGAAAGGACGGAACAGTCGCCAGCGGACGATTTTGCCATTCCTTCGAACTGTACGTAGGGCGGCCAGTTGGCATTATGCGTCCGAATACATCCTTCGTTCTCATCATTGAATTTCACGACGAGCTGAACGGAAGCTTTCGCGAGGGTGAGAAGTTTGCCGATATTCCAGCGATGTCGAAGTTTGTCCGAGAGTACGACCCAATCTCGCGCGTTCCAGCGGACTGTCGGACCCAAGAGGCAGTTTCACAACTTGTCAAGCGTTACAAGGAACGGTCGAAGCGATTCTTAAATCTGGCTGAAGAGCGGGTGCCAACGCGGCTTGAACGCATGGGACAGCGACGGGAGTAGCGAACTCACATACGTGAGGCCGTCTCGTTCATAGAGAGCTAAAAGTCAACTTAAGCGTGAGACAATACCGCAGTTTTCGAAGCGAGGAGGTATCGTGTCCAGACAGCATATTTTGGAGCGGCTCGAAAATCGGGAAATATCCGTAGCGCAAGCTGAGACCCTACTCGATGCGCTCCCTACTGCTTCGCCCGTTCTCCCGTGGCCAAGCCAACTTTGGGATGCTCTGAAAGGCGTCAAATGGGACATTCAGATTTTTAACGACGTCGATTATTGGCATTTTCTGCAAGAGGCGGGTCTTAATGATGACATTGATCCGATTCGACCGATGCTTCGCGACATTCATGCTATCGCAAAACACGATAATATCGCCAGAATTGTGGGGATATCTGACGACGCTGTAGAAGTTGGCTTTTTGATAAAGGGCGCTTCTTTGTGCAGTCCGGGAATTTTCGGTGACAAGCGGCAAGACGTGGTCATACGCTTTGACCTTAAGTTGGTGTCCGATGTAACCAAGGACGAGGACTTTGAAATCGACGACGATGACGAGTTCAACAATGACGAGTTTGACGACGTCGAGGGCTTTTACGAGCTTTATGATGAGGATGAGGATGAGGAGTTGGGCTAGGGATAGGGAACAGGAGTCAGGAATGTTCCTGACACCTTTGTTTTCCGCGACCTTGAGGATTAGGATGAAGAGTTGGCCTTGAGTTTGCGCAACCAGTGCCACAGGATCGCTCATTTCCAACGGATAATTTCCGACGGATTGGGAGTGGATGTCACGGCTGACAGACACCTGTCAACAATGAGCTGGCGTACGGGTGCCGAATGATCCGAGTGCGAATGGTCCTTTCCATCATTTAGAATCTGGCCACAACCTACGGCCGGGACTAGCGCGAATACAACGATACTGCTTGACGTCACATGTCTCTCCTTGCTGAATTCAATCGGATCGGGCGAACACGAGAGCACCGTCCCGCCAGCCTGTTATTCGTTAGCTATTTGTATTTCTTGCCATCAACCGAAAAAATAGTTCACTCGGAGCTGACACCTTTGTTTTCCTGCGAGTGAGGTTGATGGTTATTTTGAACGACCGATGTACTTCGTCAGGAGCGCAATTCCGAAGCCAGCAGCAGCGCCAGCGAGGCCGCCAAGCCACCAACAATCGTTGAAGCCTCGTGGATAGGGCTCGTTGGTGTACAGTGCACCAACGCCGATTCCGAATCCGAACAGGACGAACACGGCCTGAATTATGCGTTCAAGAATTTGCATGGTAATGTTTCCCAAAGGTTTGAGGTTTGACATGAGTGGCCGACGGGCGTAGCCCGTTCGACGTCCGCTCGATGGAAGGGACAGTGGAAAGGGGACATTTTACTTTTCACAAAAATCAGAATGTCCCTCTTTTCCTTTCAAATGTTACCAGGAACGGTTGAATAGATTATTGAAAGTTGTCGAAGAAAATCGATAACGGTTCCTGGCACCTTTTCCTAATTCTTTTCCTAATCATGACAAATGCGAGGCTTTGGCTAGTCCCATCGAGAGGACTGACTATCGGCCACCCATCGACAAACGGAGAGGAATACTTGGGTTCGCTGCGGCTAGTGCCTCGAAAGCCGCTTTGATAATGAACTCGTCGCAGCCGATTCTGTCATCAGGAACAAAAATTGTAACGGCGGCATATTGGAGTTTCAGTTGAGTCGCTGGATCATCAGGTATAGTGACTTTTTCAGGCATCTCTGGTGTGAGGAAGGAATTGAAGCGACTAAATTTGACAAGGTACGTTGGCATAATGTTGTCCTTCTCCCGACGCTACCCCATGGCGCGGCGAAATGCTACTAGTGGCGTTCCGCAACCACACAGAATCAATCAACATTAATCGAGATTAGGACGGTTTTAGAACCTTTGAAAGCTCGTGAAGGAGTTGCACGCCCGTGACAAAAAATGTGGCTTCAGCCCACGATACTTCTAACTCGTCGCTCTCATGCGTGGCATCGTGGCGGTAGACTTCGCGAAGTGCGTGAGCAATCCCAGTGAATTTTTTCATTCGATCATCCGGTGAGCGACGGTGCTTTTCGATTGCGCTTAGAATGGTGGCATTCGGAAAGGCAAGGTCCTTTCGCAAAACGCGCTTGATGCAAGTCTCTACGGCGAAAGCCAACTGTGAAACGACGACGGCCGGTGTGCCTCGCTGAATTCGAACAGCGTCCTGAGCATTACGCACTGCCTCTGCAATACGATCATCCGTGACTTCGCCACCCAACAAGAGTCCTCGCGGTATAAGGCGTTTTTTCTCTTCACGAAGGGCAAACTCGTCTCGTTCGCGAACTTCACCCAAGACGACACCGAATCCCTGCCATAGTGCGGCGGACATGTCGGCGACTAAATAACAGGCACTTTCGTAGCTGCCCGGATAGAGCTCGAACTTCAACTCCAAGTGTCTCCGAATTCGGATAACCATATCTTTGGCCAATGAAAACTCGACCAGACGTTCACTCAGCGCCGCCAGATTGCTGTCGGCCAAAAAAGCGGCCAGCCGAAAGGTGAGGGCATCTTGGGCAGGGTCTGGTGGTTCTCGAAGCCATTCCAGAAGCCAGTAGCGGGCCGAGCCTAACGACGGGACAATCACACCGAAAGCGCGGCCGAGTTCAAAAAGATCCTCGAAACCGTTCTGCTTTGCAAGCGAAGATAGATAGGTTTCGATTGCTCGCGGGGCTTCCTCACCGGTACGCCGAAATAGGTCCGCCAATCCAGCGCGTTCCGGCTGCTGTTCCCCTGAAACTTGTTCTACCCAATCCAAAACAGCATCATGTTCCTGAAGGTAGTGCTCCAAAACGTCAAGATGTTCAGAAAAACCCACATCTTGCTCCGTTTTACTGTGGGAAACGGACTGTCGGAGGTCGTCCAGGATTACGTCAAAGAGAGATCGAGAGAAATCGTAGGCGGGTCGCGATTGTCCCTGCTTGGTGCCCATCGAATTTAGGCTGGGGATGATTGGAAGTAAGCGATTGCGAAGGATATGTAGGAACCCACCTCGCGGTTCGCCTGCCGGCAAAAACTCTCCAACGCAAAGTCCAAGAATCAGAGCCTCGCTCGGGAAGATGGTGGTTGTCATAAGTTGTCGCTCAACTCGCAGTTCGTCATTTCCCTACACCAACCCCGGTATCATCTTCCCCTCATCCGTCAGCGGCACGGGGCGGCCGAGGGAGTCGGGGTATTCCTTTTTCGAGTCGATGCCGAGGAGGGTCATGACGGTGTGGCGGAGGTCGCCGACGCTGATGGGGAGCTCGGTGGGGGCGGCGGCCTGGTGGTCGGTGGCGCCGATGATGCGGCCCGGTTTGGTGCCGCCGCCGGCGAAGAGGATGCACTGGGCCATCGACCAGTGGTCGCGGCCGGCTTGGGCGTTGATGCGTGGGGTGCGGCCCATTTCGCCCATCATCACCACGAGCGTGCTGTCGAGCATCCCCCGCTGCTCCAGGTCGGTGACCAGGGCGGCGAAGGCCCGGTCGGCGGGGGGAATGAGATCGCCCTGCAAGGCGGGGAAGCAGTTGAAGTGCACGTCCCAGCCGGGGGCGTCGATGCCGACGAAGCGGCAGCCGGCTTCGACCAGGCGGCGGCCGAGGAGGGCGCACTGGCCGATTTGCGTCTGGCCATATTCCTCGCGGAGCTTCTCGGGCTCGGACTGGATGTGAAACGCCTGGCGGGCCTCGGGGGAGGTCATCAGGTCGTAGGCTTTGGCGTAATAGGTGCTCATCGCCTTGGCCCGCCCGGTCCGCTGCTGAGCATCGCCAGAAGCGCGCGGTCTTCCAATTGTTCCACGACCGGCCTCCGAAAGCACGGAACCGGCTTGTTAAGATGGGATGGGGGCGGGGGAATGGCTAAGACTGAAGAGACCGAGCGTCTGCCGCCACAGGGAGAGCTTTTTCATGGGCCGTGCGTCCTCTGCAAAATGGAGAAGCCAATTGGGAGAAGAATTATTTTTTTCGGGGCAGGCTGGAAGCCTACCCCACCTGCCAGGCGCGGGTCATCCTACTGCCGGGAATTGCAAAGTCAAGCAGATTCGGGCCGTGAATGTTAAGCGGCGTTTTTCAGGCGAAAGGGACCGGCCCGGCGTACTGCGACGAGCGACTGGGCGAAACCCCGCAGGGAAAGTTTTTCGGGAATTCTTGCCGGAAGGACTTGACGGACACTTAGGATTGTGTACAATTGTTTCAATTCGGGCCGGCGAGAATCCGGCAGGGTCTTTGACAATTTGAACTTGAGTGTGGGGGGAAGTGGGGAGGATGCTGCGCGCATTTGTCCTGGGGCGGAAGCAGGATTTGAGATTTGAGATTTGAGTACGG
>JBKJNY010000157.1:0-46568 GCA_046593355.1 Pirellulaceae bacterium | reverse complement strand
TCAAAGTCACCAACGCCGAGTTTCAAAGCATCCAGCTTCAACGCCACAACATCTGCCCCCAATGGAATTACACCATCACCCCCCACTCTCGGAAGTAAAAAATGCACAGCCCCTAAGCTCCATTGCCGTCTTCCCCTTGGCCGGCAATCCCTTGCTGCCGCCCATGATGGTCATGGCGACCAGCCCCATGACCAGCAGGCCGACGAGGACCGCCGCCACGATGGCGATGTTGAACCATAGATTTGCGGTCCTCAGTTCCTTGATCTGCTCCGCCTCTTCCTTCTTCCGCTTGTACTCCACGCTGTCTTTTTTCCGCAGGCGGAACTGTGCGTTGCACTGCGGGCAGAGGACTTCCTGCTCCAGCATGTCGAGCGGCGTTTCCAGCTCGTGCCCGTTGGGGCAGGGGATGTGCAGCAGCTCCGGCTCGGCTGGTGCCTCTGGCTCTTCCATCACCGGTGCTGCCGGCTCGTTACCAGGTGTGGCATCGTCGGTCGCGGTGCTGGCTCCCAGGTGGGCAAAACGGCTGGCGGCCTGTTCGCCGGGGGGGCCGAACATCGGGCCAAAGTTTTGTGCTGCCGACTCTTGCACCGGTTCGGCGAGGGGGGCGGGAATGAGAAACAGCATCCCGCAGGTCGGGCAATTGACGGCCTTACCCGCCTGGGAAGGGTCTCCCTCCAGCAAGTGCCCCTGCGGACATTGGAACTGAAAGCTCATCGCAACTTTAGACGTGGCTTGAGGTTAGGTGCTTAGCCCCCGCGTCCACGCGGGGTGCGCCGCGTGGACGCGGCGGCTAAGCAGTCGGTCCCATTATAGCCAGGGCTGGGGCATGCGCAAGCTGACAATATTCACCCGCCGGTGCGCATCATTGTTTGCAGGGAAAAAGATTAGACTAACTTCTTCGGCTATTCCAGCCCCTGCGGAGTCACCGCGATGCGAACCTTGGTTATCGTCTCGTTCCTGCTGGTTGTGGCCGCTGGTGTGGTAGCCGCGGCAGATAGCGGCGCGACGGGAAACGACTTCTTCGAGAAGAAAGTCCGCCCGGTGCTGGTTGCCAACTGCTACCAGTGCCACAGCGCCACCGCCAAGGAACTGCAAGGCAAGCTGCGGCTGGATACCAAGGATGGCATTCGCAAGGGTGGCGAAAGCGGCCCGGCCCTCGTTCCCGGCAAGCCCGACGAGAGTCTGTTGATTCAGGCCATTCGGCACTTGGACGGCGTGGAGATGCCGCCGAATAAGAAGCTCCCCGATGCCGCCATCGCCGACCTGGTGAAGTGGGTGGAAATGGGCGCGCCAGACCCAAGGACCGGCAACAGCTCTACGGTCGGTAGCAAGATCAGCAAGATTGACGCCCGCAAGCATTGGTCCTTCCAGCCGGTCAAGGTGATTTCTCCCGAGAGCAAGGATGCCGTCTGGTCGCGGTCGGAGATTGACCGCTACATCGTCGATGGCCTCAAGGGGAGGAATCTCCGCCCCGTCGCGGATGCCGACCGCAGCACGCTCATCCGCCGCGTTTACTTCGATCTGATTGGCCTGCCTCCCAAGCCGGAAGAGGTCGAGGCATTTGTAACCGATCAGTCCCCCCAGGCCTTGGAGAAAGTCGTCGATTATCTGCTCAGTCTGCCGCAATACGGCGAGCGCTGGGGCCGGCATTGGCTGGATGTGGCGCGGTACGGCGAATCAACGGGAAAGGAGCGAAACGTCCCCTATCCCTATGCTTGGCGATATCGCGACTACGTCTTTGACGCGTTTTCTGCCGACAAGCCCTACGACCAATTCATCCGCGAGCAGATTGCCGGCGATCTGCTGCCGGCCAAGAACGACGCGGAGAAAAACGAGCACATCACGGCAACCGGCTTTCTCGCAATTGGGGTGAAGGGGCTGAATGAGCGAAACCGCGAGCAGTACGCGATGGACGTGGCCGACGAGCAAATTGATGTCACCACGCGGGCTGTGATGGGGCTGAGCGTGGCCTGTGCCCGCTGTCACGACCATAAGTTCGATCCGATTCCCACGACCGATTATTACGCTCTGGCCGGAATTTTTCGCAGCACCGAGGTCCTATCCGGGGTCAAGCCGGGAAACAACAAGACCGGCTACAGCGGCGAATTTGTTTCGCTCGTCGATCTTTCCAAAAAGCCGACCGCGGACGCCGATGACCGCCGCGACCTGGCGAAGTTGAAGGGGGAATTGAAAGAGGCGGAGGTTGCTCTTGCCAAGACGAAGGACATCATTGCCAATGCCAAAAAGGGGAATGACAAAAAGGGAAAAACGAAAGGGCCGGCTCTCAAGGGAATTCGGGCCGCCAATGCCCGCGAGGAAGCCCTGGTTGCCGATTTGAAGGGAAAAATCGAAGCGCTGGAAAAGAAGGTCATTCCGCAAGGCGCGTCGGTCATGGGGGTCAAGGACGCCGACCGGCTGATGAATTGCCGCGTGAATATTCGCGGCGAGGTGAAGGATCTGGGACCGGAGGTGACGCGGGGCTATGTCTCGGTGCTCACCGTCCCGCAATCCCCTGTCATCAACATGAGCCAAAGCGGGCGGCTGCAACTGGCGGTCTGGATGACGAACAAAACTAATCCGCTCACGGCCCGCGTGATGGCCAACCGTGTTTGGTATCACCTTTTCGGCAGCGGGATTGTGGGGACGGTCGATAACTTTGGAGCGCTCAGCGAGCCGCCGACGCATCCCGAGCTGCTCGATTACCTGGCCAATCGCTTCTGCGAGCAGGGCTGGAGCGTGAAAAAGCTCATTCGCGAGATCGTCCTCAGCCGCACGTACCAGCTCTCCAGCCAGCACAGCGAAGCGAGTTACGCCGTCGATCCGGATAATAAATACTTGTGGCGGATGAGCCGACGCCGCCTGGACGCGGAAGCGATTCGCGACAGCATGTTGGCCGTCAGCGGCAAACTCGATTTGCAGCGTCCCGCCGGCTCGCTCACGCAGCAGCTGGATGGCGAAGTTGGCCGCCGGGCCAAGACCGATGGCCTGAAAAAAGAGGTTACTTTCCGCAGCGCCTACCTGCCGCTGGTTCGCGGAATGGTGCCGGAGTTCCTCAGCATTTTTGACGTGGCCGATCCAGAGCTCGTGGTCGGCCAGCGGGATGTGACCACCGTTGCCACGCAAGCCCTTTACATGATGAACAGCCCTTTTGTCCACGAACGAGCGGCTGAAATGGCCCAACGGGCGGTTGCCAGTTCCTCCACCGACCAGGCTCGCATCGACTACGCGTTCCGCCTGGCCTTCGGACGCGGAGCGGATGCGAAGGAACATCAAGTTTCGCTCGCCTTCCTGTCGGAATATGAGAATTCCCTGGATGCGTCCAAACCATCGCCGAATCGTCGGCAAGAAGCCTGGACGAAGCTCTGCCACTCGCTGCTGGCGTCTGGAGAGTTCCGTTACACCTATTAGCTGGTATTAATTCGCCATTCGCCATTCGAATTTCGTCATTGGAGTCCCCCATGTTTTCTCGCCGCCAACTCCTCCAATCCTCCTCCTGCGGCTTTGGGATGCTCGCTCTGGCCGGCATGTTGGAATCACTCGGACTGCGAGGCAACGCCGCTGAAGGCGCTAGCGAAAAAGCCAACCCGCTCTTGCCTCGCCAGCCGCATTTTCCGGCCAGGGCCAAACGGGTGATCTTCATGTTCATGCAGGGTGCGCCCTCGCATGTAGACACCTTTGATTTCAAGCCGCAGTTGGAGAAGGACGACGGTAAGACGGCGGGAACCGGCAAAGGCAATCGCAAACTGCTGAAGTCACCGTTCGCGTTCAATCCAGCCGGCAACAGCGGAATCGAAATCTCGGAACTGTTCCCGAACCTGGCGAAACATGCCGACGATCTTTGTCTGTTGAATAGCTTGCACTGCGACCTGCCGAATCACCCGCAGGCCAGCGTGCAGATGCACACGGGCAGTTTTCAGTTTGTGCGGCCGTCGATGGGTGCCTGGGTATTGTATGGTCTAGGAACCGAAAACCAGGAGCTGCCGGGCTTCATCACGCTCAATCCGGTCGGCCGCGTCGGTGGGGCTCAGAACTACGGCAGCTCGTTCCTGCCGGCCGCGTTTCAAGGCACCCGCATCGGCGGGGAAGGGGAGCCTCTCGCCAAGGCGAGCGTTCCCAACATCGCCAGTCGCGGCGTCTCCAAACTGGATCAGCGGACGCAGCTTGACCTGGTGCAGGAGCTTAACCGCGAGCGGCTGGGGCGCGACAAAGTAAACGGCGATCTCGAAGGGATCATCGAGTCCTATGAGTTGGCTTTCAAAATGCAAAGTGCCGTCCCCAAGCTGATGGACATCTCCGATGAATCACCGACCACTCTGGAAGCCTACGGCATCGGCTCCGGCAGTGACGGGCCGATGGGGCGGAGGGGAGGCAAGGGAGGTGGTGGCGGGACCGACAACTTCGGGCGTCAGTGCCTGCTGGCCCGCCGCTTCGCCGAAGCCGGCGTCCGGTTCATCGAGCTCTCGCATCCCGGCTGGGACCAGCACCAGCAGCTCAAGGCTCGGCTCACGACCAACTGCGGCGCCATCGATCAGCCCATTGCCGCTCTCATCAACGATCTCAAGCAGCGCGGCATGCTCAAGGACACGCTGCTGATTTGGGGAGGCGAATTCGGCCGCACTCCGCACGCCCAGAACGAGGATGGCCGCGACCACAACGCCACCGGCTTCTCCATGTGGATGGCTGGCGGCGGCGTGAAGGGGGGTCTGCGGTACGGAGCCACCGACGAGCACGGCATCAAAGCCGAGGAAAACAAGATGCACGTCCACGACCTGCACGCCACCATCCTGCACCTGCTCGGGCTCGACCACACCCGCCTCACCTACAACTACAGCGGACGCGACTTCCGGCTGACGGAAGTGCATGGAAACGTGGCGAAGGAAATCCTGGCGTAAGTCTTTCCCCCTCTCCCTCTGGGAGAGGGCCGGGGTGAGGGTTTTTGGGACACGCTCTTAGTAGCGTAGGGCAGCTATGCCTGCCGCTCCCTGGCGCGGTCGCTTCTAGCCGGTATTTCGCCGCTTCTTGGATTTTTGCTTCCGGCCGGAATTCAGTTTCGTCTCTTTTGGCTTCTTGGATCGACTTCTAGTCTTTTGCTTTGCTGGCCTCTTGGCCTTATTCTTCCCTGACGAATTTGTCTGCTTGTGTTTGCGTAGTCCATCCAGTTCTGGAGTAACTAGGCCGTCGCCCAAATTGTCTTTCACCGGAGGATTATCAATCGTAGGAATCCGATATTCATCTGGCATCCTAGTTTCCTTGAGGGTTTCAAGCTTAACGAAGACTCTGAATAAACTTGCGATATCAGCATAAGCAGCAAACGCAAATCCGCGCTTCTCGTTCGCTTTCTCGCCCGGTGCGAGTTTTTTGCTCTTCAGCCCATTCAGCGCGTTGGAGGCTAGTAGTTTGACGCCGTCCCAAGCGACGCCTTGAATTACCCCGTCCCACATTACATACATAATTGCGAGCAGCCATGGATCAGGTGGGACCAGGCAATATGCAACATCCTCGCCAGTTTTTTCCTTGTGCTTCTCGGCTTCTATGTCGCCGAGAACGTCCCGAAAACCGCTCACCATTTGTTGCGTAATCACACCGTTAACGTAGACCGCGGGAGCCCTGAAACGTGGCGTGTTTGTTGAGATGCAAACGGCGCTATCTGAAATAGCATTTGTGATTGACACTTTGAGGTGTTTATCAATCGTTATGAACTTTACCACGTCTCGTTAATCCTTTAGAATGTCTCCAGCAATTCACCGCTCTTGATATCCGCGAGTCTGATGCTATGTCGCCAAACCGTTGTCTATCCAGAACAACGTCTGCATAGTACCGAGAAGGCAAAATGGGACATTCTACTTTTCCAGCAAAGTAGAATGTCCCCCAGCGGCGGCGATCACCGGGCCGCCGGAGAAGATTCCCCAGTTGAAAACGCCTGGTCGGCGACTTCGTGTGCATCGCTTTGTTCTGCCTTTGTGCCGGGGTCGATGATGCGCGCCGACACGGACGACCGGCGTTTGATGATCTCGGCAATCAGGGCATGAATGTCATCCGAAGCAGCCTCCGACATTTGCTGCCGAACCCGTCGAACTTCACTGTAACTATTCATCAACTGCATCCTCTCCCAAAAGTTCAAGGGGCGTACTGCATCCGATTGTTATGCCGCCGACTGATCACCAACGACCCACCCCGGAAACACCAACACGGCCGGGTGGCACGCGAGTGCCCGGGCGAGCACCTTCGCGCGCTCGACTCCCAGGTTCACCCGATCATTCTCAATCGCCGATAGCGTCGACTGCGGGATCCCTGTTAGCTCAGCCAGTTCGTTTTGGCTCAGCTCCTGCAACTCCCTCATGATTCGAACCGACTCGCCGACGGAGACATCCACATGCCGTTTGGCCTTGCGATACGTTTTAGGTGCCATGGTTCACTTTCTCCGGTAGTCGTGGGCCGTAACGTCGATGACCTGAACCCGAATCTCGTGGGCCACGACCCTGTAGATAACCCGGTACTGCAGCCCCAGCCGTGATGATCGGTGTCCGTTCCATTCACCTCGCAGCGCCTCGTCGTGGAAGCCCTTGATCAATCGTAGACCGGCGGGACCCGAAATCCGGACAATGTCTTTCCATTTCTCGTACCGCTTGACGATCTCGACCGGGAGGCGTGGAACACGTCCGGCGACTCGGCGATGCTCGTAAACCTCCCACATGGCCAAAAGATACTATACTACATATAGTATGTCAAGATCCTGTCGGCATAACGACCAGATTAAGCCGCACGGACAAGCGGCGCGAACCACGACAGACGATCAACGAAGCCGATAACCTTCGCAGGCCGAAAACCCGCCGATTGTCCGTGTCGGCTTGAACCGCTTGTTGCGCGGTGTTTGTTTTGTTTTTGAACGGTCGGCCGAAATCAACGGTTCCTGACACCTTTGATTTTCCTTTCTCTAGCCAAGCCGCCGAACGTTAGCGTTCAGCAGCGGCGGCCCGCTGGCTGACAGAACAGCCCGTGAAACCAGCTACGCGGGCCGCCGTCTGCTGCAACGCTTTTGTTAGGCCGTGGCCACTTGATCTCTCGAGCGCCTTAAACACCCGCCTAGCCGGGCTCGGCCACGCAAGCATAGAAGCAGACGGCGTACTTCGGAGCGTTCCCATCGTCCAAGTGGTGCTTGCACCGCTTGTAGCACTTGTCGATTTGGTCGCCCGTCATGAGCTTAGCCAGGTGTGCGTCAGCGGTTACTACCTTGACTAACTGGCCATCCTGGTTGAACAGCCCGTCGAAAACCTTCTTGGCTTTCTCGTTCTCGTCCTCGATGGTCACGGCGAGTCGCACATTCAGTCGAGTCGTCTTGCCAGGTTTGGCAAGCGGCACGGTCTCAGACTTGGCATCCATTAAAGCGGTTAGACCTTTCTCGGCTTTCGTGGGCTCCTGTTGGGCATGGACCATTCCAGGCAACAGGATTCCGATGCCAGTGGCTCCGGCCGCGGACAGAGCGGCCCTGCGTGTAAGATTGTTCGATTCAGACATAAGTGGTCCCTCCGAAGAGCATTGGAGATGGAACGTGAGCAGCCATAGTTTCTGCGGCCGAACAATTATTAAACTGACCAGCCTATTCGGTCAGCATATCTGGATAGGAAGGTCAATTTGGTCAGCCTATCCAGTTTCTCAGATTCGTCCATTATCTCTCTCGAAGTGTGCGGTTGTCAACAGAATCGGGTGGAAAGTTGCGTGCCGGGGGAGCCGAGATAGGCTGACCGGGCCGGTCAGTCTAACTGGGTCGGGATAGGTTGACCGCAGCGTTTCCCAATGGGTCGAGCGGGCTGCGGACGCCCCGCCCGCCTTGGTTCAGGACGTGGGTATCCCGGCGCGCCGGGATGGTCGTCTCCACGCTGCTGTGGCCGAGCAGTTCCTGGATGGTGCCCCGGCGCGCCGGGGTCGTAGCCAGTGGCCAGTAGTTGAGTGGCGAAGGCCTGGCGGAGCGTGTGGAAAGTGGCCGGCTTGGTGATCGCGGCTTGTTGGACGGCACTGCGGAAGGCTCTTTGGATGACCGTTTCGTGCCAGTGGTGGCGATGTCGAACACCCGTCTCACGGCCAGGATTCCGGCCAGCGATGCGTCGTCATCTCGCGACCCACCGATTACCGCGCCCCTGCAGGGCTTCCGAATCATCTTTTCTCGTTACCCAGGCCTGCGACGGCGAGGCGCCGCCTGGGCCTGGGCTATCGTATCTCCGCCCCCGCGGGGCTTGCGGCGGACGATTGCTTTGCCGGATGCCTCCGAGCTTGCCTCGGAGGAGGTTCACCATCTACCTAAACGAATAGCACCGAGTCGATTGGATGCCCCCCGGCTTGTCCGGGGGGAGGCTCACCTCATTCCTTCGCCGCTAGCTCAGGTCGGAGGTGAAACTCCGCTGGGATGAACCCAGCGGCATCTTCGCGCAATTTCTCATTTTCTAGGCTGGTGGTGAAACTCCCCCCGGACAAGCCGGGAGGCATCTTTCCGCCCCTGCGGGGCTAAAAACCGCCTCCTAAAATATTTCCGACTTTCTTAGCTTTTGGGACTTGTTGGTGGCACAGGGGGTGGGGACACTTGGATAGTTGTTCATAACTATCCAATTTACCAGGAGACCGTGCTGTGACACCGGGAGCGCCAAGCAATAAACTATTCTTTTGTTTATGTGAATAAAAGTGAGGTTTCGAGCGTCATAGGACTGGGGTGGTGGTGCGCCTTGGGTGTGCAATTCTCACCACACGCTGAGGATCGACCACAGGCTGCCGGAAACAGAATATCCTCCTCTGCGTCCTTTGCGCCTCCGCGTGATGCTCCTTCGGGAAACAGGAAAGCATCACGCAGAGACGCAATGGCCGCGGAGGAAAACAAGATTCAATGCAGCCAATTGGCAGCTTCCGACTGGGCGTATCAAGAAATGGCGTGATACAGGCCCGAGTGTATCAAACGTGGAGACGCAAAGTGCTTTGCTGAAATGGTTTGCGACGACATGTGTATCAGAAATCTCTGGCATGAGGACTATGAAAACCGGCATCAAAAACCACTCCTTCAGGGGACTGCTCGCGATCCGCCGCGGCGTAACCACAGGTCGCCCGCCTGTGAGGTTGCCAGTGTGTGCGCGCAAACAAGCTGCCAGGCGAGAGTTGGGAGTACGTCGAAAAAACCCTTATGGAATTCAGGGCTGGCGAGGTGAATGAAAAAGAGGAGCGATGAATCAACTTATGGCGACATGAATCAACGGAACATGTATATATGTAACGACTTGCGGCGGCGTGAATCGCCGTAAACTGCGAAAGCGTGAGCTGCAAAACCTGTATCAAAACCAATACTATCGGGGGGATGCGATGGCCGCGGAAACCCTTATGGCCAATTACCCTCAAACGACGACGGAAACCACAAACGTCGACTCCCTCGCTGGCGAATCGCGACCTGGCTCCGGTTGCTTGCCGACCTCGACTCCCCCTGAGACAATGCCCCTACTACTGGCCCAGCAACCATCCGGGAGATTAACCATGCGCCGATTCCTTTCCCTGCTCGCCGCCACGGCAATTGTCGCCGTTTCCACCGTCCCTGCATCCGCGGAAGACGCGAAAGCCGCCCCCACCAAGTTCCGCGTCTATATCGGCACCTACACCGGCAAGACGGCGGCTGGTAATGAGAGCAAAGGCATTTACGCCAGCGAACTCGACCTGGCGAGTGGGAAGCTGAGTGAGCCGGTCTTGATGGCGGAGACGAAGAGCCCGTCGTTCCTGGCGCTGCATCCGGATGGCAAGCATCTCTACGCGGTCGGGGAGATCGCCGATTTTGGCGGCAAGAATGTCGGAGCGGTTTCCGCCTTCGCCATTGTGGACGCCAAGACCGGCAAGCTCAAACTGCTGAACCAAGCCTCGTCCGGCGGGCCGGGCCCGTGCCATCTGGTGGTGGACAAGGCCGGCAAGCTGGTGCTGGTGGCCAATTATGGCGGCGGCAGCTGCTGCGCCGTGGCGATCAAGGAGGACGGCAGCCTGGGGGAGCAGACCGGCTTTGTGCAGCATGAGGGGAAGAGTGTGGACGCCGGCCGGCAGAAAGAGCCGCACGCACATAGCATCAATGTTTCGCCAGATAATCGCTTTGCGTTCTGTGCCGACTTGGGGCTCGACAAGGTGCTCATTTACAAGCTCGACGGCGGCAAACTCACCCCCAATGATCCCGCTGCGGGAATGACCGCCCCCGGTAGTGGGCCGCGGCATTTTGCTTTCCATCCCAGCGGCAAGTATGCCTATGTCATCAACGAGATGGGGAACACGGTCACCGCGTTCGCCTATAACGCCGACCAAGGAAGCCTGACCGAAATCCAGTCCATCGGCACGCTCCCCAGCGACTTCAAGGGAGCGAGCTATACGGCGGAGGTCGTTGTCCACCCGAGCGGTAAGTTCTTGTATGGCTCTAATCGCCGGCAGGACAGCATTGCCATCTTCACCGTCGATGGAAAGTCCGGCAAACTGACAGCGGCCGGCCATCAAGGGGATGGAATCAAGGAGCCACGGAATTTCAACATCGATCCGACGGGCAAGTACTGCCTGGTCTGCAATCAGAATGGCGACAGCATCCTGGTCTTCGCCATCGATCAAACCACGGGCGCTCTCCGTCCGACCGGCGGCAAAGTGGTGATCGGAGCGCCGGTGTGCGTGAAGTTTTTGGCGCTGTGAGAGGGGACAGAGTCAGGGGACAGGGGACAGGGGACAGGGGACAGGGGACAGGGGACATGCGACAAAACAATTTCAGTCGAGTCCTGCCTCTGGCCCTCGTCGGCCTCTTTCTGTCGGCCCACGCCGTGGTGCCTCTGGTCTGGGGCGACATCTATCCTTTCACTTCCGCGCCGATGTTCCGGGACAAGCCGCAACAGTACTGCAATTACCACATTCTCGCCCCGGATGGGACCGAACTGCGACAAGAGGACTGGCTGGTGCAGCGAGTCTACGACGGCAATCCCGTGGGCTACGGCGTTGGCGTCTCGCCGCCGGCCGTGATTGAGCAGCATTTTGGGGTAGTTCACGACGAGCGGCAGGTGCGGGAGCACATCAGAAGACAATTCTCAAGTCATTCTTCAACCACCGATCGATCCTATCCTTACGTCGAGGTATTGCAGGAATCATTTGGTGCCCATGAGAACGGAACGGTGCAGTTGACGGACATCCGCCGATGGACAATCGCAAATCCGATCCGCTAATTCGCCTGGTTCACTGCAGCCAACCTTTCTTCGAAAAAGTGTTGGGTGTAGAATGAGGAAAATGACTCAACCCTGGGAAGCGACAAATTCATGGCTGCCACTCTGAAAGAAGACGTCATTGAGCTAATCCGTCGGCTGCCGGAAAACGTCACTCTGCCGGACATTATGGAGGGGCTTTACGTCCGGCAAAAAGTTGAGCGCGGACTCGCGCAGCTCGACAATGGCCAAGGGTTGACGACCGAAGAGGCCAGGCAAAGGTTACGCCGATGGCTCGCCTGATCTGGTCGCCGGCTTTTGTCGACGAGTTAGAGGAGATTTGCAATCACATTGGTCGTGATTCGCCACAGTACGCGAGCGTTTTGTGCGAGAAGGTTTTTGCCCTCGTGGAATCTCTCCCCGCGCATCCACGCATGAGTGCGATTGTTGCCGAGTACCAACGCGAAGACATTCGCGAGGTATTTCTCCACAAGTACCGCATCATTTTTCGATTGCGCAGCAACGCCGTTGAGTTGGTAACCATCATTCACGGTTCTCGCCTCTTGCCGCCAACGCCCGAGGAGATTCTCGGTTCGGCCGATGATTCCTGATGAATGAGCGGCCGACACCCTTGTTGACTTGGCTGTGTGAGCGTTCTCTGCCCCACTTCGGCCAGCTTGCCACCTGGCTACTTCTCGGGGCAGCGCTGTGGCTGGCGCGGTATCCGTATGAAATGGCCGTCGGGCCGCGGCAGGGGCCGGCCTCGTTGCTTTCCTGGCTGACGGGGGAAGTTCTGTCTTCGCCGGCCAGCTTCTGGGTTGCGCGCTGCGCGCTCGTCCTCGGCGCGGCACTTTGGTTCTGGCGAAAGCTCCTTCCCTGGAGTTGCTGGTTGACCGTGATCGCGTTCACGATTCTCTGGTCGCTGCACGTGGAGAATTCCTGGCACACCAACCACTGCTTCCAGATGACGAACAATCTGCTGTTCATTCAGGCCCTATGGGAGACGCTCTGCGCCCGCGAAATCCAGAGCGCGACTGCTGCCGGCAAATACTGGCAAACGCCGCTCTATCCTCGCTGGGTCACGCTCGCTGCAGTCGCATATATTGGCATCTTCCACACCGCCGCGGGACTGTCGAAGCTCTCGTTCAGCGGGCCGGAATGGGCAAACGGAACCAGCCTGCAAATCTGGACGCACCTGTGGGGCCGCCCGTGGTCTCCCACCACTTGGCTCATTTTGAAGAGCCGCACTTTAACGCAGGTGCTGCAAGCGTCTACGCTGGTGGTGGAGACCTGCGGCGTGCTGGCTGTCTTTCCGCAACTGCGGACCTGGATCGGCCTGGCGACCGTCGGCTTTTATGTGGGCGTGCTGTTGACGTTTGACTACGGCTTTCATTTCAATTTGCTGTTCACGGCACTGTACCTGCTGCCGGTGGAACGATGGGTGGAGAATTACGTGCGGAAACGGAACGCAAGCGAGGTGACGAATGCCTGAGTTGAAAGAGCTGTTCGGCACCGAGCACCCCGTGGCGATTGTTACCGGCAGTGGGGCCAGGCGCGTCGGCAACGTCGTCGCCCGTGCTCTGGCCGTCCGGGGATTCCATTTGGTTCTCCACGCCAACCGCAGCCTGGCGGAAGCGGAAGAGACGATGGCCGAATTGCATCTCGCCGGATGCCAGGCTATCGCCCTTGCCGCCGACTTGACCGACGAAGCCGCCGCCCGCCAATTCGTTGACAGCGCCCACCAGCACTACGGACGGCTCGACGTCCTCGTCAATTGTGCTGCCATCTGGCGGCCAATTCCTTTGGAAGACGTCACGGCTGATGAGGTTCGCCGCAATTTTGAGATCAACACGCTTGCCACCTTCCTCTGTTCGCAACACGCCGGGCTAAAAATGGCCGCTCAGTCGACGGGGGGCGTGATCATCAACATCGGCGACTGGGCGGTTGCCCGCCCGTATCTCAATTTCGCAGCCTATTTCCCGTCGAAGGGCGCTATATCCGCGCTCACCCGCGATCTGGCGGTGGAATTCGCCGCTCGCAATCCGCGCGTCCGCGTGAACGCCATTCTTCCAGGCCCCGTCATGCTGCCGCCCGACTTGCCGCGGGAAGAACGAGAAGCCTCCATCGCCGGTACCCTGGTCAAGCGCGAGGGGTCGCCCGAACACATCGCCCACGCCGTGCTGTTCCTCATCGAAAACGACTTCGTGACCGGCATCAGCCTTCCCGTCGACGGCGGCCGAACCATCGCCTCTTAACTATTATCTTTCAACTTTGAATTTTGAACCTTGAATTTTGAACCGCCCATGATTACCGACCGCCTCTCCAGCTCCGACCTCTACCGCAATCTGCATCCCCGCCTCGCTGCCGCTCTCGACTGGCTCTGCGCCACCGACCTCGCCCGCCTGCCGCTCGGCAAGACGGTCATCGACGGCGAGCATCTGTTCGCACTCATTCAGGAATACACGCCGAAGGCTCCCGAGCTTTGCAAGTTCGAGGCCCATCGCCGTTACTGGGATGTGCAGTACGTCTCTCGCGGCGAAGAGCGGATGGGCTGGGTGAACCTGGCGGAGGTAACAGTGTCTGAACCTCATAACCAGGAGCGCGACGTCGCCTTCTTCACCGGCCGCGGTAGTTTTTTCCGCGTCCCCGCCGGCTCGTTCACCATCTTCGGCCCGCAGGACGTGCATATGCCAGGGGTGGCGCTGGAGGAAGAGGCGGCGGCCGGCGTCCGCAAAGTGGTGGTGAAAGTCGAGTTTTAGCCAGTTTGACGTTATAATTGAGGTAAGGAGATCGATCATGTCGCTGGCAGAAGTGATGACCGTGGTTGCCGCTCTGCCCAAGGGGGAGAAGCAGCAGCTATTTTCCTACTTGGAGAACGAGCTGAAAAGCCACACAGTGGGCAAATCTGGTTTGAAACCAATCACACGCCCTGAAGACAATTGTCCCTTGTCAGATGAGGAAATTCGCGCAGGTGCTGGGGACAAGTCAGGACGCACGCTTGCCGAAATCCTCCGCAGCCGGGGGCTGCGATGACATGGCATGTATTCTGGACTAGCCGCGGCGAGACGATGCTGCAACAAGCTTTGGATGCTAGTGCCCAGCCTGACAAAACCGCCATTGCCTCGGAAATGATGGAGCGATTGTTGGAAATAGATCCGTTTGCTGTTGGTGAGTCTCGCGCGGATGACGACCGAATTCTCTTTCAAGGCGACTACGCAGCAATCTACCGCGTGCATACCGACGACCAAGTTGTGGGAATCCACACTTTCTGGCGGTGGGCGAAGTGATGTCCCAAACCGAGCAGAGTCGCTCGCCCGTCAATCTCGACTTCCTCCGCATCCGCGGGGCTCGCACGCACAACCTCAAGAATGTCAGTCTCGACATTCCGCTGGGCAAGTTGGTCGTCATCACCGGCCCCAGCGGGTCGGGGAAGAGCAGCCTGGCGTTCGATACGATCTATGCCGAGGGGCAGCGACAGTATATCGAAAGTCTGAGCCCGTACGCCCGGCAGTTCTTCGATCAGCTCGAGCGGCCGGACGTGGATTCGATCAGCGGGCTTTCTCCGGTCATCTGCATCGACCAGCGATCCGGGCACCCGAACCCGCGCAGCACCGTCGCCACGACGACCGAGATTCACGATTATCTGCGGCTGCTTTTTGCTCGCGCCGGCGAAGTGAAGTGCCATCTTTGCGGCGAGCCGATTCGCCAGCAATCGCTGGAGCAGATTCAGGAGAGCCTGCTGAAACTGCCGGAGGGAACCAAAGTAATGCTCCTCGCTCCGCTCGTTCGCGGGAAGAAAGGGGAACATGCGGAGGTATTCACGCAGGTCCGCAAAGCTGGACTGGTCCGGGTGCGAATGGACGGCGTCATACACGATTTGGATCAAGTCCCTCCGCTCGACGGGCACAAGTCCCACACGCTCGAAGCGGTCGTAGACCGGCTGATCGTTCGCACGGGGATGCAGAGCCGCCTGGCGGAATCACTAAGTCTGGCCATTAAGCACGGAAATGGCCTGGTGATTGCGGCGATGGAGCGGGAAAAAGGGACTTGGGAGGACCGGCTCTACAGCACGCTCTACGCCTGTCCTTCCTGCGGCGTCGCGCTTGCCGAGATTGAGCCGCGGACGTTCAGCTTCAATAGCCCCTACGGTGCATGCCCCCAGTGCGAAGGGCTGGGTACGGAGCGGGATTTTGATTTGGATCTGTTTCGCCAATTGAATTCAGAAGCCGCGGCAACCAGCGATGCCGACTTGCGTCTCGCGCTGCAGCGCGACCTGGCCACGGCGACAGATGAGGCGCGAAAAGAGCAATTGGAAGCGCTGCTGATCGACGTCCCTTGTTCCGCGTGCCGGGGTGCCCGCCTGCGGCCGGAAGCACTCAGCGTCCTGATCAGCGGCAAGAATATCCACGACGTCTGCCGGCTGGCCGTCAGTGACGCGAGCGAGTTATTCCGCGCGGCGCGATTCGACGCCGAGCAACAAGTAATCGCCGCACCACTCGTCTTGGAACTCGCCAAACGTCTGGTATTCCTGAAGAAAGTCGGGCTGGGCTATATCACGCTCGATCGTGCCAGCAATTCACTCTCCGGCGGCGAGTTCCAGCGGGTCCGCCTGGCCACCGGCATCGGTTCGGGGCTGACGGGAATCCTCTATATCCTGGATGAGCCTTCCATCGGCCTGCATCCGCGCGACACCGCCCGGCTGATTGCGGCCTTGCGGGAGTTACAGTCGCAGGGAAACACGGTCTTGGTCGTGGAGCATGATGAAGCCGTGATGCTGGCCGCGGATTGGCTGATCGATGTCGGCCCGGGGGCGGGCTCGCGGGGCGGGGAAATCATTGCGGAGGGGACGCCGCGGCAGGTGGCGGAGAATGAGCTGTCGATTACTGGGCGGTATCTCAGCGGGAGAGAGCGAAGAGTTCTCACACAGAGGCACGAGGGCACGGAGACGGCAGGAGGGAAGAAAGCGGAGAGAGGGAAAATCGTTCTTGGTGGCGTCACGACGCACAACCTCAAGAACGTGACGGTCGAGTTCCCTTTAGGAACGATGATCGGCGTCAGCGGAGTCAGCGGCTCGGGGAAGAGCTCGCTCATCAACGAAACGCTCACGCCGGCGATTCTTCGTAGGCTGGGCTTAGCCGCCAAAAAGCCAGGACCATTTACGCAACTATCGGGGGTGGAGCAAATCGACAAGCTCATTGAGATTGACCAATCACCACTTGGCCGTTCCCCCAAGAGCAATGCGGCCACCTACAGCGGCGTGTTTGACGAAATCCGCAAAGTGTTTGCGGCCACCAAAGAGGCAAAGGCCCTCGGATTTCGCGCCAGCCGCTTCAGCTTCAATGCGGCGGGCGGGAGATGCGAAGAATGCCAGGGGCAGGGAGTCAAGAAAATCGAAATGAACTTCCTGCCGGATTTGTACGTCCGTTGCAGTGTCTGCGACGGCCGGCGATTCAACCGCCAGACGCTCGCAGTCAAGTTCAAAGGGAAGAGCATCGCCGATGTCCTCGCAATGCCGGTCGAAGAGGCGGCAGCGTTCTTCGAAAACATTAGCACCATTCACGGAACCCTGCTGGCACTTGCAGGCGTCGGCCTGGGTTATCTGCCGCTTGGCCAGAGCAGCACCACGCTCTCGGGCGGGGAAGCCCAGCGCATTAAGCTGGCCACGGAGCTGGCCCGTTCCGAAACCGGCCGAACGCTCTATGTCCTCGATGAGCCGACCACGGGTTTGCATGCCGCCGATGTGCGGCTCTTGCTTGGGGTGCTCCGAGGTCTGGTCCGTCAAGGCAACACGGTGCTGGTCATCGAGCACAATCTGGATGTGATCCTCGCTTGCGACTGGCTGATCGACCTGGGGCCGGAAGGTGGCACGGCCGGCGGCAGATTGCTCTTTTCCGGGACGCCACAAGAGCTTGCGGCAGTAGCCGGCAGCCACACTGGGGAATTCTTGCGAGCCGCCCTTTCTGGCGGGCAGGCCTAGGTTTGCGGCGAGACATCCAAGCGAGATGCCGCACCATCACTCTTTGGCCCGCCAATTGCAATCACTTGCGCATTCAATCCTTTTCGATGGCAACCAAAACAGGGGCTGACCCATGCGACTTCTTGGAATCCTGCTGGTGATTTTCGGGGTTATCTGCCTGATGTATCAGGGGATCAGCTTTATCATCCCCAAAGAAACGGTGGACTTGGGTGCCTTCGCAATCACCGTGTACCGAGACTATGTGATCTCGCTGCCGCCGGTGATCGGTGCCATCTGCTTGATTATCGGTGCTGTCCTGATTCTGGCGCCGTCGCGGCCATACGTACGAGTCTGACGCAATCTGCCATTTACTTGCCGCTGGCCCCCGCCTTCGTCACCACGGCGTCCAGCTCCGCCAGCCCCTGCTCTGGCTTCACGTCATATAGGCCGGCGTGGTATTCCACGACCCTGCCGTCGCGGCCGATCACGATGAACAAGGGCAGTTTGCCGCCGGCGGGCCGCGGGTCGCCGAGTCTCTTGAGCAGGGTGCCGTCATCCATCAGGATGTCGTAGCTCAGGTTCATGAAGGACTTGAGCTTGCGAGCGGAAGCTGCCGCCGTGCGCCGAGCGCCGTCGTCCACAATCTTCTCGTCCACCAGCACGCCCAGGATCTGCACTCCTTTCTCCCCTCGCTTGCGGAGCAAGAAGTCCAGATAGCCAACTTGGCCGTAAGGCTCTTCGAGCGGCGTGTCCCGATAGGCCCAGAAGTGCAGGACGGTGACTTTGTTCTTGAGCACTTCCTGGTTTACTTCTTTCCCGGAAAGGTCGAGCAACTTGAACTCGCCCGCCGGTTTGCCGATCGCTGCGTCACGCAAAGCGGTAACCGCGCCGGAGCGGCCTTTCTGGTCCTGCAAGTCTTTTTGTGCGGCAGCCACGAGCGGCGCAAGCGGCGTTGCGCTTGCCGCTTCAGCCAGTTTGGGCAATTCCGCCCGCAGGGTCGTGAGTTCGGCCCTTTCAAATTCAACCGGGTCGGTCCGCGGCTTGTGATTCAGGACCTCTTTGAGCCTGGCCCCCTGCTCAAAAGCTCCTTCGGCCTTGGCTGCGTCTTCCGCGGAGAGGGCTTTGACCGTCACCAATTCCAGCTTTAATTCGTGCTGCTCCCCCTGACCGATGAAGACCGTCTCGCGTAGCGCGACCACGAGGGGCGAGGATTTCTCGACAAAGATGGTCCGCTTGTGTCCGTAGGGGGTGCGGCAATCGACTTCAACGCACTCGCGATCCGCGACTTTCGCCTCACCCGTGACGCGAAAATCAGTACGCCCTTCCGACCAAGTGGCGCCCCGCTCTAGTCTGTTCTCCGCAGCAAACAGTGGCGGGAAGAGCGGCACAATGCTCTTGCCGTCTTCCCGCTGATAGAGCAGGGCCGGTCCCAGTGAACCCTCGTCCCGTTTTTTCGCATCCACTTCCCAGGTTCCAAAGTGGTCGAGCCACGACCATTTGCCGCGGCCGCTTTCTTCGAGCGTCCAGAGCAGCCGGGCCGTGCCATCGACGTCATGAGCCGCGACGAGCATGTTCAGCTCGACGGTTTTCTTGGACGGAACCTCACCCTCCTTCGCCGCCACCATCGTGCCCTTGTAGGTTAAGAGCGTTCCGGCAGAGGGTGCATCCGCGGCAGTGGCCGCAACGAGAAGGAGAGCGATTGACGCAAGAGACATGGCGCGTCCTGGCAAGGAGGGTTGGGAGGTGGGGTGGGCCTTTGAGTATAAGCCAACCTCCCCGCGCGAACAATGTTCGGGCGTGATGCCTTGTGCTACCGCGGGCCGATTCCGTTCCTACGGCAGCCGCGTCAGGAAGCTGCCGTTGCTCGCCACGTCCAGGAGCGGGCGGCAGTAGTTCTGGCAGCCGCCGGAGCCTTGGCCGAAAGGAGTCCAAACGAGGTTGAACGAGACGTTCCAGCTTTCGTCGTTGAAGCGGAAATCGGCCTGATCGTCGGCCACCACGTACAGGAAATCGGTGCTGAACTGCCAGCAGGGATTCAGCGGCAATCGGACGTTCCCGCCGAGCAATCCGCGGCTGTCGTCGGTGGCACCGCCGAAGACGCGCCCTTCACCGCCGCAGGCGAACTGCCGGCGGTAGTAGAAGGCGTAGATGTCCACTGGTTCAACATTGAGCGTGCTGGTGCGGAAGGCGACGGAGTCGTTGGCGAAGAATGCGACCTGGGCGTCCGTCGTGGTTTGATCTCCACCGGCCGCGAACCAAAAGCCAAGCTCATTGCCGCAGGGCATCATCCAGCCGATCTCGCCGCGGACTTGAGTCAGGTCCACGTTGTAATCCCAGTCGTCTCGGAGGAAATCGACGACCAGGCCCGCTTGCAGTCCGAGGTCCACGCGGCGGAACACGCCGAGCGTGGTGAAGAACTGCGTCCGGTCGTCCGGTGTAAACGGCGCGCCCTCAAAGTTGCTTTGCGTGGCGTTGACGCCGGCTTGTAGCGTCAGGCCGCAGAGAAAGGGCATGCCGGCATTGAAGCCTTCCTGAAACCCGAAGCTGCCGGTGGTGCGATTGAGCGGGCCGGTGAAACCGTGAGCTCCGGCGAAGGCTTCCAAGTAGCCAAGGCGGGGCAGGGGGAAGCAACAGGGATTGCAGTTGTCTCCCCAGTTGCGGCCGAAGCCGCGGGGATCTGGGCCGGAGCCGTAGTACATTTCTTCTTCGCCGTAGTATTCGCCTTCGTGCATCGGCTGGCCGGCAGCGGACTGGCCATCATCGGTCAACATTCGCTTCCGCGACGGCATCGGGAGTTCTTCCTGAGCTTCCATCTCCGACATGGGAGCCTGGGTGAAGTGGCTTTGGCTGCGAGAGCCGCGGCTCGCCATCCGCTCGTGGGCGGGGATGAACGCGTTACGAACCCGTGGAGCGCCGTTCATGGCCGATTCATGCGCCGCGCGACGGACGGGATTCCGCGTGCCGGTGCCGATGGGCTCCTTGGCACTGGTCTCCTCAACCGCGTCGTCCAGCACTTCGGCGTCCGCGGGAATCTGCTCCGCTTCCTCGGCCGCTTCCTCTTCCCGGCGCTGGGCGCTCCGCTCTTCGGCGACCCGGCGGGCGTGACGGCCGGCCCGGCTGGCGATGTCGGGAGGGAGGGCAAGTGCCGGAGCTGCTAGCTGGAGGCCGATAGCGAGCGACAGTGAAGCGAGCGAGAGATTTCGCACAAAGCAGAGCATGGAAAGTCCTTTCAAGGCAGCCGCGAGACCATCCGCGCGTGCGGACGCACCTTCCGGCAGCACGGTTATCGGAGCCTTCCTGAGCAGAACTTGCGGAATAATCGGAAAACTTTGCGCAATCGGAAAAGTTTAACAAAGTCGCCTTTCGCTCCGCGAAAGTACGTCTTCGCTACTTTCGCGGGAGCGAAAGGCGACACTTAGACACGCAACGCTGCCAATGCCGCCCGCGCCGATGCAAGCTGTTCCTGGTATTGAGCCAGGCCGGCTCGTTCGGCTTCGACGACGCTGGCCGGAGCGCGGTCCACGAAGCTGGAGTTGGAGAGCTTGCCCTCCTTCCCCTTGATGAGGCCGAGGAGTTTTTGCTCTTCCTTCTCGTTCCTGGCAATCTCAGCCGGCACGTCGATGAGGTTTTTCATGTCGACGAAGATTTCCATCCCGGACACTGCCGACTTGCTCGTCATCGGCGGCGGAACAACGCTGGGGCCGAAATCGGTGGCGGTCGCGTTGGCCATCGACTGGAAATAGGCGGCCATCGGATGCAGAAGGGCAGCGGTGGCGGCGTCGCACTTGATGCAGAACTCCACGTTGTTCCGCGGCGGGATGTTCTGCCGGCTGCGGATTTCTCGCAGGGCGGCCAGGGCGGCTTGGAAGGTGGCGAAACGGGCTTCGGTGGCTTTATCCTGATGAGCAGCCTCCGCCCGCGGCCAGGGCGCGATGATAATGTGCTTCGTGGCTTCGTAGGGTTCGGGAATTCCCCGGATTGGGGCAAGCTGACCGAGGTTGTGCCAGATTTCCTCGGTGATGAACGGCATGATGGGATGCAGCAGGCGGAGCAGCACATCGAGCGTGTGAGCGAGCACCCGCTGAGCGTTGGGCTTGGCAGCTTCATCTTGCAGGCGGCTCTTGCTGATTTCCACGTAGAAGCTGCAGAACTCGTCCCAGGCGAAGTCGTACAGCGTCTTGGCCGCGTCGGCATAACGAAAGGCTTCAATGGCCGCGGTCACATCCTGCGTCACCGTCGAAAGCCGGCTCAGCAGCCAGCGGTCCTCCACGGGGAGTTCGTTCACGTGTACCGGGGCAGGGGAGTAGCCCTCCAGGTTGATGAGCGAGAAGCGGGCGGCGTTCCAGAGCTTGTTCATAAAGTTGCGGGCCACCTCGAACCGCTCGCTTACCACAGCCGCCCGCGGCACGGCTTTGTCCGCATCGGTCCGCGCCCACTGCGTGGAAAACTCCTTGCCGCATTTGCTGCAAGGCATCTTGTGCAGTTCGCGGTTCTTCTTGGTCTGGTCGATGAGGGCCTGGCAATGCGGGCACTCGAACTGCACGGGCATCCGGACGTCCTGCGTCTCGGTCGTCAGGCTCGTCAGCCCATAGCGGAGCGAATCCGCCCCGAACTTGTCCACAATATCGAGCGGGTCCACTCCGTTCCCCTTCGACTTGCTCATCGTCTCCCCATAGCCATCCAGGATCTTGGGATGGATGAACACCTGGCGGAACGGCACCTCCCCCACGTTATTCAGCCCCGTCAGCACCATCCGCGCCACCCAGAGCGTGATGATGTCGCGACTCGTGATGAGGACGTTCGTCGGATAGAAACACGCAAGCTCCGGCGTCTTCTCCGGCCAGCCGAGCGTGCTGTGGGGCCAGAGAGCGGAGGAGAACCAGGTGTCGAGAACGTCGGGGTCGCGCTCTAGCGACGAGATTGTCTGTATGAGATGCGGTCCGAGGAGAAGACGTTTGCCGTATTCTTCGTCTATAGCACGGTCCGCTTTGTAAGTTACTTCTGCAAGTTCAGCTAGGAGTTTGTCCGCTTCGGGCGTGCGGGTGCATATCAAGATCGATTCGTTGTCTTCATTTGACTCTCGAACGGAAACGTCGTCGTCAATCTTTGCTTCCATCAGCCAAGCATGGAGAAGATTAAGAACTTCCTGCTTATCCCAAATCAATTCTCCTGTTGATGCCCGCACTCCGCAACCAAGTTTCCACACGGGTATCCGATGTCCCCACCACAACTGCCTGCTCACGGGCCAGTCTCGCTTCTCTCCCAGCCAGTCCAGATAGCTCTTCGCGTATCGCTCCGGAATGATCTTCACCCGGCCGCTGGTCACCGCATCCATCGCCATTTGTGCCAGGCCCGGTTTGCCGTCGTCGTGGTCTCCCATCTTCACGAACCACTGGTCCGCCAAATACGGCTCAATGGGTGTCTTGCTCCGGTCGCTGTGCGGCAGTTCGATTTCGCGGTCTTCCACGTCGCCGAGTAGTTCGAGGGCATCGAGGTCGGCGACCACCGCGTCGCGAGCCTTCTTGATGGTGAGTCCTTGGTACTTCCCCGCTTCGGCATTGAGCGTGCCGTCGGGGTTGAGGATGTTGATCATCGGCAGCTTCTGGCGCTGCCCTACCAGGTAGTCATTCGGGTCATGCGCCGGCGTAATCTTCACGCAGCCGGTGCCGAGTTCCGGCTTGGCCCATTCGTCAGCTATAAGCGGAATTTCGCGATTCAGGAGCGGCAGCATCAGCTTCCGACCGGCCTTCGCCATGTCGCGCAGCACGATGAGTCCCGGCAGCATCTCGGTCCGCCGCCGCTGGATTTCCTCAATCTGGGCTTCGATGCCGGCCTTTTCCTTGGCCGGTGCTTTCGTCAGGCGTTCGCGGCCTTCCTGTTCCGCCTTGTCGAGTGCGCGGGCAGGGTCGGGATGCACGGCCACCGCGGTATCGCCGAGGATGGTCTCCGGCCGCGTGGTGGCGATGGTGACGAACTCTGGTTCACCCGGTAAATGTCCAATCACCGGGTAGCGGAAATGCCAAAAATGCCCCTTCACCGTTTCCTGGAAGACTTCGTCGTCGCTCACCGCGGTTTGCAGGAACGTGTCCCAGTTCACCAGCCGCTTGCCGCGGTAGATGAGCCCTTGGCTGAAGAGGTCGAAGAAGGTTTGCCGCACGGCCCGGGCACAGGTGTCGTCGAGCGTGAAGCGGGCGCGTTCCCAGTCGCACGAGCAGCCCATCTGCTTGAGCTGGCTGAGGATGCGGCCTTCGTACTGCTCCTTCCACTCCCAGATGCGGCGGACCAGCTCCTCTCGGCCCAAATCGTGCCGCGTCTTCCCCTCTTCCTCCCGCAGCCGGCGTTCCACCACCGCCTGCGTGGCGATGCCGGCGTGGTCGGTGCCGGGCATCCAGAGGACGCTATACCCTTGCATCCGCTTCATGCGGATTTGAATGTCCTGCAGCGTGTTGTTGAGAGCGTGCCCCAGGTGGAGCGCCCCCGTCACGTTCGGCGGCGGAATGACAATGCTGAACGGCTGCCGCTTGGAGTGCAGCTCGGCGTGAAAGAAACGCCCCTGCTCCCACATCGCGTACAGGCGCGGCTGGGCGGTGGCGAAGTCGAAGCGGTTGGGGAGGGAGGCGGGGTCGAAGGACGTCATGGGAGATTCGCGGTCAGGGATTACAGCGTAGCGTTACTTCCGTCGTCGCCGCTTTGCTTTCCAAGCAGCGACGGTCTTGTTCACCCAGGTGGCATCTTTGCGGCGTAGCGAAGGATTGAGCTCACGATCGTAAGGGAGCTCCAAATCGTAGCGTGCTTCCTGATACACCTCGGTAAAGACCGCCTGAAGGTCGAGCGGTGCATCCGGGTCGTCATCTGCCAGTGGGACCGGGACAACCGGGAGCGGGTCGCGGACTGACCATTCGTAGACCGCTACTTTCGAGCGCCGCCGAGCGCGGTGCAGAAAGACGCAGTAATCCGTCGTGTCCGGAATGGGTGCGCGAGTCGCCGGCCTCCGCCCTTTGCGGAGCAGATCGATCTCCATGAGGTGGGTCGTTCCAGATAGCAACTCCTCTCGCTTAGCGTTGTAGATTCGCGCCCCGTCGCTTCCTGTTGCTTTGTTGGTCGGAGAAAGCACCTCAATGACGGCTACCACCTTCCGTCGCTCCAAATCCTTGATGACGAGGTAGGTTTCACGATGTTCTTCGGGCAAGGGAACGGAGTAGAGCTTGGGTTCGAGGGTGGCCACCATGCCGTGACTGCGAGTCCCCCCATTTCCATTCCCTTCGGGAGAGATGATTTCTAGGTCGGGATAGAATTCCCGCGTTTCGTCGAAGTGATTTTCAACAAAAATTCGTCTCTCCAATCGAGCCAGGTACTTTGGCTCGATCAGAGGTGCAAGATGACGACTAATGGCCGTCATGATACGGACATGGAAATCTTGCCATTCCACCATCTCAAGATAGGGATCCATTCCGGGAAACGGCGAGGGCATGGTTTTGTCTCCCGCAATGCAGCAGTAGTGGCTGGGCAGGCTGGAAGCCTACCCCACCTGGTCCTTGTACAACTTGTATTCAATCGCATCGACGAGGGCCAGCCAACTGGCTTCGATGATATTTTCGCTGACGCCAATGGTTCCCCAGATGTCGTGCTGGTCGGTGCTTTCGATGCTGACCCGGATGCGGGCGGCGGTGCCGGCTTCGCTGTTGACGACGCGGACCTTGTAATCGATGAGCCGCATGTCGCGGAGGTTCGGGAAATTCCCGTTCAGGGCCTTCCGCATGGCGGCATCCAGGGCGTTCACAGGGCCGTCTCCTTCCCCCACTTCGTGCCGCTCATGGCCGCTGACGCGGAGCTTGACGGTCGCTTCCGTCACCGGGGCTTCGTTCCCCTGCGTGCTGACCGCGATGTGGTACTTGATGCGCTCGAAGTGTGGCTGGAAGGAGCCGGCGACCTTGCGGACGAGGAGGTCGAACGAGGCTTCGGCAGCTTCGAACTGATACCCTTGGGCCTCAAGCTGCACGACGCGGGCCAGGATGGCGTCCATCAGGACTTTGTCTTCATTCAGCTTGTGCTTGGTGGTCATGGCGGCGATGTTCGAGCGGCCAGAAAGTTCACTCACCAGAATCCTCCGCTCATTGCCGACGAGCTCTGGGTCCATGTGCTCGTAAGTACTGGTGGCTCGAGCGATGGCGTGAACGTGCATGCCGCCTTTGTGGGCGAAGGCGCTGTGGCCCACAAAAGGCTGATTGGAGCGGAGGTTGATGTTGGCCGTTTCGTAGACGAAGCGGGAAAGCTCGGTGAGATGTTTTAAGTCCCGTCCGCCGAGCAAGCCGTAGCCCTTTTTAAGGCCGAGATTCGACATCACGGAAATGAGGTCCGCGTTGCCGCAGCGCTCGCCAAAGCCGTTGATGGTCCCCTGGACCTGCTCCGCGCCGGCATCGACGGCGGCCAGGGAGTTGGCGACGGCCAGTTCGCAGTCGTTGTGGCAATGAATGCCGACGGGAACCTTGAACGATTTCAGCGTCTCCATGGCGAAGCGAGTCTTTTCAGCGACGACCTCCGGCAGCGTGCCGCCGTTGGTATCGCACAGGATGACCATTTTGGCCCCCGCCTTGGCTGCTGCGGCAATAGTTTCCGCAGCATATGCGGGGTTCGCCGCGGAGCCATCGAAGAAGTGCTCCGCATCATAGAGGACGTCGCAGCCCTGGCTGCGGAGGAATTCGATGGTCTCAAAAATCATCTCCAGGTTTTCTTCATGCGAGACGCGCAGAACCTCGGTCACATGAAAATCCCAGGTCTTCCCCACGATGGTACAGGTCGGCCGCCGGCTGCCGAGGACTGCTTCCAGCAGGGACTTCATGCCGGGGTCATCCTTGGCCGCCATCCCTTTGCGGCGCGTCATGCCGAAGGCGCAGATGGTACTGTTTTTCAAATTCAGTTCCCGCACCTTCTGAAAGTACTCCGCATCCTTGGGATTGCTCAGCGGATAGCCACCCTCCACATAGTCCACGCCAATCTCGTCCAGCCGGGCCGTAATCTGCAGCTTGTCCTGGAGGGAGAGGCTCACGCCTTCTCCCTGCGTGCCGTCACGAAGAGTGGTGTCGTAGATTTGGATGCTGCGCATGTTTTCTGGGCAGGCTGGAAGCCTACCCCACTTTGTTAGCCAACAAAAAAACCCTGAAACCCGCGGGGGGGCTTCAGGGCAATTGTATCCGCGATTTTGTCGCTGCCCCTAAGCCCTCAGGCCCCCAATAATAATCACGCCGCCGACGCCAAGGAGGCGAGCATTTTTGCGGCTTCGCGTATTGTTTGGAGGAGTGGACATAGGAGTTCTTTCCAGCGACTAAAACTAGCCTACGTCACACCCGGACAAGTGTCAACGGTTGCGGGTTCGGTATAATCGACACACACCAGCCATCAAATCTGAAAGCTTCCAATGGACCCCGCCCCTCTCGAATTCCTCAAACGCCTTCTCGATACTCCCAGCCCCTCCGGCTATGAGCGGCCGGCGCAGGATGTCGTCCGACAATATGTCTCGGACTTCGCGGACAAGGTGACGACCGACTTGCATGGCAACGTCATCGCGGTGAAGAACCCAGGAGCGAAGCTCCGCGTCATGTTTGCCGGCCACTGCGACCAAATTGGCATGGTCGTGACGCACATCAACGACAACGGCTTCCTCTACGCCCAGACCATCGGCGGCTGGGACGCCCAGCAGCTCATCGGCCAGCGGATGGTGATTTGGACGAGCGGCGGGCCCATCCCCGCCGTCATCAGCCGCAAGCCCATTCATCTACTCAACGACGAAGAGAAGAAGCAGGTCGTCAAGCTGGAAGACCTGTGGCTCGACATCGGGGCCAAGACCAAAGTGGAAGCGGCTGAGGCGGTGCGAGTCGGCGACCCCGTCACGCTCAAGCTCGGCTTTCAGGAAATGCGGAACGGGCTGGCCAATGCGCCGCAAATGGATAACAAGACGGGTCTGTGGGTCTGCATCGAAGCCCTCCGCCGCGCCGCTCAGAAGGGGCTCAAGTGCTCCGTCTATGCGGTCTCCACGGTGGCGGAAGAAATCGGTCTGCGAGGAGCGCAGACAGCGGCCTTCGGAATTGACCCGCAAGTCGGCATCGCCGTCGACGTGACTCATGCCACCGACTGCCCCAATATCGACAAGAAGCAGCAGGGGGACATCGCCCTCGGCGGCGGGCCAGTCATCTTCCGCGGGCCAAACATGAACCCCGTCGTCACCGAGCGGCTGATTCAGCTTGCGAAGGAGCATTGCATCAGTTACCAGCTTGCCGCGAGCGGCCGGGCGGTCCCCAACGACGCCAACGCCCTGCAAATCAACCGGGCGGGAGTAGCAACGGGCCTCGTCAGCATTCCCAACCGTTACATGCACAGCGCGGTGGAGATGGTGTCGCTCGATGATATTGATAAAGCGGCGGATTTGCTGGCGGCATTTGTGACGAGCTTGGATGGGAGCGAAGACTTTACGCCGTAAGGTGTGTGCTTAGCCGCCCCGTCCACGCGGCGCTGTCCCCGCGTGGACGCGGGGGCTAAGCGTTTCAATCATTCGGTCCATCTCCTCTCGCGTGTTATATCCGTGCGGACTGATGCGCACTCCGCCGCCGCGGCAACTGGTGACGATTCCGGCGGCGAGAAGTGCGTTGCGAATCTGGGCAGGGTCTTGGCCGGGAATCTGAAACGTGACGATGCCGGAGCGGTGCTCGCCCACTCGCGGACTGAGTAAGACCGCTCCCAGCGAAGTGAGGCGCTCGCAGGCATAGTCGGTGATGGCGAGCACCAACTCAGCGACTGGCGAGCTGCTCGGCCCCACACCGAGTTCCAAGAGTAAATCCAAACTCGCCCCCAGGCCAATCATTCCCGCCATATTCTGAGTCCCGCCTTCGTACCTTGCCGCTGCGGGACGCAGATTCATTTCCGAGGTAAATCCGCCGCTGGCGGTCACACTATGCCAGCCGACGCCAAGCGGGCGGAGCAACTCCAGGTGCTGGCGGCGGACGTAGAGGACTCCTGCCCCTTCCGGCCCCAGCAGCCATTTATGTCCGTCCGCGGCAAAGAAATCGACTCCGCCTTTCTGCACATCCAGCGGAAAGACGCCGAGCCCCTGAATGGCGTCGAGAAAGAACAAGCAGCCGCGACGATGGCAAAGTTCACTCGCCGCCGCCACATCAATCCGCCAACCACTGGCGAACCCAACCCAGCTCAACGAAACGAGCCGCGTACGCCTATCAATGGCCTGCTCGACGCGACTCAACTCCACGCGACCGCCATCCACAGGTACTTTCCGCATCTCCACCCCACGGCTCGTCAGGTTCAGCCAGGGATAAAGGTTTGAAGGGAACTCGTTGGCCAGGGTGACGACATTGTCTCCTGCTCGCCAGGGAAAGCCCTCGGCTACCAGGCTGATGCCGGAAGTGGTGTTCGGCACCAGGGCGATTTCTTCAACCTCGGCTCCCACGAGTCTTGCGGCTGCCAGGCGGGTCCGATCCACTTGCTGCGACCAGTTTAGCCAGGGGACGTCCCCCTCTTCAGCCGCCTCCTTCAGCCATGCCGCAATGGCGGTTCGGACCGGCTCCGGTAGAGGCGCGACGGCCCCGTGGTCGAAGTAGGCCCATTTCGCGGTGACCGGCATCTGTGATCGAAAACGGGACTGAACGTTCACAAGATCATGAGCGACCATTTTCGCCTCTATTTGGGGCCGGAACCGCACAGCCCCTACAAACTGCAAAATCCGGCCAGAAAGGCTTTGCCATACGTGACATCCGCCGAACCCGAATTATACTTACGCGGTATGTCATCGAGCGAATCGGCGGCTGGCCGTGCATCATTGAGGACGCTGCGAATGCCCAAGGCGTTGTGTTTGTCGGGGATGGTCGTTGCCATTCTCATCGCCCTTCTATTCTTGACCGACCTGGTCGCGTCCCTTGTTGCGCCCTCCTTCGCACCGTTTCGCGGCGAGAGCTGGCTGATGGACATCTCGCTTATTATCTGCGCCGGTGCTTTGGGGGCCATGAGCTGGCTGACGTTCCGAGAGCAAGTGTAGGGGGTATCCGATGGGTGGGAATGGACACTAGCCCGACGCGCAAGCGAGGGAATGGGCGTACTCTCCCTCGCTTGCGCGTCGGGCTAGTGTTTACGCCGCCAATACCGATCGGCTGGGGTGGGAAGCGCGGCGGCTAAGATGGTGGCGGGCTAGCTCGCCCAACGTCTCGAATCGTAACCGCTGATTGTCTTGCATCTGCCCGAGCTTCCGCATCGCCGCAGCCACCGCCGGCAGTCCCAGGTCGTTATGCTCCGCCATTTTGCCGGCATCCAGGACCAGATTCAGCGGCATTTCTCGCAGTGCCGCCTCCTTCAGCCGTTGCCGGAATGCCCAGGGTTCCGACTGCCACCAGGAACCTGAAAGCGGAATCAGAATCGGACTTTGCACTTGCCAGAGGCCGTATCGCATGGCACTAGCGCGGGGAATGGCCGCATCCGCCGATGCTGCCACTGCCGGCCCGCGCACGGCAGTTATCCCATGCCCGAGCAGCAGGTTCAGGTCGAGATGCTCCGCCGTCTGCCGTAGCACGAGAGTTGATACTTCCAGTCCGGCTCGGCGTGCCCCTTCAAACCGCCGCTCGAACTCTTGAGCCAGTCGAGAAGGAGTGGTGCCGTCTCCAAGCCAGAAGCGTTCACCCAACACGGCGACCTCCTGCCTGGATTTTGCCGCCAAAATTATGTCCCGGGCGGCTGAAAGGGCAGGGTTGGAAACTCCCCACGTCGCCGAAATGCCCTGGCCGTCAAGCAGCTCAACCAGCCCGGCGGTCACCGTCTCCAGCCGCTGCTGCCCCTGGCTCGTCTGCCGGCCGATGGCCAACTCCAGGTCAATGGAAAGAGAAACCGCCGCTCCGCCGTTGGCCCTGCTCATGTCACGCTCCCCGCTATTCCCTTCGCCGCTCCCATTGATCATCGGACGGCCAATTCCGCCTGCTCGATGGAACTTGCCGGGGACATTGCAGGCGTTAAGTCGCTGCTAGAGATACCGCCTCGTCCCCCTCCAGCCTCTCTCGGCAATAGTTGGGGGCTGAAAAAGCGAAGAAGACGGAAAAGTCGAAAAGGCGCAGTGTTTTCCGCGCCCAGCGGATATACTGACGGCCGGTGGTCCGTTGGCAGCCGCGTGTCACCGCGGCTTGGCGGGCCATCGTCTCTGGGCCATTCTCCTGTCGCGAGATTCCCCGTGGCTAACACTCTTGAACCCGGACCTGTCGCGGATTCTTCCGCCGCGTTGCTGACGCCTCCTATAGTACCTTCGTCGCCCTCTGCCAAGAAAAAAGCCGCGTCCCCAGATTCTGCCGCCAAGAAGGAGAAGGCCAAAGCCTCGCCTTCCCCGGCTGAGCCGCAAGAGGAAGAAGAATATGAAGACGCCTCCGCCGGATTTCGTCTCCGCAACTGGCTGCGGGGCTCGGCCGCCATGTTCATTTCCGCAGCCGTCCATCTGGTGCTGGTGATCGGGCTTTCCTTTCTTGTCGTGGATCAGCAGATCGTTCAGAAAATGCACGAGGTCGTGGCTGAGGTGTTGGAGCAGTCCGACATCCAGGAGATTCAGGTCATCGAGCTGGAAAAACAGCTCACGGAAGTCGCCGAGCGAACCTCCCAAGTCTTCAGCAGCTCTCCCATCGTGGGCGAAGCCGGTGCCTCCGGCCCGGTCGGAATGGTCGGGGCTCCGTCGCTGGACAAGGCGATGTACGAGCAGGTCGTGAACGCCGACGTCAACATCGAAGGCATCTACATCGACACTCCTTCTAGCAAACAGCTCATTGTGGAAGCCCCGGACGGCATGATTGGGGATGCCCGGGCCGTCGTCGATTCCTATCAAGAAGCCCTCGATCAACTCACGCAGGAAATCCTCTGGATGCTCGACAAGGGGAAGGTTCTCGTCGTTTGGAATTTCGACCAGTCCGGCAGCATGAAGAACGACCAGAAGGAAATTCGCGACCGGATTGAGCACGTCTACAAGGAACTCGGCCTGCTCAAGCGGGGGCAAGACGACTCGCTGGAGACCGCCATTACCAGCTACGGCGAAAGGTGGGTGAACCATACCCGCCGCCCCTCGCACGACATGACGGAAATCCGCCAGGCGATTGAGGAAGTACCCACGGACGAAACTGGCAAGGAAATGATGTGCTCCGCCATTGGCCAGTCCATCACCGTTTATCAGCCCTATTGCGTGCGGACCGACCGTCAGATGGCTCTCATTGTGATCACCGACGAAAGCGGCGACCGCCTCGATAATAACACGCAGCTCGAAAACGCGATTGCCGTCGCCAAAGCCGCCCGCTGCAAGCTCTATGTGATCGGCCGCGAAGCGGTCTTCGGCTATCCCTTCGCCCACGTCCGCTGGATTCAGCCGGTGACGGGGCATGAGCATTGGATCCCCATCGACCGCGGGCCGGAAACCGGCTTTGCCGAGCAACTGCAAACCGACGGCTTCCACCGGCGTTACGACGCCCATCCGAGCGGCTTTGGGCCGTACGAATGTTCCCGCTTGGGGCGCGAGACAAGCGGCATTTTCTTCATGCTTCCCAGCTTGGAAACAGACCTCGTCCGCGGCGAGAAGCGAAAGTACGCCCTGGAACAGATGCGGCGTTATCTCCCCGACCTTCGCTCGCGGCTGGAAGTGAAGCAGGAAATTGATGAGTCGCAACTGCGGACGATGCTGGAAAAAGTGGTCTACGACTTGAACCCGTACGAACCCGACATCGCCAAAATCATCGAGATGCGGGTCCGTTTCTCGCCGGACTACCCTTCCTTCAAGCAGCAGGCGATCATCGAGCAGGCCAAGGCGATCATCTACCTTGAATACCTGGGCCGCGTGGAAAAGACAATCGCCAAGATGGAAAAACAGCGGCGGGAAGAGGCTTCGCCACGCTGGCAGGCCAATTACGATCTGATGTATGCTCAGCTCATTGCCTACCAGGCCCGCATGTACGAGTATGGAGCCTACCTGGAGGAGTTCATCCGCAATCCCAGGACGGTGCCGCTGCTGAAGGCCCCCAATCTGCACCTGGCCGCTTGGGACATCACCACCAGGCAGAAGACGATTACCGGCGACAAGATCAAGCACCATGTGGACCGAGCCACCGCCATGTTCCACGCCGTGATGGAAACGCATGCCGGCACTCCCTGGGCAGCTCGGGCCGAGTACGAGTTGAAACGAGGCTACGGCGTGGAGCTGGTCGAAATCTATCACGGCCCCCCCCGCATCATTCCTCCCGGCACGCCAATCCCGCCCGTGCCCAAGTTATAGTCGCCTTTCGCTCCGCGAAAGGACGCGACTTTCGCGGAGCGAAAGGCGACAATTCATGGAACGCGAATTCCTCCGCCGCTTGCTTCCCCGTCTGCCGGGACATCCGCGCCTGCTGCTGGGCCCGGGGGACGACGCGGCGCTATTGGCGCTTGCCAAGGAGAATGCCTGCGTTGTGACGACCGACATGCTGATGGACGGGGTGGACTTTGAATTGGCTCGACATAATCCTCAGCGCATCGGCCGCAAATCGCTCGCAGTGAACCTCAGCGACCTCGCCGCAATGGCGGCCCGGCCGGTGGGAGCCGTCATTTCCCTGGCGCTACCACGCAGTGGCGGTGAAAATTTGGCACTGCAGCTCTACGACGGGCTCATTCCTCTCGCGGAAGAATACGAAACGGCCATCGCCGGCGGAGACACCAACAGTTGGGACGGTCCGCTGGTCATCAGCATCACGGCGATTGGCGAAGTTGTCCCCGGCCAGGAATGGCGGAGGAGCGGAGCGAGGCCGGGGGACGAAATCCTCGTCACTGGGTCGTTTGGCGGCAGCATCCTGGGGAAGCATTTTGACTTCACGCCGCGAGTCCGCGAAGCGCTGCTGCTGGCGGAGCGGTATGAAATTCAAGCCGCGATGGATGTCAGCGACGGCCTCTCGCTCGACCTCTCCCGTCTCTGCGAAGCCAGCGGCTGCGGAGCGGTGCTGGATTTGAGCCAGATCCCGATTGCTCCGGCTGCCCATGAGCTTTCGGCTCAAAATCCGGACGGCGTCGCTCCGCTCGACCACGCGCTTTCGGACGGCGAAGACTTTGAGCTCATTCTGGCCGTGGCTCCAGCGGTTGCCGAAAAAATACTCGCCATCCAGCCGCTTGGAGTCTCTCTCACGCGCATTGGCCGCTTTGTGGAAGTGCCTGGTCTCTGGCACCAGACCGGCGGCGGTCCCCTTCAGCCGCTCGCGCCGCGCGGCTATGAACATCAGCTCTAGCATGCAAGAGTACGTCTATTTTTCCGAGAGCCTCGCCGATACCGACCGCCTCGGTGCCGCGCTCGCGGGTGCTCTACCCGACGGCGCTGTCGTGGCCCTCTGCGGCACGCTCGGCGCCGGAAAAACCCGCCTTGTCCAGGCCCTCGCCGCCGCTTGCGGCATCGACCGAAGCGAGGTCGTCAGCCCCACGTTCGTCCTTTGCCACGAACACGCCGGCAGCCGCGCACTATACCATTTTGACGTTTACCGCCTCTCTGGGGATGAGGAATTCCAGCGCCTCGGGCCGCAAGAATACTTCTCCGCCGGCGGAATCACGCTGATCGAGTGGGCCGACAAAGTGGCCGCCTCTCTACCGGAGGAGCGACTGGATATCGTCATCGAAGTGACGGGGGAAATGTCTCGCCAATTCACGCTGCGGGCTTGGGGGCAAGAATTGCAGTCCGCCCTCACGGCATTGTCGCACGAACTGTAGCGTGTCCTACGGCTTCAGAACGCTCTGCATCTGCTCGATGATCTTCGGGGTCGCCACCTTTTTATTTTCCTTAACGAGCTGGATGAAATTGTCGGCCAGGATTTCATCGGGATGGATGATGTAGCCGGTGTTCTTGCCGATCTGCTCCATGAAGGATGCCGTCTGTTGAGGTTCGAGCAGGATCGGATTGCCGCCGCTCGATGCCGGCTGCCACTTACCGTCTTTCTTCTCCACAACCATCAGGCGAAAGGTCAGATAGCGAAACAGTGAGCCGCCTTTTTCCGCGTCATAGTTCTCGGCGCTCGCATACAGCACCGGCGTGGCAGTGGTGACGCGGCCGTCGATTTTCAGATCGATGGTGCAGTTGATCTGGGGAGCATCCGGATTGGTCAGCTTGCGATCCTTCAAGATCGCCGGCAGCGGAATCTCCTCGCACGCCCGAAAGCCGATGATGCCGTACAGTTGCTGCCGCGCCCGCGCATCGTGGCGGGAGAGGACGTGAAACAGCTCGTGGCAGAGCAGGCCCTCCAGATCGTCCGGCGCATAGCTGAGCACCTTGCTCGGCAGGATTATGGCGTTGGCTCGCGTGTAGGCGGCGTCCGCTTCTTCCTTGCCGGAGGTATGCACCAGCAGCACCTTCTCCGGCAGCGGCAGCTTGAGCTTTTTCAGCTTTTCGGCCAGCATAGTGACCGCGGGTTTGACGTGGGCGATTTCTTCATCGCTCCAGGGCAGCACCTCGGCGACGACGAATTTCTTCCATTCCTCCAGCGTCGCGTTCTCGGTCCGCTTGAGCCGGACCTGCAGATCAAATCTGCTCAGCGACTGCGTGAAGGCGTCCTTGGCCGTTAGGATTTTCTTGCCATCCTCGACTCCGGCGAAGACGATTTTCGTCTCGCCGGCCAGCGGCAGCTCCCATGCGTCCTCCGCGACGGCGGGAGTTGCGGGGGAAATCAGGGCCAATGCCGTGGCGCAAATGGCAAGCAGAAACCGGCAGCGGGGCAGGGGGGAGGCACGCATGTTAGTATTCGTCGGTTGGAGGATTTTAAAGCCGGTCCTATATTACAACAAGGAAGCGACGGACTCTTCACCCCAAGCGATATGACGGGGTCGGGAGGGAGTTTCGCCGTGAAAACTCCTCCGGACCCCCTTTTCGACATGGCACGCTGGCCGCGACACTACTGGACGAGCATCTTCACGTATGGCGTGATTTTTGTGATGTTCCCCGTCCTCTGCTGGCTGGCCTATGCCTGGGTCCAGGGCCGGCTGTTTTAACAGGATTCGGACCTTCATCACCAACGAGCTTCTCTGATGCTGCACGCCGTGATCATGGCCGGAGGATTCGGCACTCGCTTCTGGCCCCTCAGCCGCTTGGCATCTCCCAAGCAGCTCCTGGACTTCGGCGGAGGAAGGACGATGATCCAGCAGGCGGCGGACCGGCTTGCGGGTCTGGTGCCGCCGGAGCGGACTCTTGTCATCACCAATCGCCAGCTTGTCGGCCCCATCCGCGAGCAACTGCCGGAGCTTCCGCCCGCCAACATCGTGGGGGAGCCCTGCAAGCGGGATACCGCTCCTTGCGTCGGCCTGGCAGCGCATCTGGTCAGCGCTGCCGATAGCGACGCGACGATGCTTGTGATGCCGGCGGACCATTTGATTCAGCCGGTGGAGAAGTTTCGCTCCGCCATCTCGCAAGCAACTGATCTGGTGGGACAGCAGCCCGGCCAGATTGTCACCTTCGGCATCCGGCCCACCTTTCCCGCCGAAACCTTCGGCTACATCGAGCGCGGCCAGCAGTTGCCGAAAAACCAACCTGACCAGGCGTCAGCTTTCCAAGTCCTCCGGTTCCGCGAGAAGCCCCAGCGCCCGCAGGCGGAAGAATTTCTGGCCGCCGGCACGTACTTCTGGAACAGCGGGATTTTTGTCTGGAAGGCCCGCACCATTCTCACCGCCCTGCAAACCCACGAGCCCGCATTGGCGGAACGCCTCTCGGCTATCGGTACAGCTCTAGGCACACCCACGTACGACGAGATCCTGGAGCGGGAGTTCACGGCCATCATCGGCAAGTCCATCGATTTCGCGGTGATGGAAAAACACCCCGCGGTGGCCGTCATCGAAGCTCCCTTCCAGTGGGACGATGTCGGCAGTTGGCAATCACTGCCGCGGAGCCTGGGGTCCGATGCCGACGGCAACACCATCGTGGGCAAGCATCTCGGCATCCGCACCGCGGGCAGCATCGTTCGGACCAGTGACGACCACCTCGTCGTCACGCTGGGTGTGAAGGACTGCATCGTCGTCCATACCCCCGATGCCACACTCGTCGCCAGCAAGCACGACGAAGAGGCCATCCGCGAAGTCGTCAAGCAACTGCAATCCCGCGGCTGGAGCGAATATCTGTAGTTTGGGTTATTGTTCTCGATTGCGCTCTTCAATCGCATTTAGCCCCAGCGCCATCATCAACAACAGCCCATCAATCACCAGCAGCAGCAGGCAGGCCATGGCGATCCACCGCAGCGCCGTGGCCCCGCCAGGATCCCCCATCCCCTGAGCCAGCCCCCAGCCCCCCATCACCACCGCAAACGCGACGACGAGGACCGGCAAGGCCAGCACGAGCACAACCAGAATGCGTCGGGGAACCAAGGTCTTCTCCCTAGAACTCGTCGAGTTGGTATATCACCCGCCACTCAGGTTAGCGGAGGCAAGCCGCTTGTGACTACGCTAGGATAGTCTAATTCCCGGGCTGAAACATTCACGCCAAACGAGCGAGGCTCCCATTCATGTCGGTTTCCAGATCCTATCGGCTCCTCTTGGCGGTCCATGGTCTCCTGGCACTTGCCGCTCCACTGGCTGCCGCCGACGCCCCGCCGATCAAAGTCGGCGTGCTGGGGCTCGATAACTACCAGGCCGTGGCCTTCACGCAGCTCTTTCATGACCCGAAGGCGGAGGGGGATCTGGCGGGGATTCGCGTGGTGGCGGCGTTTCCGGCGGGGAGCCCCGATATCGAGGAGAGCGTCCGCGAGCTTCCCAAGTGGCAGAAGGACATTCAGACCTACGGCGTGAAGATCGTCGATTCGGTGGATATCCTGCTGAGCCAGGTGGATGCCGTGATGATCATGAGCGTCGACGGCCGGGCCCACCGCGAGCAGGCCAAGGCGGTCATTCTGGCCGGCAAGCCCCTCTATATTGGGCGGCCGATGGTGGCGTCGCTGGAGGACGCCATCGCCATCTTCGCCCTCGCCAAGGAGAAAAACGTGCCGGTCTTTTCTTGCTCCCAGCACCGCTACAGCCCCGGCTTCATCGGGATGAAGAATCACGAGGAAGTGGGCGACGTGCTCGGCTGCGATGTCTACGGCGGCTGCCCCCGCGAGCCCCACCACCCCGATCTCGTCTGGCACGGCATCCACGGCATCGAGACGCTGTACACCATCATGGGCCCCGGCTGCGTAAGCGTCACGCGGGCCAGCACCGACACGGCCGACGTGGTCACTGGCATCTGGAAGGACGGCCGCATCGGCACCTACCGGGCGATTCTCAAAGGCCCCCCCAAATACAGCGCTACGGTCTTCGGCACCAAGGGAGTCGCCCCAGCCGGCATCTACGGCTACGCCGCGCCGGTGAAGGGGGTCGTCCCGCCGGGTGGCAAGTATATGGGGTACGAAGCGACCGCGATTCAAATCGGCAAATTCTTCAAAACCCGCGTGCCGCCTGTTACGCCGGAAGAGACGACCGAAGTCTTCGCCTTCATTGCCGCGGCGGACGAGAGCAAAGGGCAGGGGGGAGCGCCGGTGAAGATTGAGGCAGTGCTGGAGAAGGCGAAGGGGAAGAAGTGAATGGGGCTGGACACGTTTCTCCCAACTTGACACTTTTCCGCGGGAGGGATATTCTTTTAGAGGGCTGACGGGCGACGCTCGTTAGTCGTGGTCGGTTACAGTATTCGAGCCATTTTCGGCGCGAGCTGCTCGTAGGGGTAGGTCGCGTTTTTTGTTGCCCGGTGGAAAGTTTTCCGGCAAAGAGGCTGGGAAAAACAGCGTAGGATGGCCGCATGGCGGGTATCGAACTACGCGGGGTTTCCAGGGTCTTTCCGGGGGGCGGCAAGGGGGTGGACGGGCTGGACCTCGCCATCCGCGAAGGGGAGCTTTTGGTCCTGGTAGGACCGAGCGGGTCGGGAAAGACGACCACGCTGCGGCTGATCGCGGGGCTGGAGGATGCGACGAGCGGAGCGGTGTGGATCGGCGGGCGGGAGGTGACGAAGCTCCCGCCTCGGGACCGGGATGTGGCGATGGTTTTCCAGGGCTTGGGGCTCTATGAGCACCTGAGCGTGGAGGAAAACCTGGCGTTTGGGATGAAGGTCAGGGGTCAGGAAGAGATCAAGAGCAAGATTAGCCAAATTTCGGCTCAATTGGGGATTGATGGCTTGCTGGAACGAAAACCGGCGGAGCTATCTGGCGGAGAGCAGCAGCGGGTGGCGCTGGGGCGGGCGTTGGTCCGCCAGCCTGCGGCGCTCTTGCTGGACGAGCCGCTGTCGAGCCTCGACCCGCCCTTGCGGAGCGAGCTTCGGCGACTGCTGAAGGAGTTGCAGCGGCGGCTGAAGGTGACGACGGTGTATGTGACGCACGACCAGGCGGAAGCGATGTCCCTGGGTGAGCGGATTGCGGTGATCAGGGCCGGAAAGATTGAGCAAGCCGGAACGCCGGCGGAGATTTATGACGAGCCAAGAAATCGCTTTGTGGCGGGGTTTTTTGGCGAGGGGGGGATGAATTGGGGAAAGCGGAAAGCGGAAAGCGGAGAGCGGACCGTATTAGGAGTGAGGCCCGAGGACGTAGTGCTGACTCGAGAAAGAGAGAAAATAGAAGCATCAAAAGGAACAGTGAGCAGTGTTCAGTGGCTCGGGTCGCACACGATGGTGGAAGTGGAATTGGAAGGAAGTGAGCGAGAAGCGGAGAAAGTGACCTGGTTCAGTCGCGTGTGCGGCCGGGCGGACTTTCAGCCGGGAGAAGTGGTTTCGATTCAAGTTCCCCAAGACAAGGAGCACTGGTTTGATGCGGCGAGTGGTGAGCGAATAAGCGTTGGCAAAACTTAACAATCTGACAACCTAATAAGCACCGATCTCATCCCCTTTCTCCCAGAGGAGGGGAGGCCACGGGCACGGAGTACAAGATTATGAATCCCACCGAAATGTTGCGAATCGTCGATTCCGTCCATCGAGACAAAAGCATCGACAAGGAGCTGGTCTTCCTGGCGATTGAAACGGCGCTCGTGACCGCCGCCAAGAAGCACTACGGAGAGCTGGCCGACGTGCAGATCAAAATCGACCGGGAGACGGGCGTGATGTCCGGCACCCATGACGGGGCGGTGCTCGATCCCGAGGAGATCAGCGGACGCATCGGGGCTCAGACCGCCAAGCAAGTCATTATTCAGAAAATCCGCGAAGCGGAGCGGGATCAGTTGCTCGGCGAATATGGCGAGCAAGTGGGGACGCTGATTAACGGCGTTGTCACGCGGTCAGAAGGGGGAGCGACCATCGTTTCGCTTGGCACGCTGGAGGCGATTTTGCCGCGCAGCGAGCAGATTCCCGGCGAGTCCCATCACCCCAACGAGCGGGTGCGGGCCATCATCTTCGAGGTCAAGCCCGCCGGCAGCCGCGTCAAGGTCGTCCTCAGCCGCACCAAGCCGCAGTTCGTGCAGCGGCTGTTCGAGCAGGAGATTCCCGAGATTGCGGATGGGGTGATCATGGTGAACGCCATCGCCCGCGAGCCGGCTCACCGCAGCAAGGTGGCCGTGAGCAGCAGCGATGCCCGCGTGGACTGCGTGGGAGCCTGCGTCGGCGTTCGCGGCAATCGGATCAAGAACATCGTCGATGAGCTGGCGGGGGAGCGGATTGACATTGTCCGCTGGAGCGATGACGCCGAAACGCTGATCCGCGCCGCCCTACAGCCCGCGGAAGTGGACCAGGTGCTGCTCTGCGACATGATGGGCCGGGCCATTGTGCTGGTCCGCGAGGATCAGTTGTCGCTCGCCATCGGCCGCAAGGGGCAAAACGTGCGACTGGCCAGCAAGCTGTGCGGCTGGGACATCGAGATCATGACCAATGAGGAGCTCGAGGAGCAGATTGATCGAGCGGTCACGGGCTTCTCGCAGATTGAGGGGATGACCGAAGAGACGGCCCAGAAGCTGGTGGAGCAAGGCTATCTCTCCTACGACGATCTGTCGGTCATCGAGCCCGATGCCTTGATGGAGATGGGGGGGCTGACCGAGGAGCAAGTGGATGTGATCACGAATCAGGCGGAAGCCCTGGCTTTGGAAGCCGAAAAGGCCGCCGCCGAAGAGAAATACCGCAAGCGGCAGGAGGATGCCGCCGCATCAGCCCAAGCGTCCAGGGACGCGAAAGCAGCCGCTGCCGCCGCGGCCCAAGCCGCGGCCGCCCCGCCCGCACCCGTTGCTCCTGCCGCGGACGTCGCTCCTGCTGCTGCCGCACCGTCGGAAGCGGCTCCTCCGGCTGCAACGGAGGAGGCGCCACCCGCCTAATTCCGCCCTTGACCATCGCTTGCCGCGACAGCATTGCCGGATGGAGTCCAGGTAAGGCTGGACGGTCTTCGGTCCGCTGCGCGTCCAAAAAGGAGGGCCAGCGTGCCCACGCGGATTTATTCGTTAGCGAAAGATTTAAACCTTGATGGAAGGCGGTTACTTTGACTTCTTCTTTCCGCCACTCGCGTCGTGAATCTGAAGTTTCAGTCGATGTTCCTCGAAAGAGGCTGGTTTTCCGCGCCAGCTTGTGACGAGTCGTTGACGTTCGGGCAAGAGTCGGGGTTCGAGGCGCGACCAACCCTCTTGACGCAACTTGACAATCCGCCTGGCCAAGTCTTGCTCGCCCGCCTTCTTGCCTTTGATCTCCTGGTTCAGCTTGTTCCCTTGCTCCCCGACCCACCGACGACTTTCCTGGATCGCCTTGACTTCTTCCTCGCTAATCCGCGCGGCCTCGCGCACCGAGGGTTCCAGCAAGAATTCAATTCCCCGGAATTGAAACAACAGTTGGTGAAAGCGCTCGGCTTGCGCGGGGGATAACTGCCGCAACGCTTGGGCGCTGCTGCTTGTCATGATTGTCAGGCGTTTGGCTTGAATCGCTTTCAACTCCGCCTCCCCCTTCCCAGAAGCTTGCAAACGGCGCTCTTCAGCCTGCAATGGAACCCACTGGCGAAAGAAGTCCTCAACCTGGGAATTCAGCGCGGTTTGTTGTTTGCCTTGGATGCCGAGTTCCCTTTGGATATCGACATTCGCCAGGTAGGTGAGCGCGGGAAGATCCTTGAGAAGTGCGGCTGCCACGGGCGCGGGGATGCCCGGCGACTTCGACTCGTCCGCGCAATAGGCGCATGGATTCTCAAAATGGGGAACAATACCGGACAATAAGGGAACAATTGCCAGTGAAATCCAAAAGGTGCGGTCCACGATAGCGCCCGAATGTCGAGGGGAGAAAATTTCGTCTGCTAGACCATTGACAGCTCTTTATTTTTGCTATAATCCATCCTACTTGGGGGGGGGCGCTCGCCGTCAATGGCCAATCAATCCATTTGAACCAGGGCGAAATCATGAATCGGCGCGAACAGTTTTGTCGCTTGCGCGTTTGCACGGTGGTGATCCTCGTTGTTGCTGGAACGACTTGGCTGTCGTCCGCAAAGGGTGAGGACGCGAAGGCTCCCCTGAGCATCAGCGAATGGAAGAGCCAGATTCTTCGCTGGAAGCAAGATTTGCGGATCGAACCTATTAAGCCGGAGGAATTGGCTCCCCATGAAGCGGCGGTCGAGAAGCTCAGCTCGATTACCGATCCCCTGGCGGCGAGCGTGCTGGGGGAGTTGCTCGATGCGGAAGATTACGTGCTGATCAAGGCCCGCTTGATCCCCTGCCTGGCGAACATTCCTGGCAACCCGGCGGCGAAAGTCCTCGTCAAGGTTTGCGTCGAGGAGCGGTGCCCGATCCTCTCGCTGGCGGCTGCCAAGGCGATTTCCGGGAGCGAACAGCGTGAGCGGGCGATTCCCTATTTTGTGAAATATCTGGAGCGGCCCCAGCACCGGGACCAACTGGCGTACATTCTGCCCAAGACCGGCCTGACCGACTTCGCGGACGAGGCCCTTCCCGATCGCTTGCTGTTTGAAGCGCTGGTGAAGAACCTGGTGACGAAGGACATTTGGTGGATGCCCGGAGCTGGCTGGGGTCTAAAGGACAATGGTCGAAAAAGGTTCGACTCTACCAAAACGCGCGACACTTCGACGATTTCCGGCAAGCGATTGCATCAACAGTCGGACCCGCTGGTCAAGCAAGCCGTGGAAGGGGCAACCCCTGTCATTGAGGAAGAAGGAATCCGCCAGGTGCTGGTCTCTTGGACGGGGGAAGATTTTGGCTTCGACCAGGCGGCCTGGCGGAACTGGCATGGCGGGCGGACGAAAGAACTGGCCAAAGCTCTGCCTGCCGAAAAGAAGGGGCTGGCGGGAAAATCGCCGTCTGCCGAGTGGACCAGGAAAATTGCCCAGTGGCAAAGCCAACTGCGGGTGGAGCCAACCGACGAGGAGCGAGCGGCCCATCTAGAGGCGACGGAGGCCCTGGCGGCGCTGCGCGATCCCACGGCGCTCCCCGCGATCGAAAAAGCGCTGGCGGCGGAAAAGTATAGCGGCATCCAACTGCAACTCCTGCCGGCCATCCGGGCCATCGGCGGGAAGGAAGCGATCCGGATCCTGGTGAAATATGCCTGCGAGCCGGCCAGCGAGACCCTCCGCCAGAAGGCGGCCCAGTTGATCGCGGAAATGCCCAATCGTGACGAGGCCATCCCGCAGTTCGTGCGCTACCTGCGAGGGGAAAAGTTCCAGCAGAACGCCATCGACTCCTTGGCCCTGACCGGCGTCACGAACTATCGCTCGTCGCAACTTCCCCACCCCCAACTATTTGCCGCGCTCGTCGATTGCTTGTTTACGCGCGAGTATGAATACAAGGAGGGGGAATTTGCCTTCGATACCGGCTTGGATATTAGACCCGGAATCTCTGGGGGTTTACACTGGTCCCGAGCCGCTGGCACGGTCAAGGCGACTGTCAAGGTCGCCAAACCAAAGCAACAGCCGCTGGTGAGCAAGATGCTCAAGGACTACTCGCAGCAGGATTACGGCTACGAGTCGTCCCAGTGGAAAAAGTGGCTCCAGGAGGAACAACGACGGCAGAAAAAGTAGTCCGCTCACTCCGTGAGCGGACATGCCAGCACACGGAGTGTACCGGCTACGATTAGGAAATCTATCTCTTGCCGTTATCATAACAAGTTTTTTAAGACATGCCCTATCGCCTTTTATTTACGGAAGGATCAGAACATGCGGATTCGTCATCAGTTGGTGTGTTGTTCGGCCGTGGTCTTGGGGGTGTTGCTGCAATGCAACAGCGCGCTGGCGCAGAAATACGTTTGGAGGCGGCTCGTCCAGGAAATGCATTCGACCTCGTCAATCCTAGGGGCGGTCAATGGGACTTCCATCCAGGGCGGTGATGCCAATGGCACCACCGGCGATTACCTCCTCGTCACATCAACCGCGTCAGGCTCAACGCCCACCCTGGGGGGTGGCGGCGGCGGGGGTGGTGATGCGGGGGGCGTTGCCAATCCCGCCCCCGGCGGGACCGCCGCGGCCGGGGTGGATGGCACGGATGGGAGGTCCGCCACCGCGACCGGAGGAAAGGGGGGCAAAAAAGGGGGAGCCGGCATTGCCAGCGCGCTGGGGCTAGCCAGCGCCATCGATGTCTGGAACCCGGATGGTCAACCGGTCTTTGAGTACTCGTTCATCCACAACAATATCTGCGAAGGCGAGCTCAAGGGCGGGGGTGGGGGTGGAGGAGGCGGTGCAGGAGGGACGCATCGAGCCACGGTCCCAGGATTCCCGGGAATGTTTTTCGACACCGCCGGGCAATCAGGAGGCAACGGAGGGCTCGGCGCCACGTCGACCGTCAGTATCAACTCCCAGCAGACCAGCGGCTGCGACGCCGTGGCATTTTTGGACGTCGGCCCGGATTTTATTCCAGGCACAACTTCACCGAACACCACCGCGGAGATTCTCATCGAAATCGGCTGGGTGAGCAGCGGTTTCGATTTTGAAAACATTTTGGGCCAGACGTGGCAACGGAGCATTAACTTGCGGACGATTGTGAGGAACATCGATATCCGCATCGTGGGGGGGCCGGAGGGGTTTCCCTGGGCGGAGGGGACCGATGGGGCCGGGAACGCGTTCTTCCTCACTTCCACCTCGACCCTGTCGTCGGATACGGGGTCCTTCTCGGTTGGCCCGGGAGATGTCGGGGCGACCCCCGTCTCCCTGAATAATTTATCGGAAATCACCACTGGATTCCTGGCCATCTTTGATCCCAGCACCGGCACTTGGACGACTGGTCAAAACACCGAAGCCATTGCTTCGCTGTTGCGGGGCAATATGCTCCGCAATGGAGGTTTTGGCGGCCCGCCGGGCGCACCCAACGGCGTTAATGGAGGCAATGCCCCCAGCACCGGAAATGGTCTCGGCGGGCCGGGAGGCGCAGGAGGCGCGGGTGGCCTTGGCTCGGCAGCGGGAGTTCCCGGCGGCGGCGCGGGCGGGACTGGAGGCGCCGGCGACCAGGTGGCTCCGTTCAAGGGCGGTTTCTTTTCTGGGATCGCCCAGATTGAGGTTGCGCAGTAATTTGCAGGTCCGTCGATGTCCGTGGCCACGCCAACGGAGCGTGGCCGCGGGGCTACTTTCTTCCCGACCCCGACCGCCTCGATCCCCCAATAGCATTGCCGGCCGTTCTGCGGTAAATTGACGGGTCACTCTGGCTCTGGCCGATAGGCACAAGCTGCGTCCACAGCAGGGGTTTCGTTCTTGCCGGCACTGTGTCCTGCGATTGCGGGATGAGGCCGGCCTGGCTGGCAAATGCTTTTCCTCGTGGAGAGGCTTTCGTTGGCAAAGGAGACTTCGGTCATGAATTAATCAGTTACTAGCCAGCTCGCGCGGCGAAACAAAGTCTCAAGGTGAGGCGCGCGACCGAAAAGGAGGGCCAGCGTGCCCACGCGGATTTATTCGTTAGCGAAAGATTTGAACATCGATGGTAAGAAGCTCGTGGAGCTCTGCACGAAAGCGGGGATTCAGGGCAAGGGTTCGGCGCTGGCCAGTCTGGAAGACGACGAGGTCGTCAAGCTGCGAGCATTTCTGGATGCCGGCGCGGCCAAGCAGGCTGCGGCTCCCGTCAGCCTGGTAAAAACGGCGGACGTTCTTTCTCGCCCGGTCAGCGGACACGTCACGCTGCCCCCGCCTCCTCCGCCACCGCAGCGGGCCTCGCCGTTGCGGGCGAAGCCAGCGCAGGAGCCGGTTGCTGCGCCCACGGTCGTCGCCGAGCACGCGCCCTCGGTTGATACCGCGCCGCCGACGGTCGTTGCCAAACTGACTGAGCCGGAACTCGACATCGAAGATACGATCGTTTCTCCGTCCGCTCGAGCCGCATCGTCGGAATCCGCGGTTGCCGTGGCCGAACCGCCACCGAAAGTCCGGCAGACGATCACGGTGGGGAACAAGCGTTCGGCGCCCCCCGCGGGAGAGATGGGCCCCCAGCGCGGCGATTCGCTCAGCCCGCGCCGCGGCAGCGGCATTCGCGTGATCGACACGAAAGCCAAGAAAGCAGGGGACGACAAAAAGCTGGACGGCGATGCGCCAACCAAACCCGGTCCGCGGCGAGTTTCCGGCGTCCGCTTCGCCGAGATGCCGGAAGTAAAGCAGCCCACGCCTTCCGCCAAAGTGGAACCGAAGGCTCAGAAGCCGGTCATCCGACTCCCCTCGGATGTCATCAAAAAAGGGAGCAGCTCGCCGCTGCACAAGATCACGGAGAATCTCAAGAAGCAGCATGAGGCGAAGCTCGACGCGGATAAAAAGAAGGGAGTGGCCGGCCCCGGTGCCTCCGCCCTCAAGCCCGGCAAGAAGAAGGGGAAGGCCGGCGAAGAAGATCTGGTCGGCATGGCGGACGTCCGCAAGACCCGCAAGACGAAGGCCAAAGGGGAGGTGCGCCCCGGAGAAGAGGAGGAGGGTGGCCGCCGCCGCTCGCGGCGAACGCTCGTCCGCAGCAAGCTGCACGGCAGCACCGCGGCTCCGCGAAAAGACAAAATCTCGATTATCCTGCCGGTGACGCTGCGGTCATTTTCGGAAGCCGCCGGCGTCGGCGCGGGCCAGGTTTTGAAGGCGCTCAATGCGCTGGCGGTCGCGCTGCCCGCCAACGCCATGAGCTTTCAGATCCCCAACGATATGGTGGAGCTCGTGGCGTCTGAGCTCGGGCTGGACCTCGAGTTCAAGCAGCCGGAATCGCTGGAAGAGCGAGTCCTCAGCCGCTTCCAGCAGGAAGACGCGCCGGAGAAGCTCCGGCCGCGGCCTCCGATCGTCACGTTCCTGGGACACGTCGATCACGGGAAAACCTCGTTGCTCGACAAGATCATCGGGATCAACGTGGTCTCGGGCGAAGCCGGCGGCATTACGCAGCACATCCGGGCTTACAACATTGTCACCAAGGACGGCCGCCATGTGGCCTTCGTCGATACGCCGGGGCACGAGGCTTTCACCGAAATGCGGGCTCGCGGAGCAAACGTCACGGATATCGCCGTGCTCGTTGTCGCCGCGGATGACGGCGTGATGCCGCAGACCGAAGAAGCTCTCAGCCATGCCAAGGCGGCT
>JBKJNY010000074.1:0-36753 GCA_046593355.1 Pirellulaceae bacterium | reverse complement strand
TGTCATCGGCTTGCTGCGGGCTCTCGCACTCCCAGACCGAAGCCGCGTAAATCGGCGGGGAATGCGGCGTCGTCGCCAGCGGCGGCAGCGATTGCGGGCGGGGGCAGATGTCGTCGGGAAGCATGAGCGATTTCAGATTTGAAATTTGAGATTTGAGAGAGGAGACGATTAACGAAGTATAACCGTTCGTCGGAGAAGCGGCCTTCGAGTATGCTTAAAGGAATGCTTGGTCGCACCCTCCTTATCCTGACCGCTGGCCTGACGCTCGCCCAATCCTTAGCCTCAGCCGCTCCGTTCGTCCCTAAACGCGACCCGCAATGCGTGGCCGTGTCTCCCAGCGGAACCATCGTGGCCACGGCTTGTTCGGGGATGTCAGATGATACGTTTCCCCCTCGCCCGCATCCGGATGTCCGCAAGTGCGGCGTCATCGCGGTCTGGGACGTGGACAGCGGCAAGCGGCTGTGGCGGGCGGAGACTTTTGGCGATATCACCAAGCTGGCGTTTTCGATTGATGGCTCGCTGCTCGCAGCTTCACGAATCTATGTCACCAGCGACGGCATTACCCTGAATGAAGTCCGCCTGTGGGACGTAACCAGCGGCAAAACGGTGAAAGTCCTCGATCGCTGCCAGGCTTTCGATTTCTCCCCCGACGGCCGCGCCCTCGCCGTCCTCAGCCGCACTCGCTGTGTCGTCTATGCCCTGAACGACTGGACGAAGGAAACCCAGGTCAAGCCTCTGGGCGGCAGTCTGGCAGTCGCGTTCGCCGGGGATGCGAACCAGCTATGCGGCATTGTCAAGACGAAAGGCCAGTACACAATTCGTCTCTGCGACATCGCCAAGGGAACCGTCACCAGCGAATCCCGCCGGCTCGATGAGCCGTTCTATGGACTCACGGTTGCAGCCGATGGAACCACCATTGCCAGCGGCCACGACGGGGGCAACGTCGCGCTCTGGAATTTGCCTTCGCTCGAAATCCGCACCCGCCTGCAAACCGGCGTCAAGGGACACGTCCTGCCACTGTTCTCCTTCGACGGCCGCTATCTCGCCGGCGGCTGCCAGGAGAATGGGGACGTAATCATCTGGGACGCCCGCACCGCGCAAGAACTGCATCGCTACACGTTTGAGAAAGGGGCCCTGCGGACCTACTATCCGCGGAACGACAAGGATCTACTCCGGCCGGAAAAGAACCCCAACCGGTTCGCCTTCCTGCCGGACAGCAACTCCATCCTCGCGGGATGCTATGGTGGCATCATCCGCTCGGTCGAGAGTGGCCAAGAACTCAAGCGGTTTGGCGATTGAGGTGGGGTAGGCAGCAAGCGAAAGTAGAATGAGCTTCATGCTTCGCTTCGTCCACGAGCAGCGATTGAAGACCGGCGGCCTTCGGCGGCGGGAATGGCTGCGCCTGGGGGGTTTGGGCCTGCTCGGTCTCGCAGGCAAAGTGGCCAGCGGCCAGCAAATCGCCGAAAAACCGCTTGGCTTCGGCAAGGCCAAATCGGTCATCCTGGTCTTCTGCAACGGCGGCCAGAGCCAACTCGACATGTGGGATCCCAAGCCGGATGCTCCGCTGGACGTGCGCGGCGCGTTTCGGCCCATTTCGACGGCAATCCCCGGCGTTCAATTCAGCGAGCACATGCCGAGGATTGCCAAGGTGGCGGATCGCTTCACCGTCGTCCGCAGCATGTCGCACGAGGATTTGGATCACGGCTCCGCGGTGTATCTGGCATTAACGGGCCATTATCATGCCCGCCGCTCGGGAAATCCGCCGATCACCCCGAATGACGCGCCAACCTATGGCGCGATTCTCCGCCGACTGAGCAAGGGAGGGCGGCTGGCGGATGCGGTGCATCTCAACGCGCCGGCGCTTGTTCCATTCATTCCTTCTCCCGGTCAATACGCGGGGCTTTTGGGACGAGCCTATGAGCCGTTGGTTGTCGGCAATGTGGCGGAGTCGGCGGGCGCGATTCCGGGATTGGAGCTGACGGACGAAGTTCCCACCGTTCGCATGTCCAGCCGCCTTTCGCTCAAGCAGTCGCTCGACCAATTTACAGCCAATTTGTCCGCCAACGAGCGAGCCCTCGAAATGAGCCGGCTCTACGGCCAGGCATATCAGATGCTCGCGTCTCCTCAGGCCCGCGAGGCATTCAATCTGGAAGCGGAGTCCCCAACCGTTCGTGACCGCTACGGCCGGCATCGTTCCGGCCAGGCCTTGCTGCTGGCGCGGCGTCTCGTCGAAGCCGGAGTGCCGTACATCAACGTCATCTGGAACCACTCCAACCGCGGTCAGGACTTGAACCCGAGCGACACCGATGTCTGCGGCTGGGACACGCACAACGACATCTTCGATTCCCTGCAAAACCATCTGCTGCCGCGGTTTGACGAGAGCTTCTCGGCTTTGATGGAAGACCTGGATCAGCGCGGCCTGCTGGATCAAACGCTCGTTGTCTGCATGGGGGAGTTTGGGCGCGCTCCGCGAATTGCCCTGGAGAAGAAATTCGCCGGGGCGACTCCCGGGCGCAAGCATTGGGCCACGGTTTATTCCCTGGTGATGGCCGGAGCGGGAGTCAAGCGCGGCGCGATCGTCGGCTCTTCCGACCGGCTCGGCGGCGAGCCGACGTCCGAGCGGTACGGCCCATGGGACGTGTCCGCCACCATGTTCAGCGCCCTGGGAATCGACCCCCACGGCACCTACGCCGACGCCTTCGGCCGCCCATTCGCCATTACCGAAGGCCGCCCGATTGCTTCCCTGTACCAAGGTTGATTCGTCAAAAGCTGTCTTCCCGGCGGGTGGAACCGGCTGTCAGACCAGCTATAATCCGTTTTTCCACAAACTGCCTACCACCTGTCGCTGGAGCAACATGTTCCAGCGGCGACCTTGGAGCCTCTCTCATGCGACGACCCATTGTCTGGCTGCGCTGGATTCTGCTGCTGCTTCCGCTCATTTCCGTTCCCACCTTCGCCGAAGACGAGCCCGGCTTTACGCCCCTCTTCGACGGCAAGACGCTCGAGGGCTGGGATGGCAACCCGGACTTCTGGAGCGTCAAAGACGGCGCGATTACCGGCCAGACCACTGCCGAGAAGGCGACGAAGGGAAACACCTTTCTCGTCTGGCGAAAGGGCGAAGTCGGCGATTTTGAGTTGCGGTTGCAGTTTAAGATTATCGGCGGCAATTCCGGCGTGCAGTATCGCAGCCAGGAAGTGGAGAAGTGGGTCATCAAGGGCTACCAGGCCGATTTTGATGGCGCAGGGGCCTGGGCGGGAACGCTCTATGAAGAAAGAGGGCGCAGCGTGCTGGCAAAGCGTGGCGAGAAGGTCGAGGTCGGAGACGACGGCAAGCCGAAGGTCGTTGGCAAGACGGCGGAGGAGAAGCAGATCGTCGATTCGCTGAAGAAAGAGGACTGGAATGACTACGTCATCATCGCCGATGGCAATCACCTGGTGCAGAAGCTCAACGGGATCACCACGGTGGATCTGATCGACAACGATCCGAAGGGTCGTCGAGCGGAAGGGCTGCTCGCCTTGCAACTTCACACCGGCCCGCCGATGACCGTGCAGTTCAAGAACATCCGCATCAAGAAGCTCGGCGATGCGAAAAAGGAAGAGAAAAAAGACGAGAAGAAGGGGTCCGGCGGTGGAGCTGCCCAGGCCAAGAATGGGAAAAAGATCGTCTTCGTCGCCGGCAAGCCCAGCCACGGCTACGGCGCGCATGAGCACAACGCGGGCTGCCTGCTGCTGGCCAAAGAGCTCAAGGCGGCGATGCCGGAATATCAAACGGAAGTCGCGCTGAGCGGCTGGCCGAAAGATGCGAGCATCTTTGAGGGGGCCGATTGCATCATCATGTATTGCGATGGCGGTGGCGGGCACATGGTGGTGCCGCATTTGGACGCAGTCGATGCGCTAGCGAAGAAAGGGGTCGGCATTGTTTGCATTCACTACGGCGTCGAGGTCGAGAAGGGCAAGCCCGGCGACAAGTTTCTGGACTGGATCGGCGGCTATTTTGAAATGAACTGGTCGGTCAATCCGCACTGGACCGCTAAGTACGAGAAATTCCCCGACCACCCTATCAGCCGCGGCGTGAAGCCGTTTGAAATCAACGACGAGTGGTACTACCACATGCGGTTTCGGCCCGAGATGAAGGGAGTGACGCCGATCCTCACCGCTCTGCCGCCCAAGGACACTCTCAGTCGCCCGGATGGCCCGCATAGTGGCAATCCGGCGGTCCGCGAGGACATGGCCAAGGGAAATCCCCAGCACATGGCCTGGGCAGCCGAGCGTGAAGGTGGAGGCCGCGGCTTCGGCTTCACCGGCGGACACGACCACTGGAATTGGGGCGACCCGAATTTCCGCAAGGTCATGCTCAATGCCATTGTTTGGTCCGCTCATGGCGAAGTGCCGACCAGCGGCGTGGAGAGCCCTGCTGTCACCATGAAGGCGCTGGAAGCGAACCAGGATTATCCCGTTCCCCCGGGCTTCAACCGCGAAGCGATTATCAAGCAGAAGAACCTGCCGGCGGAAAACGGTGCCGACAAAGCGAAGCAGGGCGCAGCCCCCGGCCCCAAGCCCGCCTTCGCCGGCAAGACGATTGATCCCCGCACTCCAGGCCACACCATCGAAATCGAAGCCGATATCACCGGTGCGAAGGAGTTGTACCTGGTCGTCACCGACGGCGGCGACGGCTTCGGCTGCGATTGGAGCGACTGGTGCGAGCCGCGGCTCATCGGTCCCAAGGGGGAGAAGAAGCTGACGGAGCTGAAATGGAAGTCTGCCAGCAGCCAGTTCGGCGAGGTCGCCACGAACAAGAATTGCACCGGCGGGGCGCTCAAGGTCAACGGCAAGTCCGTGGAATACGGCATTGGCACACACGCCAATTCAGTGATCGCCTTTGATCTGCCCGAAGGCTTCACGAAGTTCAAGGCCCGTGGCGGACTGGATAACGGCGGCACCGACCAGGGGTGCGGCTCTAGTGTGCAGTTCCTCGTTTACACACAGAAGCCGCCGGCGATTGCCTCATCCGTCGCCGGGGCGAATGATGTCTCGCGCGATGCGGCTGATGCCGTCGCCGGGCTGGACATTGCCGATGGCCTGGAAGCCACGCTCTTCTCCAGCGAGCCGCAGATATCCAACATCACCAACATCGATATCGACCACCTCGGCCGCGTCTGGGCAGCCGAAGTCAAGAACTACCGCAAGTTCAACGGCAGCCGGCCGGAAGGGGACCGCATTCTGGTTTTGGAAGACACCAACGGCGACGGCAAGGCGGACAAGACGACCGTATTCTATCAAGGGCGGGACATCGACTCGGTACACGGTATTTGCGTCCTTGGCAACCGCGTCATCGTTTCCGCCAATGACAAGGTGCAGATTTTCATCGACGAGAACAACGACCTCAAGTCCGACAAGAAGGAAACGCTCTTCTCGGGCATCGCCGGCACCCAGCACGACCACGGCATCCACGCCTTCGTCTTCGGCCCGGACGGCAAGCTGTACTTCAACTTCGGCAATTCCGGCAATCAGATCAAGGACAAAAACGGCAATGCAATCGTCGACCGGGCCGGCAACGAAGTGACCGCCAGCCGCAAGCCGTATCAGGAGGGAATGGTGTTCCGCTGCAACACGGACGGCAGCGGGCTCGAGACTCTCGGCTGGAATTTCCGCAACAACTGGGAAGTGGCGGTGGATTCCTTCGGCACCATCTGGCAGTCCGACAACGACGACGACGGCAACAAGGGGGTCCGCATCAACTTCGTGATGGAATTCGGCAACTATGGCTACAAGGACGAATTCACCGGCGCGGGCTGGCAACAGCAGCGCGAGAATTGGGAAAAGGAAATTCCGGACCGCCATTGGCACCTGAACGATCCTGGCGTCGTGCCGAACCTGATTCTGACCGGTGCGGGCTCGCCGACGGGAATTATCTTCAACGAAAGCACGCTGCTGGGCTCGCCGTTTTCCAATAGTGTCATCCATTGCGACGCCGGCCCGAACATTGTGCGGGCCTATGTCACCAAGAAGAGCGGTGCCGGCTACTCGGCGGAGATCGTCAACATTCTGGAAGGGAAACGGGACAACTGGTTCCGTCCCTCCGACGTTTGCATTGCACCCGATGGCTCCCTGTTCGTCAGTGACTGGTACGATCCCGGCGTCGGCGGCCACAATCAGCAGGAAGTGGACAAGGGGCGGATCTTTCGGGTGTTTCCCACGGGCTCGTCCACCTACAAAACGGCCAAACTCGATCTCTCGACGCCGGCGGGAGCGCTGGCGGCGCTGGACAGTCCAAACTTGGAGACGCGCTATCAGGCCTTCACCGCTCTCGTGGCGATGGGTGACAAGGCTCACCACCCCCTTGAGGAACACGCCGAGCACACCAAGGATCCCCGCAGCAAGGCCCGCGCACTGTTTGTGCTCGCCAAGCTCTCCGGCGAAGCGGAAGAAGCCGTCGATATCGCATTGGCTGATAAACACCCCGATGTACGGATTGCCGGCATCCGCATCGCCCGCGAGCAGAAGATGGACCTTGCCAAAGTGGCGCAACTCGTGAAGGATCCCGCTCCCGAAGTCCGCCGCGAGCTCGCCATTGCCTTGCGGCACATTAAATCGCCGGAGGCGCCGGCACTCTGGGCCAAGCTCGCCGCGCAGCACGACGGCAAGGACCGCTGGTACTTGGAAGCCCTCGGCATCGGGGCCGACAAACAGTGGGACACGTACCTGGCCGAGTATCTCAAGCAAGCTGGTGAGAGCGCTTTCACCACCCCCGCCGGCCGCGACATCATCTGGCGGAGCCGGGCAAAAGCAACGCCGGCATTGCTGGCGAAGATCCTTAAGGATCCCGCCACCAAGGAAGCCGACCAGCCGCGCTACCTGCGGGCCTTCGACTTCCTCACCGGCCCCGAAAAGGAAGCTGCCCTCAAGAGCCTAGCGGAGTAGAATATCCTCGTGAGGAGTATCGTTGTCTCCACGCCGCCAGATTCATGATGCAATGCCTATTGCCGACGCTTCTGATCGTTTGCATGTCGTTGGCAAGCGCCTGCGCTGACGAAGTCGACGAAGCCACCCGCGCCAAGGATGCCCGTCGCGTCAAGGCGCTGCTCAGGCTGGAGAATCCGCAGCTTTCGGAGGATGCCAAGGCTTCCGTCCAGCGGTACTTGCGGACCAAGAAGGGGACGGAAGAGTATTTGAGCATCGTGGCGAAGTTTCAAATCAAGGAAGCCACGCAGGAGTTGGTGCGGCTGGCGGTGGAAGATGCCGAGGGGACGCTCGGCGTTGAGGCGGCGCGGCTGGTGATGAAGCTGGGTCAGCGGGATTCTCTGGCAACTGCCCTCGCCGACAAGGACGAAGCGAAGGCGACGAAGCTGGCCGCGGCGCTGGGTCTGCTCGGCGATCACAATACGAATGCTTTGCTGCTGCCGCTGGTGACGTCGGAAAAGAGCGTCGGTTTGCGTGCCGCGGCGGTGACTGCGCTGGGCCGGAACCTGCCGGGGCAAAGGGAGCTGCTCGCACTCGTGCAGGCGGACAAGTTTCCCGCGGACCTGCACTTCTCGGCTGCCAACGTGCTGCTCACCTCCAGCGATGCCGCCGTCAAAACCGAGGCCGCCAAGCATCTCAAGCTCCCCGCCACAGCCGATTCCGTGCCGCTGCCGCCGGTGGCGGAGTTAGTGAAGCAATCGGGGAGCGCCGAAGAGGGGCGGAAGGTCTATATGACGGTCGGCACCTGCGCGAAATGCCACAAGGTGCAGGGGGAAGGAAAGGAAGTCGGCCCCGACCTGTCGGAAATCGGCAGCAAGCTCGGCAAGGAGGCGCTGTATGTCTCCATCCTCGACCCCAGCGCCGGCATCAGCCACAACTACGAGACCCATCTGCTTCTGCTCGAGGACGGCACCAGTCTGTCCGGCATCCTGGTCAGCGACACCGAGCAGGAAGTGAGCGTGAAGACCGCCGAGGCCATCGTCCGCAAAATACCGCGTGACGAAATCACCGCCATGAAAAAGCAGCCGGTCTCGCTGATGCCCGCCGACCTGCAAAAGAGCCTGACCGCGAAAAATCTGGTCGACGTTGTGCAATTTCTGACCACTCTCAAAAAGCCGTAACCTTGCGCACCCGCATCATCATCGTCGCCCTCGGCCTCTCTCTCGGCCTCGGTGCCCGTTTTGGCCTCGACCTCTACCGCCGCTGGCAGAATGCCCCCTTGTCCCAATCGGCAACTCCCGCGGACAAATCTCCGCCAGCGCAAAACGCCGCGACGACGCACGGCAAGTAGGATTACCGCTTGTCGAAACGAGGCGGGTGGTTCCGATCTAACGGGAGAGCCCATTGCAGCCAAAAATCCAGCGCAACTAATGGCTCGGTCGCCTGCGCGCCGTTTGCAGCGAAAGGGATGGAAAAAACACCGCCCTTTCCGGTTTTGATGGAGCTGATTTCATGAGCTATAGTTTCCAACGCTTACCAGTTTCCTGGTCCAAGTGTGCCTTCTTCGTCATCATGCAAAGCCGAGGGGTTATGAGCCGGGCGGAACTGAAACGGATCTTCCTACGCGGGGTATTCACGGGGGCAGGCCGCAGCGGGCTCATTCCGAAAATTACGGTGGGAACGGTCATGACTCCCGACCCGTTTACCGTGACCACCGAGTGCCCCGCCCAGCAGCTGGTGCTGTTCTTTCACAAGAAGCGATTCCGCCACTTCCTCGTCACGGACGGTGGCCGGCTGGCGGGCGTCGTCAGCGACCGGGATGTCATTCCTTATTTCGGCAACAACGGCCCCCTGGAGCCTGACGACCTCAAGAATGTCACCGTCGCCGACCTGATGAGCACCGACCTGATCACCGTGAGTCCAACCACTCCTCTCGCGGAAGCGATCGAGCAGATGGTCAATGTCGGCATCAACAGCCTGCCCGTCGTTGACGGCGTGGAACTGGTCGGGATTCTCACTAGCACGGATGTCTTTCTCTCCTTCGAGCAGCTCCTGCTCGCTGCGCAGCCGGCGCAGGAAGCCGTGAACTCAGCGTAGGCCGACACCCCCTCGCGGCCCACGTTACCAATCCCCCACGCTGCCATCCGGGTGGTAAACCCGTTGCAGAAGTTCCTGCTCGAACGGGTGTTTCCGGACCTCGGCTTCGTTGATTTCAATTCCCAGGCCAGGCCGCAAATTGGGGCGCACGATGCGGCCGGCGGTCTCGATGGTGAAACCTTCCCGCACCACGTCCTGCCGCCAGGGGACGTCGTTGTGGACCGTCTCGCAGATGATATAGCTGGGCTGCGAGAAGCCGAATTCCAGCGAGGCGGCGGTGCTGACCGGGCCTTGCGGGTTGTGGGGGGCGAGGGCGATGCGGTGGGCTTCGGCCAGGGCGGCGATGCGGCGGGCCTCGGTAAAGCCGCCGCAGTGGGTCAAATCGAGCTGACAGATTTCGCAGCCGCGGGCGGCGAAGAGATCCCGGAACTGGGCGAGGTGGGTCATCCGTTCGCCGGTAGCGACGGGGGTGGTGAGGGCCCGGTTAATCATGGCCAGCCCCTCGATGCTCTCCGGCCAGCAGGGCTCCTCGAAAAAGTACAGGTGATACGGCTCGAGTGCCTGGCCAAACTTGAGCCCCATTGCGGGGGAGGGGCGGGCGTGGCAATCGACCATGATGTCGATGTCTTCGCCGACCGCTTCCCGCATCGCCTCCACCGCGGCGGCTGCGGCGCGGATGGGCTTGTTCCCTTCGATGGGCATGGTGGAGGGAACGGCCATGCTCTTGAACGCGGTGTAGCCGTCCGCCACGGCCTGGCGGGCAAGGTCGGCGAAGCGCTTGGCGTTATCGACCGGCGTCTCGTAAAAATCCTCCATCCGTCCGCCGCCGAGATGCGAGTAAGTGCGTACGTAATCGCGGATCGGTCCGCCCCAGAGTTTGCTGCACGGGACGTTCAGAACCTTGCCGACAATGTCCCACAGGGCGATGTCGATGCCGGCAATTGCCGTCGAGCGGATGATGCCGTTGCCGTGCCAGAAGTGCTGGCGATACATCATCTGCCAGACATGCTCCGGCCGCGTCGGGTCTTCGCCAACCACCAGTTCCGCCAGGTCTTGCACCGTGCCGACTACGCCACGAGTGTGCCATTCCAGCGTCGCTTCCCCCCAGCCGTGCAGGCCGGGCTGGTCGGTGAGGACTTTGACGAAGACCCAGTTCCGCATGCGGGCGTGGCAGACGAGCGTTTCGATGGCGGTGATTTTCATGATGTCTCAGATTTGAGTCTGTCCGCAGATTTCGCAGATGTCACAGATTTTGTTAATTCTGGATGTGCATATGTTTGCGGCTTCACCTGTTATAAAATCTGCGTCCGTCTGCGAAATCTGCGGACTACGCCAGCAGCTTTTCGATTCGCCAGGCGAGCTCGTCGGTGATTTTTTCCAGCGAGCCTGGCGCGAGAACGGCGACGGATTCCTGGTAGAGCCCTTTGCCGTAGGTCTCCCTCGTCGGCACATAGCTCGGCCCCCAACCGCCGGTGAGCGTGATAACGATGATGATGCGGTTCGGGAATCGGGATCGCAGGTTGGTTTGCAGATAGCTATAGTGTTCGCCGGGAATCGCAACCCAAACCGCATCTCCCATTCGCCAAACGTGCAGGTCAAACGGATAAGCAGTCCCTTTGGGAAGCTGCGCCAGTCGGCGGAGCATCCGCGTCTGCCGCTCGGCCATCGCCCGGGCATCACGAGTGGCTCCCAAATCGCCGGACTTGTGGGCCAGCTTTTCGTCCGCCGTGTATTTGGCGAGCAACTCCTCGGTTCCTTCGCGGGTAGGAAGGTCGGGGCGGTAGGGAATGGAAAGTACATCGCACTTCCGTTGCCAGGTCCGAATCTTGGCCTCGCGCTCGTGAGTGACAGGTTCATGCCGCCAGTCGCCGAGGGTCGCGCCGGAGATTACGGGGCCTTGATACTTGAATCGAGTCAGCGGAGGAGCGAGACCCTGCAGAGCGCTGAGAGCGGCGTGGCCCAATTGACGGCCATTCTTGTCGGCAACGGCTACGTCTCCGACGTAGCCTTCTTGGGGACCGAGGTCACCGGACGCGCCTTGCAGGAAGATGCAGGGCGCGCCGCCGGTTTCCTTTTCGATGACTTCCCGCATCGCCCCGGCATAGTCCGGGCTGAGCAGGCGATTTTCCCAGGCCAGCGTCGTGGGATGGCAGGCATAGTTGACGAGCGTGCCGCAGATCTTTCCGGCGGCGTCTGTGATCCGGGCGATGAGCACGGTGTCGTCCGCTCGCCCCTCCGGGTTGTAGCCGCACACGAAGAGCTTGTTTTCTTCATCCCAGAAATCCCGGTGTCGCGCCAAATCGCAGCGGCCGACGCCATAGGCAATGACGGCCGGTCCCGATTGAGAAATGGCCTGTTCGACAAGCTCGGCACAGGTGTCCGCAAGTTTTTGCAAGTAGGGAAGAATCAGCTCGCCGCCGGGAAAGTCGGCGCGGTCCAGGCTCATGAGGCCGGCGGAGTGCGTGTGTGTGAACGTCAGCAGCACCTGCGATGCGGTCAAGGAACAGCGATTGCAAATGGCCTGAATGACCAACTCCGCTTCCTCCTTCCCCAGCAGGCAATGGTCCAGGCTCACGAGCGCGACTCGGTCATTCACACCTCCTGCGTCCGCAATCGACGCCGGCTCAAAGATGGCTGCGATGGCGGTGAGCGGGCGATGGACTCCGGTGGCGTGGTCGTGCGTGGCGGCTCCCCACATGCGCCAATAGATTCCGAGCGGCGGCGTGATGTCGGCGCGGCTAGCGGCGAAGCGAACGTGGCTTTGCGGAAAATCGACGTGGGGCATGATCTTCTCCGCGGGAGGTCGGAACTAGAAGCCCAGGTCGATATCCGGAGGTTTGTCGCTGGGCCTGGCGACCTTGATCGTCTTTCCATTGGACAACTTGACTTCGATTTCGCCCGTGATCTGCCAGGCACCTTGCTGCAGCGCCGCCGGAGCGGTCACGCGCCCCTTCCCTTTGCTGCCGGTCACGTCAAAGTGAATCACCGTGCCGGTACCGTCCAGTTCGCCGGTTCCTTCGCGCCCGAGTCCGCCGGCGTCTTGAATGTCGTCGCCGAGAGCCGCTTTCGCGCCGCTATCCGCGGCGATGGCATCGAGGGCAATCTTCCGCGGCTGTTTGAGCTCCTGCAGAACGGTGTCTTCCAGGTTGCGCCGCTTGACCGCCTGAGTCCTGACGCGGATGGCGATGGCGGCGACAACGCCGATGACTATCAGCGCGAGCAGTGACATGCCCAGCAGCCTGGCGAGGCTCCGCTTTTTCTTCGGCGGAGACGAACTTTCTTTCGCAGGCGCATCCATGAGACTGTTCCCTCCTGGCGGCTCGAACTGGCTGGAAGGCTACTTCGCATCGACCTTGCGGCAGTAAGCCAAAATCTCGTCGACGCTCTTGAAGGCATCTTTTTTGGACTTGAGGCCACCGGCCGGTGCTTCCTCCGCGGCAGGTTCCACGGGAGTGGCTTCGTCGGCTGGTGTTTCCTCGACTGGTTCCGGCGCGGCTTTCGCGGTTACTTTCGCTGCCGGAGCAGCGGGCGCAGCAGCAGCAGCGCCGCCACCTTTGCCGCGGGCCGCCGCCAGAATATCGGCCATGCTCATCTTCGTGGGGTCGACCTTCGACGGTGCGGCGGCGGTCTTGGCTACGGGTGTCTCGGCCGCAGGTTTGGTGCGTCCCGCTTCCAACAATTCGGCGGTGCTTTTCTTTTCCGCAGGCTTGGTGGGGGCCGCCTCAGCTGCGGGTGCTTCCGCCTTGGGATCGGCTTTGGCTCCGCCGCGAGCGGCCGCCAGGATGTCGGCCATGCTCATCTTCGTCGGATCGACCGGTGCTTTGGCGGCGGCTGGAGCCTCTGCCTTTGGCGCTGCCGCAGCGGCGTTGGCTGAGGGCTTAGCTCCGCCGCGAGCCGCCGCCAGAATGTCAGCGACGGACTTTCCGCCTCCTGCCACAGGCGCTGCCGCGGGTTTGGCGGCGGCTTTTTCCGGAGCCGCCTTTGCCGGCGCGGCCTTCTCAGCCTTCGCCGCCGGCTTGGCTTCCTTCTTCGGCTTCTCTTCCGGCTTGGGAAGCGGCTGGTCGATGACCTTCAGAAACACCGGGTCGATGTCGAACCAGCCGATGTTGTTGTAGCCGTCGAATTGCACGAGGGCCCGGCCGCTCATGTTGACGGTCTTGACGGTCCCGGTCAGGCCGTGAAACCGCCGCAATTCCGGCCGGTTCGCGTCTACCACGACGTACTTGTCCGTGTAGCGTGTCTTCAGCTTGTCAATGTTTTCAAAGACCGCCATCGAGCTTGCCTGGGGAAAAAGGCGAGTGGGTGAAGTTTTAGATTCTCTCCGGCAGGACGGGGCGAATCAAGGGCTGGGGTGCCATAGTAGCCGGCACACTCCGTGTGCAGGCATGTCCGCTCACGGAGTGAGCGGACTACATAGAGCCATCGCCGTCACCGCCCAGGATGTCGCCGCCGACGAGATGAACTGGTCCTCCTTGTGCGGAAAGCCCGTTTCAAAATACTTCTGAAAGGGCTTGCTTCGCGATTTGACGTGCCACGATCCGTCCGCCAGTTGCGACTTGAGGAGGAAGGCTAGGCCCCGTTGATAGACCGGGTCCGACGGCTTCATTTCGCCCGCCAGATGAAGCACGACGAGTGCCGAGCCGGTGGCGTAAGCATCGGAATTAGGCTCAATCGTCTCCGCCTTGTCGCCGTCTCTCTTGATTTCCAACGGTGCGTCAATCTGGCTCCAACCGCCATCTTCGCGCTGCTTGGACACCAGCTCCTTCGCTGCCGCTTCAATCTCCTCCGGTTTCGCTCCGGCGGCATGCAGCCCCCACAATCGGAAGACGCGGTCTTCGTTGTCCTTCGCCGTCGCTTTGAGCAGCCACTCGCCGGCCTGAATCTTGCGTTTTTCAGCCCGCTCCTTTTGAGCATCCGTTTGGAACGCGGAAAGCCCGCGGAGCGAGACGAAGGTGGATGTGAACGGACTCCCTTCCGAGGGCGGCCGGCTGGAAGCGCCCGACCAGTGGTCGCTCTCGGCCTGGTAGAGCAGCAGATATTCCGCCACGGCGCTCGTCGTCTCATCCGGCTGCCACTTCCCTAGCTCCAGCGCCAGCAGCGCACTGCCCGCCGTGTCGGCCTGGCCTCCTTGTCCCTTCCCTTGCAAATACAACTCGCGATTGCGGCCCAGAAACTCCTGAATGAACTTGTACTGCCTGCCCAGCTCCTCCTCATCCACCGCAAAGCCGTGAGCCCGGGCCGTGACGAGAGCGAGTATCGGCGTCCCCTGGTTGTGGCAGGCAAAACAGGTCCGCTGCTCACGATGACCGACCGCCCCTTTCGTAATCAGTGGAATCGCCTTCTGCACCGCAGTTTGAAGGTCTGCCTGAGAAACGACGACGGGTAGCGGTTCGTCCGCGCCGGCCAGAGAGACGGAAACGACGACGAATGCGGCGGCAATGGAAAGGGTGCGAATCATGGAATTATTCTACCGTGGACCGCGGACGAAAGTCTGGGCAGGCTGGAAGCCTACCCCACTGCAATCGCTTCCTCCAGCTTCACCAGCAGCCGGTCTACTTCCAGCCGCGTCTCTTCGTCCATGCTCCAGCTATTCGGCTCGCGGCGGCGGTCGGTGGTGAAGAGTCCCTTCTTGTGCAGGATGTACTTTTCAATGGCTAGGAAGCCGTCGAGACCGGCTTGGAGTTGCAGGGCGACAAGGGCGCAGATGGGGAAGTAGAGCCGATAGATGGCCTCTTCATCCCCGCGCGCTAGTGCGTGCCACAAAGCGACAATCCCTTCCAGAAACTCCATCCCCGGCATCGTCCCCACAATCCCGCGACGGAAGCTATCGACCAGCAGAATCCCGCCCGAGCCTTCCAGCACTCTTGCCTTGCCGCCGCTGGCGTCCCGTAGGGCCGACAAGTTCGGACCAATCGGAGCCGCCTCCGGTTTGAAGAGGATTTTCTCAGGGCCGTACTGGTTGAGCAACTGGATATAGACGTCGAGCGAGATTGCTTTGCCGACGTACGACGAGGCATCCTGCACGACCACGGGAATCGCAAGCGCATCCGCAATCGCCCGGTAATACGCCAGAACCTGCTCGCTGGGGAGGGCGGTCGAAATCGGCACGATGGCCATCACCCCGTCACATCCCGCCGATTCCGCTCGGCGGGCATAGAGCACCGCTTGAGCCTTGCTCTCGGCCCCCACGCTCATGATCACCGCCCCGCGGCCGTCGCTGCACTGAACTAGCTTATCCGTCAGTTCCAGCCGCTCATCCGCCGTCAGCCGCAAAATCTCGCTCACCATCCCCGTGGCAAAGCCGCTGGCGCCGACGGAATAGGCCCAGTCAATCTGCCGCTTCAGGCTGGGGTAATCAACTGCATCGTCCGCGGTGAACGGAGTATGGGCGATGGGCAAAACGCCATGAATGGGCTTGGTTATTGTCATGTGGCGATCCTCGTCGGTTGAGCCCTGCAATGTAACCACTGGCTGCCAGTTCCTCTATTGGCGGGCCATAAGGGTTTTTTCAAAGCTGTAATTTGCATAAACTATTGTCCACATTCCACTTGCGGCAAAACGTCTTTCAGAACCCATAAGGGTTTGATTCAGGGCCGCTCTGTGAATTATAAGCTGTTTTTCAAGTGGTTGAACGCCCCTTGGACTCGTCCTAACCGCTTGCTCATCATTGACTTGCAACATTCATCGCTTCCAAATCGACCTGAAGTCGTATAAGCCGCGATAAGCCGGCTCCTTTCCCAACTTTTTCTTTGCACATTGTTCCTGCAATGCACCGGCGCATAGTGGGCCATGTGCCTGATGCGCGAAAGTGATCATTTATTCACTTGAACAAAAGAATCTTTTTGACTTGGCGCAAATCGCCTCCCAACTTGACGTTCGTCCCGGCTGATAGAATCAGGGCATGGACGACAATCCCTACAAGTCACCCGACGTCACGGAGGACAACGCTCCGAAGCGGGGGCAGTGGTTCCCCTGGATTGCGGTTTGCGGCTCATGTGGCGCGTTTCTTGGCACCATGCCTGCAGCCCGTGGCACTTCGTCTCCGCCCTATTCTGTAGCATCCGGTTTGATGCCCATTCTCTTTTGGGCTGCTGCCGGATGTCTCGTTGGCTGGTTCATAAAATGGGCGTTTCGCCCTCGATAGCATCCGGTCATCGCTTTACCTCACCCCCTTTTCCGCTCATAATTGAATTTGGCCCTTCCCTCCGCTATGCTGACTGGCCACCCACAGTAGCTGCCTCAAACCTCTCGGAGCATCTCATGTCCACCTCCCACTCCCCCAAGGGGACTTCCCGTCGCGATTTCATCCGCAATTCCTCCTTGCTGGTCGCTGGCGGGGCGATGGCGGCAGGCTCGCTCAATATCGCCCGCGCGGCTCACTCGTTTGGCAGCGATGAAATCAAGATCGGCCTCGTCGGCTGCGGCAGCCGCGGGGCGGACGCGGCGAACCAGGCGATGAACACCAGCGGCGGGCCGGTGAAGCTCGTCGCCATGGCGGACGCCTTCGAGGACCGCCTCCAGGCCAGCTATCGCTCCCTGAAAAGCAATAAGAACGAGAAGGTTGATGTTCCCAAGGAGCGGATGTTCACCGGCTTCGACGCCTACAAGGACATCATGAAGTGCGACCTGGACCTGGTCATCCTCGCCACGCCTCCCGGTTTCCGCCCGCTTCACTTTGAAGCGGCCATCGCTGCCGGCAAGCACGTCTTCATGGAGAAGCCGGTCGCCACCGACCCAGCCGGCGTCCGCCGCGTGCTCAATTCGGTGAAGATTGCCAAGGAGAAAAGCCTCGCCGTGCAAGTCGGCCTACAGCGGCATCACGAACGCAAGTACATGGCCACGGTGAAGGCGATTCAGGACGGAGCCATCGGCGACATCGTTCTGGCCCGCGCCTACTGGAACGGCCAGACCCCCTGGGTCCGTCCGCGGCAGGACAACTTCACCGAGCTCGAATACCAGATGCGGAACTGGTACTACTTCAACTGGCTCTGCGGCGACCACATCGTGGAGCAGCACATCCACAATCTGGATGTCATCAACTGGATCAAAAACGCCTATCCCAAGACAGCCCAGGGGGTCGGCGGTTGCGAAGTCCGCAAGGGGCGCGAGTACGGCGAGACCTTCGACCACCACATGGTCGAGTTCACTTATCCCGACGGCACCGTGCTGCTCTCCGAATGCCGCCACCAGCCGAACTGCTGGAACAGCGTTGCCGAGTATGTGCATGGCACCAAGGGGCGATCCGACGTCAGCGGCAGCAAGATCTACGACTCGGCCGACAAGGTGGTCCAAAACTTTGACAAGCTCGGCGCGGATGGCCACCAGCAGGAGCACCACGATATGTTCGCAGACCTCCGGGCGGGCCGCATTCCCAACGAAGGGGAATATGGGGCTCTCTCCACCATGACCGCCATCTTCGGCCGCATGGCCACCTACAGCGGCCAGAAGATCGACTGGGACAAGTGCCTGAACTACGCCGTTCCGCTGGCCAACTTCGACGCCTTCAAGTCCCTCAAGGACGAAGCCCCCGTCAAGCCGGGCCCCGACGGCTTCTACAAACTCCCTGTTCCCGGCCAAGGGGACTGGTGGCAGGAGTTGAAGGCGTAGGCGGGTAGTACCTGACGGAAAATGCCAGCCTGAAGGTGGGGCATTTTGGCGAGCGGCCTGCGTACGCCGAAAGGGGTCGGGAGGAGTTTTCGCGGCGAAAACCCCTCCCGACCCCGTCAATGCCACCCCGCAATGCGTCCTTGTCACGGATGCCATCTCTGCTAAATTGATGAACCATAGTTTTTTGACGTTTGACAATAGTCCCGGAATCGCAACCAGAAGGAGATTCGTTGCCCGTCGCTGGCTGGGTTTCACTAAACCCCGGCTCGCAGCGTGGAGGAATCGTGAGCGCCAATGACTGTTACGAAAGAGCGGAAGCGGGAGTTGATTTCGGAGCATCGGCGGGATGAAAAGGACTCCGGCTCGCCGGAGGTGCAAATTGCCATCCTGACCACCCGGATCAACGGCCTGACGGAGCACATGCGGAGCCACGACAAGGACTACGCCAGCCGGCGTGGCCTGCTTGCCATGGTCAGTCGGCGGCGCAAGCTGCTCGACTTCCTCAACCGCGTGAAACCGAAGTCGTATACGGACATCATTGGCAAGCTCGGCATCCGCAAGTAGTAGGACATCGCATTCGGCCGGCGCGCGGAGCCGCTTTCACAGGGAAGGCGGCAGGAACAGCCCAGGTGGGTTTTCGCGGCTGCCGGTGGGACGCGCTTTCTGCGTAAACAGCGCGGTGACGTTCTTTCCAGTGACGCTGCATGGCCGTCATGCTTAGCCGCCGCGTCCACGCGGTGGTGGTTTGTCGCGCGACTGCAGTCGGACTTCCCCGCGTGGACGCGGGGGCTAAGCAATCTCCAACCAGTTCATCCATTCCAGGACCCATCGCAGGAAGGCAGGAAAGCAGTGAAAGTTCGCGTAGAAAAGAAAATTGGCGCGGGAGTGCTCTCGTTTGAAACGGGTCTGCTCGCCAAACAGGCCGGAGCGGCCGTGCTGGCCCAGTACGGCGAAACGGTTGTGCTCAATGCGGCCACCACCGGCCCGGGTCGAGTGGGTCTCGACTTTTTCCCCCTCACTTGCGATTACCGCGAGCGGACAGCCGCCGCCGGAAAATTCCCAGGCGGGTTCATCAAGCGGGAAGGGCGGCCGACCACCAAGGAAACGCTCACGTCGCGGCTCTGCGACCGGCCGATTCGCCCGCTGTTCCCCAAGGGGTTCAAGGATGAGGTGCAGTGCCAGTGCATCGTGCTGGCCAGCGATAAACAGAACGACGCCGATGTCGTCGCCATGAACGGCATTGCCGCCGCGCTATTCATTTCTCCCATGCCGTTCCGCGGGCCAATTGCCTCGGTGCGGGTCGGACGCGTGAACGGACAGTTCATCGCCTTCCCTACCGCGGAGGACTTGGAGACAAGCGACCTGGATTTGATCGTTTCCGGCAATGAACTGACGGTCGCCATGATCGAGGGCTTTGCCCGCGAGATGAGCGAAGCCGACATGTTCCAGGCGATTCTATTTGGCCACGATGTGATTCGCGACATCTGCGCCTTGCAGCGGGAACTCGCCGCCAAGGTTGGCGTGGTCAAGTCTGTCTATGTGCCCCCGCCCGATGACGGTGTTGCGGATCGCGTCAAAGCCGCTTTCTACAACGACCTGACGACGGCCAAGCAAACCGCCGGCAAGCAAAACCGAGCCGATGCGGTGAAAGCCGTCAAGGCGCGGGCCCTGGCGGAGACCATTCCCGATCCCAAGGCGGCCGGCGCGGTGGAACCCGCCCGCTTCTCGACCGTTTGGCACGACATGGAAGAGCAGGTCGTTCGCGATTTGATTATGGCGGGCACCCGCCCCGACGGTCGCGACAACAAGTCGCTCCGCAACATCGAGTGCCTGGTCGACATTCTGCCGCGGGTCCACGGCTCAGCGCTATTCCAGCGGGGCGAGACGCAGGCCCTGATCACCATCGCCCTCGGCACCAGCCGCGACGAGCAGCGGGTGGACGGCATGGGGGAAGAGTACAGCAAGAAGTTCATGCTGGACTACAATTTTCCGTCGTTCTCGGTCGGCGAGGTTCGCCCGATTCGCGGCCCCGGCCGCCGCGAAATTGGGCACGGGGCGCTGGCGGAACGGAGCGTCAATCCGGTCATGCCGGCTCCTGAGGAGTTCCCCTACACGGTCCGGGTCATTTCGGACATTTTGGAATCCAACGGCAGCTCGTCGATGGCGTCTGTCTGCGGAGCCACCCTGGGCCTGATGGCGGCCGGCGTTCCCATCAGCAACCCGGTGGCGGGCATCTCGGTGGGTCTCGTGATGGAATCCGACAGCAAGTGGGTTCTGCTCACCGACATCATCGGCGACGAGGATCACTATGGCGACATGGATTTCAAAATCGCCGGCACGCAGAACGGCATCACCGGCATTCAACTGGACCTGAAGATCGACGGGATTTCGCCCGACATCATCAAGGCCGCCTTTGAGCAGTCGCGCGATGCCCGGATCCAGATTCTGCGGAAAATGCTGACCTGCATTTCACAGCCCAAGGCAGAGATCTCGCAGTATGCCCCACGCTTGCTGCGGACCAACATCGATCCGGAAAAGATCGGCCTGCTCATTGGCCCCGGCGGCAAGACCATCCGGGCGATTCAGGAATCGACCGGCTGCGTGCTGGAGGTCGAGGACAGCGGCGTGGTGACCATCGCCAGCACCAACCGCGAATGGGCGGAAGCGGCCCTCGCGCAGATCGAAGCTCTCACGGCGACTGTGCAGATCGGCAAGATCTACACCGGCCGCGTCAGCAGCGTGAAGGATTTTGGTGCGTTTGTCGAAATCCTTCCCGGCCGCGACGGACTGGTACACGTCAGCGAGCTTTCCAGCGGCTACGTGAACTCGGTGGCGGACGTGGTTCGCGTCGGCGATGAGATGAAGGTCATCGTCATCGATGTTGACGAACATGACCGCGTCAAACTCAGCCGGCGCAGGGCTCACGAAGAGCTCGGCCTGCCCGACGAGATGGCCTCCCAGGGCGGCGGCGGCGGAGAAGGCGGCGGCGATCGGCCTCCGCCCCGTGAAGGCGAATATCGCGGCGGCGGAGATCGCGGCGGCCGGGGCGGAGATCGCGGCGGCCGGGGGGGTGGCGGCCGAGGTGGCGATCGCGGCGGCCGAAGTGGCGGCGGCGGCCGGCGGTAGTTCCAGGCGAGCGGGGGGCGTCAGCCCCCTGATACTTCGGCCACAGGCTTTATTTCAGCGCCCGGCGAATCACCTTCGCCGGGCGTTTTCCATTTTCACTTCGCTGGAAGTCATTGAACTAAAATAGGCATATGACCAGCGACGAGCCGCTCTCCGATGACCCGCCGGAACCGCTCCGCGCCCAGTACGAAGAGCTGGCGGCGCTGACCGGTTCGCTCGCGCATGAGATCAAAAATCCGCTCTCGGTCATCCGCATGAACATGGAGCTCCTGGCCGAGGACTTTGCCGATTCGGAGACGCCCCGCGAGCGGCGGGCCCTCTCCAAGATCGACATGGTGACGAAGCAATGCACGCGGCTGGAGAACCTGCTCAATGACTTTTTGCGGTTCAACAAGGTCCGCCGGCTCGACCTCCGCAGTGGCAGCCTGAACGAGCAGCTGGAGCGGGTGCTGGACCTGTTCACGCCGCAGGCCAATGAAACCGGCGTGGAGATTGTCCGCTATCTCGACCATGACCTGCCCAGCATCCTGCTCAATGCCGAAACGCTGCAGGCGGCCCTGGTCAACCTGGTGAAAAACGCCCTGGAAGCCATGTCCAGCGGCGGCCAGCTCATCACCCGTACTCGGCTGACCCGCAGCGGCGTGGCCCTGGACCTGATCGATACCGGCAGCGGCATGGATGAGAAGACCGCCATGAAGATGTTCGAGCCGTTTTACTCCACCAAGTCCGGCGGCTCCGGCCTCGGCCTTCCCACCGCCCGCAAAATCATCGAAGCCCACGGCGGCCGCATCGACGTCCACAGTGAAGTCGGCCGCGGCACCCAGTTCACCCTGGAATTCCCCACGCCGCCGCGGATTGTTGATGAGTCTGAGCACGACCCCGTAACATTGGCCGATTAGTTTGTGTCCTTATCCACTCCTTCCGCTCTCGAAACCACTGCCCCCCGCGAAGCGGCGCTGCTCGCTTCGTACGCCATGTTCAGCCGGGACACTCGCGGGCGGAAGCATCCGGAGGCGGAGCATCCCTACCGCGGGCCGTATCAGCGGGACCGGGACCGCATTTTGCATAGCCACGCTTTCCGCCGGCTGGCGGGGAAGATGCAGGTCTTCACCGGCGACATGGGGGATTACCATCGTACGCGGCTCACGCATACACACGAGGTCGCCTCGATTGCGCGAACTCTCGGACGGGCACTTCGGCTCAACGAAGATTTGATTGAGGCGCTGGCGCTGTTTCACGACATTGGCCATCCGCCGTATGGCCATGCCGGCGAGGACGCGCTGAATGACTGCCTCCAAGACCACGGCGGCTTCTCGCACAATCGCAACGCCCTGGTCATCGCCGAAGAGCTGGAAATACGCTATCCAGGCTTTGCGGGGCTGAACTTGAGCCATGAAGTTTTGGAAGGGCAGCGAACCAGGGCGGACAAGACGCAGTCCTATGGCCCGGCGACGGAATCGTCGCTCGGCCCGCTCCTGGAAGTTCAAGCCGTCGAAGCCGCAGACAGCATGACCTACGACGCCCACGACTGCGACGACGCCGTGAAGCTCGGACTGGTGACGATGGACGAACTGCAAGAGACGGTTCTCGTCCGCGAGGCTGTAGCCGTGGTTCGCGGAGCGTTTGCCGGGCTATCGGACGACATTCTCAGAAAGTCGGTGGTCCATGCCCTCATCGACCGGCAGGTTACCGGCGTGCTTCAACAGGCAGCCGCGTTCCTCGCCGGTTGTGCCAACCTCAGCACGTCAGCAGTCCGGCAGCTCGACTTTCGCCTCGGTCCGCCGCCCGAATTGGCCGAGCAGAAGCGGGAGCTCGAGCGATTCCTCTACGAGCGGGTCTATCGGCATCCACGACTCGTGGCGGTGCGGACCCAAGCCCAGCAGCGATTACGCGCGATGTACGAAGGCTACCTCCGCCACCCCGAACTGCTGCCGCCGCACTTTGAAAAACGAGTGCCGCTCGTGGGCTTGGAGCGAACGGCTGGAGAATATCTGGCGGGTATGACGGACCGGTTTTGCGAGGGGCTGTATCAAAAACATTTTGCCAAGTAGCGGCTACCCCTTCATCATCACGCCATCCAGGTTCAACACCACATTGGCGACGACGGTCCAGGCCGCCAACTCCGCCTCGCTCATTCCTTCCGGCGCGGGGCCGAGGGGATCGGTGGCGAGCTTCTTGGCGGCGGCGGCATCGGACTGGAAATGAGCCAGCTCGCTTTGGTAAAGGGCGAGCAGCGAGTCAACCTGCGGCTGGCTGGGGGGGCGGACAAGGCAGAGCTTGAGCGCAAAAGCCGCCCGCTCTTGCGGCGTAGCGCCCCCTTCCTTCATGATCCGCCGGGCAAGGGCTTGCGCAGCCTCCACAAACGCCGGATCGTTCATCGTCACGAATGCTTGCAACGGCGTGTTGGTGCGAAGGCGGCGGAGCGAGCAGGTCTCGCGGCTGGGAGCATCGAAGGTGGCCATCGACGGATAAGGCACCGTGCGCCGCCAGAACGTGTACAGGCCGCGGCGATAGCGGTCTTCCCCCTGGCTGGTCTGCCACGTCCGCTCGCCATTGAATGCCGCCTGCCACAATCCTTCCGGCTGAGGCGGATAGACGCTCGGGCCATGCATCTTGCGGCTGAGCAGGCCGGAGAGCGAGAGCGCCTGATCGCGCACCATCTCGGCTTCCAGGCGGAAGCGAGCGCCGCGGCTGAGGAGGCGATTGCGAGGGTCTTTGTCCAGGGCTTCGGCCGTCACCTTCGAGGACTGCTGGTAGGTTTGCGACATGACGATGCTCTTGAGCAAGGCCTTCATGTCCCACTTCAGGTCTTCCTGGAAGTGGAGAGCCAGATAGTCGAGAAGTTCCGGGTGGCTTGGCTGTTCGCCTTGAATTCCAAAGTCCTCTTCGGTCTCGACCATGCCGACACCAAAGAGCTGGGCCCAGAAGCGATTGACCGCCACGCGAGCCGTCAGCGGATTTTCCGGGCTGAGCAGCCACTGCGCCACCATCAGCCGGTTCTTGGGCATTTCGGCGGCCAGCTTGTGGAAGGCGGACGGCAGCAAAGGCTCGACAGCTTCTCCTTTGGCGAGGAAGTTTCCCTTAAGCATGATGAAGCTGGGCCGCCGCTGCGCCTCAGCCAGTTCCTGCATGACCGGCACCGTGGGCGTTGCCGGCTTCGTCTTTTCCAGGGCGGCAATCTCATCCCGCACGGATTTCAGCGACGGCGCGATCGTCCGGTAGTGAGCCGTCAGCTTCGCCTGTTGCTCGGGTGTGCGTTTGTCAGCGGGCGCGTCGATGATGGCCAGGTAATCCGCCGGCAGACCGAGGCGGCTCGTGACGTTCTTATCGGTGGTGACGGAGAGCCGGAAGCGGCCGATGAGATGCTGCTCCAACTTGGACTTCTGCTCCAGCATAAAGGTCAGCAACATTTCCTTGGCAACTCCGACCGGCGCTGCCGCGACAAACACGGCTTGATGCGGCTTGTCAAACTGCGGAGCGATTGCCCATCCGGTGGCCTCGTTAGGCGGATTCTTGATCGCATTCGCGACAGGGAACATGTCCTGTGAATGGTCCGCGATGGCTTGCGAGAGCGAGACGGCTACAACTCCTGTGGGCGCAAATTCGCCGCTTGGCTTGGGGACTTCTGGCGGCATCGCTTGCCAGACGACGATCTTGGCCGCATCCAACGCCAGGAGCTTGTACCCTTGCAACCGTGTCTCGGTGCCGCTATCCATGCGGTTCCAAACCACAATCTTGTCGAGCGGCTTGTCGGAGCCGAGGTCTACTTCCCACCAGGGGTTGTCTTCCTGCTTGGTGTGGCAGACTGACTTGGACTCGTAATATTTGCCGTCGGTATTGCCGTCATTCGCCAGATTGGCCGTTCCGTCGTAGTCGGTGCTGCTCTGCGTCGCCTTCCCCTTCGCCGAGGCATTTTCGCCAGCACTGAAGACTTGCACTTCCGCCAAATGCAGCATTCGGGCCTTGCCCGGCAACTCAATGCGGACAAATCGGGCCGTAGCGTTTTGCCCTTGCTTCTGGGCATCCTGAGCTGTCACCGCAAATTTCGTCAGTACAAAATTTCCGCTGCCCGCCCTCCCGGCCGATTTGCCGGGCAGAGATTCATCGGGAACCGTCTCCAGCCGAAATGCCGTAATACCCGCAGCCGCCGTCTTGGCCTTGACGGTATATACATCCGTCTGCGGCACCTCGCCGTTCACCAGCAGCGAGCCATCCTCAAGCTTTTTGAACATAGCGCCGGACTGCGCCGCAGCCTCGACGAATTCCAGATCCTGCCAGGCAGGCGCGGCTCGATACCCTTCCTCCCACTTGGACTGCTCGGCCACTAGCTCCGGCGAGGTCATCTCCAGCTTTGTCTTCAGCGCCGCAAGCTGTGTCTCGTACCCCTTCAGTTGCTCTTCATACTGGCCGCTCGGAGCGGGAATGAAGGGTGCATCGTCCCCCTTATCGGAGTCCGCCGTCTGATTGAACAGGGCGTAGAATTGATAGTATTCCCGATGCGTAATCGGCTCATACTTGTGGTTGTGGCACTTGGCACACCCCATTGTCAGTCCCATCCAAACATTCATCGTCGTATCCACGCGGTCCTTCACGGCGGCAACGCGGAACTCCTCGTCGTCGGTCCCTCCCTCCGTATTCGTCATCGTGTTCCGGTGGAATGCGGTCGCGACTTTCTGATCCAGAGTTGCATTCGGCAGCAGGTCACCGGCGATTTGCTCCGTCGTGAACTGGTCGTACGGCTTGTTGGCATTGAAGGCGTCGATGATCCAATCCCGATAGCGCCAGATGTTCGGCCGCAGCGGGTCGCTCCCGTAGCCGCGGCTGTCGGCGTAGCGGGCCTGATCCATCCACATCCGAGCCCATCGCTCGCCATAGGCGGGGTCGGCCAGGAATTTGTCGACCAGTTTCTCGTAGGCCTTCGGGTCGTCGTCGATGACGAATGCTTCTACCTCCGTCGGGGACGGTGGCAGGCCGCGAAGGTCCAGACTGACGCGGCGGATGAGCGTAAACTTGTCCGCTGGGGGCATGGGGGCGAGGCCATTCTGCTCCAGCTTCGCCAGGATGAACGAATCGATGCCGCTCTTGGGCCACTCTTTTTGTTTCACCTCCGACAGTGGATGACGAACCGGTTTCACGAAGGCCCAGTGGGGGGCATAGGACGCCCCCTCATCAATCCACCGTGTGAGCAGTTCTTTCTGAGCCTCCGTCAGCGTGATTCCCGTGGCCTTCGGCGGCATCCTTTCGTTGTCGTCCGCGCTGAGGATCCGCCGCACCAATTCGCTCTCGCCGCTCTTCCCCGCGACGGCCGCGACCGCCCCGCTCTCCAGCTTCTTCGTCGCCCCTTCCTGCATGTCCAGCCGCAAGCCTCCCTCGCGATGCTCCTCATCCGGGCCGTGACAAGCAAAGCACTTTTTGGCGATTAGCGGTCGGATTTCGCGGGCAAAATCAACCTTCGGCGCGGCGGAGAACGCGGGAACGACAAGAGAGACCAAGAGTAAAGACAGAAGGATTTGAACAGAAGGGAACAAAGGGAACGAAGGATGAGAAGGGGAAGGATAGATCCTCTTCCCATTTTCTTGCCATCCATTTTCTTGCCACAATCCGCCCATTTTCCCGTCCTTCATTGCTCGCACCACGGATCCCCAAGCGGGGTACTGCCCATTGTACCATCCCGTTTCGACCCTGCGCCTATTTCGCTTCCAGGCTCGCGCAGACCAGTTCTTTGTCATTCCGAGCGAAGACGCATTTGTTGGCATAAGCCGGGTGGCTCCAGCAAACGCCGCCCCGCTGCCGCAGTTGGTCGGTCGTCGGATCCAGCAGCTTGGCCCGGCTGATTTCGCTGTAGCCGGTCGGTGCGAGTTGGGCGATGATGAGCTCGCCGCGCTCGTTGAAAAGCCAGTACTTGTCGCCGTTCTTGACGAAGTGAATGGTGCTCCAGCGGGCCTTGGGGACCGCGGTCAGATTCTCCCAAAGCCGCTTTCCGGTCGCACCGTCGAGCCCGCGAAGCTGGCCATAGCTATCGACGCCGTAGACAAGTCCGCCGTCGAAGACAGGCGTACTGATGATGGACTGCAAGGCGTCCGTCTCGTTTTCATTTGGGCCGACAATTTGCCAAACCTTCTCCACCGCCGGCTTGTCCTGCGACAGCTTCAGCATCAACGAGCCATCGTAAAAGGAAGTGAAAAAGACGTGGTCCTTTTCCACCACCGGCGTCGCGACGCCAATCGGCATGTTCTTCGGCCGCCATTCATGACGCCACAATACCTTGCCGTCCGCGGGAGCCAGGCCCGCAACGCTGTCGCCCGTCCAGACCACAATCACGTTCTGGCCGGCTTGCTGAACCAGGATGGGAGTGGTGTATTGGGCTCGGTCGGCGAGGGCGGTCCATTTTTCTTCGCCGGTGATGCGGTCCAGGGCCAGAATGCACTTGCCTTTGCCGCCGATGTGCAGCACGGCCAGGTTGTCCACGATCAGCGGCGAACCAGAAATTCCCCAGATGGGCATCTGGATGTCGTAAAGTTTTTCCAGATCCTTTTCCCACTGGACTTTGCCGCTCTCCGCCTCCAGGCAATGGAATCGCCCGGTCGTGCCGATCGCGTATGCCCGACCGTCATGAATCGTCACGCTCGCTCTGGGCCCCGCGGGATAGCTGACGCGGCCATACTTCGCGGGATAGGCATGCGCCCAGAGCGGTTTGCCGGTTTGCGATTCGAAGCAGACTACCCGCTCCACTTCCTCCGGCTTGGTGAGGCGGTCCATGAGGTAGACCTTCCCCTTGGCCACCGTCGGACCACTATATCCAGAGCCGACGGGGGCGCGCCACTTGGCCTCCAGCTTGTCCGCCGCAAATTTCTCAACGAGGCCTGTTTCGGTCCAGACGCCGTCACGAGTGGGGCCACGCCACTGCGGCCAGTCCTCGGCAGTAGCTGCTCCAGCCAGAAATGCGAGGCCAATCAACACTAACCCGACGCGCAAGCGAGGGAGCAAGCCTAGACCGAGGAAATCTTCGGCACCGTGCAACATCATCGGGAACTCCGTATCATGAATGGTCGAATCCTGCATCCTGACTCATCCCTTTCCATGTTGCAACGGGCTTCGCCATGTATCTCTCACGCCGCCAATTCGTTCAGTCCTCCGCTGCCGCCATCGCCGCTGCTTCCGCCAGCCCGCTGTTTGCCGCTGACGAGAAAAAACCGGAGATCCCCATCGTCGACTGCCATCAACATCTCTGGGATCTGAGCAAGTTCAAGCTCCCCTGGATTATGCCCGGCACTCTGATGGCGAAGGACTATGTCGAAGAGGACTACCTCCAGCAGGCCGCGGGGCTGAACGTGGTCAAAGCGGTCTACATGGAGGTGGACGTAGCTGCCGACCAGAAGGCCAAGGAAGCCAACTACGTCATCGACATCTGCAAGAGCGGCAAGTATCCCACCTGTGCCGCGGTCATCGGCGGCCGGCCGGGAGAAGAGAGCTTCGACAAGTACATCCGGCAGTTCAAAGGGAGCCCGTATATCAAGGGCGTGCGGCAGGTGTTGCATTCGGAATCCGCAGCCAAGGCGATGTGCTTGGAGAAGACCTTCGTGAAGAGTGTGCAGCTATTGGGCGAGCTTGGCATGAGCTTTGATCTCTGCATGCGTCCGACGGAGCTTTCCGATGGCGCTAAGCTCTGCGACACCTGCCCCGAGACGCGGTTCATTCTGGACCACTGCGGTAACGGGGACGTGAAGGCGTTCCATGCCAATAAGAAAATCGAAGGGAAACCCGACCACGATGCCGAAGCCTGGAAGAAAGACATTGCCGAGATCGCCAAACGCAAGAACTGCATCTGTAAAATCAGCGGCGTCATCGCCCGGCTGCCGAAGGGATGGGGGGCGGAGGCCCTCGCGCCCATCATCAATCATTGCCTCGATTCCTTCGGCCCCGACCGCGTCATCTTCGGCAGCGACTGGCCGGTCTGCCTGATGGGCGCAAGCTACAAGGACTGGGTCGTCGGCCTGAAGGCAATCATCGCCAGCCGCCCAATGGCAGAGCAGAAAAAGCTGCTGCACGACAACGCGGTGAAGTTTTACGGATTGCCATCATAGAATGGCGTGAACGAAGCAATGGAAGGGTGCAGAATGATGGCAGCAGAATGATGAAGAGTAGTGGTGAAAATCGTACGAGACCACGTACCGAGTTTGCGTCATCATTCTGCTTCCATCATTCTGCTTCTCCCACGCTTCTCTTTGCGCCTCCGCGTCTTTGCGTTACAAGGAACCGATGCCCAAAACCGACTACGTCCGCGAGACTCACCACGAGTTCCTGGAGGCGTCCGCGGATGCGCTAACGAATCCCGGCCTGCAAATCATCCTTGGGCAGCTTGGGGACTCGCTCGGCAAGAAGAACCGCGAAGCCTGGGAGCAGCTTCCCAATTCGGACCTGGTGCGGGAGCGGGCGAGGACTATCAAAGACGAGACGCTGGCGGAGCTTGACACGCACCTGGAAACGCTGGAGAAGAGCGTCCTCGCTCGCGGGGGCAAGGTCTATTTCGCGGACGACGGTGAAGAGGCCTGCCGGCAGGTCATCGACATCATTCAGGCCAAGGGGGCCAAGAAGGTCGTCAAATCCAAGTCGATGACCACCGAGGAAATCCACCTCAATCATGCCCTCAACGTGCTCGGCATCGAAACCGTCGAAACCGACCTCGGCGAATACATCATTCAACTCGCCGGGCACCGGCCCAGTCATATCGTCGGACCGGCGCTGCATCTGTCGGCTGCGGATGTGGCCGAAATCCTCAGCATACCAGCGGGCGAGAAGTTGCCCGTGGAGCGCGAGGTGTTGGCCGGCTTTGCGCGTAAGCAACTGCGGATGAATTTCGCCCAGGCGGACGTTGGCATCAGCGGAGTGAACTTTGCCATCGCGGAGACCGGCACCATCGTGCTCATCTCCAACGAAGGGAACGCCCGCCTGACGACGGCTCTGCCCAAGACGCACATCGCCATCATGGGAATGGAGAAGGTCATCCCCAAGCTGGCCGATTTGCCGTATTTCCTGAAGGTGCTAGCCCGCGCGGCAACGGGGCAGAAGCTCTCCTGCTATACGTCCCTGATCACCGGCGCGCGACGGGAAGGAGAGCTCGACGGGGCAGAAGATTTCCACCTCATCATTCTGGACAACGGTCGCAGCCAGATTCTCGGCTCGCCGCTGCGGGAGAGCCTGTTCTGCATCCGCTGCGGCGCCTGCCTCAACGTCTGTCCCATCTACCGCAGCGTTGGCGGGCATGCTTACGGCGGCGTTTACGCCGGGCCGATTGGTGCGGTACTGACGCCGCTCTACGACGGACTGGCGGCGAACAAGCATCTGCCTCATGCCAGCAGCCTCTGTGGGGCCTGCCAGGCTGCCTGCCCGGTGAAGATTCAAATCCCCGACATGCTGATTCAGCTCCGCGAGCAGATGCACCATGAGCCGGCCCTCAAGAGCCGCCTGGAGTCGCTGGCCTATCGGATGTGGGCCATCACGCTCCGCCGCCCCTGGATGTACCGCCTGGGCAGTTGGCTCGCCTCCCGCACGCTCGGCTGGTGGAAACGGAAGGACCGCTGGCTGAAGCGGCTCCCCGGCAAGCTGCACGGCTGGACGCAGAAGCGCGATTTCCCCGCCCCCGCCCCCAGTCGCTTCCGGGACTGGTGGGACAAAGAAGGGAAGCAACCGTAGTGTGAAAAATGGCGTCCGAAAATATTAGCGCGGTCTGCATAAAATGTGGTGCTTTCAAAGAATTCCCATGGGAGTTGTGCGACCAATGCGGGCTGAATCCTGAGCAAGACGAACAATCCCTCGTAAAAAGTGTCTACTTGTCAGTCGGCAGGTATGAGGAGGAAGATGACCGCACGAGATATTCCGATGAGCTTCGAGAGATAGCGAATCGAATTCGTTCGGGCGAGTCCATCGAATACCCACCGACAGAGTTGGTACGCCTACTCAAGCAGAAGAAACTTGTCGAAGCGGTAACCGGTTGGCATTTGGTTAAATACCTGATGTGGTTTTTCTTGCCGGCAATCTTATTTGTGGCTGCACTCTTCTTGATGGTGTACGTTCTTCAATGGTTGAAAGCTCAACGATAATCCTCCAAGTCTCATATCGCCAAAAATCATGAGCCGCAAGTCCTTCCTCAACCGCGTTCGCGAGGCTGCAGAGGCCGGGCACCCCTACCGGGTACACCTGCAGCCGGTGCCGCCGGGAGTTGGCTACGTCGGCGCTGACGGCGACTTGTGCGACAAGATGGCGGAAGAGGTCGATGCCGTCGGCGGCAAGGCATTCCGCGTGAGCGACCTATTGGCGGCAAGGGAGCTGCTCGCCACGCTGCTGAAAGAAGCGGCTGCGAAATCGGCTCTCTGCTGGGAGCATGACGTGCTCACGCGACTGGGGCTGGCGGAATTCCTGCAATCTCGAAGCATCGAGCGGCATAGTTACGAAAGCCTTTCCAAGCTTGATTTTTCCGCGCAGCGAGCCGCTATGCTGGCCTGCGACATCGGCATCTCCAGCGTGGACTGTGCGATTGCCGAAACCGGCACGCTGATGGTCTGCTCGCGACCTGGGCAGGAGCGGCTCGCTTCGCTACTGCCGCTCATGCATGTCGCCATCGTCGAGCGCCAGCAAATCGTTCCCGATCTGATCGATGCCTTCGGACTACTTCACGAGCGGGGACTCGAGAATCTTCCCAGCAATACCACGTTCATCACTGGCCCCAGCAAGACGGGCGATATCGAGCTGCAACTCACCACGGGCGTTCACGGCCCCAAGCACTGGCGGGTGATTCTCGTTGGCTGAATTGACACCAGCCTGAAGCGCAAGCGAAGGAAAGCTCTGCTAACAGGGTTCGGGCCGAACTCTGCAAGCTGGGTCTTCCTTCGCTTGCGCTTCAGGCTTTCATTGAAATGGCTCATCTGTTCGGATCGGCCATCTTCTACTATCTTGGCGGCACTATGAAGGGCCCTTTTGAACGCTTGAAGTACGACCTCCGCCGACTGTGGGAATGTCCCCGTTGCAAGCGGCGGGAGCGGAGCGACGGCACCGTGACCACCCGCTTCTGCACCTGCTTAGGAAAAGGCGGTTCGGACGGTCAGCGAACCGCGATGAAGCTGCTCGAAGAGTCGGGCCACCGCGCGGTGCCGGAGATTCGCTACCAGCCGCCCGATGATGTTACCTCTACTTCGGTCGGCGATTTGTCGCTGCCGCCGGAAACCAATCCCACTTCTCTGCAATCACCTGCGCCTATCCCTTCCGATTATCCTTCCGCCGATCATTCTCCTTGAGCAGCATCTTGCGGATGCGAATGCTGGAGGGTGTGACTTCGACCAGCTCGTCATCCTCGATATATTCCAAGGCTGTTTCTAGGTCCATTTTGCGGGGGGGCTTCAGCAGGATGTTTTCGTCGCTGCCGCTGGCCCGCATGTTGGTGAGCTTCTTTTCCTTGGTGGGATTGACCGCCAGGTCATTTTCGCGGGCATTTTCCCCCACGACCTGTCCCTCATAGACCTCGTCATTATGGGTGACGAACATATCGGCCCGATCTTGCAGCGTGTTCAGGCTGTAGGCATTGGCCCGCCCGGTGAACATGGAGATGTACACGCCATTGGCGCGGTGCGGCACTTCCCCCGTCACCGGTTTATAGCCGGCGAAGCGGTGATGCACGACGGCGGTCCCCTGCGTGGCGTTGAGCAGGCGGGTTCGCAAGCCAATCAGACCGCGAGCGGGAATGATGAACTTGGCGTGGGTGAAGTCGCCACGGACGTGCATCTCTTCCAATTCTCCGCGGCGAGCGCCGGCGAGTTCCATGACGGGGCCGAGTTTCTCCGACGGAACCTCGACCACCAGCGATTCAAACGGCTCTTCCTTCACCCCGTTGGTGGTGCGGAGAATCACCTGCGGCTTGCCGACGGAGAGCTCGTACCCTTCGCGGCGCATGTTCTCAATGAGCACGGAAAGGTGCAGCACGCCTCGGCCGGAGACGGCAAAGGCGTCGCTATTCTCAATCTGCCGCACACGCAGGGCCACATTCTTTTCCAGCTCCTTGAACAACCGCTCCCGCAGCTGGCGGTTGGTGACGTACTTCCCTTCGCGGCCGGCGAAGGGAGAGCTGTTGATGGTGAAAACCATTTCCAGCGTCGGCTCATCGACGGTAAGGCGGGGGAGTGCCCGCGGGTATTCGCGGTGGCAGACCGTATCGCCGATTTCCACGTCGGAGATGCCGACCAGCGCGACCACGTCACCAGCGTCGGCGGAATCGACCTCCGTTCGTCCGAGCTTGTCGAACACGTACAGCGACTGGAGTCTGGATTCCGTAATCCGGTCGCCGGACTTCATCAGGGCAATGGTTTGCCCCTTCTTCACACTGCCGGCCTTTAGTCGGCCGATGGCGATTCGGCCGACGAACTCCGACCAATCGAGCGTGGTCACCAGCATTTGCAGGGGAGCGTCGAGGTCCACCTCCGGCCCAGGGATCTCCGCCAGCACCATATCGAGCAGCGGTTGCATGGAATCGGTGCGGACTTCCGGATCGGCCGTCGCATAACCTTCCCGCCCGCTGGCAAAGAGGTATTTGAAGTCCTCCAGATGCTCGTCGGCACCCAATTCCATAAGCAGGGCAAAAGCCTCGTCCAGCGTATGATGCGGCTGGGCGTCGGGGCGGTCGATCTTGTTGACGACGACAATCGGCTTGAGGCCGCTTTCCAGGGCCTTCGACAGCACGAACCGGGTCTGCGGCATCGGGCCTTCCGCGGCGTCGATGAGCACCACGGCCCCGTCGGCCATGCGGACGACTCGCTCCACCTCGCCGCCGAAGTCGGCGTGGCCGGGCGTATCGATGATATTGATTTTCACCCCCTTGTATTGCAGGGCGATGTTCTTGGCCAGAATCGTGATCCCCCGCTCCCGCTCCAGATCGTTGGAATCGAGGATGCAATGCCCTTGCAATTGGCTCTCGCGGAATTGCCCGCTCTGATGCAAAAGGCAATCCACCAGCGACGTTTTGCCGTGGTCGACGTGGGCAATGATGACAATGTTGCGAATATCGTTGCGTCTCATCCAGCCATTTTCCCGGCCAGAGGCGTTTTTGGATAGGGGCGGGCCGGACGCCCCGAGGCCACGTTCGAGCGAGCAGAACTCATGGCAACTCGCTTTCCTCGCTTGCATTTTGGTCCCGGGTCCGCCGCCGATCTTCCTCGCGATACGCCAGGGCGTTCTGGCAGATATTCCACATAATCTCGTCGCCGGTGAACATGCCCAAGGTTCGCCGCCAATCCCTTACCTGCTGGTCTGAGCGAGCCGCAAGCCTGCGCAAGAGCGATTTGGCACTGGACACTTGTTTTTCGGGCGTAGAAGACATAAAACGGCACCACCACAATCTACTTCGCGCCCCAGATTTGCGTTCCTTTAATGCGGAACTCGGCTGGCAAGTCCGCGGATACCAGAATTGCGGCTGGATACTCCCCAATGCGACCGGGATTTACCCGGAAGCACTCGATTCCCTTGATCGTTGTCTGATGGACCTTTCCCGCAGCGGAACGCAACTCGATTTCCTCTTCGACCCGTACATCTCGACTTGCTGATTCAAGATTTGCCATGAGAACTGTCCCGCGACCTTCCAATGACATTGCCTCGGCGTTTGTTCTAAACAGACGGATCATGCCGCATTCAACTTGGCGCAGCTCTGAAAACTCGTCCAGCGTAACCGTGGTGAGTTCGCCGCTGTCCCGGCGGAGAACAATGACGTCGCTATAGACTTTGTCGTCGGGGTTGCGCTTGAAGTGCAGGCTGTGGCGGCGGCGTTCCTTCTTCACTACGGTGCCAATGGTCGTCGTCATCCAGCGGCGAAAGCCGACCTTGACTTCATGATCGAGCTGAACCCGGTCGCCGGGCTGGAGGGAAGCGAAGGTTTCGTAGGCGGAGGCGGCGGGCATGGCAGGGATTTCAGATTTGAAATGTGAGATTTGATACGGCTCGAGACGGCAATTCAGAATGAGGATTCCCCAAGTCTGCTCTGAAATCTCAAATTTCAAATCTCAAATCGATTTCTACACTTCCTTCGCGTTAATCCACGGCATCAGCTTCCTTAGCCGGCGGCCGACGTCTTCGATCTGGTGGGTCCGCTCGCGGCGGCGCGTGGCTTTGAAGCCTGGAGCGCCGGCTTTGTTTTCCAGGATCCATTCGCGGGCGAATTGGCCGGATTGGATTTCCTTGAGGATCTTCTTCATTTCCTTACGGGTCTCGTCGGTGACGATCCGCGGGCCGCGGGTGTAGTCGCCGAATTCGGCCGTGTTGGAGATGCTGTACCGCATGTAGTTGAGGCCCCCCTGATAGAACAGGTCCACGATCAGCTTCAGCTCGTGCATGCATTCGAAGTAGGCCATTTCGGGCTGATAGCCGGCTTCGACGAGGGTCTCGAAGCCCGCTTTCACGAGCTCGCTGACGCCGCCGCAGAGTACGACCTGCTCGCCAAAGAGGTCGGTTTCGGTCTCTTCCGCAATCGTGGTCTGGATGACGCCGCCGCGGGTGCCGCCGATGCCTTTGGCGTAAGCCAAACCCAGCTTGAGCGTTTCGGGGCTCGCGCCGGGGCCGAGGGCGATGAGGCAGGGGACGCCGCCCCCCTTCTCGAATTCACTGCGGACCAGGTGGCCCGGCCCCTTGGGAGCCACGAGCATCGTATCCACGCCCGGCGGCGGCTCGACCTGGCCGAAGTGCAGGTTGAAGCCGTGCGAGGCCATCAGGATGTTGCCGGGGACAAGATACGGCTTGATGTTCGCGCGGTAGATGTCCCCCTGCACCTCGTCCGGCAGCAGGATGTTGACGAGGTCCGCCTGTTTGGTCGCTTCATCCACACTCATCGGGCTGAAGCCATGCTTCACCGCCAGGTCGTAGTTTGGGCCTCCCGGTCGCTGGCCGATAATGACCTTGCAGCCGCTGTCCTTGAGGTTCTGGGCCTGGGCGTGCCCTTGTGACCCATAGCCGAGGATGGCGATGGTTTTGTTCTTGAGGAGGGAGAGGTCGGCGTCGTTGTCGTAGTAAATCGTGGCGGGCATGAGGAAGAGGGCAGAGGTTAGAGGGCGGAAGTTAGAGCGGACGGGGTCGGGAGGAGTTTTCGCAGCGTTGATCTTTCAAAGGCTGAGACGGGTTGCTGCGAAAACCCCTCCCGACCCCTTTTCAGCCGACATATTTTCGGATGGAGCTTTCATGCAACAGCGGGACTTCGTCGGCTTTGCCTTTGCCGCGGACCATGGCGATCCGGCCAGTCCGCACGAGCTCCAGGATGCCATAGGGACGCATGCGACCGATAAAGGCTTCAATCTTGCTTTCCCGGCCGGAAATTTCAATCATCAGCTCTTGTTCGCCGACATCGACAATCCGGCCACGGAAGATATCGACCAATTCGCGGATTTCCGACCGTTTGGGGCCGGCCGGCGCGGAGACCTTGATCAGCATCAGATCCCGCTCCACATGATCCTGGCTGCTGACGTCGTCAACGCGAACCACGGTCACAATCTTCTCGAGCTGCTTGCGAACCTGCTCCAGAAGCTTGTCGTCCCCGACCACCACGAAAGTCATCCGCGAGAGGTTGGCATCTTCCGTTTCGCCGACCGCCAAGGAATCAATGTTATAGCCACGCGAGGCCATCATTCCCGAGATGTGCGCGAGCACACCGGGGACGTTCTGAACCAGGGCGGAAAGGACATGACGCATGGGAAAAGCTCGCAAAAAGTCGAATGGTTTATGGTAGCTGGAGTGGGAAGTAGGGGCTAGGGGGAAGCTCGTTGACTATTCGGGCAACTTTAGCACGCCTTCGGCAAACAGATGTGCTCGCAACAGACTGCGAACCGGATCATTGATATGGAGGACGCGAATCGTCGTCCGGCCAATCGCAGTGCGACCTGCTATACTGCGCACGGCCCAAAGTGACACAATCGATTCGGGCGATTGTCCAACGTAAGCCTATACTGGATAACCAGATGCGGATGAACCACGGAATGTGTCATTTTGGGCCGTGCGTAG